>NZ_JACYXC010000001.1:4249334-4856382 GCF_016031615.1 Streptomyces pactum
GCGGGGACGATGGAGGGGAGACGCTGGAAGGTGATCCGGTCCGCGACCGCGGTCCGCAGCGGCGCGAAGAGCGTCTCGCCCGCCTCGGCGAGTCCCCCGCCGATGATCAGCATCTCCGGGTCGAGCAGGGTGACCGCGGTGACCAGCCCGTCGGCGAGCGCCCCCACCGCGTCCGTCCAGACGGCCAGCGCGCGCGGGTCGCCGGACCGGACGGCCTTGGCGCAGTCCGCGGCGTCCGCCGCCGGGTCGCCGCACGCGGCGGCCCAGGCGCCGCCCACCGCGGACGCCGACGCGAGCCGCTCCAGACAGCCGGACTGGCCGCAGCCGCAGGCCGGGCCGCCGGGCCGGACGACGATGTGCCCGATCTCCCCCGACGACCCGTGGGCACCCGGTTCGATGCGGCCGTCGATCCCGATCGCCCCGGCGATCCCGGTGCCCAGCGCCACGTAGAGGAAGCGGCCGGTGCCGTTGCCCGCGCCGATCCGGCCCTCGGCGAGCCCACCGGTGCGGACGTCGTGCCCCAGCGCGACCGGGACGCCGGCCAGCCGCTGCGAGAGCAGCGCGCGCAGCGGCACGTCCCGCCACCCGAGGTTGGCGGCGAAGACGGCGATGCCCCGGGCCTCGTCGATGACGCCCGGTACGCCCACCCCGGCCGCGGCGGCCGTCACTCCGTACCGCTGCTCACCGAGGGCGCGCAGTTCGTCGGCGAAGTCCAGGATCCGCGCGATGACGGCGTCCGGGCCGGCCTCGCGGCCGGTCGGCCGCCGGTCCTCGTGGAGCAGTTCGCCGTCCGCGGCGACCAGGGCGGCCTTCATTCCGGTGCCGCCTACATCGAGGGCGATGACGTGTTTCACGGGGAACAGTGTCGCCCGAGTGGCCGCGAGAGGTCTAGTCCATTCACCGGGTCCGTGTCGGCCGCTCCGTGGGCCGGCGGCCCCGGCCGGGGGCCGCGCGGCGGGTGGCGAGGGGCCCGGCCGGCCCACCATCCGGGCGCGGAAAGGGAGTTCGGGCGGGGGCGGCCGGGGTAGGGGCCTCTGTTCGGCAGGTGATCGATCGAAATCACCTGGGAAGCGAAGGCCGGTACCGAGGTGAGGTGGGCCATGGTGTAGACCTTGGGGAAGTTTGCGGGAAACACCCGCTGACCGCGCCGTGGCGGCGACCGGACGCCCCGGTGCGTGCACATGGACATGGACGATGTGAAAGGGCGGGTGAGCGGCTGTGCGGCGTCGGCGGTTCCTGGGTGTCTCGGCGGCGGGCGCGGCCACCGCGGCGATCACCCCCGCACTGACCTCCTGCGGCGGTGGCGGCGGGGGTTCGGGGACGACACTCACCGTGGTCGCGGCCGACTACGGCGACAGCGCCGCCAACGGGTCGCAGGAGTACTGGGACAAGCTCGCGCGGGCCTTCGAGGCCGAGCACGAGGACATCGAGGTGGACGTCAAGGTCTACAGCTGGACCGAGGTGGACCGGAAGGTCGCCGACATGGTCCGCCGCGGCGAGGCGCCGGACCTGGCCCAGATCGGCGCGTACGCCGACTTCGCCGCCGCGGGCAAGCTCTACCGCGCCGACCAGCTGCTCTCCATATCCACCCAGGCCGGGTTCATCGAGTCGATAGCCGAGGCCGGCAAGGTGGGCCGGGTGCAGTACGGCCTGCCCTTCGTGGCCAGCGCGCGGCTGCTGTTCTACAACAAGACGCTCTTCGAGCAGGCCGGCATCACCGCCGCGCCCACCGACTGGGACGAGCTGAAGGACGCCGCGGAGAAGCTCAAGACGGCCGGGGTGAAGATCCCCTACGGGCTGCCGCTCGGCCCCGAGGAGGCACCCGCCGAGACGATGCTGTGGATGCTCAGCGGCGGCGGTGGCTACACCGACACCAACGGCACCTACACCCTCGACTCGCCGGAGAACGTCAAGACCTTCGAGTGGCTCCGCGACGAGCTGGTCGGCGAACACCTCACCGGCCCCGGCACCCCCGGCCGCACCAACCGCCAGCAGCTCTTCGACGCCTTCGCCCGCGGCGAGGTCGGCATGCTCAACGGCCACCCCACGCTGATGAAGCAGGCGGAGAAGGGCGGCGTGAAGTACGGCACCGCCCCGCTGCCCGGCATCCACGGCAAGGCGCGCTCCACCATGGGCATCGCCGACTGGATGATGGCCTTCAAGCAGAACGGGCGGCAGGAGGAGATCGGCCGCTTCCTGGACTTCGTGTACGCCAAGGAGAACGTGCTGGAGTTCGCCGTCCGGTACGACCTGCTGCCGGTCACCGCCGCCGCGTCCGACGCGATGCGCGAGAGCCGCGATCACAAGCGGCTCTGGCAGTTCCTGGACGAACTCCGGCACGCGGAGTTCCTGCCGTACAGCAAGACCTCCTGGGCGACCGTCAGCAAGGGCCTCAAGGAGAAGATCGGCGCCGTGGTGGCCGAGGGCGGCGACCCGGCGAGCGTGCTCGGGGAGCTGCAGCGCGCCGGTGACGAGGCGGAGGTCGCCGGCCGGTGACCCGGCACCCCCGGCCCCCGGCCGGGCCGGGCGGGTGTGACGGTGGTCATGGTCGTCGTCCGGCGACGTGCGACGGTGGCCGCGGGCACGGGCACGGGCACGGGCGCGGTGCGGCGGGGTGTGACGGTGGTCGCGGGCGTCCTCCGGCCGGGTGTGACGGTGGCCGCGGACACCGTACGGCCGGCGGTGGCAAGGTGGAGGGGTGAGCGCACGCCCCGACCAGCACCCCGACCCCGGCCCGGACGACCCGTCCGCACCGGCCCCGGACCGTGCGCGGCCCGGGCCGGCCGACGAGCGCGCGGAGCCGGTGGGCGAGCGCGTGCGGCCGAGGGCCGAGCGCGGGCAGCCCCGTGGCGGGCGCGGGGCGGGCGCGGAGGGCGCCGACGGGGGACCGGGCGCGGCGGATCAGACCGCCGGGGCGTCCGGGGCCGAGGTGGCGCCCGAGGCCGATGTGGTGTCCGGGGCCGGTGCGGTGTCCGCGGACGAGGGCGCGCCGGGCGCCGGTGCGGTGCCCGGACCGGGCGGTCTCTCCGAGCGGGACGTCGCGGTGCTGGCGATGGAGCGGCGGGGCTGGCCGGGCCCGGGCGCCAAGGAGCGCGCGATACGCGAACGGCTGGGCATCACCCCGACCCGTTATTACCAGCTGCTCAACGCCCTGCTCGACGACCCGGCCGCGCTGCGGCACGACCCGGTGACCGTCAACCGCCTCCGCCGCGTCCGGGCGGCCCGCCGCGCCCGCCGCTGAGCCGGTTCGCGTCGCGCCTGCGTTCAGGGCCGAGCGGGTCCGTGCCCGTGGTGCCCTGCGGTGAGGGGGCAGTGCACGTCGAGCCCGCCGCTGAGCGGGCCGGGACGCGCCCGCGTCCGGGGCCGAGCGGGGCCGGGCCCGCATGCCGCCGGACCGTGGGGCGGGCGGGCCCACGGACCGTGGGATCGGTGTGTCCGGGCGCCGGGGCGGCCCGCCGGGACCGGGGTAACCCCGCCGGGTGCGGGTATGGTCGCCGCATGGGCCACAGCCATCCTTCCCCGCGTTCCACCGGTGGTGCCCCCCTCCCGGAGCCCGCCACCCCGGCCGGCCGGGACGGCCTCGCCGCGTTGCTGGCGGACCCCGGCCGGGCCGTGGTCGCCCTCGACTTCGACGGCACGCTGGCCGAGATCGTGCCCGACCCCGAGCAGGCCCGGGCACACCCCGGGGCGGTGCCGGCGCTGGTCCGGCTCGCCCCCCACCTGCGGTCCGTCGTGGTGATCACCGGGCGGCCCGCCGAGGTCGCGGTGCGGTACGGCGGTTTCGCCGGGGTGCCCGGCCTGGAGCGGCTCGTCGTCCTGGGCCACTACGGCGCCGAGCGCTGGGACGCGGCGACCGGCGCCGTCACCGCGCCCGACCCGCACCCGGGCGTGGCCGCCGTCCGGGCAGAGCTGCCCGGGGTGCTCGCCTCCGTCGGCGCGGCGCGCGGCGTCACGGAGACCGGGTTCGCCGGGCAGCTGCACATCGAGGAGAAGGGCGACCGGGCGGTCGCCGTGCACACCCGTCGGGCCCCGGACCCGCAGGCCGTCTTCGAGGCGCTGCGCGAACCGCTGGGGCGGCTGGCGGAGCGGCACGGGCTGATCGTGGAGCCCGGCCGCCTGGTGCTGGAGCTGCGCCCGCCGGGCATGGACAAGGGCGTCGCGCTCAACGGGTACCTGGCCGAGTCCGACGCCGGCCCGGTGCTGTACGCGGGCGACGACCTGGGCGACCTGGCGGCCCTCGGGGCCGTGGAGGCCCGGCGCGCCGAGGGGCTGCCGGGGCTGCTGGTGTGCAGCGGCAGCAGTGAGGTGGCCGAACTCGCCGCCCGGGCCGACCTGGTGGTGGACGGGCCGAAGGGTGTCGTGGGGCTGCTGGACGCCCTCGCCGACGAGCTGGCGCCGCCCCGGACGGGCTGACGCCCCGCCACGCGGACGGACCGACACCGCGCCGGCCGCGCTGCCCGAAGCGCGCCGGCCGTGTTGTTCCGGGCGCGCTGACGCCGCGCCGCCGGCCCCCGCCCTGGACGCGCTGACGTGCTTCCGGACGCGCCGCCACGCCCCCGAGCGGCCGGTGGCGCGGCGGCGCGGCGGTACGACGCCTTCTCGCCGTACCTCACCCGCCGCCGGGCCGGGACCCGGCCGGGCCGGGGCGCCGGTGCGGGGGAGCGGGGCCGGGGCGGCCGGCTCCGCACCTCGGGGTGCGGGAGGTGGCGCGGTGGGGTCAGCCGGCGTCCAGGGCCCGGAGCTGGGCCAGGAACCAGTCCCGGGGCGGCAGTGCGGTGGCCGCCGTGGCGAGCCGCCGGTTCCGCTCGGCCCGTTCCCCCTCCGGCATCACCAGCGCCTCGTGCAGGGCCCGCGCGGTGGCCTCCACGTCGTACGGGTTCACCACCAGGGCGTCCTCGCCCAGTTCGGCGCAGGCCCCCGCCTCCCGGGAGAGCACCAGCGCGCAGCCCGCCTCGGAGACCACCGGGACCTCCTTGGCGACCAGGTTCATCCCGTCCCGGATCGGGTTCACCAGGGCCACGTCCGCCAGCCGGTACGCGGCCAGCGAGCGGGCGAAGTCGTCCTTCACGTGCAGCGCGACCGGCTCCCAGTCCGGCGTGCCGAAGGTGGCATTGATCTCCTCGGCGACCCGGCGCACCTCCTCGGTGTACTCCCGGTAGACCGCCAGGTCCTGGCGGGACGGGTAGGCGAACGCGATGTGCACCACCCGGCCGTGCCACTGCGGGTGCTGCTCCAGCAGCCGGCGGAAGGCGAGCAGGCCGCGCACGATGTTCTTGGACAGCTCGGTGCGGTCCACCCGCACGATGGTCTTCCGCCCGGCGCCGATCTGCGCCCGCAGCGCCGCCAGCCGCTCGTCCACGTCCGGCTGCCGGGACCGCTGCCGCAGGAACTCCGCGTCCGCCCCCAGCCCGTGCACCCCGATGCGGGTGGTGCGGCCCTCGAACTCCACGATCAGCCGGCCGCCGGCCGCCGCGGCGGCCGCCTCGGAGCCGCGCACCGCCTCGCGGATCGCCTCGCGGACCGCCTCCGCGCCCTGCACCTCCGCGTCCGGCTCCGCCGCCCCGTCCGTCTCCTGCTCCGGGACGCGGCGCACCGTGGCGCCGAGCACCCGTTCGCAGCACTCGGCGAAGGCGTCCGCCCAGCGGCGGGTGAGGAACGCGGCGCGGTTGCCGCCCAGGATGCCGCGGAGCACCTGCGCCGCGACGTCGTCGGGCAGCAGCCGGAAGTAGTCCGGCGGGGCCCAGGGGGTGTGCGAGAAGTGCCCGATCCGCAGGTCCGGCCGCAGCTCGCGCAGCATGCCCGGGACGAGCACCAGGTGGTAGTCCTGCACCAGGACGAAGGCGCCCTCGGCGGCCTCCTGGGCCAGGGCGTCCGCGAATGCCGCGTTGTACCTCTCGTACGCCGCCCAGCGGTCCCGGAACCGGTCGTCGAAGACGGGGTCGAGCGGGGTCTGGTAGAGCATGTGGTGGACGAACCACAGCACCGAGTTGGCGATGTCGTTGTACGCGGCGGTGAAGGTCTCGGGGGCGATGTCGAGCATCCGCACCCGCTGCCCGCCGGTGTCGGCCGGGTCGAGGTACCGCCCGCGGGCACGCCGTACGGCTTCCCGGTCGCCCTCGCCGAGCGCCGCGCAGACCCACACCGCGTCCGCGTCGGGGCCGATGGCGCTGAGTCCGGAGACCAGGCCGCCGCCGCCGCGCCGGGCGGTGAGCGGGGGGAGACCGTCCGGTCCGGGGGGACCGCCGTCACCGAGGGTGTACGAAACCGGGCCCCGGTTGGACGCGACGAGGACCCGGGCACCGGCACCTGAGGGGTCGAAGGCCATGTCGCGAGCCTAGCCGGGGGATGCCGAACGCAAACGTGACGGCGGACTCACCACGCCGCGGCGATCGCCCCGCCGGCCGGGAACCGGGCGGGTGCGGCGGCGGTCACGCCGGGGCCGGACCCGGCGTGACCGCCGCGGGCCGGGCGAGGACCCGGCGTTGCTCCATCCGGGTGCCGCAGGTACGTCCCGCCCGGGCCCTGCCACCGGGCCGCGGCGTACCCCGGCGGGTCGTGCCATTGCCCGGCCGGCCGCCGCGTACCCCGGCCGGCCGGGGTACCGGTCACGCGGCGCGACGGGCCGCGTACTCCGGTATCGCGGTCATCGGCGGGCGCTCCTCGGTGTCCACCGGTGTGGTGGACGGCGTGAAGCCGTCCGCGGTGCGTTCGTACTGGGTGAGCTGCGGCCGGACCAGGTGGCCGCGGGCCAGCCGTACCTGCGCGGTGCGGTAGATCGCGGCGGCCATCCGGCCCAGCGCCTGGCCGTCCTGGTGCCGGTGCTTGCGGGTCCCCACGTCCACCTGGGCCAGCGCGTCCAGCCCCACCGTGTGCAGGGCGTCCACCAGCAGCCCGAGTTCCACGCCGTACCCGACGGGGAACGGCAGCCGCTCCAGCAGCCCGCGGCGGGCCGCGTACTCGCCGCCCAGCGGCTGCACGAACCCGGCCAGGCGGGGCCAGTGCAGGTTGAGCAGCGGGCGGGCGACCAGTTCGGTGACCCGGCCGCCCTCGGCGGTGGCCGAGCCCAGCGGGCGGTCGTACATCGCCTTGACGAACTGCACGTCCGGCTCGGTCAGCAGCGGTCCCACGATCCCGGAGACGAACCGGGCCGAGAAGTCGCGCAGATCGGCGTCGATGAAGCAGACCACGTCGCCGCTGGTGACGAGCAGCGAGCGCCACAGCACCTCGCCCTTGCCGGGCAGCGCGGGCAGCCGGGGGAGGATCCGGTCGCGGTGGACCACCCGCGCCCCGGCCGCGGCGGCGACCGCCGCGGTGCGGTCGGTGGAACCGGAGTCCAGCACCACCAGTTCGTCCACGAGCGGGCACTGCGGGGTCATCAGCTCGCGCCGGATCGTTCCGGCGATCGCGCCGACCGTCGCCTCCTCGTTGAGCGCGGGAAGCACCACGCTCACCGTGGTCCCGGTGGCCTCCTTGGCCGCGAGGAGCTGGGCGGGCGGACGGTCGGCCGCGGACCAGGACCGCCGCGTCCACCAGCGCTCAACCTCTTCCAGCACGTCTACGACTCCCCTGCTGTTGCGATCGGCTGTTGTGGTCAGTGTGACGCCCGTGCCGGACACGAGGGCGATCCGGCCTCCCGGTACCCCGTCGAAGACCCGTCCCGGACCGGTGGGGTCATCGTCACGGAGGCGGGCGACCGCCCACGGACCGGACGGGGCGGGGTCGCGGGCCGGACGGACGGCCGCCGGACCGGACGGACGACCGTCGCGTCCGCGCCGGATCCCGGGCCCGGCGGCCGGCGTGTGCCGCGCGCCGGGGCCGGTTCCGCGGCGCCCGGCGCGCACCGCGGACGTACGGATCCAGGGGTGTGTCCGGGCTGTGCCGGGCGACGGCCGGCGGCCGGGGGACGGACCACGGTACCCGTCCGGACCTGCGGGGATGCCCCGGGACGGGCGGGTGGGGCGGTGGTGGTGCGGGGGCCGGGGCACGGGCGGCGCGGCCCGGGTGTCCGTGACTCATCTCGCGGTTCGGGACGACCGGTTCCGTCGTCCGGGGGTTCGGTTACAGTCTTAGGCAACGCGGACGCTCCCGCACATCGGGGAGCGTTTCCCCGCCGACAAACGTCCGAGGCGTGCCCGTGCGCGCCCGGTCCATACCGCTCATCCAGAGGGGCAGAGGGATACGGCCCGTTGAAGCCCCGGCAACCCTCCAGTCGGTCACCTGACGCCCACCGTCCTCGGACGTGTGGCTCGCGGGGTCCCCGGCTAGGGAAGGTGCCAATTCCGTCTCGCGACGAGATGCGTCGTGAGGAAGATGAGGAGAAAGGGCCTCGCCTCCATGGCTGTGCAAGCTGCCGAAAGCTCGACCACCCCTGCCGCGAACGTCTCGCTCGGCCCTGCCGCGGCGCTCTCCTGCCGCGAGTGCGGCGAACGCTTCCCGCTCGGCCCGATCTTCGCCTGTTCCTCCTGTTTCGGGCCGCTGGAGGTCGCCTACGACCTGCCGAGCGGCGACCCCGAGGAGCTGCGCCGGCGGATCGAGGCCGGCCCGGCCAGCATCTGGCGGTACGCCCCGCTGCTGCCGGTCCCCGCCGACGTGGCGGACCGGCCGAACCTCAACCCGGGCTTCACCAAGCTGGTCAAGGCCGACAACCTCGCCCGGGAACTGGGCATCACCGGCGCCCTGCACGTCAAGGACGACTCCGGCAACCCGACCCACTCCTTCAAGGACCGGGTGGTCGCGATCGCGGTGGAGGCGGCGCGCGCCTTCGGCTTCACGACCCTCTCCTGCTCCTCCACGGGCAACCTCGCCGGGGCGGTCGGCGCCGCGGCGGCCCGCGCGGGCTTCCGCTCCTGCGTCTTCATCCCGCACGACCTGGAGGCGGGCAAGGTCGTCATGGCCGCGGTCTACGGCGGCGACCTGGTCGGCATCGAGGGCACCTACGACGACGTGAACCGCTTCTGCTCGGAGCTGATCGGCGACCCGCTCGGCGAGGGCTGGGGCTTCGTCAACGTCAACCTCCGCCCCTACTACGGCGAGGGCTCCAAGACGCTGGCGTACGAGATCTGCGAGCAGCTGGGGTGGGAGGTGCCGGACCAGATCGTCATCCCGATCGCCTCCGGCTCGCAGCTGACGAAGATCGACAAGGGGCTGAAGGAGCTGATCCGGCTCGGCCTGGTGGCCGACAAGCCGTACAAGATCTTCGGCGCCCAGGCCGAGGGCTGCTCCCCGGTCTCCCGCGCCTTCAAGGACGGGCACGACGTGGTGCGGCCGGTGAAGCCGGACACCATCGCCAAGTCGCTGGCCATCGGCAACCCGGCGGACGGCCCGTACGTGCTGGACATCGCCCGCCGGACCGGCGGGGCGGTGGAGGACGTGACCGACGAGCAGATCGTGGACGCGATCAAGCTGCTGGCCCGGACCGAGGGCATCTTCGCGGAGACCGCGGGCGGCGTCACCGTGGGCGTGACGAAGAAGCTCATCGAGACCGGTCAGCTCGACCCGGCCCTCACCACCGTGGTGCTCAACACCGGTGACGGCCTCAAGACCCTGGACGCCGTGGCGCCCACCACGGGCCCGTCCGCGACCATCCGTCCGACCCTTGACTCGTTCCGAGAGGCTGGCCTCGCATGAGCGTCAACGTCCGTATCCCCACCATCCTGCGCACCTACACCGGCGGCCGGGCCGAGGTGACCGCGGAGGGCGCGACCCTCGCCGAGGTCATCGCCTCGCTGGAGAAGAACCACCCGGGCATCGCCGCGCGCGTCCTGGACGACGAGGGCAAGCTGCGCCGCTTCGTGAACGTCTACGTCAACGACGACGACGTGCGGTTCGAGCAGGGTCTGGAGACGGCCACCCCGGAGGGGGCCGGCGTGTCCATCATTCCCGCGGTCGCCGGCGGCTGACACCTCCCGGCCGCCCCGGAAGTACGCGGAATCGCCCCGTCCGGCGAAACGGACGGGGCGATTCCGCGTGTTGGGGCACGGTAGAGTTGGGCCGATCCCCCCGTCGGCGCTCGCCGCAGGCATATGAGAACCCGTCAACTTGTGCACGAAGTGTGTGCGTGAATTGCCGGGTTGGTGTGCTATGCCCGGCCCGACTTGCCCTGGAATCCAGGTAATTCACCCCTTAACGCCGTCGGACGGTCTTCGGAATTCTCGTCCGACTGACCTGTTGCGCTGGGCAGTTGGGCAGATACATTCAGCGGCGGTCGATCGCGGCGTTCCGGCGCACGCTCCCCACTGACCTGGGGGGTGAGGTCTGACCCGGGTCCGCGGAGTGCGGTCCTGCGCAAGGGCCAGTAATAGGGGAGTTAGGAATGGCTCAGGGCACCGTCAAGTGGTTCAACGCGGAGAAGGGGTACGGCTTCATCGCGGTCGACGGTGGTGCGGACGTGTTCGTCCACTACAGCGCGATCCAGATGGACGGTTACCGCACCCTTGAGGAAGGCCAGCGGGTCGAGTTCGAGATCTCGCAGGGCCAGAAGGGGCCGCAGGCGGACATGGTCCGCGTGTCGGCCTGAGTGCCGAGACGCAGGTCGCTGACGTCAGCGAAGGCGGGGCCCGCACCTTTTCCAGGGGGTGCGGGCCCCGCCGCGTGTCCGGGGCGTGCGCGGCCCGTCGCGGCCGGGGTGCGGGCACGGGGTGCGGGGGCGTCCTCGCCGCGGCGTCCGCCCCGCCGTGTGCCGTGTGGCGGGCCAGGGTCCTGAGTGTGCCGGGGGCGGGTCCGCCGCGTGCCCGGGACCGCCTCCGGCCGTGGGCCGGGGGCGCCTCCGGGCGTGTGCCGGGGGCCTGCCTCCGGCCGTACGCCGGGGGGCCTGCCTCCGGTCGGGTGCCGGCGCGGGTGTGCCCGGCTGCGGACCCCGGGGCCGGCGGGTGCCCGGCGGGGCGTCTCAGGTCCAGGGAGCCGCCGGGCGCGAGGTCCCGACGTCGCGGCCGGGGGGCCGCCGCTGGACGGGCCGGGGTCGCGTCAGAGGGATCCCGGGCCGCCGCACGGGGCCCGGACGGCCGAACGGCCGGCGCCGGAGCCCCGGCGGTGCGGGCGGGGCGTGCGCGCGGCCCGAGCGGGTGCGTCCGGGCCGGACGGGCGCGCATTCCGGCCCCCGCCCCCGCCGGGACCCCTGGGTCGCTTGCACTCTCGGGGGTCGAGTGCTAATCATTGGCGTTAGCACTCTGAGAGTGAGAGTGACAAAAGAAGGACCGGGTCGGTGAGGCCCGCAGGCCGGGTGGGGCAAGGAACCGCGCGGCAGGCAGGCCGTCCGTCGCGGGCGCCAGGCGCGGTCCGGAGCAATCCGCCCCCACTGCCCCCCAGGGAGTGGGAGGGACCCCCGTCGTCTTGGGAGGACCACTTCACATGGCCAAGATCATCGCGTTCGACGAGGAGGCTCGGCGCGGCCTCGAGCGCGGGATGAACCAGCTCGCCGACGCCGTCAAGGTCACCCTCGGCCCCAAGGGTCGCAACGTCGTCCTTGAGAAGAAGTGGGGCGCCCCCACGATCACCAACGATGGTGTGTCCATCGCCAAGGAGATCGAGCTGGAGGACCCGTACGAGAAGATCGGCGCCGAGCTGGTCAAGGAGGTCGCGAAGAAGACGGACGACGTCGCCGGTGACGGCACGACGACCGCGACCGTCCTGGCCCAGGCGCTGGTCCGCGAGGGTCTGCGCAACGTCGCCGCCGGCGCCAACCCGATGGCCCTGAAGCGCGGCATCGAGAAGGCCGTCGAGGCCGTCTCCGCCGCTCTGCTGGAGCAGGCGAAGGACGTGGAGACCAAGGAGCAGATCGCCTCCACCGCCTCCATCTCCGCCGCCGACGTCCAGATCGGTGAGCTGATCGCCGAGGCCATGGACAAGGTCGGCAAGGAAGGCGTCATCACCGTCGAGGAGTCGCAGACCTTCGGTCTGGAGCTGGAGCTCACCGAGGGCATGCGCTTCGACAAGGGCTACATCTCCCCGTACTTCGCGACGGACATGGAGCGTATGGAGGCGTCCCTGGACGACCCGTACATCCTGATCGTCAACTCCAAGATCAGCAACGTGAAGGACCTGCTCCCGCTGCTGGAGAAGGTCATGCAGTCCGGCAAGCCGCTGCTGATCATCGCCGAGGACATCGAGGGCGAGGCCCTGGCGACCCTGGTCGTCAACAAGATCCGCGGCACCTTCAAGTCCGTCGCCGTCAAGGCCCCGGGCTTCGGCGACCGCCGCAAGGCCATGCTCGGCGACATCGCCATCCTCACCGGTGGCACCGTGATCTCCGAGGAGGTCGGCCTCAAGCTGGAGAACGCCGGCATCGACCTGCTCGGCCGCGCCCGCAAGGTCACCGTCACCAAGGACGAGACCACCATCGTGGACGGCGCCGGTGACGCCGACCAGGTGCAGGGCCGCGTGAACCAGATCCGCGCCGAGATCGAGAACTCCGACTCGGACTACGACCGCGAGAAGCTCCAGGAGCGCCTCGCGAAGCTGGCCGGCGGCGTGGCCGTCATCAAGGCCGGCGCCGCCACCGAGGTGGAGCTCAAGGAGCGCAAGCACCGCATCGAGGACGCGGTGCGCAACGCCAAGGCCGCCGTCGAGGAGGGCATCGTCGCCGGTGGTGGCGTGGCCCTGCTCCAGGCGTCGCAGGTCTTCGAGAAGCTGGAGCTGGAGGGCGACGAGGCCACCGGTGCCCAGGCCGTCAAGCTGGCCCTGGAGGCCCCGCTCAAGCAGATCGCGGTCAACGCCGGTCTTGAGGGCGGCGTCGTGGTGGAGAAGGTCCGCAACCTCACCCCGGGTCACGGCCTGAACGCCGCCACCGGCGAGTACGTGGACCTGGTGGCCGAGGGCATCATCGACCCGGCGAAGGTGACCCGTTCCGCGCTGCAGAACGCCGCCTCCATCGCCGCGCTCTTCCTCACCACCGAGGCCGTCATCGCCGACAAGCCGGAGAAGGCCGCCGCGCCGGCCGGCGGCGGCATGCCGGGCGGTGACATGGACTTCTGATCGGCTCCGGTCGGTCAAGCGTCCTTCAAGCGCTGGGGCGGCATCCTCTTCGGGGGGTGCCGCCCCAGCGGCATTTCCGAATTGCGCGTCTTATCCTGATCTCGCGGGCCCGGGCGGGGCCACGGGGGCCTCGTGCCCCGTGGACCGGCGCGTGGGCGTCTCGCGGGTGCCTGACGTCGAAGGCGAGGCAACGTGCGCGGAAGGGACGGCGAATCACGCGGTGACGAGGCCGTCCACGGCCCCCCGCCGCCCGGTGCCGACCGGCCCGGTGCCACCCGGCCCGGCGGAGCGGGTCCGGCCCCGGACGTGCCGGCCCCCGGCGGACCGGACCCGGATGTGCCCGCCCCGGACGCGCCGGGCACGGAACCCGCCGCGAACGTGCCGGCCCCCGTCCCCGACGCGCCGGCCGCGGCCGGAGCGCGGGAGGAGGACCTCGGCGCCGCCGCGCGGGCGGCCGCCCTCCGCCTGCTGGCCTGTACGGACACCGGCACCCTGCTCACCCTGCTGCTGGACGCCTGCCTGGCCCGGGTGGGCGGCGACCGGGGCGCGCTCTACGTGCTGCGGGACGACGGCCGGCTGCGGCTGGCGGCCTGCCGCGGCTACTCGGCCGAGCTCCAGGAGCAGTTCGCGACCGTCTCCCCGCACGCCGATCTGCCGGCCCCGCGGGCCGTCCGGGAACGCCGGCCGGTCTTCATGCCCGCGGAGTACTTCCGGCCCAGCTACCCGGAGGTGGCGGACTTCGGGGAGCCCCTGGCGTACGTGTGCTTCCCGCTGCTCGCCGACGACCGGTGCCTGGGCGCGGTGATGCTGCGCACCCCGCCGCAGCCGCCCACCGGTGCCGAGGAGCGGGACCTCAACCTGCTCACCGCGGTCGGCGCGCACCGTCTGGAGCACCTGCTGTCGCTGGGGGACGCCACGCCGCCGGGCGGCGCCCCCCGCCTGGGCCAGACGGTGCGGCGGATCGACACCCGCTCGCGCGGCGCCCGGCTGCGGCTCGCCGTCTCCAGCGCGGACATCGGCTTCTTCGACTGGGACTTCGCGACCGGCCGGGTGGTGTGGGACGAGCCGTTGTGCCGCATCTACGGGGTGTCGCCGCAGGAGTTCGACGAGCGGGTGGAGAGCTTCTTCCGGGTGCTGCACCCCGCCGACCGGCCCGGCGTCGAGCAGGAGCTGAACCGGGCGCTGCGGACCGGGAAGTTCTCCGTCACGCACCGGGTGGTGCACCCGGGCGGGCAGCTGCGCTGGGTGAAGGCCGAGGGGCGGGTGCTGCACGACGCCGACGACCGGCCGCAGGGCATGCTCGGCATCGTGCAGGACCGGACCGAGGAACACCGGCGGTACGTCCGGGACACCGCCCGCCGGGAGTTCCTGCTCAGCGTCACCCGGGCGATCACCGGCGCGTTCTCCACCCAGGAGGTCATCGACACCGCGGCGGCCATGGTGCTGCCGACGCTGGGCGCCCGGCACATCATCGTGTACGTGGGCGGCGACACCGGCGGGCTGGCGGTGGCCGCCACCCACGGCTTCGACGCGGCGGAACTGGCGGCGCTGGAGGCCCAGGTCCAGGAGGTGCCGCACGACCCCGAGCTGCTCACCGCGCTGGAGCGCCGGCCGCTGTTCTGCGAGACCCGCGCCGACTACCAGGCCGTGTACTCCGCGGGGCTGCCCCGGCTGCCCGGCCAGGAGGCCTGGGCCATCCTGCCGCTGATCACCGCGGAGGGTCCGGTCGGCACCTGTGTGATCAGCTTCGACCGGCCGCACGTGTTCACCAAGGACGACGAGGCGCTGTGCATCGCGGCGGCCGGTGTCCTGGCGCAGGCGGTCGGCCGGTCCCGGCTGACCGACGAACGGCGCCGCCAGATGACCGAGTTGCAGCGGCTGATGCTGCCCAGCACCATCCCGGAGCTGCCCGGCCTGGAGATCGCCGCGCGGTACCTGCCCGGCTCCAAGGGCCTGGAGGTGGGCGGCGACTGGTACGACGTGGTGCCCGGGTCGGACGGCCGGGTGATGGTCGTCGTCGGCGACGTGCAGGGGCACAGTGCCCAGGCCGCCGCGGTGATGGGGCACGTACGGGTGGCGATGCGGGTGCACGCCCGGGACGAGACGGACCCGGCCGAACTGCTGGTGCGGGGGAACGACATCCTCTGCGAGGTGGACACCGACCGCTACGCCACCTGCGTGGCCGTCCAGGTCTCCGCCGCCCGCGACCGGGTCCGGGTGGCCCGGGCCGGCCACGCGTACCCGCTGCTGATCGAGCCCGGCGGCCGGGTCCGCGAGGTGGAGGTGCCCGGCGGGGTGCCGATGGGCTGCTTCGACGCGCAGGAGTACCCGGTGGCCGAGGAAACGCTCCTGCCGGGCGCCACCCTGGTGCTGTACACCGACGGCCTGGTGGAGCGGCGCGGCGAGGACCTGGGCGACTCGCTGGCGGAGCTGATGCGGTCGCTGGCGGAGTGGTCCTTCGAGGAACCCGCCCCGGGAACGGCCGGCGAGCGGCGGCCCCGCGACCTGAACGCCCTGGCGGACCGGGTGGTCGCCTCGGTCGGCGCGTCCCCCGCCCAGGACGACATCGCGCTGCTCCTGCTGCGCCGCACGGGTCCCGGGCCCGCCCGCTGAGGGCGCCCCGGTGCGTCGGTCACACGTTCGTGGGACGCCGGCCGGTAGCGGCCCGGTGCCCCGTCCCGTCCGCCTACGCTGCCCGGTGAGGGCCACGGAGAGGAGACCCCGCGATGACCGCTGCGATGGTCGGACCCGGCCGTGAGCACGGCCACCGGATGTGGGACTACCTCGTGCGTACGTGGCAGGAGCTGGACGTGCCCGAGGGCTGGCGCGCCGAGATCGACGAGGGAAACATCACCTTGGTTCCGCCGCCCACCGCCGAGCACAACTTCATCACGGGAGCCGTGCACAGCGCACTGTTCCGCTGCCTGCCCGAGGGCATGGGCATCTACCGGACGCTGGGCGTGTTCATCGCTCCGCTGGAGAAGGTCTACGTCCCCGACCTGGTGGTGATCGAGAGTTCGCTGCTCACCTCCGGCGAGGACGACGACATCGGGTCGCTGGACGCGGCGGACGCGCTGCTGATGGTCGAGGTCACCTCCAGGAGCAAGGCGAGGGACGACCGTACGAAGAGGCTCCGGGCCTACGCCCACGCGCCGGTCCCGCTCCATCTGCTGATCGACCGGTGGCACGAAGGCGGGGCCACGGTCACCTTGTACTCGCACCCCAGCGGCGGGGCGTACCAGAGCAGTGTCCAGGTGCCGTTCGGGAAACCGGTGGAGCTGCCGGAACCCTTCGGTACGGCACTCGACACCTCCGCCTACCCGCGCTGAGCGGGTTCCGCGCGGGCCGGTGCGCGGAACCGCTCGGCGCGGGACGGGGCACGACGGGCCGGGTGCCGGCGGTCGTCGGGTCGCCGGGTGCCGGCGGTCGCGGGTGTCAGCGGTCGCCGCCGGGCCGGGCGCCGGCCGCTTCCAGGGCGGTGCGCAGGTGGCCGTGCGCCTCGCCGAGCAGCCGGTCCGCGGTGGCCGCGTCCACCCCGCCGAGGAGGGTGAGGATGGCCGGCTTCACCTCGCCGCCGGTGGCCGTGAGCGCCTGTTCCACCGCCTCGGCTCCGGCGCCGGTGGCGAGCGTGACGATCCGCCGGGACCGGGCCCGCAGCTTCTCGTTGGAGGCGCGGACATCGACCATCAGGTTCCCGTACGTCTTGCCCAGCCGGATCATGGTGATGGTCGAGAGCATGTTGAGCACCAGCTTCTGGGCGGTGCCCGCCTTGAGCCGGGTGGAGCCGGTGAGCAGTTCCGGGCCGACGACGACCTCGATGCCGTGGTCGGCGGCGGCGGCGAGCGCCGAACCGGCGTTGCAGGACAGGCCGATGGTGAGCGCGCCCAGCTCCCGGGCGTAGGTGACGGCGCCGACGGCGTACGGGGTGCGGCCGGAGGCCGAGACGCCGACCACGGTGTCGTCCGGGGTGAGGGCGAGGCGGCCGAGGTCGGCGGCGGCCAGCTCCCCGCTGTCCTCCGCGCCCTCCACCGAGGTCACCATCGCCTCCGGGCCGCCGGCGAGCACCCCGACGACCTGCCCGGGCGCGGTGTTGAAGGTGGGCGGGCACTCGCTGGCGTCGAGCACCCCGAGCCGCCCGGCGGTGCCGGCGCCGGCGTAGATCAGCCGGCCGCCGCGGGCCATCCGCTCGGCGGTGTCGTCGATGGCCGCGGCGATGCGCGGCAGCTGGCTGGCGACCGCGGCCGGGACGTCGGCGTCCTCGTTGTTCATCAGACGGGCGATCTCGACGGTGCCGAGCCGGTCGATCTCGGCCAGCTCGGGGCGGAACGCCTCGGTGGTCAGGGTGTCGAGCTGGGCGCGCAGCGCTGCGGAGTCGGGCGTGACGGACATCGGAAGGCAGCTCTCCATGACGGGTGGGGGTGGGGGTTGGCCGGGCGGTGGTCGGTGCGTGCGTGGCGGGCGATGGTGCGGTGGCAGGTGGCAGGTGGCAGGTGGCAGGTGGCAGGTGGCGCGTCGGGGCCGGGTCAGCGGGCCGGGCGGGAACCGTGCCGGTGGGCGAGGGCTTCGTAGGAAGCCGCCAGGGCGGGCGCGGCACTCTCGTAGGTACGCTGCGCCACGCCGACGAACAGGCAGTCCACGACCAGCAGTTGGCTGGTGCGGCTGGACATCGCGGCGGGGCGCAGCTCGCTCTCCCGGGCGGTGGAGGTGGTCAGGATGTGGTCGGCGTACTGGGCCACGCCGCTGTCCGGCCGTCCGGTGATGGCCACCGTGGTCGCCCCGTGCTCGAAGGCGACCCGGAGCGGTTCGACGACGTCGGTGGTCCCGCCGGAGTGGGTGATCGCGATGGCCACGTCCCCGGACCGCAGCTGCACCGCGTTGGTGACGGCCAGGTGCGGATCGCCGGGGGCGTGCGCGATCAGCCCGATGCGCAGCAGCTTCTGCACCAGGTCCTGCCCGACCAGGTGGGAGGCGCCGATGCCGTACACGTCGATCCGCCGGGCGGCGGCGAGCGCGGTGACGGCGGCCTCCAGCTGGGCCACGTCCAGCCCGGCGGCGGTGTCGGCCAGGCACTGCTGTTCCTCCTGGGCCAGCTTGGCGACCACGTCCGCCATCGGGTCGTCCACCGCGATGTCGGCGGTGACGGCCGGGGCCCGCCCGGCGGCCTGCTGGGCGGCGAGCGCGGCGAGGGCCAGCCGCAGGTCCCGGTATCCGGGGTAACCCAGCAGCCGGGAGGTGCGGACCACCGTCGCCTCGCTGGTGCCGGTGCGTTCGGCCAGACCGGTGACGGTGAGCGCGGCGCACCCGGCCGGGTCGGCGGCCACCGTCTCGGCGACGCGCTGCATCGAGCGGGTCATGGACGGGGCGAGGGTGCGGACCTTCGCAGCGAGCGCGCCGGGGGCGGGCGGCGGCGCCGGCGCACCCGACGGCCCGGCGAGGGCGCCGGGTCCGGGGGTGTGGACTCCGGTGGGGGTGGCGGAGCCGGGGGGATCGGCGGAGGCGGCCGGCGGGCCGCCGCCACCGGTGGCGGCGGCCCCGGGAACGGCCGCGGCGGGGGTGATCACGGCCGGGGCGCGGGGAGCGGTGGCCGTCGTCGGTGGGACGTCCGGTGCGATGCCGGGGACGGCGGCGGCGAGCGCGTCCCGGGCGGGGCCTCGGGGGAAAGTTTCCTTCAGTGGGCTGCTCACCCGTGAAAAGTATTTTCGGCTCCGGGGAGCGTCAACCCCTGGTACGGCGCGACAATGCGGTTATGGAGCTCGAACAGGCACTGCACACGGCGCGGGCGCGGGTCCTCGCGGACCTCACCGCGGGGGACGTCACCCGCGCGGACATCGTCTCGCTGGTGGAGGACGCGATCGCGCACCGGCGGTGGTGGGTCGAGCAGTGGCCGGACGGCGTCGCCTTCCTGGCGGGGCTGGTGGCCCAGGACGTCCAGGACGCGCTGCTGGAGCGTTACGGCCGGTGGCCGCTGTGCCCGGTGTGTGTCGAGGGAGGCGACCCGCACGCGCTGGACGTGGAGCCCGAACTCGGCCCCGACCCGCACTGGGTGTGCGGCAAGACGGCGGTCGCGGTCGCCCGGGTCGGCTCGCTGGGCAGCGCGGGGAGCGAGGAGTGATGGCGGTCTACATCGACCCGCCGGTCTGGCCCGGTCACGGGCGGATGTGGTCGCACCTGGTCAGCGATGTCTCGTACGACGAGCTGCACGCCTTCGCGGACCGGATCGGCGCGCCGCGCGGGGACTTCGAACGCGACCACTACGAGGTGCCGAGCGAGCTGTACGGGGAGGCGGTCCGGGCCGGCGCGGTGGAGGTCGGCAGCCGTGAACTCGTCCGCAGGCTCGTCGCGGCGGGCCTGCGGCAGCAGGGCACCCCGCACTGAACCGGCGCCGGGCGCCGGACGGTGACCGGGGACGGAGTGGCGGGCGTCGGATGACGGCCTGGCCGGGGAGCGGCCGGGCCGGGCGGCGGTAGTGGGTGACGGCGGTGAGCGGCCGGGCCGGGCGGCGGGCATCCGGTGAGCGCGCCGGCACCGGGCCGGGCCGATGCAGCCGGTGAGCGGCCGGGCCGGGGCCGGGCGGCGGCACGTGGGTGACAGCACCGAGCGCCGGCACCGGGCACCGGTACACCCGGCCGTGGGGCCGGGCCCGGCGTGCGTGGCCCGGTTCGCGGGGTCGTTCGTCGTGGCGGTCCGTCCTGGCGGCCCGGTCCGTGGGGCCGGGTCTGGCGGGGTCCGGCCGGCCGGGGTACGGCCGGGTTCGCGCGGCTGGGCGGTGCGGGCGCGGCCCGGTCGGGGCCGGCCGGGCGCCGGACGGTGGCCGGGGGCGGAGTGGCCGGGCGTCGGATGACGGCCTGGCCGGAGAGCGGCCGGGTGCCGGCGGACGCGTCAGGCGTGACCGGCCTCGGTGGACACCCCGCAGGCCACGGTCGGGGCCTCGGCCGTGCCGGGTATGCCGGTGCCCCCGGTGCTGCCCGCGTCGCCCGGGTCGCTCGCGGCGCCGGTGTTCCCGGTGGCCTTCGCCGACGGGGCCGCGGCGGTGGCGTCCCGGCCGGGGGCCGTGCCCGTGCCGGTGCCGGGGCCCGTTTCGCCGCCGGTGTCACCGTCCGGGCGCGCCGCCGTCGGGGCCGCGGGCACCGACCGGGTGATCACCCGGGAGGCCTCGGTACGCCGGTGGAGGCGGGCCGCGGCGACCGTGGTGGCCAGGGCCCCGACGGCCAGTACGGCCCCGGTCCAGGCCACCGCGCGGTAGCCCCACCCGGCGCCGATGACCAGGCCGCCGAGCCACGGCCCGAGGGTGTTGCCGATGTTGAAGGCGGAGGTGGTGGTCGCCCCGGCGAGGGTCGGCGCGGCCCCCGCCACGTTGAACATCCGGGCGTTGAGCGCGGGCGCGGTCCCGAACGCCGCCACGCCGAGCAGCAGGGACAGCAGCACCACGGCGACCGCGTGCTGCGCGGTGAGCGCCAGCGTGGCCAGCACCACGGCGGCCGCCGAGATCCCCACGTACATCGTCCCGAACAGATGTGCGTCGGCGGTCCGCCCGCCGACCGTGGTGCCGATCAGCGCGCCCACCCCGAAGAGCGCGAGCACCGACGGGACCCAGCTCTCGGAGAGCCCGGCGACATCGGTGAGCAGCGGCGCCAGGTACGAGAAGAAGCAGAACACCGCCGCCGCGTTGAGCGCCGTGCCGATCAGGGCCAGCCAGACCTGCCGGTCGCGGTAGATGGCCAGCTCGGCGCGGAGCCGCGGCCGGTCGGAGCCGGTGGGCACCTCGGTGCGCGGCACCAGGGCCAGGACGCCGACCAGTCCGACCGCGGCGAGCGCGGCCACCGCCCAGAACGCGGCCCGCCAGCCGGCGTGCTGCCCGAGCAGCGCGCCGGCCGGGACACCGGCGATGTTGGCGATGCTCAGTCCGCCGATCATCACCGCCATGGCGCGCGCCCGCGCGGTCACCGGCACCAGTGACACGGCGACGGCCGCGCCGACAGCCCAGAACCCGGCGCAGGCCAGCGCACTGACGACGCGTGAGGCGAAGAGCACCGCGTAGTTGGGCGCCAGCGCCCCGGCCACCTGGCCGAGGCCGAAGGCGGCGAGCAGCGCCACGAGGGTGGTGCGGCGGGGCAGCCGCAGGGTGGCGGCGGCGAGCAGCGGGGCGCCCACCACCATCCCGATCGCGAACGCGGAGACCAGCAACCCGGCTTGCGGGATCGACACGCCCATGTCCCGGGCGAGCGGCTGGAGCAGACCGCTCAGCATGAACTCGGACGTGCCGAGCGAGAAGACGGACAGACCGAGGACATAGACGGCGATGGGCATGTCAGGTGGCAACGCCTGGCCGCGGCCGGGCATTCCCAGGTGGGCGGGCGGATCGGTGCGCGGACGGATCGGCGCGCGGGGCGCGGAAGCGGCGCGTCCGCGGGCGCGCCCGGGCGGACACCGGGACGCCGGCCGGTCGGCGGCACGGCGCGTCCACCGGCGGACGGCGTGCGTGCACCGGTGGGTGCGGGACGGCGGTACGTGTCGCGCGCGGCCGGGGCCGCCGGCCGTGGGCGCGCCGGATCCGGGAGCCGGCGTGGGCGATCCGGGCCCGGCCTGGTGTCGGGCCGGCCGTGGGCGCGCCGGATCCGGCCTGGTGCGGGCCGGGCGTGGGCATGCCGGCTCGGCCGAAGGCCGGGCCGGGCGGCGGCGGGGCCCGGCACCGGATCAGACGCTCAGCAGCTCCAGTTCGGTGCCGAGGTTGAAGCGGGCGGTGCGCTCCCAGTGCTCGTGGCCGTACGGGGTGCGGAAGAGCCGGGGCAGGCCGAGGAGGTGCCTCAGGACCGCCGACCGGCCCTCGCGAAACGCGTCGTGCGGCACGAAGCCGTACTCCTGCCGGACGGCCGCCGCGTAGCCGGCGTACTGCTGGGGCGAGCCGGCCAGTACGGCGAGGTCGGCGTCGCACAGCACCTCGCCGTTGGTGTCACCGGGGGCGGGATCGTGGTCGGCGGTCAGCCGGACCAGCCGGGCGACCTCCGCGACGCGCGGGGCCGGGACCCCGGCCTCGGTGAGCGCACGTTCGGCGAGGCGGGCGCTCGCCTCCTCGTTGGTGGAGCGTTCCGGCACGTAGACCGCGTCGTGGAACCACGCTGCGAGACGGACCGCGACGGGGTCGGCGGCGTGACCGGCGAGGGTGTCCACGTGGTCCAGGACGCTCACCAGGTGGGCGGTGGTGTGGTAGTGGCGCCGGGGCTCCGCCCACCGGGCGAGCAGGTTCTCGCCGTACGGCCGCGGGTCGGGGCCGGGCGCGCCGTCCCGCGCACCGGTCAGCAGACCGGCCCAGCGGGTCAGCAGGGTCTCGTGGTCGGGGAGCGGACGCTGCGGGGACTGCGGCGTGGACATGAGGCCATTGTTCCGCCGTTGCCCCGTGCGGCGCCTTCCGCCCGCTGCTCCCTCTGCCGGCCCGGTCGTGGCGTGCCTCGCGTCGCCCTCCTGCCGGCGGCGGTCGTGCGTGCTCCCGGTCGGCGCCGGCCCGGTCGTGCTTTCTCCCGTCCACCGCCGGCCGGGCCGTGCCTCTGCGCCGTTCCTCTCGCGCGCCGCTCCTCGTTGCCGGCCCGGTCGTGGTGCGCCGCGCGCCGGCCGCCGGCTCGTGCCCGGCCCGCGTTCCGGTTCCGTCCCCGGCGGGACGCGGTGGGCGCCGCGGTGCCCGACGACCGGCGTGGGCCGCGGGGTTCCGCCGCCGGTGGGGGGTGCGGCGCGGGTGGTCCGGGCGGGTGCCGGGGCGGCGCGGACCCGGCGGAGGCGGTGTTCCGGCGCCGCGCCGACTGTGGCAGGCTGTGTTATATGTCTAGACCAATTCTTGAGGTGATCGCTCTCGACCCGGCGGACGCGGTCGCAGCCCAGGCCGGTGGCGCCGACCGCCTTGAGCTGGTCGCCGACATGGCCGCCGACGGGCTGACCCCTGCCCGGGAGACCTTCGCCGCCATCCGCGCCGCCGTGGAGATCCCGCTGCGGGTGATGCTGCGCGCGAGTGACGGTTTCGCCGCCGGTGACCCGGCGGCCCTCGACGCGCTGTGCCGGTCGGCCCAGGAACTGCGGGCGGAGGGGGCGGAGGAGTTCGTCCTGGGCTTCCTGACCCCCGACGGCATGCCGGACATGGCCGCGGTCACGGCGCTGACCGAGGCGATCGGCGTACGGAACGGCGCGGGTGCCGTGCGGTGGACGTTCCACCGGGCCATCGACCGCGCCGCGGACCGGGACGCGCTCCGCCGGCGGCTGGCGGAGGTGCCCGGCCTGGACACCTACCTCACCGCCGGCTCGGCGCTCGGCGTGGACGACGGTCTCCCGGTGCTGCTGGCGGAGGCGGCCCGCGGGGCCAGGGGCCCGGTCGAGATGGCCGGCGTGGTGCCGGAACCGGCCTACCGTCCGCGCATCATGGTCGGCGGCGGGCTGCGGCTGGACCACCTGCCGACCCTCCGTGAGGCCGGCATCGACGCCTTCCACATCGGCGGCGCCAGCCGTCCGGCGGGCTGGGAGGGGCCGGTGGACGTGGCGGCGGTGCGCGAGTGGCGTGAGGCGCTGGACGCCCCGGCCGCCCTGGTGGGCTGAGGAGAACCCCGGTGGTGGGGTTAGCACCACCCCCGGGAGACCGGCCCGCCGGATGGGGGGCGGGGCCGGTTCCGCGGGACAGTGGCGTCATGACCGACATGACGCCGCCGTACCTTGTGTCCCGCGCCCCCTCCCCGTACGCCGGACGCGAGGGCCTGAGCACCTCCGGCCCGGACGCCCGGTGGGATTCCGGGCCGCTCGCGGAGCGATCCGGGCGCACCGGGCGGTTCGGCCGCGAACTGGGCTACCTGCTCACGGGGCTGCCGCTGGGCATCGCCGCGTTCACGGTCGCGGTCACCGGTTTCGTGGTCGGCGCGGCGACCTTCGTGACCGTCCTCGGCCTGCCGGTGCTGCTGGGCACGCTGGCCGCCGCGCGGGCCTTCGCCCGCACCGAGCGACGGCGGGTGGAGCACGTCACGGGCCGCCCGCTGCCGCCGCACCACTACCGCCAGGCCCCCGCCGACACCGGGATCGGCGGCAAGCTGGGCAGGCTGCGCGAGCCGCAGTCCTGGCGCGACCTGGTCCACATGGTGGTGTCCTTCCCGGTGCGGATCATCGGCTTCTGCCTGGCGGTCACCTGGACCGTCGGCGGTCTCGGGGAACTGCTGAACGTCACCTGGTCCTGGGCGATCCCGCGGGACGACGGCGACCAGGGGCTGCTGGACCTGATGTTCGACGTGGAGTCACGCGCCGCCGACATCGCCTTCCACACCGGCATCGGACTGGTCCTCCTGGCCACCGCCGTCCCGGTGATACGCCTGCTCACGGCGGCCCAGACCGGTCTGGCCCGGGGCCTGCTGACCAACCCGGCGGCCGCCCACCGGACCGGGGGCGGGTGGTAGGAGCCGGGCGGACGCCGCCCGTCCCGGACCCCGCGTGGTGAGCCGGGTCCGGGGCCGGCGGGGCGGTGTGCCCGGGCCGGGCCCGGACCCCGGGAGCGCGGGCGGACCGGGCGGTGTTCACGGCCGGGGGGTGGCGCCCGCGACCGTCGTGCCGGTGGTGGCACCGGCGGCGGTCGTGCGGGTGGTGGTGGCCGTGCCGGTGGGGCCGGCGGTGGTCGCCCCGGTCGTGCCGGTGGTGCTGGTGGTGGCGGGCGTGTCCGTGGCGCCGGCCGGTGCGGCGGCCTCCGGGCCGGCGGTGTCGGCGCCGGTTCGCCGGTCGGCGCCGGCGGACCGGGTGGTGACGGCCGCCAGGACGGCGGCGACGGCGGCGAGACCGGTGGCGGCCAGCGGGAACCAGCGGTCGCCCAGGACCGCGATCGCCAGACTGCCCGCGCCGCCGCCGGCCGCCACGCCCAGGTAGAGGGCGCTGCTGTTGAGCGAGATGAGCAGCGGGGCCTTCGCCGGGTCGAGCGAGGCGAGCCGGTGGGGCAGGGCGACGGAGACCGCCCAGCCGGCGACCGGGGTCACCACGGCGTACGCCAGCGCGCCCGGCATCGACCGGGCCGCCCAGGGGAGGGTGGTGAAGGCGAGCGCGGCGACGGCGCTGCCGGTGAGCAGGACGGTCCGTACCCCGAAGCGGTCCACCGCCCGGCCGCCGAGCCAGCTGCCGGCGACCGAGGCGACGCCGGTGGCGAGCAGGATCAGGCTGAGGCGTCCCCCGTCGCCGCCGGTGGCCGGCCGGACCGCGGTCGCCAGGTAGATGTAGACGGAGTTGAACGCCAGGAAGAAGGCGAACGTGGTGCCGGCGGCGCCCAGCACCCGGCGGTCGGTGAGCGGGGCGACCCGGGCGCGCAGCCCCGGGGCGGCGGCGGGCGTGGCGGGCAGGTCCCGCAGCAGCAGGGCCAGTCCGGCGAAGGCGGCCACGCCCAGGGCGACGACCAGCCACATCGTCAGCCGCCAGTCGGTGCGGCCGATCCAGGTGCCGAGCGGAACGCCGAGCGCGGTGGCGACCGTCATCCCGCCGAGCACGGTCGCCAGCGCCCGGCCGCGCCGCTCCGGAGGGACGATCGAGGTGGCCACCGCGTTGGCGGCCGGGGTGTAGAGGGCGGCGCCGGCCGCGGCCAGCACCCGGGTGGCCAGCAGCACCCCGTACTCCGGGGCGAGCGCGCTGAGCGCGTTGCCGATGGTGAAGACGGTGAGCGCGGTGAGCAGCAGCCGGCGGCGCGGCCAGGAGGCGGTGAGCGCCGCCAGGACCGGGGCGAGCAGCGCGTAGGACAGGGCGAAGACGGTGACCATCTGGCCGGCGGCGGAGACGGAGACGCCCAGGTCGTCGGAGACCTGGGCGAGGATGCCGGCCACCACCATGGTGTCGGTGCCCACGGCGAACGTGCCGAGGGCCAGCAGGAGCAGGCGGAGACGCACGGATTCCCTTTCGGAGGGCAGCGCGGAGGAACGCCACGGGGGCGCGCGGTCGGCGCGCGGCCGGGGCGTACGACGGGACGACGCAACGGTTTGACGCTCGTCAAACAATAGAGATTGGTGGATGATTGTCAAACAATTGCGGGGCCGTGCGGGAGTGCGGGGCGGACGGACCCGGAGGGGCGCGGACGGGTACACCGGACGCCGGCGCGGCGGCCCCGCGCCGGCCGCGGCCCCGCCCCGCGGAGCGGAACGGCATGGTCCGGCGGAGAGCGACGGCACGGTGCCGGCGGAGAGGAGCGCCATGACGGCGGAGCGGCTGCCCCAGCCGGACCGGGACGAGATCGAGCTGGTCAAGGTGTTGCACGCGCTCGCGGACCCGGTGCGCATCCGGCTGCTGGAGATCTACGGGGACGGGGAGGAGCACGGCTGCGACCCCTGCCTGCTCGGCCTGGAGCACCTCCACAAGTCCACGGTCTCGCACCACCTGCGGGTGATGCGGGAGGCGGGCATCACCTCGACCCGTGCGGCCGGCCGGCACCGTCTGGTGCGGCTGCGCCGGGAGGACCTGGACGCCCGTTTCCCCGGCCTGCTCGACGCGACGCTGAACGCGGTGCGCCGCGGGACCGCCGCCCCCGGCGGTCCGGCCCCGGCCGCCTGACGGCGGCGCCGGATCTGCCGGTGGGCCCGGGGCCGGGCCGGTGGTGCGGGCCGACCCGTGGTGCGGCCGGCCGGCGGCCGGTGGTGAGCCCGGCCGAACACCGGCCCCCGCGCGGTGCGGGCCGGACGCGGTGCGCCCGGGACGGGCGGCCCCGTCCGGCGCGCTGCCGGCCCGGCCGACGTGGGCCGGCCCGGCCGGCGGGGGCGGGCCGGCGAGGTGATGGCCGTGGGGGCGCGCGTCCCCACGGCCGGGGCGTCAGCTCCCGGTGCCGGCCAGCAGCTCGGGCAGCGGGGCCGCGTGCACCACGGTCAGGCCGGAGACGGCCCGGGTCAGGGCCACGTACAGCCGCCGCAGGCCGGTGCGTTCGTCCGGTTCGCCGTCCACCACGGCGGCCGGTTCGTCCAGCACCACGTGGTCGTACTCCAGACCCTTGGCGAGGGTCGCCGGGACCAGGGTGAGCCGGGATTCGGGGGTGGTCTCCTCGCCCGGGGCCAGCCAGCTCAGCCCGGCGGCGGTCAGCGCTTCGGTGAGTGCGGGGAGCCGGGCGTCGGCCGCGATGAGACCGATGGACCCCTCGTGCCGCAGCGCCGCCCGGCAGGCCGCCACCACCTCGGCGTCCAGCTCCCCGGCCGGCACCGCCCGTACCGAGAAGTCGCCGGGGGCCTCCCGCACCGAGGTGGCCTCGGTGAGTCCGGGCGCGATCGCGGGCAGCAGCCGGGAGGCGTACGCGATCACCTGGCGCGGCACCCGGAAGCCCTGGGTCAGCTCCTCGACCAGCCCGTCCGGCTTGCCCAGGTGGGCCAGCGCCTCCTGCCAACTGCCGGTCGCCCAGGGGGTGGTGCCCTGTGCCAGGTCGCCCAGGACGGTCGCCGATCCGGTGGTGCACCTCCGGCCCACCGCCCGGTACTGCATCGGCGAGAGGTCCTGGGCCTCGTCCAGCACCACGTGGCCCAGCGACGGGGTGCGCTGGATCAGGTCGGCCGCCTCGTCGATCAGCACCGCGTCGGCCGGCGACCACTTCGCGCTCCGCACGCTGCGGGCCGGCCGGGACCACACGACGGCCTTCTGCTCGTCGGCGGTGAGCAGGCCCTCGGCGTGCTCGGCGAGGAACTCCGGGTCGGACAGCAGCCGCAGCACCAGCTTCGCCGGGTCCACCGGGGGCCAGACCGCCTTGACGGTCGCCTTGACCGCGGCGTTGCGGGCGACCGCGTCCTGCACCCGGTCGTCCGGTGCCTCGCCGGCCTGTTCCATCCGCACCAGCACCGCGTGGGCGATCCGCTGCGGCAGCGCCTCGCGGGCCGCGCCGTACCGCATGTCGCGGTCCAGCAGCTGCCGGACGATCTCCTCGATCTCGTACGCGGGCACCCGCCAGCGGCGCGACCCGCGCACCACCACACAGGCCTCGGTGGGCATGGTGACGTGCGACCGCAGCGCCCGCCGCAGCACCTCGGCCATCCGGGCATCGCCCTTGATCCGCGCGGCCTGCGCGTCGTCGGTCCCGCGGACCGCCACCCCCTCCCGCGCCACCAGGTCGTCGACGGTGGCCTGGGCGACCTGCAACTCGCCCAGCGCCGGGAGGACCTGCTCGATGTACCGCAGGAAGGAGCGGTTGGGCCCGACGACCAGGGTTCCGGTGCGGGAGAGCCGTTCCCGGTGCGCGTAGAGCAGGTACGCGATGCGGTGCAGGCCCACCGCCGTCTTCCCGGTGCCGGGCGCCCCCTGCACGCAGACCGTGCCGCCGATCCCGGCGCGGACGATCTCGTCCTGCTCGGGCTGGATGGTCGCCACGATGTCCCGCATCGGGCCCACGCGCGGGCGCTCGATCTCGGACTGGAGCAGCCGGCTCGCCCGGTCGCCCTCGGTCGGGTCGGTGAGGTGCTCGTCCTCGTAGGCGGTCAGTTCGCCTCCGGTGTAGCCGAAGCGGCGGCGCAGCGCCACGTCCATCGGCTGTTTCCGGGACGCCTGGTAGAACGCCTGGGAGACCGGGGCGCGCCAGTCGATCACCATGGGGTCGCCGTCCGCGTCGTGCACATGGCGGCGGCCGATGTAGTAGGTGGTCGCCGCGTCGTCCTCCGCCCCGGCCGCCTCCCCGTCCGCGCGGTCCCGTCCGTCCGCGCGCGCCGCGCCGTTCGCCGCCCCCGCGCCGTGCGCCGCGTCCGTACCGCCCGCATCGCCCGCACCGTCCGTACCGCCCGCACCGTCCGTGCCGGGCGGGGCCAGGTAGGTCAGCCGTCCGAAGAACAGCGGGGTGTGGGCGAGATCGGCGAGCGCGGCGATCCGCTGCTCGATCTGGTGCTGGAGCGCCTCGGCGTTGACCCAGTTGGCGGTCACGTCCCGGATGTCGAGCGCCTCGACGTCGGCGCGCATGGCCCGCAACGCGGCGCGGGAGGCGGCGAGATGGGCCCGTTCGCGCTCCAGCGGTCCGTCGTCCCCGTCCTCGCTCCCGTGCCCGGCGCGCCCGCCGTCCCCGACCCGCCCTCGGGGGGATTCCGGGTCGGTTCCGGGGTCGGTCCGGTCGGCGCGGCCGGTGCCGGCGGGGGAGGGGCCGGGCCGGTCGTGCGGCGCGCCCGGCCCGTGCGGGGCGGTCGCCGGGCGCGGTCCGTCGCCCGGCGCCGGCCGGCCGGGGGCGGTCCGGCCGGCGGCGTGCGGCGTCCGCGCCTGGGCGGCGAGGCTGCCCCGGGGCGGGGGGCCGGGCCGGTGGCGGGCTGCCCGGGGGCGTCCGTCCGGTCGGCGGTGTGCCGGTCGGGATCGTGCGGGACGTGCTGGTCAGGGGCGTGCGAGGGCACGGCGGTGGCCTCCGGCTGAGTGCGGCTTTGTCCGGTAACACGGGGAAGGGCGCGTGCCGGGCGCACGCGCGTGCCGCCCGGTTTCCGTCCGGGCGGCGGCTCTTCCCGGGCCGGCCCGGGTGGGCCGCACGGGAGGCGGGAGGTCCCCGGGGCCGGCCGGGGCGCCGGAACGGGTCCGGGCCCGGGGCGATCCGGGGGAAGGCGCGATTGTAGCCAGCGGGGAAATGCGGCGCGAACGAATTTCTCCGCGGGGATCAGGGTTTCCCCGGATCTCCCGTAGGGGGCGGCTGCCCCTGTGGTCGTACGCGGCGGCGTCCACGGTTACCCCGGCAGACCGATGTGTTCCGCCCCCGGGAAGAGCACCCTGGAGACATGAGCACAGCAGCCATCAACCCCGCTTCCGGTTCCGCCGCCCACGGCGCCACCGCCCTCCGCGAGGACGCCGAGGGCCACCCCCGCCACCTGCTGGGCAACGCGCTGCGCGCGGTGAAGGTCTTCGCCGCCACCGCCTTCAGCGTGGTCGTCCTCGGCGAGTACGGCGAGGAAATACACCCCGGCCACTGAGCACCGCCCCGCCCGTGCCTCCGTCCGGCGCGCCGGTGCCGCCGCCCGGTGCGCCCGTGCCGGGTACGCCCGCGTCCGGTGGGCCCGCGCCGGGCGCGCCCGTGCCCTCGTCCGGCACGCCCGCCCGCTCGTGAGGGTCGCGCGGTGGTGGCCGGTTCGGCCGCGTCCGGGGTCAGACGTCCTCGTCCGCCAGCAGCTCGCCGGAGTCCACGATCCGGTAGGCGTACCCCTGTTCGGCGAGGAACCGCTGCCGGTGGGCGGCGAAGTCCTGGTCGATGGTGTCCCGGGCGACCACCGAGTAGAAGATCGCCGGATGGCCGTCCGCCTTGGGGCGCAGCACCCGGCCCAGCCGCTGGGCCTCCTCCTGGCGGGAGCCGAAGGTGCCGGAGACCTGGATGGCGACGGTCGCCTCGGGCAGGTCGATGGAGAAGTTGGCGACCTTGGAGACCACCAGCACGGAGATCTCGCCCCGCCGGAACGCGTCGAAGAGCTTCTCCCGCTGGGCGTTGGTCGTCTCACCCTTGATCACCGGGGCGCCGAGGTGCTCGCCCAGCTCGTCGAGCTGGTCGATGTACTGCCCGATGACCAGGGTCTGCTGTCCCTTGTGCCGGGCGACCAGGGCCTCGGTGACGTGCCGCTTGGAGGCGGTGGTGGCACAGAAGCGGTACTTCTCCTCCGCCTCGGCGGTGGCGTACGCCAGCCGCTCGGAGTCGGTCAGGTTGACCCGGACCTCGACGCAGTCGGCGGGCGCGATGTAGCCCTGGGCCTCGATCTCCTTCCACGGCGCGTCGAACCGCTTCGGCCCGATCAGCGAGAACACGTCGGACTCGCGGCCGTCCTCCCGGACCAGGGTCGCGGTGAGCCCCAGCCGCCGCCGCGCCTGGAGGTCGGCGGTGAACTTGAACACCGGCGCGGGCAGCAGGTGCACCTCGTCGTACACGATCAGGCCCCAGTCCCGGGAGTCGAACAGCTCCAGGTGCGGGTAGACGCCCTTCCGCCGGGTCGTCAGCACCTGGTAGGTGGCGATGGTGACCGGCCGGATCTCCTTCCGGGTGCCGCTGTACTCGCCGATCTCGTCCTCGGTGAGCGAGGTCCGGCGCACCAGCTCGTGCTTCCACTGCCGGGCCGAGACGGTGTTGGTCACCAGGATCAGCGTGGTGGACTTGGCGGTCGCCATGGCACCGGCGCCCACCAGCGTCTTCCCCGCGCCGCAGGGCAGCACCACGACGCCGGACCCGCCGTGCCAGAAGCCCTCCACCGCCTGCTTCTGGTACGGGCGCAGCGCCCACCCGTCCTCCCGCAGCTCGATCGGGTGCGCCTCGCCGTCCACGTACCCGGCGAAGTCCTCGGCGGGCCAGCCCAGCTTCAGCAGGGCCTGCTTGATCTGGCCCCGCTCGGAGGGGTGCACCACCACGGTGTCCGGGTCGATCCGGGCGCCGACCAGCGGCTGGATCTTCTTGGAGCGCAGCACCTCCTCCAGCACCGGGCGGTCGCTGCTCTCCAGCACCAGCCCGTGGCTCGGGTGCTTGAGCAGCCGCAGCCGGCCGTAGCGGGCCATGGTCTCGGCGATGTCGACGAGGAGGGCGTGCGGCACCGGGTAGCGCGAGTGGGTCACCAGTGCGTCCACCACCTGCTCCGCGTCGTGCCCGGCGGCGCGGGCGTTCCACAGGCCCAGCGGGGTCACCCGGTAGGTGTGGATGTGCTCGGGGGCCCGCTCCAGCTCGGCGAACGGGGCGATGGCCCTGCGGCAGGCGTCGGCCTGCTCGTGATCGACTTCCAGGAGCAGGGTCTTGTCACTCTGGACGATGAGGGGTCCGGTCACGCGGGTGAGCCTTCCGTTCCGTTCCGCCGGCGGTGCGCCGGGATGGCCGGCCCGGCGCGGGGTCTGGAGTGGCCAAACCCCCAGTGTCCCCCATCGCGGAGCGACCCGGGAAAGGTTCCACGTACGGTGAGCGGCCCCTGGACCCGCGGTAGCGGCCGGGGGACCGGTGGGCGGCGTGCGGGGCGTGCGAGGGGCGAGGGGCCGGGGCCGGTGGGCGGGGCGTGCGGGGGCACGGGCCGGTGTGCGGGGGCCGGTGGGGGTCGGGGCCGGGCGGATGGGTGGCCGTGGGCCCGGCGGGTGGGCCCCTGCGGATCGGTGGCCGCCAGGCCGGTGGGGGCCCAGGTGCGGGCCGCGGTCCTGGGGCGCCGGTGCGGTGGGGTCCGGGGGTGTGCCGGTGCGGCGGGGGTCCGGGTGTGCCGGTCCGGTGCGGTGCGGTCCTGTCGTCCGGCGCCGGGCCGGGTATCCGGCCCGGCGCCGGGTCCGACGGGCTCGGGAGCCCCTCGGGGCCGCTCCGGTACCTGCGTCCGGCGCCCGTACGGTCACCGGTGCCGGTGCCGGTCCAGGTGCCGGCCGTACGGCAGCCCGGGTGCTGCCCGGTGCGCTCCGACGGGTGGGCGGGCGAGCGGGCGGGCCGGGCGCGCCGGGTCCGGCAACCGGCTCGGCCCGGCCCGGTCGGGCAGCGGGCCGCGAGCGGTCCGGTCAGCTCTCCTCGTCGGTGAGTTCGGCGGCTCCGGTGACCCGGTGCAGGGGGTAGGTGCGCACCTCGTCGGCGGTGTGGTCGTAGGCGGTGACGAAGCCGCCCTCCACCCGGACCGGGGCGATCACCCGCTGGCTGGCGCCGCCCTCGGCGTTGACGTAGCCGATCCACACCGGGGTCCCGGTGAGGACGGCGGCCTGCATGGTGGCGAGGGTCTCGGCGGTGCTGGTGCGGGGCAGGCCGCCGGCGGCGGGTGCGGTCCCGGCGCGGCCGGTGGGTGCCGGCACCGCCTTGTGGGGGGTGGTCGCCGCGCGGTCCCCGGCGCGGATGGCGCGGATCGCGGCGCCGAGCAGCGTCTCGTCGGGCACCGGGGGGCCGTCCGGCACCGGGACCGGGGCGGCGCGGGGCGGGGTGCGGTGCGCGTCCGGGCGGGACACCACCACATCGCCCTCGGCGGACTCGGCCGCCGGCGCGTACCCCATGCCGCGCAGCCCGTCGAGGAGCGCTTCCGGGGGCACCTGGGCGGCCAGCACGGTCGGCGCGAGCCGGCGCAGCCGCAGGTTCGCCGCGCGCCGGTCGGCGAGGATCTCGGCGAGCAGCGCGTCGTCGTCGCAGCGGACGTAGGCGGAGGCGGCCCCGACGCGGAGCAGGCCGTGTTTGCGGGCCACGTCGTCGATGAGGTAGCTCAGCGGCTGCGGCACCGGGGTGCGGGAGTGCGCGGCGAGGAATGCGTGCAGGTCGGCGGCGGAGCGGCCGGCGTCCAGGGCGCGGCGCACCGAGGCCGGGGTGAACCGGTAGACGGTGGCACCGCCCTTGGACTCGACCTCGGCGAGCACCCCGAGGGCGGCGGCGAGCGGGCGTTCCAGCGGGCCGGGCGCGACCGCGGTCAGGTCGGCCTGGAGCAGTACGTGGTCGAGCGGTTCCGGCAGCAGCGGCGCGAGCAGCCGGGCCGCCTCCGTCATCGCGGCGGCGGTCCGGTCGGGGCCGGCGGGCCGTCCGGCGGACGCGGTGCCGCCGCCCGCCCCGCCGGCGGGGCGGGCCCCCGTGGTGCCGGGACCGGGGCCAGTGGTGGCCGCTCCGGTGCCGTCGCCGGGGGTGGCGGCCCCGGAGCCGTGCGCGGCACCGAGCAGCGCGCGGCCGTGCGCGGCCAGTGCGCCCCGGCCGGTGACGCCGAGCAGTTCCGCCTCGGCCAGCGTCCAGCGGGCGAGCCGGGACCGCAGGTCCTCCAGGCGCGCCGGCGGGCCGGCCGGCCCGCCGGCCGCGCGGGTCCGGCCCGGGGACGGGGCCTCCGGCGCGGTGCCCACGAAGGCCCCGGCGGACGCCCCGCCGGCGGGACCGGTCGCGGGAACCGGGGCGGCGGCCGGCGGCCGGGTGGCGCCGTTCGCCGCGGGACCGGTGCCGGCTCCGCCCGCGCCGGGGCGCACCCCGGCGCGCGCCGCGGTGCCGCCCGCCGCACCGCCCGCGGTGCGCAGCGGCCGTTCCCAGCGCAGCCGGGCCAGCAGGGACTCCTCGGTGAGCGCGGTGCCGGCCGGCGGCGCGGCGAGGAGTTCCAGGACGCGGCGGCGGACCTCGGGCGCCGGCGACCGGTCGAGGTCCGGCCCGAGGGCGGCGAGCGTACGGCCCTTGGCGTCGCGCGTGCCGACCAGCCCGGGGGTGCGGGTGGCCGCCAGCCAGGCGGCGGCCAGTTCCGCCCAGCGTTCGGCGGCGGGCAGCCGGAGCCAGTCGTCGTACGCCGGGGTGGGGGCGAAGCGTTCGTCCGCGTCCCCGTCGGAGGCGAGCAGCCCGGCGGCGTGCGCCAACTCGATCCAGAACGCCGCCACCGGCTCGGTGACGTCCAGCGCGGCGGCGGTGCGCCGCAGGTCACGGACGCTCAGCCCGCCCGCGCGCAGCACCGGGGGCCCGCCGGTGTCCCACAGCCCCAGCAGCTCCTCGACGGTGGCCAGCGCGGTGTGCGCCTGGCCGGCCGCGGCGGCGTCCACAGTCTGTGGACGGTGTTCGGCCGCGGGCTCCGGCGCCGGCGGCAGGGGCTCGGGGTCCCGGTGGGTCCGGCCGCCTCGCAGGTGGAGCCCGACCTCCCGGGGCAGCACCACGTGGCGGGGGCCCGACGGCAGCAGCAGGCCCCGGTCGAGCAGCCACCGTACGGGCGGGCCGGGCGCGGCGACCGACACCTCGCCGAACGGCGGCCCCCAGGTGAGCCGGGCGAGCACCGCGGAAGCCTCCGGCGGGGCCTGCGCCAGCAGCGCGGCCATCCGGGCCCGGTCCTCGAAGAGGGTGGTCAACGCGGCGACGGCGGTCACCGGATCGTGGGTCGCCGGGAGCCCGGCGGCGGCCAGGATCTCCTGGAGCCGGCCGGGCGACATGCCCGCCGTCGCCTCCGCCACGGTGGGCCCCAGACCGGTCGGCGACGGCGCGCTGCCGGACGGCGCCAGCAGCTCCCGGGCGGTACGCACCAGCCGCAGCCGGTCGTCCGCGCCCCAGACCAGGGCCTGCGCACGGAGCGTGCCGAGCACGCGCGGCAGTTCGGCGGCGATCGCGGCGCGCGGGGTGGTGCCGGCGGCAGCGTCGCCCGGAACACCGGTGGCCGCGCCGGTGGAGGTGCCGGTGGGAGCGGCGGCGGCCGGGACCGCCGGGCCGGCGGACGTGCCGGCGGGGGTGGAGGCGCCGGTCGCGGTGTCACCGGCCCCGGACCGCTCCGCCGGGATCCCGGCGTCACCGGGCCGCCCGGTGCCGTCTCCGGACCGTTCCGCCGGGGTCCCGCCGTCCCCCGGCCGTCCCGCGGGGCCGTCCCCGGGCCGCACCTCCGGGTCGTCCCCGGTGAGCAGCGCCAGCAGGGTCGGGTACGGGCACGGGTCCGGGGCGACGGCGAGGGCCTCGGCGGTCTGCAGGGCGAAGCGGTCCAGCCGCTCCACGGCCCGGACCACCGAGGCGCGGGTGCCGGCCCGGGTGGCCAGCTGCGTCAGGTCGCCCGGGACCGGCGACAGCAGATCGGGCCGGCTGCGCAGCAGTGCGGCGAGGGACTCGTCGGCGCGGTGGCGCAGTTCTTCGGCGAGCGTGCGCGGGCCGGCGCCACCGGTGCGCCCGGCCGCTCGCCCGCCGTCCCGGCCGCTTCCATTCCCCGGCGCCGGAGACGCGCCCGGGGTCCGCGAGGTGGTCATTCGATCCACAGTAGCGGGTGGCCGGGCCGACAGGCCGGGTCGTGGACGGCCCCGGGGCGGGACCGGCGCGGTACCGTCGGACCGGTTCCGCAGCGGCGGGACTCAAGGGCGCGCGTCCGCAGGGGTTTCGGTGGGGATCGAGAGCGATCGGCTGGTGTACGACTACCTGAGCCAGGTCGGCGACCTGGCCCAGCAGTACGGTCTGCCGTCCCGGGACCGGATGCGGCTGGTCGCCACGGTGCGTTCGGAGATCGAGCAGCGCCGGGCCGGCGCGGGCGCGGCCGGCGGGACCGAGGCCGGGGTGAAGCGCATCCTCGGCCGGCTCGGCACGCCGGCCGAGGTGGTGGCCCGGGCCGGCGGGGCGGTGCCCCCCGGCCTACCGGACGGAACGGGCGGTACGGGCGCGTCGGCGGCCGGAGACGGCCCGCGGCCGGCCGCGGACGCCGCGGCGCGTGCCTGGCGCGGCCTCGGCGGACTGCTGGGACGAGGCGGCGAGGGCGGTGGTGCGGCAGGCCGCGCCGGGTCCGCCGCGTCCGGTTCCGGCTCCGGTGCGCCGGGCCGGTACGGTCCGCCCGCCGCCCGGGGACCGGAACAGCCCACGCGGGCCGATGCGGCCCCGGGACCGCGGCCGGAGCCGTGGCCCCCGCTGCCCGCCACCGATCCCGGTCCGGCTCCCGGACCCGAGCCGACGGCGGCCGGACCGTATCCGCCCGCCGGCGGGTACCCGGGCCCGGCCGCCCGGTCGTCGGATGCGTCCGGGTCCGTGCAGGCGCCGCCCGGATCGGCGCGGGCGGCGGCCGGCGACCGATCCGACGGCTCCGACCACGCGGACCGTTCGGGCCATGTCGAGCACTCCGGCCCCGGCCGGACCCCGGGCCGGCCCGGGGCGGCCGGCGACCCGGTGCCGCGACCGGTGCCCGGGCCCCGGCAGGACGCGTCCGGCGGCACGGGTGCCGCCGGGGGTGCCGCGGGCGGCGCGGGGCCGGCCGGGGGCACGGGAGCCGTGGGGAGTGAGGGCCCGGCCGGTGGGCCGGAGCCGACCGCCAGGCGGCTCACCCGTACCGCCCGGGAACGGCTGGCCGGGTTCACCGGGCGCGGCGGGTCGTCCGGCCGGGGCGTACCCGGCCCCCGGAAGGGCACCGACGCCGGGACGGGACGGCCGCTCCCCGCCTCGCCGCCCCATCTGGCGGGTGAGGACGAGCTGAGCTCCCGGGAGTCCGACCCCGACTGGTGGCGCACCGACCCCGGCCCGTTCGCCGAGCGGCGGGAGAGCGACTTCGGTGCCGTGGACGGCTTCTCCGGCGGCATCGAACTGCCCGAACTCCTCAAGCCGCCGCAGACCGAGGAGGAGGCGGCCGGCACCGGGGCGGGCGGCGTGGAGCAGACCGCCTCCGGCGCCGGGGCGGCAGCGGCCCCGGCACGCGGCGGCCTGCTCCGCCGGGCCCTGCGGCGCCGGGGGGCAGGGCCGAGGCGAAGAAGACCGCCGCCGGTGAGGACGGGAGCGGCGGGGGGAGGGGGTGCGGCCGGGCTCGGGCTGATGCCGCTGGTGGCCGTCGCGCTGCTCGCCACCGGGGCGGTCATCGGCCACATCCTGGTGCTGGCGGCCGGCTGGCTGGTCGCCTACTACCTGTGCCGGCTGCCCACCAAGCAGGCCAAGCTGGCGGTACTGGTCCTGCCCGGCCTGGTCGCCTCGGCGGCGATGGTGTGGGTGTGGGGCCGGCTCGACGGACGCTGGGGCGAGCCGATCCCCGAGGACGGCCTGGGCGACGTCCTGAAGGACACCTGGCCGGTGGTCGTCCGGGTGGCCGCCGCCGCCTCGGCGCTCTACCTGCTGTGGCGGGCCCGCCGCCGTTCGACCTGACCCCCGCCGCGACCCGCGGGTCCCCCTGCGCGCGGCCGGGGCGGGCCGTGGCCCGTGGCCGGTGGTCACCGGCCCGACCCCCACCGGTGCGCCCGCCCCGGTCGGTCCGGCCCCGCCGGGCCGGCCGGGGCGGCCGGCGGGCACGGCACAATGGCGGGCATGGCTGCTGCGCACCCCACCCCGGCCGGTTCCGTGACCGGTTCCACGGCCGGGCTCACGGTCGGCTTCGACCTCGACATGACGCTCATCGACTCCCGCCCCGGGATCAGGGCGGCGTACCGGGAGCTGGCCGCCCGGACGGGGACCTTCGTCGACGCCGACCTCGCCGTCACCCGGCTGGGGCCGCCGCTGGAGGAGGAGCTGGCCCACTGGTTCCCGCAGGAGCGGATCGCGGAGGTCGCGGACCTCTACCGTTCGCTCTACCCGCACCACGCCGTGGCCCCCACGTCCGCGCTGCCGGGCGCCCGGGAGGCGGTGTCCGCGGTACGGCGGCTCGGCGGCCGGGCCATCGTGGTGACCGCCAAGCACGAGCCCAACGCCAAGCTGCACCTGGCCCACCTCGGCATCGAGGCGGACGCGGTGATCGGCTGGCTGTGGGCGGAGGCGAAGGCCGAGGCGCTGCGCGAGTACGGCGCCGCGGTGTACGTCGGGGACCACGTCGGGGACGTCCGCGGGGCGCGCACCGCCGGCGCGCTCTCGGTGGCCGTCGCCACCGGCCCCTGTGACGCGGCGGAGCTGCGCGCGGCCGGCGCCGATGTGCTGCTGACCGACCTGACCGGCTTCCCGGCCTGGCTGGAGCGGTACGTCGCGGAGCGCGGCGCGGCGGGCGGTTACGCCGGCCCGGACGGGGACGGCCCGGCCGCGGCACCGGCCACCGGTGCCGGCCCCTCCGCCGATCTGGCCTGACGCCGCTGGGCGGCGATGGACATCAGCAGCCCGCAGGCGGCGAGGGCGAAGCCCACGCCCATCAGCATGCTGACCAGGTAGGCGGCGGTGGGCAGCGGGTCCGCGCCCAGCAGCAGCGGGGCGACGGTGGCCAGGGTCGCCACCGCGCCCACCGTGAAGACGATGGCGCCGAGCCGCACCAGCCCGTCGCCGGGCGTGCGGTCCTGGGGTCGAGGTGTGTTGCTCACCGCACCAGGGTAGGTCGAAAGCGGGCAGGAACCACCCGGGTACGTCTTGTCACCAGGCTCCGGACCATTAGCCTTGGTGGTGGCGGGTCTTGCGACCCGCTGTAGTGCTATCCAGAGCTCTTTTTCCGTGGTTTCCGACGAGTGACGAGGACGAGGACAGACGTGCCTACCGGCAAGGTCAAGTGGTTCAACAGCGAGAAGGGCTTCGGCTTTCTCTCCCGCGATGACGGCGGCGACGTCTTCGTGCACTCGTCGGTACTCCCGGCCGGCGTGGACACGCTGAAGCCCGGCCAGCGCGTCGAGTTCGGTGTCGTGGCCGGTAACCGCGGTGACCAGGCGCTTTCCGTGGTGGTGCTGGATCCGACCCCCTCCGTCGCGGCGGCCCAGCGCCGTAAGCCGGACGAGCTGGCCTCGATCGTCCAGGACCTCACCACCCTGCTGGAGAACGTGACCCAGCAACTGGAGCGCGGCCGCTACCCCGACAAGGCACACGGGTCCAAGATCGCGGGCATGCTGCGGGCGGTCGCCGACCAGCTCGACGTCTGACCCGACGGCCCCGCCCGGCCCGGGGCCTTCGACGCGGGGACGCCATGACGGCGGACGTTCCCGATGCCGCAGCGCCACGGACGGCCACACGGCCAGGAACCCCTGGTGCGGGCAGCGCCACGACGGCCAGGACCCCCAGCGCCCCGGTGCCGCGAGCGCCATGACGGCCAGGCCCCCCGGATGCCGGGAGTGCCGACGTCCGGTGCCCCGGCCCGGGGCTGCGCCGTGCCCGGACCCGGGTAGCACCGTGACGGCGGGTCACGGCTGCCGGGGCCGGGGCACCGGGTCCGTCAGGGGAAGTCCAGCGCGTCCGGGCCGAGGGGCGGTACCAGTCCCTCGGCCGCGGCGCGGGTGAGCAGTCCGCGCACCGCCGCGTAGCCGTCCTCGCCCAGGTCGGCGGTGAACTCGTTCACGTACAGCCCGATGTGCTGGTCGGCCACCGCCGGGTCCATCTCCTGGGCGTGCTCCAGCACGTACGGGCGGGAGGCCACCGGGTCGTCCCAGGCGGCCCGGACCGAGGCGCGGGCCGCCTCGGCCAGCTCCCGCAGCCGCGCGGTGCCGAGCGACCGCCTGGCGATGATCGCGCCCAGCGGGATCGGCAGCCCGGTGGTGCCCTCCCAGTACTCGCCCAGGTCGGCCAGGCGGTGCAGGCCGTACCGCTGATAGGTGAAGCGGGCCTCGTGGATGACGAGTCCGGCGTCCACCTTCCCGTCCCGGACGGCGGGCATGATCTCGTGGAACGGCAGCACCACGACCTCCCCGACCCCGCCGGGGACCAGGTCCGCCGCCCAGAGCCGGAAGAGCAGATAGGCGGTGGACCGCTCGCTGGGCACCGCGACCGTCTTCCCGGCCAGTCCGGCGGCCCGCGCCCTCCCGCCGTCGCCGTTCCCGTCCCCGCCGCTCCCGTCACCGTTCCCGTCGCCGGGGTCCCGGGTCAGCACCAGCGGGCCGCAGCCGCGGCCCAGCGCCCCGCCGCAGGGCAGCAGCGCGTACTCGTCCAGCACCCACGGCAGCACCGCGTACGAGACCTTCAGCACGTCGAACTCCCCGCGCTCGGCCATGCCGTTGGTGAGGTCGATGTCGGCGAAGGTGACGTCCAGCGGCGGGGCGCCGGCCACCCGGCCGTGGGCCCAGGCGTGGAAGACGAAGGTGTCGTTGGGGCACGGCGAGTACGCGATCCGCAGCGGCTGCCCGGCCTCCGGTGCCGCCACCGTTCCGGTTGCGGTTCCGGTACCGGCTCCGGGGGCCCCTGCCCGGCCGGGGTCCGCGGTGGTTCCGGCTCCGGGGGGCTGCGCGTCGTGCGGGGTGCCGGACGGTTCCAGGGGCGCCGGCGGGGCGGGGGCGCCAGGAGCGCCGGGCGTTTGTGCTGCCACGGGGGTGGCCTCCTTCGCTGCGATGGGGGCGGCCTTTGGGTGCGGGGCCGTCCCGCCCTGCCGGGACGGCCCGGCAGGGCTCTCCGGTGGCGCGGCGGGAGCGACCGCCGCGGTGAGGACCGGGACCAGCCGCCGGAAGGCGTCGCGCAGTCCCTCCAGCGCCTCACGGATGCGCCAGGCGGCACGGTCCCGGGGGCCCACCGGGTTGGAGACGGTACGGATTTCGAGGACCGGGACCCGGTGCGCGGCGGCCGCCTCGGCCACCCCGAAGCCCTCCATGGCCTCGGCCGCCGCACCGGGGTGCCGGCCCGCCAGTTCGGCGGCGCGTTCGGCACTGCCGGTCACCGTGGAGACCGTCAGCACGGTGCCGCGCACCGCGCCGGTGGCCTCGGCGGCGGCCCGCGCCAGGGCGGGCGGCGGCCGGTGCGTGGACGTCCCGAAGCCCAGCTCGGTGACGGGCAGGAAGCCCTCGGGGGTCTGCGCGCCCAGGTCCGCGGCGGTGATCGCGTCGGCCACCACCACCGCGAGCGGTGGCGCCACACCGGCGAAGCCGCCGCCGATCCCGGCCGAGACGACCAGGTCGTAGGGGGTGCCGTGGAGCGCGGCGGCGGTCAGCGCGGTCCCGGTCGCGGCCGCGGCGGCGGCCGGGCCGACCCCGCCGTCCAGCACGTGGACGACCGGACCGGTGTCCGGCGCGCCGGTGGCCGGGGGCAGGGCGCGCAGCAGCCGGCCCGGTCCGTAACCGGGCAGCGGCAGAGGCAGTGGTGGGGTGCCGGGCGCGGGTCGGCCGGGGGCGGCAGCGGAAGGTGCCCGGTCGGGGGGCCCGGCGGGGGCAGGGGGCGGGGGCGTCACGGCGTTCGCGTGCGTCACGGCGTTCGCGTGCGGTGCCGGGTCGGAGTGCGGGGGCCGCGCCGGGGCGCGGGTACGAGGCGGGGCCGGGGGCCCGCGGGAGGCGCGGCAGGGGCCGCCGGTGGCCGTGTCCGCCGGGGAGGGGACGCCGCGTCGGCCAGGCCGAGGGCGACCGCGTCCCGTTCGGCGGCGACCGCGGTGACCACCAGGACCCGCATCAGCGCCCTCCCGTGGCGGACGGACCGTCGGGCACCGGCGCCGCGGGGCGCGGCGTCACCCGGACGGGCGAACGGACAGGGGCCGGGGAGCGTACGGCGACCGGCCGGCGGGCGTGGTCCCGGGACGGGAACGCGCCGCGCCGGCCCGCGCGGTACCGGCCGGTGGAGGTCAGGACTTCAGCTTCAGCTGGTACTGCCACATCCCCTTCGGGGCGCCCTGCTTGGGCAGCTCCACGATCGACAGGACGATCTCGTCGCGCTGTTCCAGCTGGCCCATCTGGTTCCTGACCTGGAACAGGTCCTCGTGGTCGAAGGTGCGGTAGGTGTCCGTGCTGGCGTCGCTGATCTGGTTGCGCCCGGACAGCAGGATCCACCCGGAGTCGGCGATCTCCGGGTCCACACCGATCCGGATCTTCTCGCCGGCGTGCACCGTGATGGTCTCGCTCGGCTTCTTGTCGAGGCACTTGTCCACGGTCTTGTCGTCGAGGCGCTTGCCCTCGGTGTAGCAGCCCTTGGTGGCCTCGGACGTCTCGGAGTGGGAACCGACCGTGACCGTCGCCACCGGAGTCGGCTTGTCGCAGGCGGTGAGGGCGATGAGCCCCAGGGTCACGGCACAGGCGGCGGCAGCGGCACGACTGGCCTTGCCCCGGGAAAACAGCGCAGCGGTCATGCGGGCAGGCTACCGGGCCGCCCCGTTCACGCCACGCGGGGGTACGGCGAGCCGCGCCGCCCGGCGCCCAGCAGTCCCCGTACGGCGGCGAGCGCGCCGAGGGCGATCAGCCCGGCGGCGACCGACATGCCCAGGGCGCCGCTGAGCGGCAGCGAGATGCCGATCCCGCCGCCGACCACCCAGGCCAGCTGCAGGGTCGTCTCGGAGCGGGAGAACGCGGAGGTCCGCACCTCCTCCGGCACGTCCCGCTGGATCAGCGCGTCCAGCGACAGCTTGCCCAGTGCCTGGGCGAGGCCCGCGGTGGCCGCGACCGCCGCCACCAGCACCGTGCTGAACAGCGCCGCGGTGATCACCAGCACCCCCAGCGCGCCCAGCAGCACCACGGCGATGATCAGCTCGGGGCCACGGGCCCGCAGCCACGCCCCGATGGCCGTGCCCAGCGCGTTGCCCAGGCCCGCCGAGACCGCGACCACCCCGAGGGACACCTCGGGGCTCAGCCCGGCCAGCGGGTGCTCGCGGAGCAGGAAGGCGAGGAAGAGGGTGAGGAAGCCGGAGAGCGCCTTGAGCGAGGAGCACGCCTGGAGCGCGTGGAGCACCGACGGCCCGACGGTCCGCAGCCCCGGGCGCCGGCCCCGGGCGGAGCCGCCGTTCCTCCTGCCCTTCCGCCTGCCGCCGCGCTTCCCGGCCGCCGGGCCGTCGGCCACGGTGCCGTCCGTCACCGGCCCGTCCGTCACCGGCCCGTCCGTTACCGGCCCGGTCGTCGCCGGGCCGTCCGTCACGCGGGCGTCGGCCGTCGCCAGGCCGTCCGTCGCCGGGCCGTCCGTCACCGGCCCGTCCGTTACCGGCCCGGTCGTCGCCGGGCCGTCCGTCACGCGGGCGTCGGCCGTCGCCGGGCCGTCCGTCACCGGACCCTCTGGCGTCGTCGCTTTCGCCGGTCCGACCGGGGGACGGTGCCCCTCACCGACCGTCGTGGGCCCGTCCGCCGCGGGCCCGTCCGCCGCGGGCCCGGACGGCGCCGAACCGTCCGCCGTGGGCCCGTCCGGCGAGGTGCGGGGAGCGTCGGCGGGGCGGGGCGGGCCCTCGGCGGAGCCCGGGACAGGGTTCTCGGCGGGGGCGCCACCGGGGATGCCGGTCCCCGCAGCCGTCCCGGCGGTCCCGGTGGCTCCGGCGGTCCCGTCGACGCGGGTGGACCCGGCCGTCCCGGTGGCCCCGGCCGCCGGGAGCGCGGCGCGTGCCGGGTTCGCCGGGTGCGCGTGGTGCGGCAGGTGGGGGAGGTGCAGGTGGTGCTCGCCGGAGGTGAGCCGCGCCCGGGCCTCGCCCTTCGCCGAGTCCACCTTGGGGGGCAGGGTGAAGGAGAGGAAGGTGCCGATGGAGAAGACCACGCACGCGCCGTACAGCGGCCACTCCGGGCCGATCTGGTGCAGCCCGCCGCCGACCGGCGCGGCCAGACCGGTGGCCAGCAGCCCGGCCAGCGTCACCCGGGAGTTCGCCTTGACCAGGGAGAAGCGTGGTGGCAGCAGCCGGGGCACCACCGCCGAGCGCACCACCCCGTACGCCTTGGAGGCCACCAGCACGCCGAGTGCCGCCGGGTACAGCTCCAGCCCGCCGCCCGCCACCGCCGTGGACATGGTGAGCGCCAGGACCGCGCGGCTGCCCATCGAGGTGGCCATCGCGGCCCGGCGGCCGTGCGGGATGCGGTCCAGCAGCGGTCCGACGACCGGCGCCAGGACGGCGAACGGCGCCATGGTGATGGCCAGGTAGAGCGCGACCCGGCCGCGCGCCTCGTCGGTCGGCACGGAGAAGAAGACCGTCGAGGCGAGGGCGATGGTGACCATCATGTCGCCGGCGGAGTTCACGGCGTGCAGTTCGATCAGTTTGCCCAGACCGGACTCACCGGCGCCGTGCGCGTGCGTCGCGCGGCGGATGCCGCGCCCGGTCGCGGCGAACGGATTGCGCAGGACACGGACGAATCGCCGGCCCCGTCCCCGGGTCCGGAGATCCTGGGCGGAGGAGCCGGAGCCGATGGTTGTCACCCGTTCTCTCACCCGACCATGGTCCCGCCTGTCCGCTGCGGACGTGACTTTTTCCGGTGGTTTGCGAAGGGTTTACGGAACTCGTGTGCAAGGTGTGCCCTGCCCGGCGCCACGGCAGGTGCGGTGGCTCGTGATGTCATGTGACCCGCCTTCCCGCTCACCGGCGGTGTACCGCGCCACCACCGCTGCCGAAGTCAACCGGTGACCGGGCCGGGCGTCGAGCCGCCGCTCCCGGACTCCCTCCGACAGGTTCATGACGTGCCCCGGGGGTAGGGCGCAAGGGGCTGGACAAGGTAGCGTGCTTCACGCGCCTGCCTACGGTCGTTTCTGGCCACGCACCGGGTCACCATCCCTCAGAATGGGAGGAAGAGGTGCGCCCGAGGTCGAACGGGCGGACGTAGACGCGGTCCTCCGGTCCGCTCCGTCCGCCGTCCCGGCCGTGTGGTCGGCGCACTCGTGAGACGGCGTAGGAGAGAGATCGATTCTTGTGAGTGCTGCGATGCGAAGCCGTACCCCGGACCGCCTGTGCGCCGAGGCCGTCGATCTCGCCCGTGAGGCGGCCGAGGAAGCCGCGGCCCCGGGCACGGTGGGTGACCACGTCGCCGCCGTCGCCGACGCCGACCGGGTCGTCACGCACCTCTTCGAGTGCCACGAGCCCGGCTACCGGGGGTGGCGCTGGGCCGTCACCGTCGCCCGGGCCTCCCGGGCCAAGGTCGTGACCATCGACGAGACGGTGCTGCTGCCCGGCCCGGACGCGCTGCTGGCCCCGGAGTGGGTGCCCTGGAGCGAGCGGCTGCGCCCGGGCGACCTCGGACCCGGGGACCTGCTGCCGACGGACGCCGACGACCTGCGCCTGGAGCCCGGTTACACCGGGGTGGACGGACTGCCGCCGAACGCCGCCGTCTCCGAGGAGATGGAGCAGCTGGCCGAGGTCGAGGACGCCGAGGTGACCCCCGGCTCGCCATCGGCCCAGGCGGTCGCCCCGGTCCGGGGCACCATCGCGGCCGTCGCCGAGGAACTGGGCATGCGCCGGGCCCGGGTGCTCTCCCGGTACGGGCTGCACTCGGCGGCCGACCGCTGGGACGAGGCGTTCGGGGCGAAGACCCCGATGGCACAGGCCGCCCCCGCCCCCTGTGTCAGCTGCGGCTTCCTGATGCCGCTCAGCGGTTCGCTGAAGCAGGCGTTCGGCGTCTGCGCCAACGAGTTCAGCCCGGCGGACGGCCGGGTGGTCTCGCTGACCTACGGCTGCGGCGGGCACTCCGAGGCGGCCGTGATGCCGAAGGCGCCGCGCCCGGCGCCGCCGGTGATCGACGAGACCGTCGTCGAACCGATGGCGCTGCACCCGGAGCGCACCGGAGGCTCGGTCGAGCCGGACGCCCCGGCGGAGGAACTGGGCCACTCCTGACGGCCGCCGCCGGCCCCCGGCAGCCCTGCCGGACGTGACGGCCGTCGGCTGTCGGCCGGACGGTGCGGGTGACGGCCGTCGCCGGCCGGTTCGTGCTCCGGTCGCTCGGACGTGACGCGGCGCCACCCGATGCGGCGCGACGGGATGACGTGATGCGGCGCGGCGCCACGTCATGCGACGCGTGGCGATGTGCCGCGCCGGGACGGCCGCCGACCCGGCCCGCGCGGGTGTGCGGCGGCGTGACCGCCACCGGTCGGACGGTGCCCGTCGCCGGTCGGTCGGTGTTGGTCGGACGGTAGATCGGTGCCGGTCGCCGCGGGGCCGCCCCGCGAGACGGCGTGAGGAGCGCCGGCCAGGGGCCCTACTCCGGCCGGTGCTCCCGCTGGTGCTCCCGTTGGTTCGCGAGATGCCGCCGCCCGCGTCGGTCGCCGCCGGACCGGTGCGACCCCGCCGGGCCGGTGCTTCTCCGCCGGGCCGGTGCTTCTCCGGCCGGGCCGGCCGGCGTAGGGCCGGGTGTGCCCCGGCCGTGACCGAACGCCGGCACGGTCCGTCCCCGTCCCGGCGGACGCCGGTCCCGCCCGCGCCGGCCGCGCGCCGTCCCCGCCCGCGCCGCTCGGTTTTCCCTCCGGTCGCCGCCCGACCGCCCGCCACCCGGCCGTACCCGTGTCGCCGGGCCCCGGCCGTTGGCCCCTGCCACCGGGCCCCGGTAGCTCCGGCCGCCGGGCTCCCGCCGTACCCGTGGCCGCCCGGCCCCCGGCCGTACCCGCATCAGGTCTTGCCGGCACCCGGCGGCGGGGGCCGCCGTCGCACGCCCGCCGCCACCGGCCCGCGGGGCCGCGGCCCGGCCCGGGGTGGAGCGTAGGGGCCGGGGAAGCGCAGGATCGAAAGGGCGGTACGTTCGCCGCTAGCAAGGCGCGCGCGGCGGGGGACCGCGCGGGGACCGGAACCGACGACCAGGAACCCCGGAGGCGAACGTGAGCAGCACGGCGATGGTGCGAGGCGCGACCGAGGGCGCGGACCCCTTCGGGACCGCGCGGCTGCGGCGTGGCGTCCTCGACGCCTGGGCCGCCTCGTCCGCCCGGTTCCGGGAGGACGCGAACGCCGAGGAGGACCTCGCGCTCGGCGGCTACCGCGACCGGCTGGTGGTCGAACTCGCCCAGAACGCGGCCGACGCAGCCGCCCGCGCCGGGGTGCCCGGCCGGCTGCGGCTGACCCTGCACGCCGCCGAGGGTGACGTCCCGGCGGTGCTGGCGGCGGCCAACACCGGGGCGCCGCTGGACGCCGCCGGGGTGGAGTCGCTCGCCACCCTCCGGGCGTCCGCCAAGCGGGACGAGGCGACGGACGTCCCCGGGGAGCCGGCCGGGCCGCCGGTGGGCCGGTTCGGCGTCGGCTTCGCGGCGGTGCTCGCGGTGACCGACGAACCGGCCGTGGTCGGCCGTACCGGCGGGGTCCGCTGGTCGCTGGCCGAGGCGCGGGAGGAGGTCCGCGCGGTCGCCGGGGGGAACTCGGCGCTCGCCGACGAACTGCGCCGCCGGGACGGCCACGTACCGCTGCTGCGCCTGCCGCTGCCCGCCGAGGGCACCGCCCCCGAGGGCTACGACACGGTGGTGGTGCTGCCGCTGCGGGACGGCGCGGCGGAGGACATGACGCGCCGGCTGCTCGCCGCCGTCGACGACGCGCTGCTGCTCACCCTGCCCGGCCTCGCCGAGGTGGTGGTGGAGACGCCGGAGGGGGTACGGACCCTGCGGCGCCGCGAGGAGGGCCCGTACGTGGCGGTGGAGGACAGCGAGGGCGGCCGGGGCACCACCCGCTGGCGGACCGAGCGGGCCGGCGGACGGCTGGACCCGGCGCTGCTCGCGGACCGCCCGGTGGAGGAGCGGTCCCGTCCGGTCTGGTCGGTCACCTGGGCGGTGCCGGTGGACGGCACCGGCGCCCCGGTACGGCCCGGCACCGCGCCCGTGGTGCACGCCCCGACCCCCACCGACGAGGGCCTGGGGCTGCCCGCGCTGCTCATCGCCTCCTTCCCGCTGGACCCGACCCGCCGGCACACCGCCCCCGGGCCGCTCACCGACTTCCTGGTGGAGCGGGCCGCCGAGGCGTACGCGGCGCTGCTGGCGGACTGGCACCCGGTGACGGTGGGCACCCTGGACCTGGTCCCCGGGCCGCTGGGCACCGGGGCGCTCGACGCCGCGCTGCGCCGCCGCGTCCTGGAGCTGCTGCCCAAGGTGGCCTTCCTGCCGAGCGCGGCGGCCCCTGCGCCGGGCGGTCCGGAGGAGGAGGCCGGCGCCCTCGCCGAGCTGTGGGGCGAGGGCCCCGACGCCTGGTCGGCCCGGCCGTCCGAGGCCGGCGGCCGGGGGACGGACCCGGCCGCCGGGGACACCGCGCCGCCGGCCGGTGCACCCGCGCCCGCGCCCGGTACGGGTACGGGCGGGCCGGCGGCCCGGCGGGTCCCGGACCCGGACGCCTGGGCGGAGCCGGGCGGGCCGGACGGGCCGGGCGCCGAGCCGTACGCGCTGCGGCCGGTGGACGCCGAGATCGTGGAAGGTGCCGGGGACGCCACCGTCCGGGTGCTGGCGGAGCTGTTCCCCGGCCTGCTCCCGGCCGGCCTGGAGCGCCGCGCCGAGCTGCGGGCGCTGGGCGTGGCGCGGGTCCCGCTGGGCGAGCTGATCGACCGGCTGGCCGGGGCGGAGCGCCCGCCCGCGTGGTGGTGGCGGCTGTACGACTCGCTGGTCGGCACCGACCCGGACCGGCTCAGCGGGCTGCCGGTGCCGCTGGCCGGGGAGGGCCCCGGCGGCGGTGGCGTGGCGATCGGCCCCCGGCAGGTGCTGCTGCCGCTGCCCGGCGACGGCCCGCAGGCCGGCCCGTCCCGCGGCGCCCCGGCGCCGGAGGACACCGACGGCACGGGCGGCGCCCCGGAGGCCGGGCCCGGGCAGGACACCGCCGCCCGGCACCGCACCCTGGCCCGGCTCGGCCTCAAGGTGGCCCACCCGGACGCCGCGCACCCGCTGCTGGAGAAGCTGGGCGCCACCCCGGCCACCCCGCGCGCGGTGCTGACCACCCCGCAGGTGCGGGCCGCGGTCGCCGCCTCCCTGGACGAGGAGGACACCTGGTACGACCTGGACGCCGACGGGCCCGGCGCCGGCCTGGACGCCGAGGAGCTGGCGGAGACCGTGCTGGGGCTGGCCCGGGACGCCCGGCTCGCCCCCGGCGACGAGCCGTGGCTGGCCGCGCTGGCGCTCCCGGACGAGGAGGGCGAACTGGCCCCGGCCGGTGAACTCGTGCTGCCCGGCAGCGACTTCGAGTCGGTCATCGTGGAGGGCGAACTCGCCGCCTGCGACCCGGAGCTGGCCGAGCGCTGGGGCGAACAGCCGCTGACCGCGGTCGGCGTGCTCGCCGGCTTCCAGCTGGTCCGGGCCACCGACGTGGTGCTCGACCCGGACGAACTGGAACCCCGCGACGGGGACTTCGCCGAGCCGGACGACGTGGGGCTGCTGGACGCGGTGGACGTCTGGTGCGAGGACGTGCTGGACCGGCTGCCGGACAGCCCGGTCCCGCCGGTGGCCACCGAGATCGTCGCGGTCCGCGACCTGGACCTGGTGGCGGACGACGCCTGGCCCCGGGCGCTGGCGATGCTCGCCCGGCCGCCGCTGCGGGACGCCCTCACCACCCCGGTGCGGGTGCTGCTGCCGGACGGCACCACCGAGACCGTCCGCCCGTACACCGCGTGGTGGCTGCGCGGCCACCCGGTGCTCGACGGGCGCCGGCCCGCCGGGCTGCGCGCGGCCGGCGGCGATCCGCTGCTGGCCGGGCTCTACGACGCCGCCGACGCCGCCGGCTTCGAGGACGAACAGGTGCTGCGGGCGCTGGGCGTGCGGACCTCGGCGGCGGCGCTGCTGGACGAACCGGGCGGGGCGGCGGAGCTGCTGGCCCGGCTCGCCGACCCGGAGCGCGAGGTGACCGCCGCCCAGCTGCACGCCCTGTACGTGCTGCTGGCCGACCTCGACCCCGAGCAGGTCACCCTCCCCGACGAGCTGCGGGCGGTCACCGACGGGGCGGTGACGGTGGTGGACGCGGCGGACGCGGTGGTCGCCGACGTCCCCGACCTGGTGCCGCTCGCCACCGGACTGCCGCTGCTCCCGGTGCGCCCGGACCGGGCCGCGGAGCTGGCGGAACTGTTCCAGGTGCGGCGGCTGAGCGAGGTGTTCGCCGGGGCCGGGGTGCCGGAGGGCGGCGAACCGAGGGACGTCCCGGAGGCCGTCCGGGTGCTGCTGCCCGGTGCCCCCGACAGCTACGTGGAGCACGAGGAGCTGGTGGTGGCCGGCACCGAACTCGACTGGCGCCGCACGCCGGACGGGGTGCTGCACGCCGCCACCCTGGAGGGGGTCGCGGCGGGCCTGGCCTGGGCGGCGGGCCAGTGGCACCGCCGGTTCGAGGCCGCCGCGCTGCTGGAGGACCTGACCCGCACCGAGGAACTGGCCCAGGCCCGCTGGTTCGACTGACCCCGGGCCCGCAACGGCCCTCCGCCCGCCGGATCCCGTCCCGCCGGACCCGCGGCCTGCTGGTCGCCCCGGCCCGTGGTCCGGCGGCGCCCGGTCCCGTGGTCCGCCGGTCCCGCCGACACCGTGCCGGGGCCGGCGGGTTCCGGTTCCGCCCTGGGTGGCACCGGCGGCACCGGCGGCCCGCCGCCACGATCCGGGACCCCGGAGCGCCTGGGATGGGCGTCGGCCGCAGCCACCGGGCCGACCGGCACCCCTGGGGGCCGCTGCCCCGGCCGGGCCCCGGCACCCTGAAGGGCCGCCCGGGTTCGGTGGGGCCGCCACCCCGGGCCGGGCGCCCTCAAGGCCGCCCGGCTTCGGCAGCGGCCGCCGCCCGGTTCCGGCGGGACCCCGTAGGTCTGCGCGGGAGTCGGCCGTCGCCCGGCCGGGCCGTCCCTGACCCGGCGGGGCCGGTAGGGCGTCCGTGTCGGTGTGCGCCCCGGTCCGGGGTCCGGCGGGGCGCCCGTAGGGCGGCATCGGTACCGGGTGCCGCCCCGGACCGGCAGGGCCGCCGTAGGGGCCCGCCTGGGTGCCGGCGTCGGTCCGGCCGGCCGGACCGCCCCTGACCCGGCGGGGCGCCCCTGGGGCGTCCGGCGTGGGCGCGGGGCGGACCCCGGGCCGGCACCGAGCGCCGCCCGGCGTGCGCCCCCGAAGACCACCCCGGGCCCGGACCCGGACCCGGGTCCACCCGGTTCCGGAACCGGGCCCGGCGGGGTCAGTCCCCGGCGCCGGGGGCCGGTGTGCGCGGCGCGGGGTGGTCCGCCGGTTCGGTGCCGTTGCGGGCGGAGATCCAGCGCCACACGACCTCCAGCAGCACCGAGGCGACCACCGCGATGCCGACCGCCGTCCAGGGCATCTCGGTGCCCACCAGCCGCAGCGCGAAGAAGTCCTGGAGCCAGGGGGTGACGAGCACCACGACGAAGCCCAGGGCCATGGTCAGCACCAGGCCGACCCGCCACCAGGTGTACGGGCGGGCGATGATCGCCAGCACCCACATGGCGATCAGGAACAGGGTCAGCGTCGCGGCGCTGGTCTCCGCGTCCAGCGCGCCCTCGCCCCGGTAGTGGTGCCGGGCGACCAGGTACGCGGTGAAGGTCGCGGCGGCGGCGATCAGACCGGCCGGGATGGAGTAGCGCATCACCCGCCGGACGAAGTGCGGCTTGGCCCGCTCCTTGTTGGGCGCCAGCGCCAGGAAGAAGGCGGGCACGCCGATGGTGAGGGTGGACAGCAGCGTCAGGTGCCGGGGCAGGAACGGGTACGGCACCTGGGAGAGGACCACCAGCAGCGCCAGCAGCACCGAGTAGACCGTCTTCACCAGGAACAGGTTGGCCACCCGCTCGATGTTGCCGATCACCCGGCGGCCCTCGGCGACCACCGACGGCAGGGTCGAGAAGCTGTTGTTCAGCAGCACGATCTGTGCCACCGCCCGGGTGGCCTCGCTCCCGGAGCCCATCGAGACGCCGATGTCCGCGTCCTTGAGCGCCAGGACGTCGTTGACGCCGTCCCCGGTCATCGCCACGTTGTGGCCGCGCGACTGGAGGGCGCCGACCATGTCCCGCTTCTGCTGCGGGGTGACCCGGCCGAACACCGCGCCGTCCTCCAGGACGGCGGCCATCCGGTCGCGCTCGGCCGGCAGCCGGCGCGCGTCCACCGGGTCGGAGGCGCCGGGCAGCCCGAGCTTGCCCGCCACCGCGCCGACCGAGACCGCGTTGTCGCCGGAGATCACCTTGGCGTCCACGTCCTGGTCGGCGAAGTACCGCAGGGTGTCCGCGGCGTCCGGGCGCAGCCGCTGCTCCAGGACGACCAGCGCGGCCCCCCGGGCGCCCTCGGCCACCCGCGGGTCGTCCAGCTCGCGTTCGCTGCGGGCCAGCAGCAGCACCCGCAGCCCCTGCGCGTTCAGCTCCTCGATGCCGGCCGGCGCCGGTTCGCCGTCGGGCAGCAGCACGTCGGGCGCGCCCAGCAGCCAGGTGGTGCGCCGGTGGTCCGGCCCGAGCAGCGTGGCGCCGCTGTACTTGCGGGCGGAGGAGAACGGCAGGGTGGCCACCGCGCGCAGCCCGTCGCCCGCCGCTGCCGCCGGACCGCCGTCCGCCGCCGGATCGCCGGGGCCGTCCGCCCCGGCCACCGGTGCCGGGCCGTCCGCCCGGGCCGCCGGTTCCGCCGGGGCGGCCGGACCGTCGGCCCCGGCCGCCGGCCCGCCGTCCGGGAAGGCGTCGATGATCGCCTGGAGGCTGGCGTTGGGGCGCGGGTCGGCGGCCCCGAGCGCCCCGAGCACCCGGCGCAGCTCGGCACCGTCGGCGCCGTCCAGCGGACGCAGCTCGGTGACGTCCATCCCGCCCTCGGTGAGGGTGCCGGTCTTGTCCAGGCACACCACGTCCACCCGGGCCAGCCCCTCGATGGCGGGCAGCTCCTGCACCAGGCACTGCTGGCGGCCGAGCCGGATCACCCCGATCGCGAAGGCGACCGAGGTGAGCAGCACCAGGCCCTCCGGGACCATCGGCACGATCCCGCCGACCATCCGGCGGACCGCCTCCCGCCAGTCGTCGTCCTCCACCACCAGCTGGCTGATGATCAGCCCGACGGCGGTGGGCACCATCATCCACGTCACGTACTTGAGGATCTGGCTGATGCCGCTGCGCAGCTCGGAGTGGACCAGGGTGAAGCGCGACGCCTCCTCGGCGAGCTGCGCCGCGTACGCCTCCCGGCCGACCTTGGTGGCGGTGAACGCGCCGCCGCCGGCGACCACGAAGCTGCCGGACATCACCGGGTCGCCGGGGCGCTTGAGGACCGGGTCGGCCTCGCCGGTCAGCAGCGACTCGTCGATCTCCAGCCCGTCCGCCTCGACCACCTCGCCGTCCACCACCACCTTGTCGCCGGGGCCCAGCTCCACCAGGTCGCCCAGCACGATCTCGGAGGTGTGGATCTCGGCGGCGGTGCCGTCCCGGCGGACCGTGGGCTTCGCCTCGCCGATCACCGCGAGGCTGTCCAGGGTCTTCTTGGCCCGCAGCTCCTGGATGATGCCGATCGCGGTGTTGGCCACGATCACGAAGCCGAAGAGGCCGTCCTGGATGGGCCCCACCACCAGGATGATCAGGAAGAGCACCCCGATGATCGCGTTGAACCGGGTGAAGACGTTGGCGCGGACGATGTCGGCGGTGGAGCGGGAGGACCGCACCGGTACGTCGTTGACCTCACCGCGGGCCACCCGTTCGGCGACCTCGGCCGCGGTGAGCCCGGGATGGGCGGACGGCGGCGCGGCGGACCGCTCGGGCGGATCGGGCTCGGAGGTGTCGACCGGTACCTGGTGCGTCATGGCTCCGACGGTACGGGGGCCCGGCGGGACGTACACCGGCCCGGGGGTCGATTCAGGGTGACCGGCGGCGAAAGATCCGCCTCCGGTACGAGCCGGCCGACGCGTGGATCCCCCCGGGGTACGAGCGCCCGGCCCGTCCGCGGACCGGCCCGGCCCGGGCGCCCGCCCGAACCGCGGACCCGCCCGCTCCGGGTGTGGCCCCGCGCGGTTCAGCCGGCGGTGGCGTCCGGCCCGGTGCCGCCGGGCCCCTCCGCCGCGCCGGCCGACGGGTCCGCCGACGCCTCCGCCGCCGCCCGGCGGATCGCCGCGTCCCGTTTCCGTACGTACCAGATGCCGATCAGCCCGAGCCCGCCGCCGGCCAGGCAGGTCCACAGCCACCACAGCCGGTCGTGGTCCTCGAACCAGCCGTAGAAGGGGAGCTGTACGAGGAAGAGGACGAACCACACGACGGTGCCGCCGGTGATGGTGGCGACGACATTGCCCTCCAGGGGCTCCGGCGCCTCGTGCTCGGGGGTCCACTTCGTCATGGGCACAGCTTACGGGCCGCCTCCCGGGGCCCTCCGGGGTCCGCCGAACGCCCCGCGCCACCGGGGTCTACGCGCGGAGATAGCGATCTCCGCCTTATGCATTCATACTGAAACGGTCTGGGTCTGACTGGATAAATGTCGTATGAACATCCAGGAACGACCCAGTTCCTTTTGCTCACGTACCACTGAGGTCACTCATGCCCCCCTCGGCCACGGCTCCGGTCGATGCCCAGCAGCAGCCGCCCGTTCCGCCCACCAACGGGCTGGACAGGTTCTTCCGGATCACCGCACGGGGGTCCTCGGTCTCCCGGGAGATCCGCGGCGGTCTCGCCACGTTCTTCGCGATGGCCTACATCATCGTGCTGAACCCGATCATCCTCGGCTCGGGCACCGATAAATTCGGCCATCAGCTGGACAACGGCCAGCTGGTGACCGCCACCGCCCTGATGGCGGGACTCACCACCATCCTGATGGGCGTCATCGGCAATGTGCCGATCGCGCTCGCCGCCGGCCTCGGCATCAACGCCGTCGTCTCCCTCCAGCTCGCCCCCAAGATGAGCTGGCCGGACGCGATGGGCATGGTGGTGCTCGCCGGCCTGGTGCTGATGATCCTGGTCGCCTCCGGCCTCCGCCAGCGGGTGATGGACGCCATCCCCGGCGGGCTGCGGCGTGCCATCGCCATCGGCATCGGTCTGTTCATCGCGCTCATCGGGCTGGTGGACGCCGGCTTCATCACCCGTAACCCGGACGCCGCGCACACCACCGTGCCGATGGGGCTCGGGATCGACGGGCGGCTCCAGGGCTGGCCGGTGCTGGTCTTCGTGGTCGGGCTGGCGCTCACCTTCGTCCTGGTGGTGCGCCGCACCCGCGGCGCGATCCTGATCGGCATCGTGGTGATGGCGTTCACCGCGATCATCATCAACTCGATCGCCGACATCCCGGACGCGAGCTGGGGGCTGAGCGTGCCCCGCGTCCCGGACAAGATCGTGGACACCCCCGACTTCGGTCTGATCGGCGAGGTGAGCCTGTTCGGCGGGTTCCACGAGGTCGGCATCCTCACCGGCAGCCTCTTCGTCTTCACCGTGCTGCTGTCCGGCTTCTTCGACGCGATGGGCACCATCATCGGCGTCGGCGAGGAGGCCGGGCTGATGGATGACGAGAAGGGCCAGATGCCCAACATGGGCCGCATCCTCATGGTGGACGGCGTGGCCGTGGCCGGCGGCGGCTTCGGCTCCGCCTCGGCCAACACCTGCTTCGTGGAGTCCACCGCGGGTGTCGGCGAGGGTGCCCGGACCGGTTTCGCCAACCTCGTCACCGGCGGTCTCTTCCTGCTGGCGCTGATCTTCACCCCGCTGGCCCGGGTGGTGCCCTCGCAGGCGGCCACCCCGGCGCTGATCGTGGTGGGCTTCCTGATCATGGCGTCCAACGTCCGGGAGATCGACTGGAGCGACTTCACCATCGCGGTCCCGGCGTTCCTGACGCTGATCGCGATGCCGTTCACCTACAGCATCACCAACGGCATCGGCATCGGGGTGCTCGCCTTCATCCTGCTGCGGATCGCCGACCGGCGGTTCCGGGAGATCCCCTGGCTGCTGAACGTGGTGGGGCTCTGCTTCCTCGTCTACTTCCTGCTCGACCCGATCGAGCAGGCGCTCGGGGTGAAGTGAGGCCACGCAAGCCGCCTCGCCGGCCCGCTCCGGGGCGTGGTCCCGGGGTCCGGCCCCGCGGGCGCGGGGCGGGCCCGGCCGGTCACCCGGCGTCGCGGTAGAACCGCTCGGTGCGGTCCACCGACGAGCTGAACCGTTCGTCGAAGTCATCGCGGATGAGCGTCCGGACCACATAGTCCTGGACGCTCATTCCGCGTTTCGCGGCGTGCTGCCGTATCCGGTCCAGCAACTCCCCGTCCATCCGCAGGCTGAGCACTGTCGAGGCCATGCCGGCCAGCGTCGCCGGAGCCGCCGTCCCGGTGTGCCGGGTTCCGGCGGTTTCTCACTCGTTCGGGTGAGTCCGCGGCAGGGAATGTGACGCACGGGCGGCGTCGCGTGCTTCGCGCCCGGGTACGCGCCCCCGGGGAGGTGGCGGACCGGCCGGCGCCGCCGGTTTCATTAGCAGGGGTAATGAGTTATGCTAAAGACCATGCCGGAACTGTCCCCCTCCCAGCCTTCCGCCAAGGAGCCTCCTGAACGGACGGCCGTGGCCGTCGCGGGAGCCCCGCACGCCGTCGAAGGCACCCCCGGCCCCCCGCCGGTCACCGACGACCCCGCCGTCACCGACGCGGTCGCCGTGGACCTGCTGCGATCCGCCGTGATGCGACTGGGGCGCCGGCTCAAGCACCAGCGGGTGGACGAGTCGCTGAGCCCGACCGAGATGTCGGTCCTCGGCACGCTCGCCCGCTGCGGTTCCGCCACCCCGGGGGAGCTGGCCCGCAAGGAGCACGTGCAGCCGCCGTCGATGACCCGCATCGTGGCGCTGCTGGAGTCCAAGGGCCTGGTGCGGCTCGACCCGCACCCGGAGGACCGCCGCCAGAAGGTGGTCTCGCAGACCGAGCAGGCGGAGGCCATGCTCGAAGAGAGCCGCCGCAAGCGGAACGCCTGGCTGGCCGAGCTGGCCGGCCGGCTGGACGAGGAGGAACGGGCGGCGCTCCGCGTCGCCGCGCCCGTGCTGGAGAAGCTGGCGAACCTGTAGTACACCCGCCGTGAGGAGGCGAAACCCCTGTGAGTCCGGGAATCGGAGCACACTCCGCACCCGCACCGGAACCCCTCGACACCACCACCCACCACCCCCGCACCCCTGACGCCCCGGGCGCCGTGACGTCCGCGTCCGCCGGGAGCACCGCCGCGGCGTCCGCCGGGGCGCCCGCGCCGGGCGGCGCCACCCGTGCCGTGTCCGGCGAGACCCCCGGCCCGGCGTCCGGCGAGGCCGGCGAGGCCGGCGACGACCCCGGAGTGATATCCGGCCGGGCCGCCGGGGAGCCCGGGACGATATCCGACGAGACCGCCGAGGCCGTCTCCGGCGACCCGGTCGCGGCCCTCCCCGGGACCGCGCCCGGCACCGCGGGCACCGTGCCCGGTGCCGGTGCGAAAACCGGTGCCGGTGCGGAGACCGGTGCCGCCGGTGCCCCCGAGCCGTCCCGGGCCGGTGACGAGTCCCGCAAGGTTCCGGCACCCGGCCCGGACGACGCGCCGCGCGGCATGTTCAGCTCACTGCGGATACGCAACTACCGGCTCTTCGCGACCGGCGCGGTGATCTCCAACACCGGTACCTGGATGTCCCGCATCGCTCAGGACTGGCTGGTCCTGAGCCTCACCGGCTCCTCCACGGCGGTGGGTATCACCACCGCCCTGCAGTTCCTGCCGATGCTGCTGTTCGGGCTGTACGGCGGGGTGATCGCCGACCGCTACCCCAAGCGGCGCATCCTGCTGGCGACCCAGACCGCGCTGGGCGCGTGCGGCCTCGCGCTCGCCGTGCTGACCCTGAGCGGACACGTCCAGGTCTGGCACGTGTACCTCATCGCCTTCCTGCTCGGCATGGTCACCGTGGTGGACAACCCCACCCGGCAGGCGTTCGTCGCCGAGATGGTCGGCCCGACGGACCTGCGGAACGCGGTCAGCCTCAACTCGGCCAACTTCCAGTCCGCCCGCCTCATCGGCCCGGCGGTCGCCGGTGTGCTGATCACCGCGGTCGGCAGCGGCTGGGCGTTCCTGCTCAACGGCCTGTCCTTCGGCGCGCCGCTGATCGGGCTGCTGATGATGCGCTCCGCCGAGCTGCACCGCGTCGAGCGCGCGCCACGCGGCAAGGGCCAGCTGCGGGAGGGCCTGGCGTACGTCGCCGCCCGGCCGGATCTGATCTGGCCGATCGTGCTGGTCGGCTTCATCGGCACCTTCGGTTTCAACTTCCCGATCTGGCTGAGCGCCTTCGCCGACGACGTCTTCGACGCCGGACCCGGCACCTACGGGCTGCTCAACACGTTGATGGCGGTCGGTTCGGTGGCCGGCGCGCTGCTCGCCGCCCGGCGCGCCACCTCGCGGTTGCGGCTGGTGGTGGGCGCGGCCCTGGTCTTCGGCGTGCTGGAGATGACGGCCGCCGTCGCCCCGACGTTCTGGCTGTTCGCCGCCCTGATGGTGCCGATCGGCGCGTTCGGCCTGACGATCAACGTCACCGCGAACTCCAGCGTCCAGCTGGCCACCGACCCGGCGATGCGCGGCCGGGTGATGAGCCTGTTCATGATGGTCTTCGTCGGCGGTACGCCGATCGGCGGGCCGCTGATGGGCTGGCTCACCGACACCTACGGCGCACGCGTCGGCTTCCTCGTCGGCGGTCTGGTCTCCGCGCTCGCGTCGATCATGGTGGGACTCGTCCTGGCCCGGATCGGCGGCCTGCGGCTCCGGGTGGACCTGCGGCGCGGCGGCCGGCAGGTGATCACCTTCGTGCCCCGCGAGGTGGCGGACCGGCAGCCGGCCGGGGCCGCGGCGGAGCGCGTCCCCAGCCGGGTGTGACCCGCGCGGCGCGGCGCGGGCGCCCGGCCGGGCCCCGCCGCCGCGCGGTGGCTCCGCCCCGCGTGCCCGCGCCCGGCCGGCGGGCGGTAGGGCCCGGGGCGCGGGCCCTACCGCCCGCCGGTAGGGCCCGCGCCCCGGCGGACCTCCGCGCCCCTCTGCCCGGCCCGCGTACGTCCGCCGGGGCGTCCCTCCGGCGGATCTCCGTACCCCCTGCCGGGGCCGTTCCGCGGCGGGACCTCCGTGACGCGGGCGGCGCCCCGCGGTGGGGCCTCCGCCCCGCTGCCGGGGCCGCGTTGCCCGGGTGCCGGCGGGGGACGTCCGTACGTGCCGGGTGCCGGGGCGTCCCGCAGCGGACTCCGCACCCCCTGCCGGGGTCCCCGTACCCGTACCGAGGGCGTCCCGGCGGACCCCGGAACTCCCCTGCCGGCTCCCGTGCCCGTGCCGGGGCGTCCCACGGCGGAGCCGGTACCCGTGCCGGGGCGGGGGCGGGCAGGGGGTGAGGCCGGGCGCGGCAGGCGGCAGACTCGCCCCATGAGACTCTTCGCGGCCACGATCCCGCCGCCCGGCGCCCTCGCGCAGCTGGCCTCCGCCGTGGCGGCCCTGCGGCACCTCCCGGGGGCGGACCGGCTCCGCTGGACCGAGCCGGAGGGCTGGCACTTCACCCTCGCCTTCTACGGGGAGGTGGCCGAGGAGAACGTGCCCGGTCTCGCGGAGCGGCTGGCCCGGGCCGCGCGCCGCCGTGCCCCGTACGAGCTGCGGCTGACCGCCGGCGGCCGGTTCGGGCGGCAGGTGCTGTGGGTCGGCGCCGAGGGGGACCGGGCCGCGATGCGCCACCTCGCCGCGGCGACCGCCGCCGCCGGACGCCGGGCCGGGGCGCGGCAGCCCGAGCACCGTCCGTACGCCCCGCACCTGACCGTCGCCCGCGGCCGGCCCGACGGCGCCGACCTGGTGCCGTTCGTCACCGCGCTGGCGGACTTCACGACGGAGCCGTGGTCGGAGGGCGAACTGCACCTGATGCGCAGCCGGCTGCCGGGCGGGGGCACGCCCGGGGAGCGGCCCCGGTACGAGAGCGTGGGGTGCTGGCCGCTGGGCCGGTGAGGCGCCCGGTTAACCTCGAAGGGTGGACCCCAAGACCAGAACCCTGATCATGCGCGGCGCCTTCGCGCTGATCCTCCTCGTCGTCGCCGTGGCCGCCGTGCTGCGCTGAGCCGTGCGGTACGCCGGGCCGCGGGGTTCCCGTTCCCGTTCCCGGGGCGGGGTCGCCGGACCGTGCCGGGCCGTGCCTCCAAGGCATGTCCCCATGGCAACGCGGTCGGCCAGGGGTGACCTCCACGTGCTCGGGGTCTGCGGGCCACTGCGCCCTCCGGCGAGGGCCCGGCGCAGCGGTGGTCCCGTCTCCGCGTCCTCCGCCCACCGGGCCTGACCGTCACGGGCGGTTGGGGTCGTGGCTGCCTGTGGTCCTCCCGTGTCGGGGCGGGTGCTCCTCCTTGCGTTTACGGGGGATCAGTCCTGCCAGGCCCAGCAGGCCGGCCAGCCCCCACAGCCCGTAGCCTCCATGGTCATCGACGTCATCCTTGTTGCTGTCTGCCGCCACAGGAGCGGAGACCTGCGGCTGCACGGCAGGGGCTGCCTGAGAGCTCGCCATGGCGTCGGTCGCCGGGAGCAGGAACACAGACGCGGTGATCGCGATGGTCACGGCCGCTTTACGCATGGATGTTCTCCATTTTGCCGGTCAGCTGCGGACGCCTTGTCGTTGCCGCAGCACCTCGCTCCGCTCCCCGACGCACGCGCGAGGGTCACCTACTGCCAGGGGACTGCTCATGACGCGGTCGCGCACCTCAGAAAGACGCGCCCTTCCGCCCAACGGCCCGAACGGGTGAATGCTCGTAGGTCGTCTTTCGACTGCTCCGGCGCACGGGGTCACTCGATCACGCGAGACCGTGCTTGCCGCATCCGTCGGGTGAGTACTGCTGGTATCCGTGACCTATGGTCCAGCGAGGCCGCTCCAGTCCCGAGCGGCGGGTCCGGAGGAAGAGCAGGGCCGTGGGCTGCTGGTCGTCGCCGCTGTCGCCGCGCCTTCGCCTTCGACGCCGGGGCTGGCGCCCCGCAAGGGCCCCGGCCGGAGCCGGACATACCTGTGGGGCCGGCCCCGGCCGGCCCCACAGGAAACGAGACGCTGTCAGTCCTTCTCGTACTGCGCGAGCGCGAGTCCCAGACCGAAGAACGTCGGCGCCCACTCGCCCACGAAAATGCCCCACCGGTCAGCGCGGTCTGTCCCTGCTGCCTCCCCCTTGATCGACGCCGTCCACGACAAGAACGACAACCCGATCGAGACGACGGCGGCCGTATAGGCGTGATCACTACGCAGGCCCATCTCGTGCAACTTCTTGATGATCATGACTATGGCTCCCCTGACGGAAATCTGCAGACACTGCCACCGTCACCCCCGGCAGGCATAAGCGCTCATCCCACACCGCCAAACGGGTGACTCGTGAGGGAGACGCCCAACCTCCGGTCAACTGATCAACCCATCAAAGAGGCACGCGCCAGCCGTACTGCCACCTCGGTGCCGCCGCGCCGAGCACGCCGCGCCGCCGCGTCGTGCCGTGGTGCTGGGCCCGCCGGGGCCGCGGCCTCCCCGCCGAGCCGAGCCCGCCGGGCCGCCGGGCCTCCCTGCCGAACCGCGCACTCCGGGCCGTCTCCCCGCCGTGCTGTCGCGCCGTCGCGCTGTGGCGCCGCCGTGCCGCCGCCGGTGGGCGGTGAGGCCCGTGGCCCGCACCCTCGGCGGGGTGCGACCAACGGCGGCCGGCAGGCGGCGCCCGGCCCGCCCGGTGCGGGGTGTCTGCCCGTTCCCGGGCCGGGGTCTCCGGAGCGGGAACGCCGGATCGGGGCGGGGCGGCTCCCGCCGGGCCGCCGGCCCGGCGGGAGGGCATGTCACCCGGTGTGTACCGGGCGGGCGGCACCGGCCCGGGTCACCAGGCGAAGGCCTCCGGGGACGGGCCGGGGCCGGGGAAGATCTCGTCCAGCGCGGTGAGCAGTTCCTCGCCCAGCTCCAGTTCCACCGCCCGGAGCGCGGAGGACAGCTGGTCGGCGGTGCGCGGGCCCACGATCGGACCGGTGACCCCCGGCCGGGTGAGCAGCCAGGCCAGCGCCACCTCGCCGGGCTCCAGCCCGTGCTTGTCCAGCAGGTCCTCGTACGCCTGGATCTTCTCCCGGAGGGCGGTGTTCTTCAGCGCGTCGGCGCTGCGGCCCTCGCCGGAGCGGGCCGTGGCGCCCTCCTTCTCCTTGCGGAGCACCCCGCCGAGCAGACCGCCGTGCAGCGGCGACCAGGGGATGACGCCGAGCCCGTACGCCTCGGCGGCCGGGATGACCTCCATCTCGGCGCGGCGCTCGGTCAGGTTGTACAGGCACTGCTCGCTGACCAGCCCGTAGCTGCCCAGCCGGCGCGCGGTCTCGTTGGCCTGGGCGATGTGCCAGCCGGCGTGGTTGGAGGAGCCGACGTACAGGATCTTGCCCTGCCGCACCAGGACGTCGATGGCCTGCCAGATCTCCTCCCACGGCGTCCTGCGGTCCACGTGGTGGAACTGGTACAGGTCGATGTGATCGGTGCGCAGCCGCTTGAGGCTGGCGTCCACGGCGCGCCGGATGTTGAGCGCGGAGAGCCGGTCCTCGTTGGGCCAGGGCTCACCCTCGGCGCCCATGTTGGCGTAGACCTTGGTGGCGATGACCGTCTTCTCCCGGCGGCCGCCGCCCTGGGCGAACCAGGAGCCGATGATCTCCTCGGTGCGGCCCTTGTTCTCGCCCCAGCCGTAGACGTTGGCGGTGTCGAAGAAGTTGATGCCCGCGCCGAGCGCGGAGTCCATGATCGCGTGGCTCTCGGCCTCGTCGGTCTGCGGGCCGAAGTTCATGGTGCCGAGCACCAGGCGGCTGACCTTGAGTCCGGTGCGTCCCAGCTGTGTGTACTTCATGGTCGTCCAGCCAACGCCTTGGAGTGCGCTCTAGGCAAGGGCGCGCGCCCGGCGGCACCGGAACCGCGCCCGGCGTCATCGCGGGCGTCGCCCGGAGGCCGCGCGCACCACGTCCAAGGTCACCGTGAGCGGCGGTCCGGGGTCACCGGGCGCGGCGGCCCGGGTCTTCGAAAACGGCGTCCGGCCTCACCGCGGACGGCGTCCGGTGCGGTCGGCGGGGGTGTAGCGGTCGCCGACGTCCCACGCCTGGTACATGGCGTCGGCGAAGGCGGCGGCGATGAGGTGTTCGCCGGACGGGCCGGGGTGGGTGCCGTCGTAGGTGTCCCGGTGGAGCCGGTAGCCGGCGGGGCGGGAGGCGAGCAGCAGGGGCGAGGCCGGGGAGTCCAGGTCGGCGACGGCCTTGGCGAGGAGTTCGTTGAAACGCTCCACCTCGGCGGCGAAGAGGGCGTCGGACTCGGCGCGGACGTTGGGTATCACCGGCAGCACCACCACCTGGACGCGCGGGTTGGCGGCGCGCGCGCCGGCCAGGAAGCGCCGCGCGTTGGCCACGGTGTCCTCGGCGCCGGTGTAGAACCCGAGGTCAATCAGGCCCAGGGAGACCAGCAGGGTGTCGGCGCGGTGTGCCCGCACCGCCTCCTCGATCAGCGGTGCCATGTGCAGCCAGCCCTCGCCCCAGCCGGCGAGGTGGCGGCGGGCGGCGGGCGGGAAGCCGGGGTCGGCGTAGTCCTGGGAGACCGGGGCGTCGGCCCGCGGGTCGTACAGCTCGCTGCGGGGGCCGACGATCGCGTACCGGCGGCCGAAGGTCCGGTTGAGGTGCTCCCACATGCGGTAACGCCAGGTGTAGTCGCCGGCGCTGCCGATCGTCATCGAGTCACCGACGAACATGATGCGCATCGGTGAAGTATGCACCGGTGTGCGGGTGCGGGATCCGGCCGGGCGGTGCCGGGCCCGGCGGGTGCCTCCTGGAGGCGCCGCCGGACGGCCCGGTGGCAGGTGCGGCCCCGGTCCCGGGCCGGGTCCGGACCGGGACCGGGTGACGCGGACGCGGCGGCCGGTCCGGCCGGTTCCGCAGACGTACGGTCCCGGTTCCGGCGACCGGTACGGCCAGGCTCCGGCGACGCTGCAGCTCCGGCCCCGGCGACCGGTGCGGCGGCCGGCCGGCCGGGTCCGGCCGGTGGTCCGGTGTGCGGCGCACCGGTTGGGGGCGCCCTACGGAGCCCGGCGGCCGGTCCGGCACGGCGGCGGTGGCCGGCCGTGAGCGGGGGTGAGGACCGGCCACCGGGACTGCGCGAGAGCGCCGCCGGGTGCACAGAAACTTCACAGGATGTACAGGAAATCGGCGGTTCGTATTCCGTCCGTTTCCGGTTCCGGAATGCGAACCACCGAATTCCGGGAGGGTGAATCGCGTTGCGTCTTTTGCCGGTTGGGGCTATCGGGCGGTGCGGGAGTTCTTGAATGCGAGGAAGCCGCAGACGACCGCCGCGAGGGAGCCGAGGACCACCAGGTACACGCCGGGGGCGGCGGAGAAGTCCAGCCGCTCGACCATGTTCTCCAGGTCGCTGTCGCTGACCGTGGCGCCCGCGTCCTCGGCCTCGCTCTCCGCCTTGGCGATGGGGGCACGGTCCGGGTCGACGAGGTTGAGCACGCCGACGACCAGCGCGATCAGGGACAGACCGGCACCGGCGGCGGACAGCTGGGGCTTCTTGGCGGCCAGCACCGCGACCAGCGCGGCGGCCGCCAGGCCGGCGGCGATCATCACGATGACGCCGTCGGTGAACTCCTTGCCCTTGACGCCGCCGCTCGCGGTGTCGGAGTAGGACCAGTTGAGGAAGGTGCCGATAAAGGCGACGACCGCGCCGGCGATCGCGAAGCCCACCATCTTGGTGGCGCCGCCGGCAGTACCGGAAGGCATGACCGGCGGGGCCGGCGGGAAAGAGTTTTGACCATATCCGCTCATGGGCAGAGACCGTAGGGTGGCGTGATTCTTTCCCGCAACGCGGTTGTCCACTTTGCCGTCAATGGCCGATAAAATTCGTTCCGAATTCCTGGGTTCAGTGCAGGTAATCCCTCGATTACCTTCGGTCGGTGATATGGCAGGCTTGGCCCATGCGTTCGCCTCTGTCTGTGCTCGGTGCCGTCGCGCTGCTGACGCTGCCCGCCGTCCCGCCGGCCGCCGCCGACGACACCGCTCCGTCCTCCTTCACGATCGAGGACGAGCGGATCACCGAGTCCAGCGGCCTCGCCGCCAGCCGGGCGCACCCCGGCGTCTACTGGACCCACAACGACAGCGACGACGGTCCGTACGTCTTCGCGATCGACGGGCGGACCGGCCGCACCGTCGCCACCGTGACGCTGCGCGGCATCGGCGCCCCCCGCGATGTGGAGGCGGTCTCGGTCGGGCCGGACGGGCAGGTCTACGTCGGCGACATCGGCGACAACCTGGGCGGCACCTGGTCCAAGGTGTGGATCTACCGCTTCCCGGAGCCGGAGCGGCTGCGGGACGTCACGGTGGACGCCACCCAGTTCGACGTGGTGTACGAGGGCGGGCCGCGCAACGCCGAGGCGCTGATGGTCCACCCGCGCACCGGCCGGGTGTACATCGCGAGCAAGAGCGAGGAGGACGCCGGCCTCTACGAGGGACCGGCCCGGCTCTCGCCGTCCGGCGTGAACACCTTCCGCCGCGTCGCCGACCTGGACCTGGAGATCACCGACGGGGCCTTCGCGCCGGACGGCAGCCGGCTGGTGCTGCGGGCCTACTTCGGGGCCGAGGAGTACCGGTGGGGCAAGAAGGGGCTCGGCGCGGAGGTGGCCGAGCAGCCCCGGGTGCCGCTCCAGCGGCAGGGCGAGTCGGTCACCTTCACCCCGGACGGCGGGACCCTGATGTTCGGGACCGAGGGCGAGGGCAGCCGGGTCAGCGCGGTCGGGCTGGAGGGCGAACAGCTGCCCGACGCGACCGCCCGGCGGCAGGGCGAGGACGGCGACGGTGACCGGCGGGGCGGCGGGACGGCCGGCGGTGACGACGGGGACGGCGGCCTCCTCGGCGACAGCGACCTGCTGATCGCCGCGGCGGCGCTGGGCGTGGCCCTGCTGGCGCTGCTGGGGTTCCGGGGCGGCCGGGGACGTGGCGGCAGGCGGCGTTCGTCCGGCGGCTGAGACGCCTACCCGGCCGGGCCCGGCGCCCGGCCGGGACCGGACGCGGGCCCGCCGCCGGGCGGGCCGGACCGGGGGACACCGCCGGACCCCGGGCCGGAACCGGGGACACCGCCGGACCCCCGACCGGAACCGGAGCCGGTCTCCGGGCCGGAGCCCGGAACACCGCCGGAACCGGGGGCGGGGGCGGGGCCGGTGCCGCCGGCCTCCGGGTAGCGCTCGTCCTCGGCGACCAGGCGCACCTCGAAGTGGAGCACCCGGTCCCGCCGGAGCCGGTGGCCGAGCGGGCCGAGCACCCCGTGCACCAGGGGGTGCTTCCGGGCGAGCACCCGGGCGGCGTGGCGGTCCTCGCCCCCGCCCCGGGTCAGCAGCTGGGTACGGGCCCGGACGGCGGGCCCGGTCGGCTTCCCGCGGGCCGTGGCGGGCGCGATCTCCACCAGCGGGTTGTTCCGCATCCGCTCGGCGTTCCCGGCGCCCTCGTAGGCGCGCAGGTACGCGTGGTCGCCCTCGACCGCCATGTTCACCGGCGTGGCGACCGGGGAGCCGTCCGGTGCGTAGCTGGTCAGCAGCACCGTGGTCTCCCGTGCGAACCGGGTGATGGACGGCCGGTCGTCCACGGGGTCCAGCGGCTCGGGCCCGGCCCGGGAGGAGCCGGGGGGCGCCGGGCCGTGGGAGCGGCGGGGCCGGTGCGGACGGGCCATGGATCCATGGAGGCACGGAACGCCGGGTTCGACAATCGGGGGGCGTGCGGCCGGCCCGGCGGACGGGCCCGGTGGGCGAGGTCTGGCGGCGCGACGGAGAGGCGGGGCGGGCGGGGCGGAGCGGTCCGGCGGACGGGCCGGTGGCGCGGCGGGCGGGGGGGCCGCACAGGGGGCCGGGGCGGGGCTGTCGTGCCGCCGGACCCGCCGGCCGTGGGGTGGTCAGGTGCCGGTGCGCTCCGCGATGAACGCCGCGATGCCGTCCAGCAGGCTCCGCAGCCCGAAGGCGAAGACCTCCTCGCCGGACCCCGTGAACGCGTCCGGGCCGAGCTTCGCCTGGGTCGGGTACCGGCCGCCGGCGAGGACCTCGCTGAGCACGGGGGCCTGGGCGTTCCAGAAGTCCTCGTGGCTGACGCCGGTGCGCTGCTCGGCCATCACCGCGTTGAGGTGGCTGCGGGCGGTGCCGAAGACGAAGCCGTCCACCGCGACGATGATGTTGACCATCTCCCGGTCGGTGAGGCCGAGGCCGTCCAGCCCGTGGAGGGCGAACTCCAGGCCGTCCATGGCGTTCGGGCCCAGGATGGGCCGGGCCTGGTCGACGTGGAGCAGCCAGGGGTGACGCTCGTACAGCCGCCACAGGCCGTGCGCCACCCGCTCCATGACGTCCCGCCAGCCGGTCGGCGGGGCCTCGCCGCCGGTGTCCAGGGCGGCCACGTGGTCGAGCATCAGGTCGAGGAGTTCGGCCTTGCCCGGGACGTAGCGGTAGAGCGACATGGTGCCGACGCCGAGTTCGGTGGAGAGCCGGCGCATCGACACCGCCGACAGGCCCTCCGCGTCCGCGATCCGCACCGCCGTGGTGACGATGCGGCTCAGTTCCAGGCCGGGCTTGGGGCCCCGGGTGGGCCGCTCGCCGAGCCCCCAGAGCAGCTCCAGGCTGCGTGAGACATCTCCGCTGCCGCTGTGTTCGGTCGTCATCTTCCGGCCATCGTATCCCTCCGCGGAAAAACTGAGTACGGTGTACGCTGCCCGGGGACTGCATACGGCGTACCCAGTTCGGGGTGCCGGCGTGCCCCACCCTCCGTCCCATCCCGCTCCGCACGTTCCGACCGGCTCCAGGAGGCTGCCGTGAGCCCACCCGACGACACCCGCGCCGCGATCCGCGCCGAGGCACTGCGCAAGCGGTACGGCGATCACGACGCGCTCGACGGTTTCGACCTCACCGTGCCGCGGGGCACGGTGTACGGACTGCTCGGCCCCAACGGGGCGGGCAAGACCACGGCGGTCCGCGTCCTCGCCACCCTGCTGCGGCCGACCGGCGGCCGGGCCGAGGTGGCCGGCTTCGACGTGGTCCGCCGGCCCCGTCAGGTGCGCCGGCGGATCGGGCTGGCCGGTCAGTACGCGGCCGTGGACGAGGCGCTCACCGGGCGGCAGAACCTGACGACGTTCGGGTGCCTGTTCCACCTGGGCCGGCGCCGGGCGAAGGCGCGCGCCGCCGAACTCCTCGACCGCTTCGGGCTGACCGACGCCGCCGACCAGGGCGTCAAGGGCTACAGCGGCGGGATGCGCCGCCGCCTCGACCTCGCCGCGAGCATGATCCTCGCGCCCGAGGTGCTCTTCCTGGACGAGCCGACCACCGGTCTGGACCCGCGCAGCCGCAACGAGGTCTGGACGGCGGTCCGCGCCCTGGTGGCCGACGGCACCACGGTGCTGCTGACCACCCAGTACCTGGACGAGGCCGACCGGCTGGCCGACCGGATCGCGGTCATCGAGCGCGGCCGTAAGATCGCCGACGACACCCCGGACGGGCTCAAGCGGGCGGCCGGTGAGGCGCGCATCGAGGCCGTGGTGCGGGACGCCGCCGACCTGCCCGCCGTCGCGGAGCTGCTGGCCCGGATCGCGCCCGCGGACGCGCCGCCCGGGACGGATCCCGAGGGCCGCCGGGTGTCCGTACCGGTCGCGGACCCGGTGCCCTCCCTCGCCGAGGCGGCCCGCATCCTGCACGACCGGGGTGTGGCGCTGGACGACCTCGGGCTGCGCCGGCCGACCCTGGACGAGGTGTTCCTCCGGCTGACCTCCGGACGCCCGGGCGGCACCGCCCCGGAGCCGGCCGCGGACGGCGCGGTGCGGCGCACGGCCGCGGACGGAAGGAGATCGCCGGCCCCCGGCCGGGCCCGCGAAGGGACCCCGGACGGGCCCCGGGCCGGTGGAAGCGTGCCGGACGGACCCCGGGCCGGCGGGACCGTGCCGGACGGGGACCGGGCCGGGCACAAGGAGGCGGCGGAGCGATGAGCGGCACACTTAACCTGCGGGACGCCGTCGACGGCCCCGAACGCCGGGCGTACTGGGCGGTCACCGACTGCCTGACCATCGTCCGCACCGAACTCCTCCACCTGGTCCGGAACCCTTCCACCATCGCCTGGCAGCTGGGCACCCCGGTGGTCTTCGTCCTCCTCTTCGTCTACGTCTTCGGCAGCGCGATGGTGGTGGCGGACGGCGCGGACTACAAGGACTTCGCCCTGCCGGGCATGTTCGCGATGACGATGGCCAACGGCTTCATGAGCACCGCCGTGGTGGTGGCCGTGGTCCGCGACCGCGGGGTGATGGACCGCTACCGCTCGATGCCGATGGCGCCCTCGGCGGTGGTCAGCGGCCGGGGGGTCGCCGACGTCCTCGGTGCCTGCCTGGACCTGGCGGTGCTCGCGGTGATCGCCCTGGCCGTCGGCTGGCGGCCCGACGGCGGACCGGTCCGGGCGCTCGCCGCGTTCGGCCTGCTGATCCTGCTGCGGTCCGCGCTGACCTGGGTCGGGGTGTACCTGGGACTGCTGGTGCCCAACCAGGAGGCGGCCGGAAACCTGTTCGCGGTGGCGCTCCCGTTCGGCATGATCTCGTCCGTCTTCACGCCGCCGGAGATGATGCCCGGCTGGCTGGGCGCGATCGCCCGGTGGAATCCGGTGTCCGCCACCGCCGATGCCGTCCGCGAGCTGTTCGGCGCGCCGGCGGCGGCGGGCGGCGGCTGGGCCGGGGAGCACGCGCTGCTGATGGCCGTCGTCTGGCCCCTGGTGATCACCGCGGTGTTCCTGCCGCTCGCCGTCCGGCGCTTCCAGCGGCAGAGCCGGTGACCGGTGCCGGGCGCCGCCCGGCCTCGTCCCACCGGTCACCGTCGCACCGCCGGCCGCCGCCGCTCGTCGCCGTCCGGCGCGGCGGCGAGCTGCGGCGGGTTGTGGCGGCGGGCCGTGGGCAACGTGGAACGGCCGTGCCCCGCCGTCCGCCGGGCGGGCGGGCGACGGGGCACGGGTGGTGCGGTCGGGGGCGCGGGCGCCGGCTACAGCCGCTCGACCACGTAGTCCACGCAGGCGGTGAGCGCCTGTACGTCCGCCGGGTCCACGGCCGGGAACATCGCCACCCGGAGCTGGTTGCGGCCCAGCTTCCGGTACGGCTCGGTGTCCACGATGCCGTTGGCGCGCAGCGTCCTGGCGATCGCGGCGGCGTCGATGTCGTCGGAGAAGTCGATGGTGCCGACGACCTGGGACCGCTGGGCCGGGTCGGCGACGAACGGCGAGGCGTACTTCGACGCCTCGGCCCAGCCGTACAGGGCCTCGGCGGAGGCCGCGGTCCGGCGCACCGCCCAGTCCAGACCGCCCTGGCCGTTGATCCACTCCAGCTGCTCGTTGAGGAGGAACAGGGTGGCCAGCGCGGGGGTGTTGTACGTCTGGTTCTTGCGCGAGTTGTCGATCGCGGTGGGCAGCGAGAAGAACTCCGGGATGTGCCGGCCGGAGGCGTGGATGCGCTCGGCACGCTCCACGGCGGCGGGGGAGAAGACCGCCAGCCACAGTCCGCCGTCGGCGGCGAAGGACTTCTGCGGGGCGAAGTAGTAGACGTCGGTCCGGGTGATGTCCACCGGCAGCCCGCCGGCCCCCGAGGTGGCGTCCACCAGGACGAGCGAGCCCTCGTCGGCGCCGGTCACCCGGTGCAGCGGCAGGGCGACGCCGGTGGAGGTCTCGTTGTGGGTGAGGGCGTAGACGTCCACGCCCGCCTCGGCCCGCGGCTCCGGGTGGGTGCCGGGGTCGGAGGAGATCACGGACGGCTCGGCCAGCCAGGGGGCGAGCTTGGCGGCCTTGGCGAACTTCGAGGAGAACTCGCCGAAGGTCAGGTGCTGTGACTTGTTCTCGATCAGACCGTGCGTCGCCACGTCCCAGAAGGCGGTGGAGCCGCCGTTGCCCAGCACCACCTCGTACCCCTCGGGGAGCGAGAACAGCCGGCTCACGCCGTCCCGCACCTTGCCGACCAGGTTCTTGACCGGAGCCTGGCGGTGGGAGGTGCCCAGCAGGGAGGCACCGGTGGCGGCCAGGGCGTCGAGCGCCTCGGTGCGCACCTTGGAGGGGCCCGAGCCGAAGCGACCGTCGGCGGGCTTGATGTCAGCGGGAATCTCGATCTCGGCCACGGACGAAGCCTAGTCCGTCGCCGGTGACCGCCCCGAGAGGCGTCCAGCCGCTGAGACGGTATGTCCGGAACCTTACCGGGGCGTTACGCGGTGAGTTGCCCCGGAACGGGGGCCGGGAGGCCGGCGCGGCCGGGCGGTACGAGCGGCCGCCCGTGCGTGCGGCCCGTGGCCCGCGGTCCTGCGTACGGGCGTGGGTACGGGCCTGCGCGGGGCCTTGGGGGACGGGCCGTGGTGTGGACCGGCGCGGTCGGGCCGGTGGTGCGGGGGGCGTTCGCGGGGGCGGGCGGTGCCGGACCGGGGCGGACGGGAGCGCCCCGGGGGCGGACGCGGCGGACGGGGGCGGACAGGAGTGAGGGGGAGCCCGGAAGGGCGCGGCGGGGCACGGACGGGCGCGGCAGCGCCGCGACGCGCCGGGGCGGGGGAGTGCGGCGCGGGCGCCTGCGGCCAGAGGAGGCGTCCGGTGCGAGGGCCCCCGGCCCGGAAAGGGCGTCCGGCGCGGCGGCGGGGCTGCCCGGGGGCGTGTGCCGGCGAGCAGGCGAGCCCGCCCGGGGCGCGTACCGCGGCGGGCCCGCCCGGGGCGCGTGCCGGGGTGGGGCCGTCCGGAGCCCGTGCCGGTGCGGCGGCGGGCTCGGACGGGGCGCGTGCCGGTCCCCGACGGGCGGACGGGCGGACGGGAACAGGCGCTCGCGCCGGGCATCCGGTCGGATGATCTGCCGTGACCTCTCGCCGTACCCGTCGATGACCACACCGGTAGCGCGATGCCGATCGCGCCGAGGGGAAGGGAGACGAGGATGAGGGGCACCATGGGCACCGGGGGCGAGGGGGACCGGGGCGAGGGGGGACCAGGGGCCGGGGGCCGGCCCGGTGCGGCGTGCTGGTGGCGTTCCTCGCCGCCGTCTGCGCGCTGGGCGCGGGTCCGGCGCACGCCGACGAGTCGCCGGTCCACTCCCACAACGGGCCGCGCTTCACGGTGATCCAGATCGGCCAGATCGACGACCCGGCCGAGGACGTCCTGGAGCACACCCTGCTGTTCGGCGGCCCCTTCAGCTGGAGCTGACCGCTTCAGCCGGACCTGACCGCCCGCCACCGGCCGGCCCGCACCCCGGGCCGGCCGTACGGTGCCGGGGCGGCGGACGGGCGCGCCGGGCGTGGTCCGCACGCGACCGGGCCGCCGGCAGCCCCGGCGGGGGACGCGGGGCCGCCGGACCGGTAGGGCGGCGCCCAGGCGGGCAGGCTGAGGGCATGGCAGAGCGCAGCGGAGACGACCGGCTGGTGCGGGCGCTGCGGGCGGTGGTCGGGGGCGAGGTGTCCTTCGCGACGGCCGACCGGGCGCTGATGACGATGGACGCGTCCAACTACCGCCGGGTGCCGGCCGGGGTGGTGGCGCCCCGGGACGCGGATGACGTGGCGGCGGCCCTCGCGGTGTGCCGCGAGCACGGGGTGCCGGTGGTGCCGCGCGGCGGCGGTACGTCGATCGCCGGGCAGGCCACCGGGACCGGGGTGGTGCTGGACTTCACCCGGCACATGAACCGCGTCCTGGCCGTCGACCCGGACGCCCGGACCGCGGTGGTCCAGCCCGGGGTGGTGCTCGACCGCCTCCGGGCGGCGGTGGGGGTCTACGGCCTGACGTTCGGCCCGGACCCGTCCACGCACAGCCGCTGCACCCTCGGCGGGATGATCGGCAACAACGCCTGCGGGGCGCACTCCGTCGCCTGGGGCACCACCGCCGACAACGTGGTGGAGCTGCGCGCCCTCGGGTACGGCGGGGAACGGCTGCGGCTGTCCCGGGGGCTGGACGGTCTGCCGTCCCGGCTGCGGGACGGGCTGCGGTCGCTCACCGACGACCACCTCGCCCTGCTCCGTACCGGGTTCCCCGACCTGCCGCGCCGGATCTCCGGCTACGCGCTGGACGCGCTGCTGCCGGAGCGGGGCCGGGACGTGGCGCGGGCGTTCTGCGGCAGCGAGGGGACCTGGGGCGTGCTCACCGAGGCGGTGGTGCGGCTGGTGGACGAGCCCCGGGCGCGCGCCCTGGTGGTGCTCGGCTACCCGGACGAGGGCACCGCCGCCGACGCCGCGCCCACCGTGCTGCCGTACCGGCCGCTGACCGTGGAGGGCATGGCGGCCGACCTGATGGGGGACGCCCGCGGGCTGCTGCCGCAGGGCGAGGCGTGGCTGTTCGTGGAGGTCGGCGGGGACAGCCCGGCCGAGGCGAGGGCCGCGGCGGAGCGGCTGGTGCACGCCTGCGCCGGCGACACGGTGGCCGGGCTCGGCACGGCGGGCGGCGGCCGGGGCGGCTTCACGGTGGTCACCGAACCGGCCCGGCAGCGTGCGCTGTGGCGCCTGCGGGAGGACGCGGCGGGGACCGCCACCCGGATCCGCGCCGGCACCTCGTCCGCCGGGCCCGGCGGGGACACCGAGGCGTGGCCCGGCTGGGAGGACTGCGCGGTGCCGCCCGCCCGGCTCGGCGCCTATCTGCGGGACTTCCGGGCGCTGCTCGCCGAGCACGGGCTGCACGGTGCCCCGTACGGGCACTTCGGCGAGGGATGCGTGCACGTCCGCATCGACTTCGACCTGCTGGGGCCGGAGGGCGTGAGCCGGTACCGGGCCTTCTCCGGGGAGGTGGCCGACCTGGTGGTGGCGCACGGCGGTTCGCTCTCCGGCGAGCACGGCGACGGGATGGCCCGCGCCGAACTGCTGCCCCGGATGTACGGGGAGCCGATGGTCCGGCTGTTCGAGCGGGCCAAGGACCTGTGGGACCCGGCCGACGGGCTCAACCCCGGGGTGCTGGTGCGGCCCCGGCCGCTGGACGAGAACCTGCGCTTCGCGGTGCTGCCGAAGGGGCCGGTGGAGGTGGCGTTCGGCTACCCGGACGACGGCGGGGACTTCACCGCCGCCGTCCGGCGCTGCGTCGGGGTCGCCAAGTGCCGTACCGGCACCACCGGCGGGGCCGAGGTGATGTGCCCCTCGTACCGGGTGACCGGCGAGGAGCGGCACTCCACCCGGGGCCGGGCCCGGCTGCTCCACGAGATGCTCGCCGGCGAGGTGATCGAGGACGGCTGGCGCTCGGAGGAGGTGCGGGAGGCGCTCGACCTGTGCCTGTCCTGCAAGGGGTGCCGCAGCGACTGCCCGGTGGGGGTGGACATGGCCACCTACAAGGCGGAGTTCCTCCACCACTACTACCGCGACCGGGCGCGGCCCGCCTCCCACCTCGTCCTGGGCCGGCTGCCGGTGTGGCTGCGGGCCGTCGCGGCGGTGCGCGCCGCCCCGCTGGTCAACGGACTGGCGCGGGTGAAGCCGCTGGCCGCGCTGGGCAAACGGCTGGCCGGCGTCACCCCGGAGCGAGCGGTTCCGGAGCTGGCCCGGGAGCCGTTCACCCGGTGGTGGCAGGCGCGCGGCGGCAACCGGGCGTCCGGACCGCCCGCGGATGAGGTCCGGGCGGGCGTTGGGGCGGGTGCCTCCGGGCGGCCGGCGGACGGGGGGCGGGTCCGGGGTGGCGGTGTACGCCGGCGCCCGGCGCCCGGCAGCCGGCGGGCGGGACGACGGGGCGGAGGCCGGCCGGCCGCGTACCGTCGTGCTCTGGCCGGACACCTTCACCAACCACCTCTCGCCGGCGGTCGGCCGGTCGGCCGTGGCGGTGCTGGCGGACGCCGGACTGCGGGTGGTGGTACCGCCCCGCCCGGTGTGCTGCGGGCTCACCTGGATCTCCACCGGCCAGCTGGACGGGGCCCGCACGGTCCTGCGGCGCACCCTGGACGTGCTGGCGCCCGCGCTCGACGCCGGACTGCCGGTGGTCGGCCTGGAACCCAGCTGCACCGCGGCGCTCCGCACCGACCTGCCCGAGCTGCTCGGCGACGACCCCAGGGCGGCCCGGCTCGCCGCGGCGGTGCGCACCTTCGCCGGGGCGCTGGAGGAGTTCGCGCCGCACTGGCGGCCCCCGCTGCTGGACCGCCCGGTAGCCGGCCAGACCCACTGCCACCAGCACGCCGTCCTCGGTGACGGCGCCGAGCGGCGGCTGCGGGAACGGGCCGGACTGGTGGGCGAGCTGAGCGGCGGCTGCTGCGGCCTGGCCGGCAACTTCGGTTTCGAACGGGGCCACCACGACGTATCGGTGGCCTGTGCCGAGGAGCAGTTGCTGCCCGCGCTCCGGCGGGCGACGGACGACACCGAGGTGCTGGCCGACGGGTACTCCTGCCGCACCCAGATCGCGCAGCTGGCCGGCGGACGGGCGCGGCACCTCGCCGAAGTGCTCGCCGACGCCCTCCCGGAGCCCCCGCCGGGGACCGTACCGGGCGGCCCGGACGCCGCACCGGGCGGCCGGGCGACGGTCCCGGAGGGTCCGGGAGCGCCGCCGGGCGGTACGGACGCCGGGCGACACGATACGGGCGCCGGCCCGGGTGGTACGGGCGGGGAGGGCCGTGCGGGCAGCGCCGGATGACCGGTCCCGGCGGGGCTCCGCTCCGGCGTCGCCCCGGTGCCGCCGGGTACCGCCGGGGCGAGGTGCCGTCCGTCGGCGCGTACGGCCCCGTGCGGCGCGGCCGCACCGGAGGCCCCCGTACGGTCTCCTGCATCGGGCCGGCTCACCCACGAGCCCCGGGCGGCCGTACGGCCGGCCTGCCGGAACGTGCCGCGAGCCGCCAACTACGGCTGGCAGCCGCCCTGTTCAGCCGGTCCCGCCGTGTCCGGACGGTCCGGCACGCCCGGACAAAAAATCATGCAAGCGCGCTTGCTTGTTTTTCCCGTCGCTGCCACGCTCGATCCGACGAGGGGAGACCGCCGTGTCCGATCCACAGCTCGTCCTGGAGGAACTGCGCGCCGAGGGCGCCGCGTTGGAGGCCCTGGTCGCCGGGCTGGACGACCGGGAGTGGGCCACGCCGACCCCCGCGCCGGGCTGGACGGTCGCCCACCAGATCGCGCACCTGGCCTGGACCGACGACCGTGCCCTGGAGGCAGCCACCGACCCGGAGCGGTTCGCGGGCGAGGTGGCCCGGGCCGCCGCCGCGCCGGAGCGGTTCGTGGACGAGGGGGCCGAGGAGGGTGCGCGGCTGCCGCCCGCCGAACTGCTCGCCCGCTGGCGCACCGGCCGTTCCCGGCTCCACGAGGTGCTCGCCGCCCGGCCGCCCCGGGACCGGCTGCCCTGGTACGGGCCGCCGATGAGCGTGCCGTCGATGGCCACCGCCCGGCTGATGGAGACCTGGGCGCACGGCGAGGACGTCGCCGACGCGCTCGGCGTGCGGCGGGCCCCGACCGCGCGGCTGCGGCACGTCGCCCGGATCGGGGTACGGGCCCGGGACCACGCCTACGCGGTGCGCGGCCTCACCCCGCCCGGCGAGGAGTTCCGGGTGGAACTCACCGGCCCCGGCGGGGAGGTGTGGTGTTACGGGCCCGAGGGCGCCCGGCAGCGGGTGACCGGCCCCGCGCTCGACTTCTGCCTGCTGGTGACCCGGCGGGCCCACCCCGGCGACCTGGCGGTACGGGCCGAGGGCCCGGACGCGGAGCGCTGGCTGGGCATCGCCCAGGCGTTCGCCGGACCGCCGGGCCCGGACCGCCCGCCGCGCGGGAGCGCCCGGTGACCGGCCGGGCCCGTCCGCCACGCCCGGAATCCGCCGCACCGGCGGCCGTGCCGAAGGCCGGCGCCCCGGCGGCCGCACCGGCCACCCCCGCCACGTCCACCGCGCCCGGGCACGGGCCGGCCGCGTCCGTCGCACCGCTGCGCATCGGCAACGCGTCCGGTTTCTACGGGGACCGCTTCGGTGCCTTCCGGGAGATGCTCACCGGCGGCCCGCTGGACGTGCTGACCGGCGACTACCTCGCCGAACTGACGATGCTGATCCTCGGGCGCGACCTGCTGAAGGGCTCCTCCGCCGCCTCCCCGGCCGCCGCCGGCTCCTCCGCCCCGTCCGCCTCCGTCCCCGCCGGCGCCGCCGGCCGGCCCGCCCCGGTGCGGGGCTGCGCCAGGACCTTCCTGCGCCAGCTGGAGGAGAGCCTGGGCATCGCCGTGGAGCGCGGCGTGCGGATCGTCAGCAACGCGGGCGGGCTCAATCCGGCCGGGCTGGCCGCCGCCGTGCGGGAGCTGGCCGGCCGGCTCGGGCTGACGGTGCGGGTGGCCCACGTCGAGGGCGACGACCTGCGGGACCGGGCGGAACGCGCCGGCTGGGGCCCGGGGGTGCTCACCGCCAACGCCTACCTCGGCGGTGCCGGGATCGCCGCCTGTCTGCGGGCGGGCGCCGATGTGGTGGTCACCGGCCGGGTGGCCGACGCGGCCCTGGTCACCGGACCGGCCATGGCGCACTTCGGCTGGGCGCCCGACGACCGGGACGCGCTGGCCGGGTCGGTGGTCGCGGGGCACGTGCTGGAGTGCGGGGCGCAGGCCACCGGCGGCAACTACGCCTTCTTCCGGGAGCACGACGTGCGCCACCCCGGCTTCCCGCTCGCCGAACTCCACGCCGACGGTTCCTCGGTGATCACCAAGCACCCCGGTACCGGGGGCGCGGTCACCGTCGGCACGGTCACCGCGCAGCTCCTCTACGAGACCGCCGGCGCCCGCTACCCGGGGCCGGACGTCACCGCCCGGCTGGACACCGTACGCCTGACCCAGCAGGGCCCGGACCGGGTGCGGATCGCCCCGGTGCGCGGGGAGGCGCCGCCGGCCACGCTCAAGGCGGGGCTGACCCGGATCGGCGGCTGGCGGAACGAGGTCGTCTTCGTGCTGACCGGGCTGGACATCGAGGCGAAGGCGGCCCTGGCCCGCGAGCAGATGGAACGGGCGCTGTCCGGTCCGGCCCGGCCGGCCGAGGTGCGCTGGACGCTGGCCCGCACCGACACCCCGGACGCGGCCGTGCAGGAGGAGGCGAGCGCGCTGCTGCGGCTGGTGGTGCGCGACACGGACCCGGCGAAGGTCGGCCGGACGGTGAGCGGCGCCGCCGTGGAACTCGCCCTCGCCGGCTACCCCGGGTTCCACCTCACCGCCCCGCCCGGGGACGGCTCGCCGTACGGGGTGTTCGAGGCGGTGCCGGTGGCGGCGGACGAGGTGCCGCACACGGCGGTGCTGCCCGACGGCACCCGGGTCGCCGTGCCGCCGGCACCCGCCGCGTCCGGGCCCGCCCCGCCGGTGCCGCCGCCCCCGCTGCCCGCACCGCTGCCGCCCGGCCGCACCCGGCGGGCCCCGCTGGGCCTGGTCGCCGGTGCCCGCAGCGGCGACAAGGGCGGCTCGGCGAACATCGGGGTGTGGGCGCGCACCGAGGACGGCTGGCGGTGGCTCGCCCACACCCTCACCACGGACCTGCTCCGCGAACTGCTGCCGGAGACCGCCGCGCTGCCGGTGGAGCGCCACCTGCTGCCCCACCTCCGGGCGCTCAACTTCACCGTGCACGGCCTGCTGGGCGCCGGCGCCGCCGCCCGGGCGCGGTTCGACCCGCAGGCCAAGGCGGTCGGGGAATGGCTCCGCGCCCGCCGGCTGGACATCCCCGAGGTGCTGCTGTGACCCCGCACGGCGGGCGGACGGGCGGCGACCCCCGGGACCGCGCCCCCGTACCGGACCGGGACGCGGCCCCGGGACCGCCCGCCCGCCGGCGGCGTACGGCAGCCGCGCCGCACCGGGCCGGCTGCATCCCCGCCCGCCGGAGCGGGACGGACGGCAGCGCCCACCGGGCCCGGGCGGCGGCGCACACCCCCGTACATCCACCGGCGGCGATCCGAACAGGGAGCAGCGATGACCGTCCTCACCTCGGCGCTCGACCCGTCGGCCGCGGAGTACGCCGCGAACCGTGCCGCGATGCTCGCCCGGCTCGCCGAGGTGGAGGCCGCGCACGCCCAGGCGCTGGCCGGCGGCGGTGAGAAGTACCTCGCCCGGCACCGGCGGCGCGGCAAGCTCCCGGCCCGGGACCGCATCGAGCTGCTGCTCGACCCCGACACCCCGTTCCTGGAGCTGTCCCCGCTGGCGGCCTGGGGCACCGACCACCCGGTGGGCGCCTCGCTGGTCACCGGGATCGGTGTGGTGGAGGGCGTGGAGTGCGTCATCACCGCCAACGACCCGACGGTACGCGGCGGGGCCAGCAACCCCTGGACGCTGCGGAAGTCACTGCGGGCCGACGAGATCGCCCGCGCCAACCGGCTGCCCCTGATCAGCCTGGTGGAGTCCGGGGGCGCCGACCTGACCGGCCAGAAGGACATCTTCATCCCCGGCGGGGCGCTCTTCCGGGACCTCACCCGGCTCTCCGCCGCCGGCATCCCCACCATCGCCGTGGTCTTCGGCAACTCCACCGCCGGCGGCGCGTACGTGCCCGGCATGTCCGATCACGTGATCATGGTGAAGGAGCGGTCCAAGGTGTTCCTCGGCGGGCCGCCGCTGGTGAAGATGGCGACCGGCGAGGAGAGCGACGACGAGTCGCTGGGCGGTGCCGAGATGCACGCCCGCACCTCCGGGCTCGCGGACCACTTCGCGCTCGACGAACCGGACGCGCTGCGGCTGTGCCGCCGGGTGGTCGCCCGGCTCAACTGGCGCAAGGCGCACCCCGATCCGGCACCCCCGCCCGGGCCCACCGCGGCCCCCGCCGGCACCGGTCCGGCCGGGGCCGCCGGTCCCGCGAGTCCCGCCGGCCCCGCGGCCCCCGCCGGCACCGGTCCCGCCGGGGCGTGGCCGGAGCCGCCGAAGTACGACCCGGAGGAACTCCTGGGCATCGTCCCCGGCGATCTGAAGGTGCCGTTCGACCCGCGTGAGGTGATCGCCCGGATCGTGGACGCCTCGGACTTCGACGAGTTCAAGCCGCTCTACGGGCCGAGCCTGGTCACCGGCTGGGCGCGGCTGCACGGCTACCCGATCGGCATCCTCGCCAACGCCCGAGGGGTGCTGTTCAGCGCCGAGTCCCAGAAGGCGGCGCAGTTCATCCAGCTCGCCAACCAGCGGGATATCCCGCTGGTCTTCCTCCACAACACCACCGGCTACATGGTGGGCCGCGAGTACGAGCAGGGCGGCATCATCAAGCACGGCGCGATGATGATCAACGCGGTCGCCAACTCCCGGGTGCCGCACCTGTCGGTGCTGATGGGCGCCTCGTACGGAGCCGGGCACTACGGCATGTGCGGTCGCGCCTACGACCCCCGGTTCCTGTTCACCTGGCCCAGCGCCAAATCCGCCGTGATGGGGCCGCAGCAGCTCGCCGGGGTGCTGTCGATGGTCGCCCGGGCCTCCGCCGCCGCCAAGGGACAGCCCTACGACGAGGAGGCGGACGCCGCGCTGCGCGCCATGGTGGAGCAGCGGATCGAGGCCGAGTCGCTGCCGATGTTCCTGTCCGGGCGGCTGTACGACGACGGGGTCATCGACCCCCGGGACACCCGCACCGTCCTGGGGCTGTGCCTCTCCGCCGTCCACACCGCGCCGGTGGAGGGGGCCCGTGGTGGCTTCGGTGTCTTCCGGATGTGACCGGCGCGCGGCGCCCGGCCGGCCCCGCGCCCTCGCGCCGTCCCGGGCCCGTGCCCTCCCTCCGCCCTGGCCCCGTGCCCGCCCCCGTGCCCGGTTCCGCCGCCGGTTCCCGTCCCGCACCCTGCCCCCCGTACGCGTCCGCCCGCCGCCCTGCCGGTTCCCGCTCCGCTCCGGTACGCGTCCGCCCGCCCTTCCCCGTGGCTGTGAGGTTGTCCGTGGTTGACCCCATCCAGACGGTGCTCGTCGCCAACCGGGGCGAGATCGCCCGCCGGATCTTCCGTACCTGCCGCGAGCTGGGCCTGGCGACCGTCGCGGTGTACTCCGACGTGGACGCCACGGCACCGCACGTCCGGGAGGCGGACGCGGCGGTGCGGCTGCCGGGCAGCGCACCGGCCGACACCTATCTCCGCGGCGACCGGCTGGTGCGGGCGGCGCTGGCGGCCGGCGCGGACGCCGTGCACCCCGGCTACGGATTCCTCTCCGAGGACGCCGGGTTCGCCCGCGCGGTGCTCGGCGCCGGACTGCGGTGGATCGGGCCGCCGCCGGAGACCGTCGAGGCGATGGCGTCCAAGACCCGGGCCAAGACGCTGATGGCGGCGGCAGGGGTGCCGCTGCCGCCCCTGCTCGACCCGGCCGGGATCACCGGCGCGGACGTGCCGGTGCTGGTGAAGGCCGCCGCGGGCGGCGGCGGGCGGGGAATGCGGGTGGTCCGCGAGGTGGCCGCCCTGCCCGCCGCGCTGGCGGCGGCCCGCGCGGAGGCGGCGGCCGCCTTCGGCGACGGCGAGGTGTTCGTCGAGCCGTACATCGAGCAGGGCCGCCATGTGGAGGTGCAGCTCCTCGGCGACGACCACGGCACGGTCTGGACCCTGGGCACCCGGGACTGTTCACTCCAGCGCCGCCACCAGAAGGTCGTCGAGGAGGCGCCCGCACCGGCCCTGGACGCCGGGCTCCGCGGCACGCTGCGGGAGGCGGCCGCCGCGGCGGCGCGCGCGGTCGGCTACCGGGGCGCGGGCACGGTGGAGTTCCTGGTCGCCGGGGACCGGGCGTACTTCCTGGAGATGAACACCCGCCTCCAGGTGGAACACCCGGTCACCGAGGCGGTGTACGGGCTGGACCTGGTCGCCTGGCAGATCCGGATCGCCGAGGGGCACCCGCTGCCGGCCGGCGGACCGCCGGAGCCCGCCGGGCACGCGGTGGAGGCCCGGCTGTACGCGGAGGACCCGGCGGCCGGGTGGCGGCCGGGGACCGGGGTGCTGCACCGGCTGGACATCCCCGCCCCGGCCGGCCGGACGGGCCCCACCGGGGTGCGGGTGGACGCCGGCTACGGGGACGGCGACACGATCGGACCGCACTACGACCCGATGCTGGCGAAGGTGATCGCCTGGGCCCCCACCCGCGCCGAGGCGGTACGGCTCCTCGCCCGCACCCTGGAACGGGCCCGGGTGCACGGCCCGGCCACCAACCGCGACCTGCTGGTCCGCGCGCTGCGCCACCCGGACTTCCTGGCCGCCCGGCTGGACACCGGCTTCCTCACCCGGCACCACGCCGCACTGACCGGCACCGACGACGGCCCCGCCGCCGGCCGTCCCGCCACCGGCCGTCCCGCCGCCGGGGGAGCGCGTCCCGCCGCCGTGGGCACCGGCACCGCCGGGGGAACGCCTGCCGCCGGCCGTGCCGACGGCCCGGACGGTTCCGGCCCCCCGGACCGCCCGCCCGGCGCCGCGCTCGCCGCGCTCGCCGCCGCGCTGGCGGACGCAGCGGCCAACACCGGGGCGGGCGGCACCCCGGCCCGGATCGGCGGCTGGCGCAACGTGCCCTCCCGGCCCCAGACCAAGCCGTACCGGCTGGAGCCGGACGGGCCGGTGTGCGAGGCGCGGTACCGGCCCGGCCGCCGGGGCGTGGAACCGGTGGACGCACCGGGCGTACGGGTCGTCGGGGCCGCCCCGGACCGGGTCCGGCTGGAGGTGGCCGGGGTGGTCCGTGGCTACCGGGTCGGCCGGTACGGCGACCAGGTGTACGTCGACGGGCCGGACGGCGCGTACCGGTTCACCGCCCTGCCGCGCCTCCCCGAACGGGAACCGGCCACCACTCCCGGCTCGCTGCTCGCCCCGATGCCCGGCACCGTGGTGCGGATCGCCGACGGCCTCGCCGAGGGTGACCGGGTGGAGCGGGGCCGGCCGCTGCTGTGGCTGGAGGCGATGAAGATGGAGCACCAGGTCACCGCCCCCGCCTCCGGCACCCTCACCGCCCTGTACGTGGCGCCCGGCCGGCAGGTCGAGGTGGGCACTCCGCTGGCGGTGGTGGACCCGGGCCCCGACCCGGACCCCGCCCGGGCGCCCGCCGACCCCGACCCCGACCCGTAGCCCAACGGCCCCGGTGACCGGCCCCGGCAACGGCTCCGAGCCCGGCGCCGCCGGCCCCGACCCACGACCCCCGATCCGTGGCCCCCGGCAACGGCCCCCGGCCCCCGCCGGCCCCGATCCGTGGCCCCCGACAACGGCTCCGGACCCGCCGGCCCCGACCCGTGACCCCCGCAATCGTCCCTGAGCCCGGCACCCGGGCCTCGGCCTCCGGACGCCGCCCGCGACCGCCTGCGACCTCCCGAGACCTCCCACGACCGGCCCGCTCACCGGCCCGGCCCCCGGCGGGAGCCACCGCGGTCCCCCGCCGCCCCCTGTTCCCGCACCACTTCGACCACCCGCTGACCAGCCGTGAGACGGAGGAGTCCGGATGACCGTGACCAGTACCTGGGAAACCCCGGAACAGGCCGCGCTGCGAGCGGCGGTGGCCGCCCTGGGCGGCCGGTACGGGCAGGAGTACTTCAACGGCGTGGTGCGGGACGGCGAACAGCCCGACCGGCTGTGGGCCGAGGCGGGCCGGCTCGGCTACCTCGGCGTCAACCTGCCCGAGCAGTACGGCGGTGGCGGCGCCGGCATCACGGAGCTGTCCATCGTCCTGGAGGAGCTGGGCGCGGCCGGCTGCCCGCTGCTGCTGATGGTGGTCTCGCCCGCCATCTGCGGCACGGTGATCGCCCGGTTCGGCACCGAGCAGCAGCGGCGCCGCTGGCTGCCCGGTCTCGCCGACGGCAGCGTCCGGATGGCGTTCGGGATCACCGAGCCGGACGCCGGTTCCAACGCGCACCGGATCACCACCACCGCCCGCCGGGACGGCGGGGACTGGGTGCTGACCGGCCGCAAGGTGTTCATCTCCGGGGTGGACGTGGCCGACGCGACGCTGATCGTGGGCCGGACCGAGGACGCCTGCAGCGGCAGGCTCAGGCCGTGCCTGTTCATCGTCCCCCGGGACGCGCCGGGCTTCTCCTTCCGGCCCATACCGATGGAGGTGTGGGCACCGGAGAAGCAGTTCGAACTGGTCCTGGACGAGGTGCGGCTGCCCGCCGACGCGCTGGTCGGGGAGGAGGACGCCGGACTGCTCCAACTGTTCGCCGGGCTCAACCCGGAGCGCATCATGACCGCCGCGTTCGCCATCGGGATGGGCCGGTGCGCGCTCGGCCGTGCCGTGGAGTACGCCCGTACCCGGCAGGTGTGGCGGGTGCCCATCGGCGCGCACCAGGCGGTGGCGCACCCGCTCGCCCAGGCGCACATCGAACTCGAACTGGCCCGCCTGATGATGCGCAAGGCGGCCCAGCTCTACGACGCGGGCGACGACATGGCGGCCGGCGAGGCGGCGAACATGGCCAAGTACGCGGCGGGGGAGGCGGCCGTGAAGGCGGTCGACCAGGCGGTGCACACCCTCGGCGGCAACGGCCTGACCACGGAGTACGGCCTGGCGTCGCTCATCACCGGGGTGCGGGTGGCGCGCATCGCCCCGGTCAGCCGGGAGATGATCCTCAACTTCGTCTCCCACACCACCCTCGGCCTCCCCAAGTCGTACTGAGCCGGGGCGGTGGTGCGCCGGAGCCGGCCCGCCTCCTGACGCCACGCCCCACGCAGCCACGCGCCCGGTCGTGCCGGCCGCGCGCCGCCCCCGCCGGCCGCGCGCTGCCCCGCTCGTCGCCGTCGCCCCGCTGATCGCCGGGGCCGGGGCTCACCCCGGGTGGCCGGCCCCGGGCGGCTCCGCCGAGGCGTCCAGCAGCAGGTCGCGCAGCGCGCCGGCGGCGTCCGTCGGTTCGGCGGCGGTGAGGACCACCTGGTCGGCGGTGGTGGAGGGGCCGGTGAGGGGGATGACGCGCAGGCCGGGCGGCCGGTGGTCGAGGGCGGACCCGACGGTGATGCCGATGCCGGTGCCCGCCGCCACATGGGCGGCGATGGCCTGCACACTGTCGGCGGTCCTGATGATGCGCAGGTCGGCCCCACCGATCCGGAAGGCGGCCAGCAGCCGGTCGCACAGGCCGCTGTTGATCTGGTGCGGCCAGGTGAGCAGTGCGGTGGTGGACAGTTCGGACGCGCTCAGCTCGGCGTGGCCGGCCAGCGGGTGGGTCGCGGGGACGAGTGCCATGAACCGCTCGGTGGACAGCACCCGGGCGCGGACCCCGGTGAGGCCGTCGGTCGCCCAGCCGATGCCCAGCCCGATCACCCCGGCCCGAAGGGCTTCGAGCTGTGCGGCGGTCGGCATCGGCTCCGGCACGATCGCCACGTCCGGGAAGCGGTCGCGGAGCGGCGGCAGGCAGCGCAGCAGCAACCGCTGGGCGGTGTACTCCGCGTGACCGACCACGAGGGTGGTGCGGGTCCGCTCCCCGGCGGCCAGCGCCCGCCCGCGCTGCTGGAAACGGCGCAGCTGGGCCAGCGCGGCATGGGCGTCGGGAAGCAGCTCGGCGCCGAGTTCGGTGAGGGACACCCGGCGGCTGGTGCGGTGGAACAGCCGCCCGCCCAGGGCGTTCTCCAGCCGCCGGACGGCGTCGCTGACGGTGGGCTGCCCGCGGTGCAGGCGTGCGGCGGCGCGACCGAAGTGGAGCTCCTCCGCGACCGCGACGAACGCCTCCAGTTCCATCCTGTCCACGGCGTCAGGCTAACGCGATCGATCGGTGGCGCCGATCGCTGCGTGCCGGATTTCGGCGTTGATGCCCCGCCGTACGCGGGATGGGATGGCCTGAGAGCGGGAGGGGAGAGGGAACCCCCGCACGACCGGAAGAAGTGAGAGCGGATGACGACCCATGACACCGACCGCGCGGACGCCGTCCCGGCGGTCACGGTGAGCGTGGTGTACCACTCGGTGCACGGACACACCCAGGTGCTGGCCGAACACCTCGCCGACGGGGCCCGGCTGGTACCGGGCGCCCGGGTGCACCTCGTCGAGATCCGGCCCGAGGACGTGGTGGCCGGCCGCTGGCGCGACGCCGGGGTGATGGCGCTGCTGGAGCGCTCCGACGCGATCGTCTTCGGCTGCCCCACCCTGATGGGCAGCGTGTCGGCGGTGTTCAAGGCGTTCATGGAGGCGGCGTTCACGCCGTTCACCATGCAGGCGTGGAAGGACAAACTGGCCGGCGGGTTCACCATGTCCGCCTCACAGAGCGGCGACAAGCTGCTGGTGCTGCAGGAACTGGCGGTGTTCGCGGCGCAGCTGGGCATGCAGTGGATCGGCGTGGGGGACATGCCCGGCAACAACTGGAGCGGTGGCACCCGCGACGATGTGAACCGGCTGGGCTCGTGGCTCGGGCTGATGAGCCAGAGCCATGCCGACCTGGGTCCCGAGCAGGCCGGTTCGCGCGGCGACCTGGTCACCGCGCGGCGGTACGGCGAGCGGATCGCCCGGCTGACCCAGCGCTGGGTGAACGCCGTGCCGTACGAGACCCCCCGGATGACCGAGCACGAGACCCGCGCCCTGTCCGCCGCCATCGCGGCGCCGGACGCGGGACCGGCGGCGGTGACCGGCGCCTGAGCACGCGCCGGCCCCGATGCGCGACGGGCCGGGAGTCGGGGCCCCTGCCCGGCGGTCGGGCGGCGGGCGGGGCCGGTACGGGAAGGCCGCCCGGCCGGCCCTGGGCGCTCGGCACCGGCGGCTTCCCGGGCGGCTCCGCCACGCCGGAGGCGCGGAGGCGGCCCGGCGGGGACGGGAACGGACGACTGCGGGGGCGGGGCGGTCGCCGGGGGAGGTGGGGGAACCGCTTCGGCGCGAGGGGCGAAAGGCAGGTGAAAGCCCAAGTGTTCGAGCATCGTCCCCTGGACGAGAGGAGCCCCGATGACCGTCGGACCAGGCGTCGGCACCGGCACCGCGCGTGCCGGTGCGGAGAGCGACGCCTCAGTGATCGTTCGGTCCCGGGATGAGCCCGAGGCGTTCGCCGCGCTCTTCGACCGGCACGCCGACGCCGTGCACCGCTACGCCGCCCGCCGCCTCGGCGGCGAGGTCGCCGACGACCTCGTGGCGGAGACCTTCACCACCGCCTTCCAGCAGCGACATCGCTACGACCCGGCCCGCGGCGCGGGCACCGACGCCCGGCCCTGGCTGTTCGGCATCGCGACCAACCTGGTCGGCCGGCACCGGCGGGCCGAGGCCCGCCGGTTCAAGGCCATGGCCCGGGTCCCGGCCCTGGTCGACCACGACGAGCCGCTGGCCGACCGGGCCGCGGACCGGGTGGCGGCGCGGTCCGTACGCCGCGAGCTGGCGGCGGCACTGGCCGCGCTGCCCGCTCGGCACCGGGACGTGCTGCTGCTGGTGGCCTGGGGGGATCTCGGCTACGAGGAGACGGCCCGGGCCCTCGGGATCCCCGTGGGCACGGTCAGATCGCGGCTGCACCGGGCTCGCGGCAAGCTGCGCGAAGCATTGGGCGGATCCCATCCGACGGCACTGCGAGAGGTATCCGACCATGAATGACGAGCTCGAACTCCTGAGGGAGTGGGACGCGGACGCGGCCCCGCTCACCGGTCCGGCCCGGGACCGGGCCCGGCACCAGCTGCTCAACGCGATGGCCCGCGCGGACCGGCGCCCCGGCCCCGGACCCGGTCGCCGCCGTGCACTGCGCCTCGCGGTGGCCGCGGTGGCCGCCACGGCGGTGACCGGGACGGCGGTGCTGATCGGCACGGACGGCTCCGGCGGGGGCGGCGCACCGCGCACGAGCACCCCGCGGCTGGAGAACGCCGCCGCGACGGTGCTGAACGGGGCGGCGGCGTGGGAGCGCGAGCGGGAGAAGGAACCGGTGGCGCCGCGCGACGACCAGTTCATCTACTCGAAGCGGATCATCAAGGAGACGGAGCAGAGGACCGGCGAGGTCAAGACCTACACCGACGAGATGTGGGAGTCGGTGGACGTCTCCAAGCCCTCCTTGTCCATGGAACTGGGCCGTGAGATGTGGGAGGAGCCCGAGGAGGGGGGCGGCGGGGTGTGGCCGCCCCGGAAGTGGAGCGAGCTGAAGAAGCTGCCCCAGGACCCGGAACAGCTCGTCCTGGCCATCATCTCCCTCGGCTCCCGGCCCGACGGCCGGTCGATCAGCGATCTCGACAAGCTCGACCGGTACGAGGCCTACTGGCTGCTCGGCGAGCTGCTGAAGAACCCAGTACTGCCCCAGGGACTGCGCCCCGCTGCGTACGAGGCGCTGGCCCTGGTGCCCGGCATCAAGATGATCCCGGGGGTGAAGGACTCCGCCGGGCGGACCGGGGTGGGGATCGCCTCCACCGAGCGCGGGTCCGCGGAAAGCAAGTACCTGATCTTCGACCCGGTGTCGTACGAGTTCCTGGGCTTCCGCGACGAGCGGATCTCGGCCTCCGGGAAGAAGACGTACATCCAGCTGTCGCACGTGGTGGACTGGGGGATCGTCGACCGGGTGAGGCAGCGCCCGTAGGCGCTGTCCCGCGGGCCGGGACTTCGGGGCCGCGGGCACCGGCAGCCGGTGCCGGCGGCCCCCGAGGTCCGCCTCCGGGAGGTGAGGTCGGTGGGGATGCCGCGGCCGAGGACCTCGCCGCCCGGCGTCGGCGGGCGCCGCGTCGACACGGCGGTCGGCGTTGAAAACGGCATGTCCCCGACGCCGGCAGGGGCAAGGGCCCGGCGTGGCACGGCGGAAGAACCCGCCCACGTGCGGCCGGCGAGACCTCGCTCGCCTTCCGGACACCGGACGGCCCGGCGTAGTTCCGTGCGGCTCGGCACGGCTCGGTGCGGCTCGGCACGGTTCGGTGCGGCTCGTGGGCCTGCCGGGTGCCATCGCCCGCGAATGCGCGTGGGCCGGTCACGGGTCTCCCCAAGGCGGGGCTGGGCGGGGACCCTGGTCGGGACGACGGAACGCGACCGCCCGACGGACCCGATCGGAGGAACCGCCATGGTGTTCCGCAGTGAGTATCCCGATGTCCCGCCCGTCGATCTGCCCATCCACGACGCCGTGCTCGGCCGCGCCGCCGAGTTCGGCGACCGGCCCGCCCTGATCGACGGGGCGGACGGCACCACCGTCTCCTACCGCGCGCTCGACCACACCAGCCGGCGGATCGCCGCCGCCCTCGCCGAGGCCGGGGTGCGCAAGGGGGACGTCCTCGCCCTGCACAGCCCCAACTCGATCGCGTACCCCCAGGTGTTCTACGGGGCCACCCGGGCCGGCGCCGCGGTCACCACCGTGCACCCGCTGGCCACCGCCCACGAGTTCGCCTCCCAGCTGCGGGACTCCGGCGCGGCGTGGATCGTCACGGTGGCGCCGCTGGTGGAGGTGGCCCGCCAGGCCGCCGAACTCGCCGGCGGGGTGCGGGAGGTCTTCGTCTGCGACCGGGCGTCCGGGCACCGTTCGGTACAGGACATGGCGGCGTCCACCGCGCCGGAACCGGTGGTGGACATCGACCCCGGCGCCGACCTGGCCGCCCTGCCGTACTCCTCGGGCACCACCGGCACCCCCAAGGGCGTGATGCTCACCCACCGCAGCATCGCCACCAACCTGGTGCAGCAGGCCACCCTGGTCCCCGCCGAGGAGGACGACCGGGTCCTGGCGGTACTGCCGTTCTTCCACATCTACGGCCTCACCGTGCTGATGAACGCCCCGCTGCGGCACGGGGTCCCGGTGGTGGTGCTGCCCCGCTACGACCTGCGCCAGATGCTGACGGCCGTGGAACGGTACCGGGTCACCGCGCTCTACGTGGCCCCGCCGGTCGTGCTCGCGCTCGCCAAGGACCCCGCGGTGGCCGGGTTCGACCTGTCCTCGCTGCGCTACGTGCTCAGCGCGGCGGCCCCGCTCGACGCGGAGCTGGCGGCCGCCTGCGCCCGGCGGCTCGGCGTCCCGCCGCTGCTCCAGGCGTTCGGGATGACGGAACTCTCCCCCGGCTCGCACGCGGTGCCCCGGTACGCCACGGACGTGCCCCCGGGCACCGTCGGCAAGCTGATGCCCGGCACCGAGATGCGGGTCGTGGCGCCCGGCGGCGGACCCGACGGGGAGCCCGTGGACCTGGGGCCGGGACAGGACGGGGAGCTCTGGATCCGCGGACCGCAGGTGATGCGCGGCTACCTGGGACGTCCCACCGACACCGCGGCGACGGTGGACGCGGACGGCTGGCTGCACACCGGCGACATCGGCCGGATCGACGCCGACGGCTGGGTGTACGTGGTGGACCGGATCAAGGAGCTCATCAAGTACAAGGGCTACCAGGTCGCCCCCGCCGAGCTGGAGGCGGTGCTGCTCGGCCACGAGGCGGTGGCCGACGCGGCGGTCATCGGGGTACCGGACGAGGCGGGCGGCGAACTGCCGGTGGCGTACGTGGTGCGCCGGGAGGGATCCCGGATCACCGCCGACGAGCTGATCGCCTATGTTGCGGGTCGGGTGGCCCCGTACAAGAAGGTGCGGCGGGTGGAGTTCGTCCCGGCCGTACCGCGGTCCGCCGCGGGCAAGTTGCTGCGCCGGCGACTGCGGGAGGCCGGCGCCAGGGAAGGGAGTCCGACATCTCCATGAACGACACGAACCCGGCATCGTCCCCCGACCGCCCGGCATCGTCCCCGGGCCCGGCACCGGCCCCCGGCCCGGCAGCGCCACCGCCGCCGGCCGCGCCGCCGCCGGTTCCGCGATCGGTGCCGCCCGGTCCGGCTCAGGGTGCGCCGGCCGTGCCGGGGCCGGGGGCCGCGGCGGCGGAAGGGGCACCCGGCGCACCGGCACCCCCCGGCTCACCGGCGCCCGGCGCACCGGTGGGCGCACCGGCGCCCGGCTCACCGGTCGCGGACGGCCCGCCGCTGGTGCGTATCTACGGGGAAGGCGGCGTCACCACCCTCACCCTGGACTCGCCGCACAACCGCAACGCCCTGTCCGCCCGGCTGGTTGCCGAACTCCACGCCGGGCTGGCCGCGGCGGCGGCCGATCCGGGGACCCGGGCCGTGGTGCTCACCCACACCGGCACCACCTTCTGCGCCGGGGCCGACCTGCGCGAGGCCCGGCCCACCGGCCCGCGGGAGCTGATCGCCCTGCTGCGGGCCGTGGTGGAGCTGCCGGTGCCGGTGGTCGCCCGGATCACCGGGCACGTACGGGCCGGCGGGCTGGGGCTGGTGGGAGCGTGCGACATCGCCGTGGCGGGCCCGGGGGCGTCCTTCGCCCTCACCGAGGTGCGGCTGGGCCTCGCCCCGGCCGTCATCTCGCTGCCGCTGCTGCCCCGGCTCGACCCGCGCGCCGCCGCCCGCTACTACCTCACCGGCGAGCGGTTCGACGCGGCCGAGGCGGTACGGATCGGGCTGGTCACCCTCGCCGGGGAGGACGTGGACGCGGCGCTCGCCCCGGTGCTGGACGGGCTGCGCCGGGGCTCCCCGCAGGGCCTGGCCGCGTCCAAACGGCTGGTCAGCGCCGGGGTGCTGCGGGCCTTCGACCGGGACGCCGAGGACCTCGCCGAGCTGTCGGCGCGGCTCTTCGGCTCGGCCGAGGCGCGGGAGGGCATGACGGCGTTCCTGGAGCGCCGGGACCCGTGGTGGACGGCATGAGCCGGGACGCGGAACCGGACGCCGGGGCGGGCGCCGGAACCGGCGGCGGGCCGGGCACCGGGCCCGGGGCCGGCCCGGCCACCCGGTCCGGGCGGGGGACGGGGGCCGGTGCCGGTACGGTCCGCCGTACCGGGCCGGCGCCCCGGCCGGGCGGCGCGCCCAAGCAGGACCGGAGCCGGGCCACCCGGCAGCGGCTGCTGGCCGCCGCCGTGGACTGCCTCGCCGAGCACGGCTGGGCCGGCTCCACGGTGGCGGTGGTGGCCGAGCGCGCCGGGGTGTCCCGGGGCGCCGCCCAGCACCACTTCCCCACCCGCGAGGACCTGTTCACCGCGGCGGTCGAGCACGTCGCGGAGCAGCGTTCGGCGGCGCTGCGGGCGCTCGCCCGGGACCTGCCGCCGGCCGGTTCGGCGGCGCGGACCCGGACCGTCGTGGCGGAGCTGGTCGATCTCTACACCGGCCCGCTGTTCCGGGCCGCGCTCCAGCTGTGGGTGGCCGCCTCCAACGAGCCGCAGCTGGGCGACCGGGTGGTGGACCTGGAGGCCCGGGTCGGCCGGGAGACGCACCGGATGGCGGTCCAGCTGCTGGGCGCCGACGAGAGCGTGCCGGGGGTGCGGGAGACCGTACAGGGGCTGCTGGACCTCGGCCGGGGCCTGGGCCTGGCCCATCTGCTCACCGACGACACCGCCCGCCGCGCCCGGATCGTCGCGCAGTGGGCCCGCCTCCTCGACGAGGCCCTGCCCCCGGCACCCGGCGCCCGGCCCGCCGGACCCTGACCCACCGGCGTCCGGCTCCCCGGCGTCCGGCTCCCCGGCTCCGGGGTCCACGGGGCCGGGGTTCCCGGGGCCGGGGTTCCAGGGCGTCCCCGGGGCGGCGGCGTGGTGAGACGGCGGCCCGGGGTGCGGCGCGGCCCGCCCGGGTACGGGTGGCCCTCCGCCGCACCGGCTGCCCCCGGGCACGTGGCACGACGTACCGGGCCGATGGCGCGTACCGCACAGGTGCGTACCGGGCACAGGCGGGTACCGGGGCACGGGCACGTACCGGAGACCCGGAGCGCCCCCGGCCCGGCACCCGGCACGTCCCAGGCACTCGGCACCGACGCCCGTACGGACCCCGCCCGTCGCGCCCGCCCGGCTCTCGGCCCCTGGCCCGGCCCCGGACGGGCCTGCCGGGCGCGGGGCGGGACGGTCCGGCCAGGGCGGCAAACGGACCCGGCGGGCCCGGGCCCGTCCTCGGCGAGGGGTCAGCTCGGCGAGGAGGCCCCCCGGCGGGCGATCTCCGCGTAGCCGGCGATCTCCTGCGGGCTCCGCGAGCCGGGCCCGGTGTACCGGGCGGAGGGCCGCACCAGCCGCCCGGTCCGCTTCTGCTCCAGGATGTGCGCGCTCCACCCGGCGGTCCGGGCACAGGTGAACATCGAGGTGAACATGTGCGCCGGGACCTCGGCGAAGTCCAGCACGATGGCCGCCCAGAACTCCACGTTGGTGGCGAGCACCCGGTCCGGGCGCCGGTTGTGCAGCTCCTCCAGGGCGGCCTTCTCCAGCGCCTCGGCGATCTCGTAGCGGGGCGCGCCCAGCTCCCTCGCGGTACGGCGCAGCACCCGCGCCCGCGGGTCCTCGGCCCGGTAGACCCGGTGGCCGAAGCCCATCAGCCGCTCGCCCCGGTCCAGCGCCTGCCGGACGTAGGCCGCCGCGTCCCCGGTGCGCTCGATCTCCTCGATCATGCCCAGCACCCGGGACGGCGCGCCGCCGTGCAGCGGGCCGGACATCGCGCCGACCGCGCCGGACAGCGCCGCCGCGACGTCCGCGCCGGTGGAGGCGATGACCCGGGCGGTGAAGGTGGAGGCGTTCATGCCGTGCTCGGCCGCCGACGTCCAGTAGGCGTCCACCGCCGCGACGTGTTTGGGGTCCGGCTCCCCGCGCCAGCGCCGCATGAAGCGCTCCACGACCGTCTCCGCCTTGTCGATCTCCCGCTGCGGCACCATCGGCAGGGCCTGGCCGCGGGCCGACTGGGCGACGTAGGACAGCGCCATCACCGCGGCGCGCGCCAGGTCGTCCCGGGCCTGCTCCTCGGAGATGTCCAGCAGCGGCCGCAGCCCCCACACCGGCGCCAGCATGGCGAGCGCGGACTGCACATCGACCCGGACGTCACCGGAGTGCACCGGGATCGGGAACGGCTCGGCCGCCGGCAGCCCCGGGTTGAAGGCGCCGTCCACCAGCAGCCCCCAGACGTTCCCGAACGAGACGTGACCGACCAGATCCTCGATGTCGACGCCCCGGTAGCGGAGTGCGCCGCCCTCCTTGTCGGGTTCGGCGATCTCCGTCTCGAACGCGATGACACCTTCGAGCCCAGGCACGAAGTCGGACATCAGGCGGCTCCTCATGATGTGTTCGACGGTTCGACGGCTTCCGGTCGGGAGCGTCGGCGTCGGATCAGGGGTGGTCGTGGCTGGCGCTGTGCCGGTGACGGATCCACGGCCGCCCGAACGGCTCGCGGTCCCCCACCGGACGTCCCGGGTGCCCCGTTCGGACGGAGATCACCCCGGCCGCGGCGGTAGGTGGTACGGGCCGGACACGATAGCGGCCGGGCCCGTGGGGCCACAGCGGGCCGGCACATGATTTTGATGGGTGCGGCACATACACGGAAGCGTGATAAGCGGCACAGCGTGTCATTTGGGGCGGGAGGGTTATGAGTGACCCGAACGGGGGAAAGGACAGGGGCGGCTGACCGGCAATTTTCACCCGTTGCCGGTATTCCACCCGTCCGCACGGCGCGTCGGGGGCGATGCTGCAAGATAGGCGGGTGCCTCACCTGGACCCGCACGACCCGTTCGCCGGCGTCACGCTCGACCCGGCCACCATGCGCAAGCAGTACCGCTCGGAGGGGCTGGCCGAGAGCGAACTGGCCGGCAGCCCGTACGAGCAGTTCGCCCGCTGGTTCATCCAGACCGTGGAGAGCGGGGTGCCCGAGCCCAACGCCATGGTGGTCTCCACCGCGGACGCCGAGGGCCGGCCCAGCTCGCGCACCGTGCTGCTGAAGTCCTACGACGAGCACGGCTTCGTCTTCTTCACCAACTACGGCTCCCGCAAGGGCCGGGAGATCGCCGCCAACCCGCACGTCGCGCTGCTCTTCCCGTGGCACCCGCTGGCCCGTCAGGTGATCGTGACGGGCGTCGCGGAGCGCACCGGCCGGGACGAGACCGCCGCCTACTTCCGTACCCGCCCGCACGGCTCCCAGCTGGGTGCCTGGGCGAGCGCCCAGTCCACGGTGATCGCCTCCCGCGAGGAGCTGGACCGGCGGTACGCGGAACTGGCCGAGCGCTACCCGGAGGAGCAGGTCCCGGTGCCGCCCGGCTGGGGCGGGTACCGGGTGGTGCCGCACGAGGTGGAGTTCTGGCAGGGCCGGGAGAACCGGCTGCACGACCGGCTGCGGTACGTCCGCGAGGCGGACGGCTGGCGGGTGGAACGCCTCTGCCCCTGACGGGCCCCGCGGGTTCCTGCCGGTGTGTGCCGATCCCTGCCGGTGGGTCCCCGGCGCCGCTCGTCCGGTCGGCTCAACCGTCCGGGGACGGCACCCGGTGCCGCCACCCTGGCGGGAACGCAGACGACCCGTGGGCCACATCCCTCGGAGAGGGAACCGGCCGGACGTACCGGCGGGCCCACGGGTCGGGTGAACTGCTGGGAATTGGGCCGGCGAGTCCGCCGGCACCGCGCGAAGCGCGATGGTGAACCCCTGCTCCTGACGGAGCCCGGGGCCGGACTGGCTAGCCCGCAGCCACCTCACGCGTCCGGTTTCCATACATCTGCCGAACCACCTCCCTTCTCGTGTGCTCACCACCCTAGAAACCTGCTGGACACCTCTCAACCGAATTTCCGGACCGCAACGATTTCGCCGAAGGTGATGTGGTCCGCGTCACGTTCGAGTTGAATGACACCTCGTGCAGCAGACGCAGCAATCGCAGTCCGTGCAGCTCACGCAGCCGGGTTTCGCTGGGGGTGACCGGTGACCACTTCGCACCGTCCTGAATCGGCCCACCCGATGTCGGCCGCACCACCGGGCGCGGCGGATGCCGCACCGGAAGGCGACGGACCGGGCGGCGGCCCGCCGCCGGACGGCCCGGAGCGCGCGGACCGGGACCTGCTCGACGCCCTGCTGAACGGGATGGACGCGGCGCTGTGCGCGTTCGACGCGGACGGCACGGTCACCCACTGGAACCGCGAGGCCGAACGCGTCCTCGGCTGGACCGCCGCCGAGGCCGTCGGCCGGCGCTGGCTGAGCGGCTGGGCCGTCCGCCCCGCGGACGCGCCCGACGTGGAGACCCGGCTGATGTCCGCGATGGAGTCGTCCGACCGCCAGGTGAGCGAGTTCCCGCTGCTCACCAGGGACGGCGGCCGGGTGCTGGTGCGGGCCCAGCTGTCCCCGGTGCGGCGCGGCGGCCGGCCGGCCGGGGTGTACTGCGCGTTCGGCGAGGCACGCACCCAGGTGGACCTGGAACGCTCCCTCGCGTTCGGCGAGGCCGTGCTGGACGACACCACCTGGGGCGTGGTGGTGGTGGACGCCGACCTGCGCCCGGCGGTGGTCAACAGCCATGCCGCCCGGGCCCTGCGCACCGGGCGCACCGGACTGCTGGGCCGGCCGCTGGGCGACGTCATCGCCCATGGTGCGGAGGAACTGGAGGGCGCCCTCCAGCACGTGCTGGCCGAGGGCACCCCGCCCACCCCGGCCGAGCTGTGGGTCACCCTCCGCGGCGCGGGCCCGGGCGCCGGCCGCGGGCCCGACTTACCCGGCCGGCGGACCGGGGCGGGCGGCGCCCGGCCGGACGCCGGCCGGTGGCCCGACGACCCGGCACGGCCGGCCGGCGGGACCTTCGGTGCCCTCGCCGGCGGTGCGGCCGGCGCGGCCGGTGCGGGCGGGGGCGTCCCGGAGGCCGACGGCGAACGCCGCTGCTGGCGCAGCTCGTTCCTGCGGCTGGGCTCGCCGTACGCCGAGCAGCCGGTCCCGCTCGGGGTGGCCTGGGTCTTCCTGGACGTCACCGAGACCAAACAGGCGGAGCAGGAGAGCTCCCGGCTGCGCTTCCGCAGCAATCAGCTGCACCGGGCGGCACGGGCCGCCGCCGAGTGCGAGGACCCGCTGGAGGCGGCCACCGTACAGCTGGACTTCGCCCTCGCCGGGTTCGCCGACCACGCGCTGATAGACCTGGTGCTCCGCCCGGCGGACCCGGGTGGTCCGTCGCCGGAGCGCCACGACGACGCGCCGGGCCGCCCGTCCGACACCTCCCGCCGGGCGCCGCGGCCGTCCCGGGTGGCCGGGGGCGGCGGGCCCGCCTCCGTGCCGTTCGACGGTCCGGCCCCGGTCCGGCTGGTGCGGGCCGCCGCCACCCCGGCCGGGGCGACCGGCCTCGGCCCGTGCCCGTGCCGCCCGGTCTTCTCCGGCGGCATCCCGGTGCCGTACCTGGACGGCCATCCGGCGCTCCAGGCGGCCGAGCGCTGCGGCTCGGTCCGGCTCAGCGCGGCCCGGCTGGAGGGGCCGGCGGCCGGTCAGTGGGCCCGGGTCCGAAAATGGCCGGAAGGCACCGTACACGCACTCTGTACGGTGCTGCGCAGCCGCGGCCGGACCCTGGGCGTCGCCACCTTCCTGCGCGGCGCCGGCCGGCGGCCGTTCGACCGCGGTGACGCGGTGTACGCGGAGGACGTCTCGGTCCGGGTGGCGGCGGCGCTGGACCTGGCCCGGCTGCTGGACTGAGTCCGGGCCGGTCCGTCGGGCGGCGCGGTGACGCCGTGGCGGCGGTCCGGGGCGGTGCCCCGGCCGTCCCGGTAGCGGGACGGGTCGCGCCCCCGGGCCACCGGCGGCCACCGCCTGTCCGGCCGCACCGGCCGTTCGGCGGCCACCGCCTGTCCGACTGCCGCCGGGGCCCGGGTCCCCGGCGGCCGGCCGCGGTCAGCGGCGGTAGAAGATGCGGTCCGCGTACTCCGTCATCACCCGGCCGTTCCACTCGTGGCCGCCGTCCACGTTCCCCGAGCGGAGCATCGGCGGGTCGATCCCCCGCTCGGCCAGCTCCCCGACCGCGGTCGCCAGCACCGCCTGCATCAGCGCGCTGGTGACCACGGTGGAGGCGGGTGCGAACGGCGCGCCCACGCCGTCGACGGTCAGCTCCGCGTCACCGATGCCGATCTTGCTGTCCAGTACCAGGTCGCAGTGGTCCTTGAGGAAGGTGCCGGAGGCGTGCCGGGAGCGGGTGGCGGAGGCGTACGCGACCGACGTCACGCCGATCACCGTCAGACCCAGCGCCCGCGCGTTCTGCGCCATCTCCACCGGCAGGGTGTTCCGCCCGGACAGCGAGATGATGAAGAGCAGGTCGCCGGAGCGGGCGGGGCTCGTGTCCAGGACCACCCCGGCCAGGCCGCCGACCCGCTCCAGGGCGCTGCCCAGCGTGGCGGGCACCACGTCCACCCCGACCATCCCCGGCACCGGCAGCAGGTTCATCAGGGCCAGGCCGCCGGCCCGGTACACCACGTCCTGGGCGGGCAGCGAGGAGTGACCGGCACCGAAGGCGAAGAGCCGGCCGCCGGCCACCACGGTGTCCGCGACGAGGGCACCGGCCGCCGCGATGTTGTCGGCCTCCTCGTCCCGCACCCGGTGCAGGAGGTCGATCGCGGCGTCGAAGTACCGCGCGGACAACGTGCTGTCACTCATCCCGGCGGGTGCCCTTCCGTAGGTGCGTACGCTGGTGGCGCGGATCACGTTGCGGTCTGGACCACTGCTCTGTCAATACGGGGTCAACGTGGAGTCCATCCGGATGTCCGCCGCCCGGGTCGGCATCCGGCCAGCCCGGACGGGGCGCGGATGCGGTACGGGCGCGAGCCGGGGCCCGTTGTCGGTGGCATGCGTCAGAATTGGGGAAGGGCCACCGCACCACACATCGAGGGGCACGCATGTCCGGACTGATCGACACCACGGAGATGTATCTCCGCACCATCCTCGAACTGGAAGAGGAAGGTGTGGTCCCCATGCGTGCCCGTATCGCGGAGCGGCTCGACCAGAGCGGCCCGACGGTCAGCCAGACCGTGGCGCGCATGGAGCGGGACGGTCTGGTCCAGGTCGCCGGGGACCGGCACCTGGAGCTCACCGAGGAGGGGCGCCGGCTGGCGACCCGGGTGATGCGCAAGCACCGTCTCGCCGAGTGCCTGCTGGTGGACGTGATCGGGCTGGAGTGGGAGCAGGTCCACGCCGAGGCGTGCCGCTGGGAGCACGTCATGAGCGAGGCCGTGGAGCGGCGGGTGCTGGAGCTGCTGCGTCACCCCACCGAGTCGCCGTACGGGAACCCGATCCCGGGCCTGGAGGAGCTGGGCGAGAAGGCGGAGGCCGACCCGTTCCTGGACGAGAGCATGGTCAGCCTGAGCGACCTCGACCCGGGCAGCGAGGGCAAGACCGTGGTGGTCCGGCGGATCGGTGAGCCCATCCAGACCGACGCCCAGCTGATGTACACCCTGCGCCGGGCCGGAGTGCAGCCGGGCTCGGTGGTGAGCGTCACCGAGTCGGCGGGCGGGGTGCTGGTGGGCAGCAGCGGCGAGGCCGCCGAGCTGGACGCCGACATCGCCGCACACGTCTTCGTCGCCAAGCGCTGACCCCGGCGCGGGTCGCCGCCATGCGCTGACCCCGGCGCCGTTCGCCGGCCCTGCCCGCCGGCCGGTCCCGCCGGCCGCCCCTCATGCGCATGCCCGCCGGCAGTCCGGCGCCGTCGTGCCCGTCGGCCGTCGTGCAGGCCGGCCGAGGCCGATGTCGGCCCCGCGGGGCTGCCGGGCGCCCTGGCTGCCGGAGTCCCGTGGGTGATGTGGGCCCCTGCCGGTTGCCGCCACCGGGCCGTGCCGGGTGGTGTCGGGTCGGGCGTGGCCGGGTCGGGCCGTGAAGCCGATCGCCTCCCCGGCGGTCCCGTGTGGCGCCGGCCGTGTAACGGGTACCGGGTTGCCGTCGTACCCGGCCGCCACCCGTACCCGTGCCCGGCCGGCGGGCCGTGGCGCCGCCGATGGCTCCGATGGCGGGCCCGGCTCGCGCGGTGCCGTGGACAGGTGCTGACCGCGGCCGGTGCGGCGCCGGCGACGGCCCCCGGCAAGGTCGGGCTCCCCGGTAACGCCCTGGTCCTGGCGACGCAGCGTTCTCGGCGTCGGCCCGGCAAGGTCGGCTCCCCACGCTCCGTCACCGGCGCCGGCCTCGGCCAGGACCGTCCGGCACCGGCACCGGCACCAGCACCCGCAAGGCCCGGCTCCGCGACGCACCGCACCCGGCGACGGCCGGAACCGGTGGCCGCCCGACCCGGCGGCCGTTTCCCGGGGATGAACGGGAGCGGAATGCCGCGCCGACGCGAGGCGGGGGCGGCGGCGGACTTCCCGGAAAGCGAGCGGGGGCGGCGCCCGCGTGCCACGCTGTCGCTCGGGCGGGGTTCCGCGTGGTGCGGACCTCCGCCGGCGGGCGGGCCCGGCTCGCCGCCGACCCGAGCGGCCCGGCACCTCCCCCGCGGCGGGGCGGACGAAAGGCCGGGGACACCCGCGGCCGGCACGGTCCGCGGCCTTGCCCGGGCGGGTCACGGGACCGGCGGGAAGGGGTCACCGGCACGGGGACCGGTACGACCGGCACGGCAGGGACCGCACGGCACGGAGCGGCACGGACCGGCACGGCACGGACGGGTACGGAGAGGTCGTCGGCGCGCGGCGCCGCGGGCGTCGTACCGCCGATCGGGGCAGGGAGGGCGCCATGCACCGTGGACCGGGACCAGGGCGAGGGCCGGACGGAACCCGGTCGGCGACGAGGGCCCGGCCACCGGCCCGGCGACCGGGGTGCCGCCCGGCGCGGCGGCGGCGTGAACCCCGGCGCACCGAGCCGCCGGGGCCCCGCTTCCCCGAGCCCCCCCTGCTACCCTCCCGTCCGCCTCCGGTGGCCGGCGCCCCGCTCGCGCGGACCGGCCCCGGAGGCGGTGGCGACCCGGAGCCCCGAGCTCCCAGGGTCTGCCTCGGCGGACTCCCTTCCCCGAGCCGTCCGCCTCCCGCAGAAGATCTCCCCGCCGGCTCCTCGGACAATCCCCGGACCCCGTCACTCGAACGAGGGGTCTTGCCCACCAGCCACCCTTGTTCGAATAGCAGTTCGATAGCCTGGATCCGCTCGCGGAACCGGAGCGCGGACGAGAGAGGAATGGAGGTGCCAGGAACGTGCTGCGGCGTATCGACGTAACCGGAAGCGGCGGTGTACGGCTCGCTGCCTGGGAGTTCACCGACCCGCCCGAGGTGGCGGAGGCCGGCCCGGAGCGGGGCCGGGGGCCGGGAGTGCTGCTGCTCCACGGTCTGATGGGGTGCGCCGCGCACTGGGCGGGGACGGCCCGGTGGCTGGCCGCCCGGCACCGCGTGGTCGCCCTCGACCAGCGCGGCCACGGCGCCAGCGACAAGCCCGCCGAGGGACCCTTCACCCGCGAGGCGTACGTGGCCGACGCGGTCGCCGTCATCGAGCGGCTGGACCTCGCCCCGGTCACCCTCATCGGCCACTCCATGGGCGCGCTCACCGCCTGGCAGCTCGCCGCCCACCACCCCGGCCTGGTGCGGGCGCTGGTCATCAGCGACATGCGGGCCTCCGCCCTGGGCGCCGCCTCGCAGCGCGAGTGGGCCGACTGGTTCGCCACCTGGCCGCTGCCCTTCGCCTCCCTCGCGGACGTCCGCAGGTGGTTCGGCGAGGAGGACCCGTGGCTGGAGCGGCCCAGCCCGTCCCGGGGGGACTTCTACGCCGAGGTCATGGCGGAAGGGGCGGACGGCTGGCGGCCGGTCTTCTCCCGCCGGCAGATGCTCGCCGCCCGGGAGACCTGGGTCCACGACGCGCACTGGGAGGAGCTGGCGCTGGTGGGCTGCCCCGCCCTGGTCATCCGCGGCCTCGACGGCGAGCTGGGCCGCGCCGAGGCGCAGGAGATGGTGCGGGTGCTGCCGCACGGGCGGTACGCCGAGGTGCCCGACGCCGGCCACCTCATCCACTACGACCAGCCCGGGGCGTGGCGCGACGCGGTCGAGTCCTTCCTGACCACGGAGGTCCCGGTGTAGCCCGGCCCGGCGCCCGGTGGCCCGCGCCCGGCACCACCGGACCACGGCACGGGAGGTTCGCCGTCCGCCGCCCGGCCGGGCGCCCCGCTCCCGTACGGCCTCGCTCTCCTACGCGCTCCCGCGGCGTAGGGCGCCGGTCTGCCGCGCGGCGCCGCCGGTGCGGCGCGGTGCTCCGGGTGTGCTCCCGCCGCCGGTGCGGCGCGGTGCTCCGGGCGTGCTCCCGGCGCCGGTGCGGTGCTCGCCGGAGCCGTGCGCCGCGGCCGGCGGAATCCCCGTACCCGGACGCCGGTCCGGGAGAACCGCGTGCCCGGTCACCGGCGTGAAGGAGATGGGGCCCGGGCGCACCGGCCGGGCCCCACCGGTATCGGGTGTGGTCGAGAAAGGGTCGGGCTGGCATGGGGGTACGAGACAGGCTTCGGGGGCTGGGCGAGACGGTCACCTCGGCCGCGACGGCGGCGGGCAAGGACCTCGCCAACCGTGGCGCCGCACGCCGCTCGGGCGCGGGGACACCGGGCGACTGGGTGGCCGGGGTGCTCGGCGCGCTGCCCGCCCCGGCGGCACCGGCCACCGAGGAGTGGGAGTTCTCGCTCGGCACGCTGGTCTGCCGTCATCCCCGGGTGCCGGCCGTGACGGCGAAGGCGCTCCGGCCGCTGGACGGCATCGGCGCGCTGCGCTTCGGCCCGGAGTCGGTGGGCTTCGACGGCGAGGACATCCCGTGGGAGAAGGTGGTGCGCATCCAGCTGCACAACGCCTTCGCCACCATGACCACCGACGGGCTGGACGCCGAGATCGACCGTGTCCGGGAACTCCTGCCGCCGCTCCCGGGCCGTAAATGGGCGGTGACCCGGGTCGCCGAGGGGCTGGTCGCCGTGGTGCTCGCCGCCCTGGAGCAGGCGGGTGACCAGCGGCTGGACGACGTGGACGTGGCCGTGGAGATCGTGTACCGGGGTGCGCTGGGGCGCGAGCGCACCCTGCGGGCGGGGCTGTTCACCACCGCCCTGCTGGCCCATCAGGTCGACGTGGCCTACAGCCTGGTGGTCACCGCCCAGCACCGGGGTGTGCCGGTGGTCCCCGCCGACCGGAGCGAGCCGGACGCCGGCGCGGTGGAGCGGGTGCGGGCGCTGCGGGCCCGTACGGACGCGGTGAAGGCGCAGCTCCAGGCGGAGGCCGCGGCGGAGGACCCCGACGGACGGCCGGCGGCCGGCGCGGCGGCGGGCGACCCGGCGGTGACCGGGACCCCGTACGCCGGCTGAGCGGGCCGTGCGCCGGCCCGGGCGCGGCGTCCGCCGCCCGGGCCGGCCTGCCCCGCGCAGCCGTCCCGGAGGGGCCGCACCGGCCTGGTGTTACTGTTTCGGCGACCATTTTTTCGAGAGCTTGACCCAAGGCGAGACATTCGTTCGTGGAGTCAAAACCGGGCCGGCGGGAGACCGGCGCCGGGGGGAGCCGGCAGATCGCACAGCGCTGATCCGTGGAGCGTCCGGTTCCGGCGGCTCCGGTCGGGTGCCGCCGGCCGGCGGGCTCGTCCCAGCCGACACACGTCTCACGGGGGAAAAATCGTGGCGATCAAGGGCAAGGCATCGATGGTGGCGCTCACCGTGGCGCTGACGCTGGGTGGCGCGGTGGGGCTCGCCCCGAGCGCTTCCGCGGCCGGTTCGGTCGGCGCGTCGGGGTGCCACTTCAATTCGCCGGACGTGAATTTCACGGTCGATGTGAAGAGCACCGCGCTCCGCAAGGGCCCCGGCACCCGTTACGGCTCCAAGGGCACGATCCGCAAGGGCACCACGTTCCGTTACTACTGCCGGACGTGGGCCGGCGGCGGACTCGGCGGATTCAACAAGAGCTGGTCCTACGGGAAGATCGTCAAGCGCTCCGGCTCCGGCGTCAAGGTCGGCACCCTGGGCTGGGTGAAGAGCCGCTACCTGGACTGACCGGGCCCGGCCGCCGGCGGCGGTACCCGCACCACGCAGCGGGTACCGGCGGTATCCGCACCGCCGCGGTACCGGTGGTGCCACCACCGCCGCGGTCCTGCGGACGTCGCCCCGGTGCGGTCGGGGGCGGAACGGTCAGCCGCGCCCCCGCGGGCGCCGCGCGGTGCTCCCGCGGTGCCGGCACCGCGCCCCCGGGCGCCGCACGGGGTGCCCGGGGGTCGCACGGGTGCCGGATCCGGCCGTTCCCTCAGTGGAACTGGCCCGGCCGGTAGTCGCCGGCCGGCTGCTGGACGATGACGTTCGCCCGGTTGAAGGCGTTGATCAGGGCGATGGCGCACACCAGGGCGGCGAGCTGCTCCTCGTCGTAGTGCTTGGCGGCGTTCGCCCACACCTCGTCCGGGACGCCGCCGGCCGCGTCGGCGAGCCGGGTGCCCTGCTCGGCGAGTTCCAGGGCGGCGCGCTCGGCCTCGGTGTAGACCTTCGCCTCGCGCCAGGCGGCGACCATGGCCAGGCGCTCCGGGGTCTCCCCGGCGTGGGCGGCGTCCTTGACGTGCATGTCCAGGCAGAAACCACAGCCGTTGATCTGGCTGGCGCGGATCTTCACCAGTTCCAGGGTCGAGGCCGGCACGGTCGTCGATTCCGCGAGCACCTTGTTCGCGGCGACGAGGTGCTTGCCGAACTTGCCGGCGATCGGGCTGGCCATCAGGTTCAACCGGGCTTCCATGGTGAACTCCTGTGTCGTCGGTGGCTTACACCCCATGGACGACGTGGCACGGAGAAGTGTGACGCCGCCCGGTGTGACGTGCGTCTCCCTCCGTCGAGCCCGTCGAGCCCGTCGCGGAAGGCCTCCGGGACGCACCCGGCCGCCCGGACCTCCCGTCCCCGGCGCGCCGGCCGGCCCGAGGGCGTACGCCGCCGGGGCCGGCAGCGCCGGTGCGGCGCGGTCAGTCCGGCAGACCGGCCTGGGCGCGCTCCAGGAAGGCCAGCTGGGCCCGCTTCTCCGGCAGGTCGATCTGCGGTCCGAGGGTGAACCCGGCGCGGATCACCCGGGCGATGGCCTTCTCGTTGCGGGCGTCGGGCTCCAGCACGATGCGCTTCCGCGAGGGGTCGGACAGGACGAAGCGGATGAGGGCCGCCAGCAGGACGCCGGTGAAGCCGCGTTCCCCGGTGCCGTCGGCGGGCCCGATCAGCAGGTGGACGCCGAAGTCCCCGGGGCGTACGTCGTAGTAGTCACCCACCGGGTCCGCCTCCGGCTGGTACGTCTGGAAGAGCGCGACCGGGGTGCCGTTCCGGTGGACCAGGTAGGCGTGGTGGGTGGTGAGGGAGTCGAGGTAGGAGTAGATCTCCAGCACCCGGTCCCGGTCCGCCTCGCCCATCCCCCAGAACTTCGCCCGCTCCTGGACGACCCAGCCGTGGATCAGGTCGACGTCCCGCTCCGGGTCGACCGGCACGACGCGGATGGTGCCGAAGCCCTCCACGGTCTCCTCGTGGACCGGCGCCCGCCCGGACGCGGTGCCGGCCGCGGCGGCGGTGCCGGTCACGGCGTCGCCGGTCGCGGCGCCGGGCGACGCGGACACAGCGGTCACCGCGTCGGTCGCCGCGGCCCCGCCGGGGGCGGCGGGTGCGGTGGCCGGCGCGGGCGGAGTGGTCTCGGCGGGTCGGGTGCTGGGCTCGGGCATGTCTCTTCCTCGGGGTCGGTCGCGCGGTCGCGGTCGTGCGGGTGCCGCCACCGGGTCCGGTGGTACCGGCCGGTGGGGGTGGGGCAGGGCCGGTCCCGGCGGGTGTGCCAGGGACCGGCCGTCTCAGGGGGTCGTCCTGCCGGGGGCCCGTCGGCCGTCGGGGGCCGTACCGGGGACACCGGGCTCCGTGCCGGAGGCACCACCGGTACCGCCGGGCGTCGTACCGGCGTCGCCCGGGGCGGTGCCCTCCCCGGCGCCGCCCCCGCTGCCGTCCGGGCCGTCGGCCGGTTCGCGGGTGAGCCGGTCCCAGTCGGTGACCACCGGGGCCAGTTCGCCGCGCAGCCACAGCGCCAGCTGGTCGCGCCGGTGGGGGTCGCCGGGCACCCCGGAGGCTCCGAACGGGACCACCCAGCGGCTCTGTTCACGGTCCGCGAGGTCCCAGACGTAGCGGGCGGCCGGGCCCCGGGCGAAGCGGTCGGTCACCCCGGGGACGCTGGAGGTGGCCAGGACGCAGTCGTGGTCGCCGGCGACCCCCGGCCATCCGCCGTCGGGCTCCTCCGGCAGCGCCTGCCAGGGGGCGATCCGGTGCACCTCCCCCCACGGTTGGGTGGGCGCGCCCGCCGCAACCACCTCCTCCACGGCGGCCCGGACCACCGCGGCCCGGTCCACCGAGGGCGGCAGGCCGCCGCCGAGCAGCCCCTCCAGGGCGTAGCCGATCCGCGGGGTGAGGGCGAGCCAGGGCAGGAAGACCTCCGGGTAACCGCCGGCCGCCCACGGCTGGGCCCGGTCCGGGTCCACGGCGGGCTCCCCGTCGCCGGTGCCGGGTGCGGGCCGGGTGAGGCCGGCCAGCGGGGCGAGGGCGGGGTGGGCGGCCAGGTGGCGGACCACGGCGGTGCGTACCGCCGCGAACGCGGTGGCGTCGCCGCTGTCCGCCGCCATCCGGCGGTCCCAGCGCAGCAGCCGGTCGCGGAGCCCGGCGGCGGCCGGGGTGAGCCCGTCGAGTCCGGCGAGCAGCGCCAGCAGCGGACCGGCGGAGTCCAGCCGGGTGTCGGTGTGCACGGCGGCCATGCCGGGAGCGGTCCACCCGGTGGCGCCCTCCAGCAGTTCGCGGATGCGGGCGGCGCGGTGCGGCGGCGCGAACTCGATGCCGTACGGGGCGGCCGGCCCGCGCTCGTTGGCCATCACCGCGACGCCGTCCACCGGCGGGTGCGGCAGCGGCCCGTGCGCGCCCCGCCAGGCGTGGCCGGGCTCCCAGGCGGGGACGGTGCGCAGCAGGTTGTCGCGGTGGCGCCGGGGGACGTACCCGGCGACCCGGTGCAGCAGCCCGCCGGCGGTGTCCGCGGCCAGTACCACGTTGACCGGTTCCACCCAGCCGTCCAGGGCCCGGTCCACGTCGGCGACGGTGGTGGCGGCCAGCAGCGCGGGCAGCGCGTCGAAGCCGAGGCCGGCGCCAACCCGCGGCGGGTGGCGGAGGCTGATCGCCTCGGCCCGGTCGGGGCCGCCGATGATGACCGGGCCGCGCTCGGTCTCGATCACCTCGACGGTCACCGGGTCGCCGCCGGCCACCTCGACGGTCTCGGTGTGCCGGGCCGCCGGACGCCAGCCGTCCGGGCCGAGCGCGAGGACGGTGCCGGGCCCGCCCTCACCGTCCCCGGCGCGGCGGAGCCGCTCCCGGTACAGGTCCTGGTAGTCGGCCATGGCGTTGGTGATGGCCCAGGCGACGGTGCCGGTGTGGCCGAAGTGGGCGAGCCCCGGGACGCCGGGGACGGCCAGCCCCACCACGTCGTACTCCGGGCAGGCCAGCCGGATCTGCTGGTAGACGCCGGGGTCCTCGATGAAGCGGTGCGGGTCGCCGGCGATCAGCGGCGCCCCGGTGGCGGTCCGCTCACCGGTGACCAGCCAGCCGTTGCTGCCGGAGGTGGCGGGTCCGTCGGTGGCGAACAGTTCGGCGGCGTCCTCACCCAGCCGCCGGGCAACCTCCTCGCGCCACAGCTTGGTGGGGAACCCGGCGAAGAGGATGTGGGTGGACAGCCAGACGCCCAGCGGGGTCCAGGGCTCCCACCGGCCGGCGGCCAGCCCGGTGGCGGCGAACTGCGGGTCCCGCCTGGCTCCCTGAGGCAGGCCGGCGTTGACCCCCTCCACGTACGCGGTGATCCACGCCCGGGTGGCGGGGGAGAGCCGGTCGAAGCAGCGGCGGGCGGTGTCGGCCAGCCGCATCTGCCGGGCGAAGACGTCCCAGCCGACGGCCTCGGCGCCGAGGAACGCGGCGGTGGTGCCCTGGCAGCGGTGCCGCTCCACCTCGATCTGCCAGGCCCGGTCCAGCGCGGCGTTGCGGCCCTGGGCGCGGGCCAGCGCCAGCGTGTCCGTGGCCCGCAGATGGGGTATGCCCCAGGCGTCCCGGTACACCTCGGCGCCACCGGGCCCCGTGTCCCGTGCGCCGTCGTCCGTACCGAAGTCGTCGCTCACTCTGCTCCCCGCAATCCCATTAGGTTAGGCTGACCTAACTTAAGTCAAAGTTTTCGGGGAAACAATCGCGCCGGACTCCGGGCGCGGTGCCCGCGGGGAGGGAGAAGCCATGGGACGCGGCTGGGAGGGTGTGGTCCTCAAGCTGCTGCGCGGCAAGGACTTCGTGTGCACCGTGACCGGGGCGGAGCAGGTCACCGAGCATTACCGGCGGCTGCACCTGACCGACGGCGGCCTGCTCGCCGCGGCCGGGGTGCATCCGACCATGTGGGTACGGCTGTGGTTCCCCGGCGGGAACGGCAAACCGCACCAGCGGGCGTACACCCTGGTGGACCCCGACCCGGCGGCCGGCACCTTCAGCCTGGAGTTCGCCCTGCACGACGGCCGCGCCAGTGACTGGGCCCGCACCGCCCGGCCCGGTGACACCATCGAGGCCACCGTGCAGGGCACCGGCTTCACCGCGCCGCGGCCCGCCCCGGCCCGGCTGCTGGTGGTCGGCGATCCCGCCTCGCTGCCCGCCGTCAACTCGCTGCTGGACGCCTACCCAAAGACCCCCGCCACCGTCTGGTTCGAGACCCCGCACCCCGACGACCACGGGCTGCCGGTGCGGCTGGATCCGGCCCGCCACGAACTGCGCCGGGTGCCGCGCCGCGACGCCGGGGCCCACCTGGCCGAGCGGGTCCGGGCGGAGCTGCCCGCGGCGCTGGGGAACCCGGCCGAGGCGTATGTGTGGATCACCTGCGACACGGCCACCACCCGTGCCCTGGGCGGCTTCGTCCGCAAGGAGCTGGCGGTGCCCATGCAACGGGTCCACGCCCTCGGCTACTGGCGCACCCCCTGATCGTCCGCCGGCCCGCCGGCGGACCCGGCAGGGGGCGCGCGGATCCGCGCCGCGCGCCGGGGGTGCCGTGGCCGCCGGGCCGGTGCGGGCTATTGTCGGCACCGCCGGACGAACGCCGCCGCGCGGTACCGGTGACGTTGACCGTCGTCGCCCCGCCGCACGGCACGGCTCCTTCGGCATGCCAGGCCACCGGACCGGACCATCGAACGGAACGACGGAGCGCCGTATGACCAACGCCGCCAGTCTCCTTCTCGCCGCCGCGCTCCTCTTCGTGGGGGCGCTCCACTTCCTCTGGGCCGCCGGTGTCTACTGGCCGGCGGCCTCCAAGGAGGACCTGACCCGGAAGGTGCTCTCCGACTCCGAGGAGATCCCGAGCCCGCCGCTCACCGCCCTGGTGGCGGCGTTCCTCGCCGGGGCCGCGTACGTGGCGGTGGCCGCCCACTGGGACGGTCTGCGCATCGGCTTCCTGCCCGACTGGCTGTACACCCTGGGCATCTGGGGCCTGGTGGCGGTGATGGCCCTGCGCGGGTTGGTCGAGCCGTTCTTCGCCAGCACCGGCAACGAGGTGTACACCCGGCTCAACCGGCGGGCGTACGCGCCGTTCTGTGTGGTGCTGGCGCTGCTCGGCGTGGTGGTCGCCCTCGGCTGAGCGGGCCGGACCGGGCCGCCCGGACTGGGAGGTCCGGCCGGCCCGCCGACCTGCCGACATGTCCCGGGCGCGGACGCGTCGGCCCTCACGCCCCCGGCGCGAACGCGTCGGCGCGGCGGACGTAGGTGAGGAAGGCCGCCCCGCTGTCCAGCACGGTGTGATCGGTGCGTTCCCAGGTACGCGGGTCGAACGCGGCCTTGTGGGAGAAGAACGGGATCCCGCCGCCGATGGTCATCGGGCTGAGCTTGACCACCAGCCGGTCGAACTCGGAGTGCAGGGCACTGGCCGGCTCGGCGCCACCCACCAGCCAGATGTCCTTGCCGTCCTCCTGCTTCAGCTCCCGGACCTTCGCCGCCGGATCAGACGTGACGATCTCCACGCCGGGATCCGGGCTCTCGCCCAGCGTCCATGAGAAGACCAGGTGCCGCAGGTGCGGATAGGCGTTGGCCACCTGACCTTGAGCCGGACCTCGTAGCTCCGCCGCCCTTGGAGGACGGTGTCGAAGCGGGTGCGCTCGGCGGTGACCGACAGTGCGGCCCGGCCGGGCCGGGCAGCGTCTCCGGGTACTCGGCGATGAGGTGCTGGAGGTAGTCCTCCGGAATCGTCCGGAAGCCGTCCGGCCCGGTGGGGTCGGCCCCGTCCGGGCCGGCGATGAAGCCGTCGAGGGTGGAGGCGATGTAGTACACGAGCTTGCGCACGGCTGAGCCTTCTCTTGGATGCACAAGGGCCGAGCGGGCCGTCGGACCCGTCGGCCCTCCATGATCACCGCGCGCCCTGCCCCGGGTGATGGGCACGGGGCAACGGACACCGTGGGAGGGGCAAGGGGCACGCGGACACCGCCCCCGGCCCACCGCCTGCGCGGACTCCACTCCCGCCCGACCGGCCGGCCGTCAACGCCTCCGCCCGCCGACGCTGATGCCCCGGACCGTCGGCCGCCAATGCCTCCGCCTACCCCGCAGGCCGCCGACGCCTCGGAATCAGCGGCTGCCAACGCCAATGGCCCGGCCCGCCGTTCGCGGGCCGGTCCGTCGGCCCGCCGCCTACCCGGCCGCCTCAGTGCGGCGCCGCCGCAGCAGCGACCGGACGCCACGCACCGTGTCGACCGCCAGCCGCAGCGCCCCGATCCCCACCGACAGCGCCGTACCGTGATCCTGTACCCACCCCGCCACCTGCACCAGCAGCTCCATCGACGTTCCCCTTCCCCGTCCTCGTGGTGCGGCGCCGTCCGCCGCCAACTCCTGTGTAGGCGGGGCCGCGGCCGTCCGGTACGGCTGTCGGACGGCGGTCGGACACCACCCCCGCCCGGCTGCGGATACGGGTGCTGTCCGCTGTCCCCGGGACGTCCCGCCGGACGTCCGCCTAGGCTCGGATCCGGTGAACGGGACACGGGGAGGGGAACGCGTGGCTCTCGGTTTCGGTGACGTGGAACAGGACGCGCCTCGGGCGGCAAAGGAGTTGGCGCGGCGGCTGAGGAGCGTGGCCGAGCGGGCCGGCTACACGGGGGTACGGGAGCTGGCCGCGGCCACGGGCATCGGCCGCACCACGATCTCCGACGCGCTGACCGCCCGGCGGGTCCCCGGCTGGGAGAAGCTCGCCGCCCTGCTGCGCGGCTGTGGTGTCACCCCGGACCGGGACTGGGCCGACGCGCAGGAGGCGGCCAGGGCCGCGGTGGAGGAGCGGAAGCGGGCGGCACGGGCCGGCGGGCGGCCCGGCGGCGAGCCGGAGGCGGCGACCCCGGCCGCGCCCGCCGCACCGCCGGGACCGGGCACCTTCTCCATCCGCCCGCCCTACGGGGAACTCCCGCCCCGGGTCCGGGGCCGCGACGAGCTGCTGAACCGGCTGGCGACCGCGCTCGCCGAGGGCGAGAGCCGGGCCCAGGTCCTCTACGGCATGGGCGGTTGCGGCAAGACCACCGTGGCGCTGGACCTGGCGAGGCAGGCCCGGGACCGGGGCTACCGCGTCTTCTGGCTCTCGACCGCCACCCCCGAGCGGCTGCTCACCGGTATGCGTGAGGTCGCCCGCGAACTGGGCGCGGAAGAGGAGGACATCGAGGCGGCGTGGGCGGGCAGGATCAGCGCCACCGACCTGGTCTGGGGCCGGCTGGATGCCGCCGAACGCCCCTGGCTGCTGGTGCTGGACAACGCCGACGAGCCCGAGTGGCTCGCCGCGGCCGGCGGGGTCCCCGGTGACGGCACCGGGTGGCTCCGCTCCAGCCGGGCCGGCCTGACCGTGGTGACGTCCCGGGTCGGCACCCCCGGAGTCTGGGGGCGGGAGGCCAACACCCACCGGGTCGGCGTACTGGCCCCCGCCGACGGCCGGGACGTGCTGCTCGACCTCGCGGGGGAGGCCGGTGATCCGGCCGAGGCGCAGGTGCTCGCCGAGCGGCTCGACGGCCTGCCGCTCGCGCTGAAGCTGGCCGGGTCCTACCTGGCCCGGTCGGCGCGGGGCGCGGGGCTGCTGCGGCACCGCGGGCGCCGGCCGGGAGGCAGGGTGCGGAGCTTCGCCGCCTACACCGAGGCGCTGGGCGAGGCGGGGGCGGGCTTCCTCGACCAGGGTGAGCAGTGGCGGCTGGACGAGGCCGGCACCGAGCAGATGCACAGGCGACTGGTCGGCCGTACCTGGGAGCTCTCCCTCGACCTGCTGGAGGAACAGCAGCTGCCGGAGGCCCGCGCCATGATGCGGCTGCTGTCCTGCTGCGCCCCGGCGCCGTTCCCGGTCGAACTGCTCGACCCCGGGCTGCTGCCAGTGGCCGGGCCCCACGAGGCGGCCGGAGCCGCCGGGCGCGGGACCGCCGCCGGGCCCGCGCCGGACCCGGACCGCGCGGACCGCGCCCTGGAGGCGCTGGTCGACCTCAACCTGGTCGACGTCGTGGACATCGGCCCGGACGGCCCGGCCGGTGACCGCGAGCCGGTGCCCTGCCTCGTCGCCCACCGGCTGGTCCTGGAGGCCAACGCGCTCCGGCTGGCCGACGCCCCGCCCGCGGAGCGGCTGGCCATCTGGCGCGCGACCGCCCGCATCCTCCAGCAGGGCGCGGAGCCCGCCTCCGAGGAGCCGGCCAACTGGCCCTGGTGGCGCCTGCTCGCCCCGCACGTCGTCGCGGCGCTCGGCGCGGCACCGGACGGGGACGCGGAAGAGGTGCTGCTGCCGCTGCTGCGCGCCGGCCTCTCCGAGTTCGCCTTCGCCGTCTTCACCGGTGACCTGACCCAGGACCGGGCCCGGCTGCTGGTGCGGCGGAGCGCGGCGCTGGCCCCCGACCACCCGGTGCGGCTCTCGGTCCGCCACCGTGCCGCCTTCACCCTGCTGGAGGGCGAGGAGGAACTGCGGGAGTACGAGGCCGTCGTCGCCGAGCAGATGGCTCAGCTGGGCGCGGACCATCCGGAGACGCTGATCACCCGCTACAACGTGGCCCTGGCCCGGCACTCCTGCGGGCTCATGCCGCTGGCCGGGATGGTGGCCGAGCTCCGGGCCGTACGGCGGGACCGCCGCCGGGTGCTGGGTCCCGGCAACCCGTACACCCTGCTCCCGCACGCCGACATCACCGAGCTGCTCCCCGGTGATCTGGGGGAGGAGCACCTGCCGGCGTACGAGGCCGTGCTGGCCGGGCAGGTGGCCGAGCTGGGCGCGGACCATCCCGAGGCGCTGGTCACCCGCCACGACGTCGCCATCATCCGCTACCGTCGCGGGCTGGCGTCGGCCGCCGAGACGGAGTCCGAGCTGCGCGCCGTGGTGCGGACCGTCCGCAAGGAGCTGGGTTCCGGCGATCCGTACACGCTGCTCGCCCATGGCACGCTCGCCGAGCTGATGATGTCCCGTGACCATGGTGAGAGCGCCGGCAACGCGGAATACCGGGCCTTGGTCGAGCACACCGAGAGCCGCTCGCCCACGGACCACAGCTTCCTGCCGCTGCAACAGCGCCACCAGATGGCACATGCCCTGGACATGGCCAAGCGGTGGGCCGAGGCGGAGGCGGAGTACCGGTCGGTGCTGGAGGACCTGGCGCGGGGCGACGCCACGGCGTCCAAGCTCTACTGGGACCTGATGCGCTGTCTTGCGGACAACCTGGCCGAGCAGGAGCGGCACCCGGAGGCGCTGGTGATGCTCGACGACGCGCTGGTCTGGTTCGACGGCAGCGATGAGGCACACTCGACCACCCGCCCGGAGGCCCTCAAGCTCCGGCACAAGCGCGGCGACCTGCTGGTCCGGTGCGACCGCCCGGAGGAGGGCGAGCGGCAGATCCGCGCGGTGCTGGCGGACCGGCTCCGCACCGTCGACCCGCAGGACTCCGTGGTGCTCTCCGAACGCCACTGCCTGGCCCACGCGCTGTCAGCGATGGAGCGGCACGACGAGGCGCGGGACGAACTGCGTGACGTGGCGGCCTCGTACCACGAAATCCTAGGGCCGCACGACAAGCTCACCCGGAGCGCGCGCTTCTGCCTGGCGAGGACCCTCCACACGCACGGCGACCGGTCCGAGGCGCTGACCCTCTACGAGCAGGTGCTCGCCGCCGAGACGGCCGAACTCGGCGCGGACCACGAGGAGACCCTGATGACCGGCTTCCGGCGGGACCAGTGCCGCCTCGACCTGGGCCTGCTGGCGCCGCCGGAGGCCGCCGCGGCGTTCGGACGCACCCTGGCCATCTTCGCCTCCCGGCTCGGCGACGAGCACCGCTGGACCACGGCGATCCGCGAAGCCCTCGCCGCCACGGGGGCGGCCTGAGCGGCCGCCTAGCGGAGACGGTCGTAGCGGCCCGCGTGAGCGTTCCGTATGAGCGCGCGGAGAGCGCGGGGGTCGTGCCGATGACGACCTCCGGGGCGTCGCTCTCCCGCAGGGCCACCCCATCCCGCGTGACTGCCGACTCGACGCACCCCCAATCCGCATGGGAGAGGGAGGACTTTCACCAGGTGAGTGGCGCGTGCATCAGTGGTGGCCCTTCATACGTCCCGGAGCGCGGAATGGATGAGATCTCGCGACGCGGCCTCGCCGAGAGCCGCCTGCCGTACCGAGTCGAGAACCAACCGACACCGCCTCAGGTGCCAGCGTGCAGGAAGTCGACGCCGAGCGCGGTGTCGATCCGCACGGTGTCGAGCTGGGGAACAGGGCCGCCCGTGTAAGGCAACGCATGGCCTGAGCCAACTCCGTACTGCGCCGGCTGCGGATGCCGCGCCTCGCTGACGCCGCGACGTTATGCACCTCCGAACTCGCCCCCAGCATTTACCGGCACGCCCCCGGGCTCGGCTCGCTGCTCCGGCTGGCGGTGGAGCTGGCGGAGGTGCGGGTGACCGTCTACGACGGCACGCTGGAGCCGCCGGTCATACGGCCGTACTCCCTGGGGCGCGGGTGCGGCTGGGGGCTCCGGCTGGTGGCGGAGCCGGCCGACGACCGGGGCACGAGCCGTGGAGCGCCGCTCGGACTCGGCGGCGCGGAGTGCAAGGGCGTCTGGTTCACCCTGGGGACGTGACGGCACCACGGCAGCGACGACATGGCGGCGCACCACCCGCAGGGGTACGGCACACGGCTACCACCCACAGGGGTACGGCACGCGGGCGTGCGGCGTGCGGCGTACAGGGCGCGGCGCACCCCGGGCGACGACGGGCGCCGGCCCGGCGGAGTACCGGGTGGCGGCGGACCGTCGACCGCGGGCACCGGCGCGGCGGAATACCGCGTGGCGGCGAGGCCCGGCGGGGGTACCGGCCCCGCCGCCACACGGTCGAGGTGGGTGGGGACGTGCCACCGGACCGACCGACGGCCGCGTACGCGCCGGCCCGGGGACACACCGGGGCCGTGTGGCTGATGGACCCACACCGACCCTTCTCCCACCCGGAGTTCAGTGCACCACCCCCAGGGGAGACGGGACCAGGCTGTTCCACCGGCAGAAATGGCATCCGCCATACTTCTGCCGGGGCCCGCGCCGGGGACGGGCCCGCTGAGCAGGGGCATCGGCTTGTGAGTACGGGTACACCCGGCACCGGGGACTTCGGGCGGCAGTTGCGCGAGCTGCGCACGCGTGCCGGACTCAGCCAGGAGGCGCTCTCCCACCGGTCGGGGGTGAGCGTCCGCGCGCTGGCGGACCTGGAACGCGGCCGGGCCCGTGGCCCGCAGCGCCGTACGGTCGGCGCGCTGGCCGAGGCGCTGGGACTGGACGAACGGGCCGCGGAACGGCTGGAGCGGGCGCCGCCGCGGGCCGCCCCCGCCCCCGGACGGCCGCCGGACCGGCGGCGGACGCCCCCGACGCCCCCCACACCCTCGCCCTGCCGCGGGACATCCAGGACTTCACCGCCCGCGGCCCGGCCCTCGCCCGGCTGCTGGAGCTGGCCGGCGCCGCCGCCGACGCACGGGAAGCCGGGGCCGCCGCAAACCCCGCGGAGGCCGGCGCCGCCGCCGACGCCGGGGGAGGCCGGAGGGACCGGGGAGGCCGGGGCGGACGCGGAAGCCGGGGAGGGCCGGGCCGCCGGGGGCGCCGGTCCCGGTTGGCCGGTGGTCGCGGTGGTGGCCGGCCAGCCGGGCCTGGGCAAGACCGCGTTCGCGGTGCATGCCGCACATCTCCTCGCCCCGCGCTTCCCGGACGGCCAGTTCGCCCTCGACCTGCACGGCATGGACCCCGAACCGGCCACCCCGCGGGACGCGCTCGGCCGCCTGCTGCGCGCGGCCGGGGTGACGGACGCCGCCATTCCGGCCGGCACCGACGACCGGGCCGGCCTGTGGCGGTCGGTGGTCCGCGACCGGCGCGTCCTGCTGCTGCTGGACAACGCGATCGACGAGGACCAGGTCCGGCCGCTGCTGCCGGGCGGCGGCCGCTCGCTGACCGTCGTCACCAGCCGGCACGCCCTGGCCGGCCTGGAGTCGGTGCACCGGGTCGACCTGGCGCTGTTCCGGCGCGAGGAGGCGGTGGAACTGCTGACCCGCATCATCGGCGCCGACCGGGTCCGGTCGGAGGCGCAGGCCGCCCGCGACCTCGCCGACCTGTGCGGGCACCTGCCGCTGGCGGTACGGATCGCCGGCCAGCGGCTGCTCGGCCGCCCGCACGAGCGCCTGGCCAAGCTGGTGGCCCGGCTCGCCGAGGAGAGCCGGCGGCTGGACGGGCTCCAGGCCGGCGGGCTGCGGGTCCGGCCCGCCTTCGCCCTGTCGTACCGGCAACTGCGGCCGGAGGCGCAAAGGTTCCTGCGCCGCGCCTCGCTCGCGGCCGGCCCCGACTTCAGCCCCGGGACCGGCGCGCTGCTGGCGGACCTGTCGCACGACGAGGCGGCCGCCTGCGCGGAGGAGCTGACCGACGCCGGGCTGCTGCAGAGCGACCCCGCCACCGAGCACTACCGCTTCCACGACCTGCTCCGGCTCTTCGCCGCCGAGCGGCTGGCCGAGGAGGACACCCCCGAGGCCCGGGACGCCGCGCTGGACCGGACCGCCCGGTGGATGCTGCGCCGGGCCACCGCCGCCGCGCTCCGCTTCGACGTGGACCACCACCGGGACGCCCCGCACGGCGACCCCGACCCGGCGACCGCACCGGCCGACCGGGAGGAGGCCCGGGCCTGGCTGGAGGGGGAACGCGCCCAGTGGCTGGCCGCGCTGCGCCGGGCCCACGAGACCGGCCACCACCGGATGGTGGCGGACACGGCGGAGGCCATGCACTGGTTCTCCGACCTCAACCAGCACTGGGAGCTGTGGGTGGAGGTGTTCCGGCGCTCCGCCGACGCGGCCCGCGCGCTGGGCAGCCGGCGGGAGGAGGCGGTCCACCTCAACTACCTGGCGTGGGCCCACAACATGTGCGTCCACGACCCCCAGGCGGCACTCGCCTCCGCGGACGCCGCCCTGGAGGCGGCCCGGGAGACCCGGGACCTGCTCCAGACCGGCTGGGCACTGGGGTACGGGGCCGGCGCCCTGCAGCGCCTGGGCCGGGCCGCCGAGGCGCTGGAGCGGTGCCGGGAGGCCGCCCGCTGCCTGGCCGCCCACGACTCCCCGCAGGCCCGGCTGGGTGAGCTGACGGTCCTCAACTCCCTCGGCGGCCAGCTGCGGCAGGCCGGCCGGGCGGCCGAGGCGCTGGAGATCCACCGCCGCAGCGAGGCCATCTGCGCGGCCGGGATCGCCGGGCAGTCCGACGAACTGATCGGGTTGTACCGGGCGGTCGCCCGGCACCACGTCGGCAACGACCTGGCGGCACTGGGCCGCTGGGCGGAGGCCGAACCGCCGCTGCGGCAGGCGCTGGTGCACTTCGAGGCCGCGCAGATGCCGGCCTGGAGCGAACCGGTCCGGCTCGACCTGGGGCTGGTACTCAGCGCGATGGACCACCCGGAGGCCCGGGAGACGCTGCTCGCGGCCCGGGACGGGCTGATCGCGCTGCGGAGCCCGCGCCAGGGCGAGGCCGCCACCGCGCTCGGCGCGCTGGACCGGGCCACCCGGCGATGAAGGGGCCGGCCGCCGCGCGGTGCACGGACCGGTCCGCCGGGCGGTGAACGCGCCGGGTCACCGGGCGGTCGAGGAGCGGGTGCGGGGCCGGGTCAGCGGACGCGCTCACCGTAGACGTGATCGACCGTCATCGTCATCAGCACCCGGCGCTCGGCGACCATCACCGCGCGGTACTCGTCCCAGTCCGGGTGCTCCCCGGCGGCCTTGCGGTAGTACTCCACCAGCGCCTCGACCTCGGGGCCGTGCGGGTCGGTGCCCGGCCCGGTGAGGGTCGCCACGCCCTCCACGGTGGCCCACGACCAGCCGTCCGCGCTGGTCACCTGGAGGGTGGCCCGGGGATCCCGGCGCAGGTTCGCCGTCTTGGCCCGGCCCTCGGTCATCGAGACGTGGACGACGCCCGCCTCCCGGTCGTAGAACGGCAGGACGGGGGAGAGCTGCGGGCGGCCGTCGGACTTGATCGTGGCCAGGACGGCGATCCGGCTCTCGGCGAGGAGCGCGTGCGGGTCGTACGCGGTGGTGGTCATGCCGGGACAAGCCGCCGGCCGCACGGGGATATTCCCGGCCGGCCGAGCGAACACACGTATGGGTGAACGGCGTTCGTCCGACGCGGCCCCGGATCACCGCACCCGCCCGGGCCCGGCCTCGCCACCGGGCCGCACCCCCGTACCCCCGTCCCCCGGCCTTCCGTACCCCGTCCCGGGCCCGGCCGCACGACCCGGCCGTGCCGGCGTACCCCGGCCGCCGTCCCGGGCCGGACCGCCCGTCGCACCCCGGCCGTACCGGCTCCGCCGCACTCCGGCCGCACCCGGCCGGCTTCGCCGCGCCCGGTCCCGCTCCGCGGCGCCTGTCGCCGGTCCACCGCGGCGTATCCCGGACGTGGCCCGCCGGGGAACGCCCGGCCGCCGGTGCGCGGTCCGGCGTACCGCTCCGGTCAGAACTTCGGCTGGGTGAACCGGATGCGGTTGCCGAAGGGGTCGCGCAGCCCGCAGTCGGTCCCGTACGGGCGCTCGGTGGGCTCCTCGGTGAACTCCACCCCCTGGGCCAGCAGCTTCTCGTACGTCCCGCGGCAGTCGTCCGTGGTGAGGATGAGCCAGCCGCCCATCGCGCCCTTGGTGACCAGGTCGCGCACCTGCTGGGCGGTCTCCTCGGAGGTGGCCGGCGGGCCGGGCTTCTCCAGCAGGATCTGGCGCTCCGGGTGTCCGGGGACGCAGACCGCCAGCCACCGCATCGGGCCCAGGTCGATGTCGGCGGCGACCTCCAGCCCCAGCTTGCCGACGTAGAAGTCGAGGGCCTGGTCCTGGTCGAGTACGTAGATCTGCGAGTGCGTGATGGCGTTGAACATGGGGGCAACGCTAGTGCGAACGGCCGGCCGAAACTTATCCGAAACTGCTCAGTCGCCCGCGGCCGGTGCGTCGGCGGGCCGGGTCCAGGCCATGGCGAAGCAGGTCGGCACGGTGAGGGACGCCGTCTCCTTGCGGTACGCCCGCGGCGACCGGCCGACGATGTCCCGGAAGGTCCGGCTGAACGTGCCCGGGCTGCCGAAGCCGACGGCGAAGGAGATCTCCGTGACGCTGCGGTCGGTCTCCCGCAGCAGGGCCATCGCCCGTTCCACCCGGCGGCGCTGGAGGTAGCGGTGCGGGGTCTCGCCGAAGGTGGCCCGGAAGGTCCGCGCGAAATGGGCCGGCGAGACATGGGCGATCCGGGCCAGGGCGGGGACGTCCAGCGGTTCCGCGTAGCCGCGGTCCATGGCGTCCCGGGCCCGGAGCATCCGGCGGTTGGACTCCTCGGTGGCGCGGTTCACGGCCCCATCCCATCACACGCCCACCCCACGGCCCCGTCCCCCACGGACCCGTCCCGACGCCCGTCCCCACGGGCCCGTCCCCCCACGGCCCGGTACGGGCGGCGCGGGTGCGGGCGCCGGGCCTCGGGCCCGTGGGGGAGGGCCCGTTCCCGGGGGCGACGACGCGGCCCCGTGGGCGACGTCGCGGCCCCGCGCCCGGGCCCCGCGGACGGCGACCGGGGCGCGCACCCCGGCGGGCCGGGCCGCCCCGCGGCCCACGGCCGTCGCCGGGGCCGGGCCGGGGCGAGCCCCCGCCCCGGCCCGGCCCCGGGGGCGGTTACTTGCTCACCGCGGCCAGGATCTCCGGCAGCCGGTCCGCCACCCGCGGGGCGGCCCAGCGCAGGGCGGCGACGGACAGGCCCAGTCCCCAGGCCGCGCCGACCGGGAGCACCAGCCACAGCAGACCGTCGGCGCCGGAGCGGTGCAGCCAGATGGTGAGGGCCGCCACCGGGGCGCACAGCAGCGCGCCCACCACCATGCCGCCGAAGATGCTCAGCGTGGCCATGCCGGCCTGACTGGGGTGGACGTTCTTGAAGCCGCTGTCCTGCGGGATGGTGTACGGGTGGGTGACGGACGACACCGCCCCGGTGGCCAGCAGTGCGCCGAGCAGGGCGAACGACAGGCCCAGGGCCTCCGCCGCCTGGGGCCAGGCGTCGAGCAGGGCGGCGGAGAGCAGCACCACGGACGTCACGAACGGCACCCCGACCACGGCCACCGTCAGCGCCCGGCCGCGCAGCTCCAGCCGGGCGTCGCGCGCGGTCCCGATGGTCTGGGCGACCATCCAGAACGCCGAGGTGTCCTGGCCGAACTGGTTGTACATCTGCATGCCGAGCATCGCGGACGCCCAGCAGGCGGCGTAGATGCTGCCGCCGCCCTGGACGGACGTCACCACCGGCACCAGCAGCCCGACGCCGAGCGCGGTGGCCCAGCCCGCCTTGGTCTTGGGGTCGCGCCAGGCGTAGCGGAAACCGCGGAGCATCACCGTCCCGGTGCGTCCGGCGGGGAGGAAGCGGGCCAGTGCGCCCGACCCGGCCCGGCCCGCACGTTCGCCGCCGCCGGGCGCGGCGGCCTGGAGGGTGGAGGAGTCCGGCGCGGTCATCAGCCGGGTGAGGCTGCGGTGCCACCACCACAGCAGCAGGACCAGCGCGGCGGCGGTCAGCGCCAGCTGGCCCAGCGCCCGGCCCGGTTCCCCGTCGGCGAACCCGGCCACGGCGTCCACCGCGGTGGCCGGCGGCACCCAGCGCAGCACCTCTGCCGCCGGTTCCAGGGCGGAGAGCCCGCCCTCCCCGGACAGCTTCTGCATCCCGATGTTCACCAGCTGGAGGCCGATGGCGATGACCAGGCCGCTGAGCAGGGCCAGGTCGCGCCCCCGGCGGCTGGTGAGCAGCCGTACGTTGGCGGTCGCCACGGCACGGGCCAGCGCCACGCACACCAGCGGCACGAGGAGGACGGCGACCGCCCCGGCCGCCGCCGCGGCACCGCCGTGGGCCACCGCGAGGACCGATCCGACGGCCAGGATCAGCGTGAACAGCGGGCCGATGCCGACCAGTGAGGAGACCAGCAGCGAGGCCATCAGCGGGCCCGGCCGCAGCGGCAGCATCACCAGCCGGGTCGGGTCCAGCGTCTCGTCACCGCTGGAGAAGAAGAGCGGCATCACCGCCCAGCCCATGGCGAGCACCGCGGCCAGCGTGGTCACCAGCGCGGCGGCGTGCTCGTGGCCGCGCAGCGCCAGCAGGCCGAGCAACTGCAGCGCGGCGAAGGCCACCGCCAGCACCATCGAGGTGATGTACGCGGCGCGGCGGCCGGCGGTCTGCCGCAGCCCGTTGCGGAGCAGGGTCAGCTTCAGCCGGACGAAGAGCGGGAGCAGCACCGCCACCGGTGCGCCGGCCGCGGGGTGCGAGGGTGCCGCCGTGCCGCCGGCGGGCTTTACGGGCGTGGTCACCCCGGCGGGCGGTACGGGTGTGGTGTTGCCGGCGGGTGGGGCGGGCGGCGTGCTGCCGGCGGGCTCCGCCGGGGCCGCGTCGCCGGTGGGACGGTCGGGCGGGGTGGAGGTGGTCATCGGGCGCCGCCACCCAGCCAGTCCAGGTCGTGGCCCGGGCCGCGGTCACCCGCGCCGACCAGCTCCAGGAAGGCGGCCTGCAGGGTGGGTGCCTCGCCCCGCACCTCGGCGAGCGTCCCCTGGGCGCGGATGCGGCCGCCGGCCATCACCGCGACCCAGTCGCACAACGACTCGACCAGCTCCATGACGTGGCTGGAGAAGACGACGGTGGCCCCGGAGCCGGTGTACCGCTCCAGCACCTTCCGGATGGTCTGCGCGGAGACCGGGTCCACGCCCTCGAACGGCTCGTCCAGGAAGAGGACTTCGGGGTTGTGCAGCAGCGCCGCCGCCAGGCCGATCTTCTTCCGCATACCGGTCGAGTAGTCCACCACCAGCTTGTGCTGGGAGCCCGCCAGGTCGAGCACCTCCAGCAACTGGGTGGCCCGCTTGTCCACCTCGTCACCGGGCAGCCCCCGCAGCCGCCCGGTGTACTCCAGCAACTCCCGCCCGGACAGCCGCTCGAACAGGCGCAGCCCCTCGGGCAGCACGCCGATCCGTGCCTTCACCGCCAGCGGATCCCGCCAGACGTCGTGCCCGGCTATCTCGACCGTTCCGGTGTCGGGCCGGAGCAGGCCCGTGACCATCGACAGGGTGGTCGTCTTGCCGGCGCCGTTGGGCCCGACCAGGCCGATGAAGCGGCCCGCGGGGAGTTCGAGGTCGATGCCGGCGACGGCCACCTGCTCCCCGTAACGCTTCCACAGTCCGGAGATCCGGACGGCGGGTCCGTGGCCCGCGAGGGTCTGTTCGCTGTGTTGTGGCTCCCGTGTCACCAGTGGTGCCTTTCGACGTGCTCGCGGGGGTCGGTCGCACCCCCGTCAGGCCACCCTACGGGTGAAGCGGGGCCCCGTTCCGTAACGGAAAGGCCACCGGTGACCCGGGAGACGGTGTCCCGGGCCCCCGCCCGGCAGCCCCGCCCGGCCCTCGCCGGTGCGATGCCCGGTCGGCCGTGGACGGCCGCGTCGGCGGTGCCCGGTCGGCGTCATGTGGCCGGCCCCCGGCGGACCGGCTCCGCGGGCCCCGGAGTTGGCCGGTCCCGCCCCGTTCACCCGCCCCCCGGTGGCGGCCGGGCGGCCGGGTCGGGAGCGGGGACGCGCGTCCCGGGTGCGGAGATGGACGCGCCCGGCCCGTAGGGGGACGTGCGGTCCGGCCACGGGGATGGACGCGCCCGGAGCCGGCCGGGCCCGCTGCCGTGCCGCCGCGACGGGTTGGTACCTGACGGGTCGGTACGCGTACGCCTGCGCGCGGAGCGCGTGCACCGGCGCACCGGGGCGCGCCGTGCGCCCGGCGGCGGGGCAACCCACCGTGGCGGCCCGCCGAATGGGCGTCGGGGCGTCCGCCACGGGCCTCCCGGCCGGGCGACAGCGGGCCGGGCGCCCCGGCGACCGGGCCGGACCCCGCCGGGTGTCCGGCCCGGTCAGCGCCCGCAGGCGTAGGCGAGCGCGCCCACCAGCTCCTCGGCCTCCGGCAGCCAGCGGTTGCTGGCGGTGGGCTTGCGCACCCACTGCACCGCGCCGTGCGACCCGACCCGGGTCGGCGGTCCCAGCACGTAGTCGCCCTCGCCGTGCCCGACGAGGTCCGGCGCGACCGGCGCCCAGCCCAGCCGCCGGACCAGCTCGGGGAGCCGGGGCGCGGCTCCGGGCAGCACGAAGAAGTGGACCCGCCGGTCGGGGGTCCAGGTGACGGGGCCGAGCCCGACCTCCAGCCGTTCCATCCGCGCCAGGGCGAGGAAGCCCGCGCTCTCCGGCACGTCCAGGGTGTCGAAGGTACGGCCGGTGGGGAGCAGGACCGAGGCGTACGGGTCGCCCTCCCACAGCCGGCGGGCCACCACCGCGCTGCCCGTCGCCTGCGCCTGCCAGTCCTCGGTGGCGGGGTGGGCGCCGGGCGCGGGGCACCGGGCGGCACCGCACGAGCAGGAATCCGCCCCGGGCCCGGCCACCAGCCGGGTGCCCGGCACCACGTCCCAGTGGCACTCCTGGGCGTAACGGACCGCGGCGTCGGCCGGCCGCTCGCCGCGCGGTACCGGAATCCCTCGGGCTCCGCTGACGTCCCGGGTCTCTTCGACGGTCTCTTCCACGCCCGGCTCAACTCCACCGCCGCAACGGGGTTACGGGAAACGTCACGGCACGGTGGGGAGCACCGTCGGGCCACGGGGAGCACCTCATGCCCCATGGGGCGCATAGGTGCACGGCCGGGGGCGCGTAGGGGACTTCACGGCGGCCGGCGGGTAGCCACCACCCGTGATGGGGGGTTGTAGCTCCGCCGACCGCGCTGCGCGCCCTGGGCGGCCTCGGCCATCCCGGACCTCACCGCCGTGCGGGCGGTCGTGCGGGCACGGGCACGTTGCGGGTGAATACGGGCATCATTGCGCATTCACCGTATTTCCGCTGGGCAGTGATCACCAGGGACGGCGTTCATCCTGAACGCACAGCAGTCACAGGGGGTAGACCCATGGCCGCTAGGCCGCTTGTGGCGCGGCAGCCGAACGAGAGGCTGCAGGCGCTCATTCAGGAAGCCGGCTGCTCCAACGCCGGACTGGCACGCCGCGTCAACATGTGCGGGGCCGAGCACGGCCTCGATCTGCGTTACGACAAGACGTCGGTGGCCCGCTGGCTCCGTGGCCAGCAGCCCAGGGGCCGTGCGCCGGGCATCATCGCCGAGGCGCTGGGCCGGAAGCTGGGCCGTACGGTCACCATCGACGAGATCGGCATGGCCAACGGCAAGAACCTCGCCTCGGGCGTGGGCATGCAGTTCTCGCCCACCGTGGTCGGCGCCATCGAGCAGGTCTGCGAGCTGTGGCGGAGCGACGTGGGCCGCCGCGACTTCCTCGGCGGCACCACGGTGGCCGCCTCGGCACTCGTCGAACCCAGCCGCGACTGGCTGATCAGCGGGCCGGACACCCAGGTGGCGCGGTCGGCCGGGGCCCGGGTGGGCCGGTCCGATGTGGCGGCGGTGCGCGCCACCACCGAGGCCATCGTGGAGCTGGACCACCGGTACGGCAGCGGGCACGTCCGCCCGGTCGTCGTCCACTATCTGAACAGCGTGGTCTCCGGCCTGCTGGCCGGCTCCTACCGGGAGTCGGTGGGCCGGGAACTCTTCGCCGAGGTGGCCCGGTTGACCGAACTCGCCGGCTACATGGCGGTGGACACCGGACAGCCGGGGCTGGCCCAGCGCTACTACATCCAGGCGCTGCGGCTCGCGCAGGCCGCCGGGGACCGGGCGTACGGCGGTTACGTCCTGGCCGCCGGGATGAGCCACCTCGCCGCCCAGCTGGGCAATCCGCGCGAGATCGCGCAGCTCGCCAGGGCCGCCCAGGAGGGTGCCCGGGGGCACGTTCCGCCGCGTGCGGAGGCCATGTTCCACGCCGCCGAGGCGCGCGGGCACGCGCTGATGGGCGACGCGCGGGCGGCCGAGTCGGCGTCCGGCCGGGCCCAGGACGCGCTGGAGCGGGCGGAGGCGCAGGAGGGGGCGGGGGACGACCCGCGGTGGATCGCCCACTTCGACCGGGCCTACCTCGCCGACGAACTGGCCCACTGCCACCGCGACCTGGGCCAGGGCGGACCGGCCCGGCGCCGGGCCGAGGAGGCCCTGGCCGGGCTGGCGGAGGGGCGGGTACGGCGGCGTGCCATCGCCACGCTGCTGCTGGCCACGGCCCAGGTGCAGCAGCGCGAGGTGGAGCAGGCGTGCCACACCGGCACCCGCGCGGTGGAACTCCTGGGCCGGCTGCGGTCGGAACGGGGCGCGGAGTACCTGGACGACTTCCGGCAGCGGCTGGAGCCCTACCGCGACGAGCCGGCGGTACGGGAGTTCGGCGAGCGGGTGGAGGTCTACGCTGCGTGACACCGCGCGGGCGGCACGGCTCCGCCGCCCGCCGCCGGCCGCCCGTCGTCGACCACCCTCCGCCGACCGCCCGCCGCATCGTGTCGCCGGGCGCCCGGCCCGCGTGGTCGGCCGTCCGGCACGTGCCGCCCGTCGGCCGGCCCTTGCCGCGCGTCCCGCCGCCGCGACCAGACGGCGCCGGTGCGGGTGCCGGACCGCCGCCCGGCCGGCCGGCGGTGGACGGGCGGATGACGCGCCCACCGGTTCCCCGCACGGGGAGGGGCGACGGACGGACCCGGACCCCTGCACGGGCGAGGTGACGGACGGACCGGCCCCCCTGCGTGGAAGAGGTCACCGCCGACCGGGCCGGCCGCGTGGCGCGCGGAACCGGTCCGCGGGGGCCTGGGACGGGCAGGGGCGTGCCGGCGAGCGGGACGGGCGGGGGGCCGCGGGACCGGCCGGACGGTGACCGCCCCCGGCCGGGCGGCGACCGGAGATGGCCGGAGGCGACCGGAGGCGGCCGGGGGCGGATGCGCGGCGACCGGGCGGCGGTTGCGCGCCGCTGGGGGAGCGGGCCGCGCGGCGGCCGGTGTGACGGATGACGCGCGTCACGTCCGGCGGGCCGTACCGGGCGGAGACTCGACCGCTGGTGGAGCGGGGTGCACGGAAGATAGGGGACAGCGCGGAGGAAGGGCGTACAACCCTGACATAGGGCGGCCCGCGCGGGGCCCCGGGGCCCCCGCCGGAGCGGTGCGGCGCGCGCCGACCCGGTAGCGTGACCCGACGATTCCGTAAGTTCCGCAACAGCCATAGGAGTCCCGGTGACGCAGAGCGGACAGGGAAATGAGCCGCAGTCTCCTGCGGTCCCGCCCGCGCACGAGGGCGTCGTGCTGCCCGCTCACGGCGGCCAGTGGGTCCCCGAACAGCAGCAGGCGGCTCCGGCCGGGGGCCAGCCGTGGGGTCAGCCGTGGGGCCCGCAGGACGGGAAGCCGCAGTCGCCGGGGTCCCACCCCGGCCCGCAGCACCCCGCACCGGGACAACTGCCGCCGGAGCAGCCGTACGGACACCAGCCGCAGGGACAGCCGTACGGCGGCCACCCGCAGGGACAGCCCTACGGCGGGCACCCGCAAGGACAGCCCTACGGCGCCCACCCGCAGGGACAGCCCTACGGCGGGCACCCGCAAGGACAGCCCTACGGCGCCCACCCGCAGGGACAGCCGTACGGCGACCCGTCGCAGGGCCTGCCCCACGGCGGGCAGGTGCCGCCCGCCGCGTACCCGGGCCAGGGGCCGTACGCACCGCAGCCGCCGGCCGGCCTGCAGCCGGGTGCCGCGCCGCAGCCCGGCCCGTACGGGCAGCCGCCGGCCCAGCCGTACGGGCAGCCCGGCCCGGCGGGTGCCGGACCGCTGCCCCAGCCGGGTCCGGGAGGCCCGTTCGGGCAGCCGGGCCCGCAGCCGCCGCACGTCCTGCCGCAGCCGCCGCAGGGCACCGGCCCGGGCGCACCGGCCGCCGCCGAGCAGACCCGGGTGCTGCGGCCGATCACCGCGGACACCCCCGCGCCCGCTCCGTCCCCGGCGCCCGGCCCGGACTCCGAGGCCACCCAGCTGATACCCCCGACGGCGATCCCCGCCGCCCCGGGGGACTCCGACGCCACCCAGGTGATGCCGCCGATCACCGGCGGGTCGCTGCCGCTGCCGCCGGAGGGCGCGCCCGCGCCCCGGTCCGGCGGGCACGCCGCCCCGCGGCCCGGCACGGCGCCGCTGCCGGCGGAGAGCGGGCCCGGCACCGGCCGGCGCCGCCGCACCGGGCCGCCCGCGGAGTCGCCCGCCGAGTCCACCACCCAGCTGCGGCGGATCACCCCGCCGGCCGCCTCGCCGGCCGCGGGCGGGCCGAACGCCGCGGAGGAGACCCAGGTGCTGCCGGGCCCGGTCCCGGCGCACGACGGGCCGGGCGGTGCGCCGGGCCAGGGGGCGCAGCAGCCGCCGCGGCCCGGGGCCGCCCCGTACGCCATCCGGCCCGGACGGCCCGAGGACCGGACGCCGCCCGCCGAGTTCGACGGCCTGTTCCGGGCCGACGGACCGGCCGGACCGGCCGGTGCCGACCAGCCCGCCGAGTCCACCCAGCAGCTCCCGCTCTACGACGACGCCGCCCAGCCGCCCGCCGGAGGGGGGTACGGCCCCGGCGGCTACGACCAGGGCGGTGACGGCGGTGGTGGCCGGCGCCGCAAGCCCGCCTTGCTGGTCGGCATCGTCGTCGCGGGCTGCGCCATCGCCGGTCTCGCGGCCGGCGCGGCGATCAGCGCCGGTGGTGACGGGGACGACAAGAAGAAGGACGACGCCAAGAGCGCGCCGCCGTCCGCCGCCACCACCACCGAGCCGCCGGAGCCGACGCCGACCGTGGACCCGGTCGAGGAGCAGGCCAAGGCGCTGGACGCGCTGCTCGCGGACAGCAACGACAGCCGGGCCACGGTGATCACCTCGGTCGGCAACATCAAGCAGTGCAAGGACCTCACCACCGCGGCCAAGGACCTGCGCGCCGCCGCCGGGCAGCGCACCGGGCTGGTGACCCGGCTCAGTGAGATCAAGGTGGACAAGCTGCCCAACCACACCGCGCTGACCGATGCGCTCAACAAGGCGTGGAACGCCTCGGCGTCGGCGGACAACCACTACGCGGCCTGGGCCGACCAGGTCAAGGGCAAGCGGGGCTGTCACAAGGGCAAGGCGCGGACCACCCGTGAGGTGGGGCTGGCCGAGCGGGCCAGCGGCGAGGCCACCAAGGCGAAGGAGCAGGCCGCCAAGTTGTGGAACTCCATCGCCGTGAAGTACGGCCTGACCCAGCGTCAGGCCGGGCAGCTCTGAGGGACGCCGCGGAGGCGGACCGGCCGCCGCCGGAACGGGGCGGCGGCCGGAGGACCGGGCGCGGGATCGCGGCCCGGAGGTGGCCTGAGGGGACGGTCCGCCGCCGGGCCGGCGGCAGGCTGCACGGCGCCGTTCCGCCGGGCTGAACGACCGCCGGCCCGGCGGTCCGCCGGCCCGCGCCGGGACCACCGGGGGCGCCGGGAGCGGGTGCCGGTCGGGTGGCGGGCGCGATCAGGTCGTGGGTGGTGGCGGCGGTCAGGTGCGCCGGGAGTAGTCGGCCAGGGTGTCGCCGACGTCCACGAAGCCCTCGCGGACGGCCACCAGCCGCCCGTTCCTGACCACCTGATAGGTGACGTTGGCGTTGACGATCCGCGGGTACCGGTCGATCGCCAGCTTGTCGTTGAACCCCCAGCGCAGCGGCGGGGTCAGGCCGCCGGTGTCCACCGCGTGCCCGCGGTTGAGCTGGCGGCGCACCGACGCGCCGTCGATGTCGTCCTCGTCGAGCGAGAGCAGCACCGACCGGAGCACCGTGTAGGCGATCCAGGTGGTCTGCGCCCCTGGGTCGGCCGGGTCGATGCGGTCGTCCTGGAACGCGTACCGGTTGATGACCCGGTTCATCTCGTTCCACCGGGGATCGTCGGCGGCCGGGTACCACCCGGTGGCGTACGCGCCCTCCAGCGGGCTGTTCCGGCCGCCGGCGCTGTCCACCAGGGACTGCCGGACGCTGCCGAGCACCGAGGCGATCCGCACCGTGGCACCGCCCTTCTGGAGGCGGCGGAAGGAGTCGAAGAAGGTGTTGGTGCGCCTGCCCAGGGCCGCGGTGACGCAGGACGACCGCGAGCCGCGCGGGGCGTCCGCGATGTCGGGCGCGTCCGTGTCCGTGGTGCCGGTGGCGCCGGGCCCGTCGGCGGTCGCGGTGGTGGCGGTGGTGGTGGCGCCCGTGGGGCCGGTGGAGGTCCGGGTGGTGCCCCGGTCCTGCTCCGCCGCGGTGTCCCCACCGGAGTCCCCACCGGCGCCGACGCCGTCCAGCGCGCGCCGTGCGTGCCGGGTGTAGTCGGAGGCGTCCTCGGGGGCCCGGATGTCGGTGGCCGGCGGGCGCCGGCCGGCCGCCAGGCCCGCGTCGAGCAGGTCGGGCAGCTCGTCCCCGGCGATGGTGTCCGGACGGACCAGGGAGACGCGGTCGCAGACGGCCGCGAGCTGCCGCCCGTTGCCGGCCAGCAGCGTCGCCAGTCCTCCGTTGACCGGGTACGAGACGGGGCTGGTGAACTCCTCCTGGGAGAGCCCGTAGCCGCCGATGTAGGGGATGCCGGACACCTTCAGCGGGGCCATGAAGGAGCGGGCGTGCTGGCTGTAGGAGCCGACCACGGCGACGGCTCCCTCCGCCACCGCGCGTTCGGCGCAGCGGCCGGCCTGTACGCTGTCGTTCCGCTCGTTGCAGGTGATCACCTTCAGTTCGCGGCCGTGGATGCCGCCGGTGTCGTTGACCCACCGGGCGTACGCCTGGGCCATGGCAGGCATGTCTGACATGTCGGTCGCGCTGGAGCCTTCGGGGGCCCACGTCATCACGACGATGGGACCGTCCCCGGAGCCCCGCGAGGTCCCGGGCAGCGCCCCGCAGCCGGTGGCCAGCGACGCGCTGACCACCGTGCACAGGGCCGCGGCGGTGGCGCGGCGTGAGGAGGGGAGGAGTCGTCGCCTTCCGGTCATACCGCGGAGCGTGGCGTTCCCCCCGGAATGCACGCGAGCCGAAGGAGCAACGAAAGGTGTCCTCGCCGTGAATTGCGGGGGTTGAAGATCGCCCAGGTGTGAAGAACGTACGATCGGTGACCGTGCAAGGTTCGGAGAACACTTCCCGTCGCGCCCGCCGCTCGACCACCATGGGCGCCATGCCGCTCAAAGACATGCCGTGGTGGCGCTGGCGCAGCAATGTCCGCTCGGCGCTGCACATGCTCTCCGACCCGGTCTTCCAGCAGGAGTGCTGGCTGGCCGGCCAGGACGGATACGGTGACGTCACCGACGCCGTGTACCGGCTGGTCGAGGACACCTGGCTGGACAACTGGTCCGCCGAGAAGTACATCGGCACGATCTTCCGGGACGCCCAGGAGACCGCGCTGGTGGACGTCGCGGTGCTCCGGGTGCTGCGGATCATGCACCAGGTGGGCGCGGACGCGCCGGTCTCCGCCTACCTGGAGCACCCCGCCTGGCCGGAAGCTGTCCTGGCGGCCCGGGACGCCCATGTGCAGCTGGCGGTCAACGACGGCGAGGACCCCGACCGGCCGCCGCACCCGCTGCACGTTCTTGCCATGATGACGCGCCGGGCCTGAAGCCGGCGGGCGGTGTGCCACGCTATGGGGTCATGAGCGAGCCGCGATCTGCCGTCCCCGACCAGTACATCCTCACCCTGTCCTGCCCCGACAAGCAGGGCATCGTGCACGCCGTGTCGAGCTTCCTGTTCATGACCGGCTGCAACATCGAGGACAGTCGGCAGTACGGCGACCGCGACACCGGTCTGTTCTTCATGCGGGTGCACTTCCGCGCGGAGTCCCCGGTGTCGCTGGAGAGCCTCCGGGCCAGCTTCGCGGCGGTGGGCGAGTCCTTCCGGATGGACTGGGAGATCAACCGCGCCGACCAGCGGATGCGGGTGGTGCTGATGGTCTCGAAGTTCGGGCACTGCCTGAACGACCTGCTCTTCCGCACCCGGATCGGGGCGCTGCCGATCGAGATCGCCGCGGTGGTCTCCAACCACGAGGACTTCCGGGAGCTGGTCGGCTCCTACGGGGTGCCGTTCCACCACCTGCCGGTCACCAAGGACACCAAGGCGGAGGCGGAGGCCCGGCTGCTGGAGCTGGTGCGCGCCGAGAACGTGGAGCTGGTGGTGCTCGCCCGCTACATGCAGGTGCTCTCGGACACCCTGTGCCGGGAGCTGTCCGGGCGCATCATCAACATCCACCACTCCTTCCTGCCGAGCTTCAAGGGCGCCAAGCCGTACCACCAGGCGCACGCCCGGGGGGTGAAGCTGATCGGTGCCACCGCGCACTACGTGACCGCCGAGCTGGACGAGGGGCCGATCATCGAGCAGGAGGTGGAGCGGGTGGGCCACGAGCTCACCCCCGACCAGCTGGTCGCGGTGGGGCGGGACGTGGAGTGCCAGGCGCTGGCCCGCGCGGTGAAGTGGCACAGCGAGCGGCGGGTGCTGCTCGACGGCACCCGCACGGTCGTCTTCGCGTAGCCCGGCGCCGGACGCTTGGGCGGCGCACGGCGGGGCGCCGCAGGCCGGGGCGATGCCGCCGGCGGTGGGACACGGTGCCGGCCCCGGTGCCGGCGGGACGGCCCGCGCCTCGCCGGTGGCGGTGGGACGGGCCGGCTGCCGCCGGCGGTCACCCGGCCGGGGCGGCCCGGCGGCGGGTCACAGCCGGGACATCGCGGCGGTGGCGAAGAGCACGTCCCGGATCGCCTGGCGGTCGCCGGCCTGCCCGGCCGCGGCGTCCTGGGGCGGCACGTGCCCGGCCGCCAGCTGGTAGAAGGTCTCGCGGTCCAGGGTGATGTGCGCGACCTGGCCCTCGGGGCCGGCGGAGGCCCCGGGCGAGTCCAGCGCGATGAACCACTCGCCGCCGCCGTCGTCCTCCACCTCCAGCCGGAGCGACCGGCCCGGTGCCCCGGCGGCCACCAGGCGCCGCGGCGGGCCCGCGCGGCCCGAGCGGCGGCGTTCGGCGAGCACCTCCGGCAGCCGGCGCGCGTACAGGTTCACCATCTGGTGGAAGTGGGCCGGCTGCGGCAGCTCGTACGGGTAGTTCACCGCGTCCGCGATGTCCCCGGCGTGCACCCAGCAGCCGAAGGCGCGGTCGACGAAGGAGTCGGGCAGCGAGAGCCGGAGGTCCCCGAAGGGCACGGTGAGGGTCTCGGCCCGGCGGCCGGCGAAGGACGCGGCGCGCACCAGCGCGTGCACCTGGGCCCGCCACGGTTCCCGGACGTCACCGGGCTGCCGGCCGCCGCCCCGGTAGGGTCCGCGGGCCGTGCCCGCCCCGAACGGACCCGCGCCGCCGCCGGTGAACCTGCCCGGCACGGCGGTGAACAGGTCCGAGTCGTGCACCGGGTCCGGCGGCGCGTCCGGGTCCAGGGGCTCCACCGGGTGGCGCCGCCACACCGCCTCGGTGCGCGCCACCGGGCCGGCCGGCGCGTCCGCGCCGAGCGGGTCCGGCAGCCCGAGGGCCGCGGCGAGGATGCCGTCCACCGCCAGCAGGTGACCGAGCACCCCGGCGACCGTGGTGTCCCGGCCGGCCGCCCGCTCCCCGTCGAACCACTTCAGCCGGACCGGGGCCCGCCACTCCGCGGATCCCATGTCCCGCAGCAGCGCGTCCAGCCGGGCCGCCTCGGCGTCGTACGCGGTGGCCCACTCCGGCACCGGGATGCGGGCCGGCCGCCGCACCAGGCACCCCGCCAGCACGCTGGTGCGCAGCCGGGGGTCGAGGTCCAGGCTGTCCTCCGGCTGGAGCAGGCTCACCGCGTCACGCAGCCGGAGCGCCTCCTCGGCGCACGGCACGCAGTCGTTGAGGTGGTCCTCGACGGCGGCGGTCTCCTCGGCGGAGCAGGCGGCCAGCGCCCACGCGCCCAGCAGCGACTTCAGCACCCGGTGCGACCGCGGTTCCCCGGCGGACGGCGCGGACCCGGCCGGGCCGCGGGTGCGCGGCACGGCGGACGGCGCCTGCCGGGACGGGCCGCCCGCCTCCGGGTCACCCGCCACCGGCCCGGCCCGGTCGGCGTCCGGGGCGTGGCCGGTGCCGGCCCCGCGGCCGCTCGCGGAGGCGTCGGTGCCGCGGTCCGCCGGGCCGCTGCCGGGCCGGGCGGGGTCCGCGGTGGTGTCGGAGCCGGTGGTGCCGGTGGGGCCGGTGGTGCCGGTGGGGCCGGTGGTGCCGGTGGGGCTGGTGGTGCTGGTGGTGCCGGTGGTGTCCGAGCCGGGGTCGGTGGGGCCGGTGGTGTCGGAGCCGCGGCCGGTGCTGCCGGAGCCGGTCTCGGTGGCGTGCGCGGTCCCGTCGCCGGTGCGGTCCGCTCCGGGACCGGCCGGGTCCGTCTGGCGCGGCGGATCCGTACCGGGCCCGGCCGGCCGGGCGTGCTGTCCGGTGCGGGCCGGGCCGTCGCCGGGGCCGCCGTCCGTGGGGGTACGGCGACGGATCCCGCCGGGCCAGTGCGCGGCGTCCTCGGCGGCCGGGCGCGGCAGCGGTATGCGGGGCCGTGCCGGGGAGCCGGACCGCCGGCCGTCGCCGGGGGTGCCGCCGCCGGTTCCCGGGGTGCCGTCCCCGCGCCCGGGACGGCCGGCGCCGTCCGGCCGCCCGGCGCCGTGGCCGCCCGCGTCCGGCCCGCCGCCGTTCCCGGGGGTGTTCTCCTCCCGGCCGTCCGGGCGGCCGGCCCGGTCGTCGTGGCCGCGCGCCCCGCCGGGGAACTCCTCGCCGGGGCCGCCGTCACCGCCGGGGGAGCGCGGGCGGCCCTCGTGCGACAGGCCGTCGTGGCCGCCGTCACCGGCGGTCCCGTCGTGACGCTCCGGTCCGTTCGCGCCGGTCACGGCGTCCGTCCGGGACCGGGCGGCGCCGCGGACGGCGCCGTGCGGCCGTTCGCCGTGGCGAGCAGCTGGAGACCGAGGCGCAGCCGGCGTCGGGCCTCGTCCTCGGTGACCCCGAGCGCGGCGGCGGCCTGGCGGTAGTCCCGGCGGTGGAAGTAGGCCAGCTCCAGCGCGGCGCGCAGCGGCGGGGGCATCGAGGTCACGATGTAGTCGGCCCGGGCGGCGGCGGAGGCGTCGCGCACCCTGGCCTCGACCTGCCGCGCGGAGGCGGTGCAGCCCGGCGGCGCCGAGGGCGGTCGCGGTCTCCCGGAGCCGGTTGAGGGCGTGGCGGTGGGTGAGGTCGGCGATCCAGGAGCGGAAGGGGCCGCGCCGGGGATCGTAGGTGTCGGGACGCTCCCAGATGTGCGTGAAGACCTCAAGGGTGACGCGGACGGCGGCGTCCTCCTCGTCCAGGACCCGGTACGCGAGGTGGTGGACGAGCGAGGCGAAGCGGTCGTACAGCTCCCCGAGCGCGGCGGCCTCCCCGCGCGCCAGCCGCTGTTGCATCCTGCGGTCCCAGCGGGGTGGTGCGTCGTGCGTCATGCGGCCCCCCATCGGTGGTGTCGGCGGCCCCGAAACCGGTCGTCCCCGAGCGCGTGCGGTGTGCGGCCACTATGCCGCCACTTGCCTCGAATGTAGTGCGAATCACCGACGGGACACGCCCGTTCCGGGCAATCCGCCCCCGCCGGGCGGCCACGGATGGTATGGGGCCGGGAACCGGTGGTGCTGACGTTCCGCCGAAACGGTACGGCGCCGGCGCGCTCCGGAACATAGGGTCGGTACCGGCGGCTGACGCCTGGCGGCGGGGCGGTGCCCCGGTGGGATGACGCGACGCCGGGAGCCGGCCGGCGGGCAGCGGGTGGACCCGGACGTTTCGTGACGGAGCGCCGGGGCAGGCGCACCCGGGAGGAGTCTGTTCCGGTTGGCGGGCGAGCGAAGGGCATCGCGGCGTGACGTTGAAGGTGACGGAGGCGGTACAGGGGGAGTGGGCGGTGCTCCGGGTGTCCGGCGAGATGGACCTGGTGACCTCCCCCGCCGTACGCCAGCGGGTCCATGACGCGGTCGCCGACGGCCGCCACGCGGTGGTGATGGACCTGTCGGAGGTCCGGTTCTGCGACTCCAGCGGGGTGGGCGTGCTGATCGCCGCGCGCCGGTTGATGCGCTCCTGCTCGGGCGAACTGCGGCTGATCCTGCCGACCGAGGGCGCGCCGGACGGCTCCCACGTGAACCGGGTGCTCGCCGCGCTCGGTGTCCGAAGACTCTTCGAGGTGTATCCGGACGTACCCGCCGCCACCGGGGCGGCCGCCGCGTAGAGCCGTGCCGGTGGCGGCGTTCGCCGTGCCGGGGCCCTACGCGGCGAGCCGGCCCCCTCCGGCCCCCCGTACGGGTTATGCCCTCCGGTCCCCCCGTAGGGGGCCGTGTCCTCCGAGCCCTCGTACGGGACGCGTCCTTCGGTACCCCGTGCGGGTCGTGTCCACCAGCACCCCGTAGGGGGCGTGCCCTCCGGTCCGGTCCGCCCGCCGGGTTCCCCGCGGGCCGCTCCCACGGTCCTGCCACCGTCCCCGGGGTCCGGTCCCACCGCCGCTCGGTCCCCCTCGCCGTCCGGCCGCATGGGCGCCCGGTCCACCCCCGTGCGGGGGCCGCGTCACGCCGGATCGCCGGCCGCGCACATCCCGCCGGGGAGTCCGCCGAACGGCACGGTGCCCGGCCGGCCGGTGTGGTCCGGGGCGGGGGAGCCGGGCCGCCGGTCCGGTGCCGGGCGGCACCCGCCGGCCCCGGTCGCCGAGGGGCGGTGCCCGGGGAACGCGGCCCGGACCAGGAAGCCGCCGTCCTCGGTCGGGTGCGCGGTGAAGGTGCCGCCGAGCGACTGGGCGCGCTCCCGCAGCCCGATCAGGCCGTGGCCGCCGCCGGGCAGCCCGGGGGCCGGGGCGGCGGCGTCCGGCGGTCCGTTGCGGATCTCGACCAGCAACCCGTCGTCCCCCGGCCGCGGTGCGCCGACCCGGACCTCCACCCGTGCCCCCGGCGCGTGCTTGCGCACATTGGTCAGTGCCTCCTGCACGGTCCGGTAGGCGGCCCGCTCCACCGCCTCCGGACGCCCCTCCGGCCCGGGTGCGCCGGGCGTGGGGTCCGCGCGGTAGGTGACGTCCAGCGCGCTCTCCGCGATGAGCCGGGGCAGGTCGGCGAGGCGCGGCTGCGGGGTGAGGTCCGGCGTGTCGCCGACCGCCTTCCGCAGGATGCCGACCATGTGGCGGAGCTCGTCGAGGGTGCGGACGGACAGCTCCCGGATGGTCCGGGCGGCCTCCCTCGCCCGCGGATCGTCGGTGCTGATCTGCACCGCTCCGGCCTGCAGGCTGATCAGGCTGACCTGGTGGGCCACCACGTCGTGCATCTCCCGGGCGAGCCGCGCGCGTTCGGTGCCCACCACCTGGTCGGCGAGGAGCTGGTCCGCGCGGGCGCGGCTGCGGACCAGGTCGTCCACCCGGTCGGCCAGTTCGCGGCGGGTGCGGGTCAGCAGGCCGAGCGCGATGGGCACCACGGCGGTCACACAGGAGTCGATCAGGGTGAGGGTGTTCTCGCGGTAGGCGGTGGGTTCCAGGTCCGACACCGGCCAGGGCACGAAGTGCCCGGCGGCGAGCAGCGGCGCGCACAGGGCGAGCAGCCGCGGGCCGGCGCCGCGTACCGCCACCGTGTACAGCGCGATCATCGGGGCGAACCAGACGTACCCGATGAGGATGCCCGGCAGGGTGGCGAGGAAGACCGCGAGCGGGAAGCGGCGGCGGAACGGCAGGACGCCCGCGGCGAGCAGCGAGACGTCCAGCGCCGGCCCGGGGGAGACCCCGTTGACCAGCAGTGCGTCGGCCACCCCGAGGAGGACGGGGACCGCCAGCGGTGCCGCGTGACGCGTCCACCACCGGCCGCCGCCGTGCCCGTGCCCGTGCTCGCCGTGGGGCCCGTTCCCGGCGTCGGGTCCGTGCCCGTGCTCGCCGTGGGGCCCGTTCCCGGCGCCGTGCCCGTGGTCGTGCTCTCCGTCGGGTCCGTGCCCGGTGCCGGGTCCGCTGCCGTTCCCGGGTGCGGTACGGGTCTCCCGCCCGGGCACGGGCCGGGGCGCGGTCCCGGGTGCGGTACCGGTGTCGCCGGCGTCCGTGGCCGTGGTCCCGCCCGTGGCCCCTTCCGCGGGCCCGCCCGCGGAAGCCGGCCCGTGGTGGTCGCCCCCAGGGCCGGTGTCGGGGCCGTGCGGGGCCGTGGCGTCGTTCCGGTACGGGTTCATGCCGCCCCGCCCGGTGGTCCGCCCGCGACCAGTCCGGCCCGGTCCGCGACGATCGCGGCCTGGACGCGGTTGAGCCCGCCGAGCTTGGCCAGCACCGCCCGGACGTGGTCCTTCACGGTGCTGGGGGCAAGCCCCATCCGGTCGGCGATCCGCGGGTTGGCCAGCCCCTCCCCGAGCAGTGCCAGCACCTCGCGCTCCCGGGGGGTGAGGGCGCGGACCGCGTCGGTGGCGGTGGCCTCCGCCTCGGCGGCGAGGAAGCCGCCGATGACGGTCCGGGTGACGCCGGGGTCGAGCACGCTGCCGCCCTGGGCGAGGGTGCGGACCGCACGCACCAGCTGTTCCGGGTCGGTGTCCTTGAGCAGGAAGCCGGCCGCGCCCTCCCGCAGCGCCGCCGCCAGGTACTCCTGCGCGTCGAAGGTGGTGAGCATGGCCACCGCCGGCGGGTGCGGACGGTCGCGCAGCCGGCGCAGCACGGTCAGTCCGTCCACCTCCGGCATCCGGATGTCCAGCAGCACCACGTCGGCGCCGCCGGCCGTCACCCGCTCCACCGCCTCCGCACCGGTGCAGTCGGCGACGACCTCGATGTCCGGCGCCGTCCCGAGGATCAGCCGCAGGCCGGACCGGACGAGCCGCTCGTCGTCCACCACCGCTACACGGATCACCAGACGCTCCCTCTTCCTTCCGCGTTGTCCCGGTGGACGCCGTACGTCCCCCGAAACGTTCCAAGAGTGCCCCACGGGTGGCGGGGAAGTGGAGCCCCGGGCTCCGTCGGGTGGTGGTCGGACCCCCGCCGACCGGCGGGGGTCGATCCCCGACCAGCGACGGATTCCGTACCCGGCGGGGGTCCGGAAGAGTGGTCGTCATGCCGCACCACCTCGCGGGAGCCACCTCGGCCCCCGCCCGCTCCACCCCGTGCCACCGTGCTCACCGGCGTTCGTCGGCGTCCCGGGCCGCCACGGGCGTCGCCACGGGGCGGACCGTGGAGTGCGGTGCAGGGCCACAGGCCGCCGCGTCCCCCACACGCGGCGGCCTGCCGGTCGTCCACCGGCCCGTCCCCGCGTTCCCGGACACCGCGCCGCACGCGCCGTACTCACCGCACGCGTCGCGCTGGCCGTTCGCCCCGTCGGGCGCGCGGCACGTCCCGTACGCGTCGCGGGCACCCCGTATCCCGGATGTACCCCGGGCGACGCGGACCCGGTCGGCGTCGCAGCCGCCGCGGGCGCGGCTCACCGGGACCGTCGCCCGTGCCATCGTGCCGCGGCGGTCGTCGCGTCCCGGGGCCGCCGGCCGCCGGGCGGTGCCGTGCGCCGTCCCGGACCGCCGCGCGGTCCCGGGTCACTGACCAGGGCGGCGGGGAAGGGGGCGGCGGTGCGAGGGGCCGGGGGACACCCGCACCGGGGCCGGGCCTCTCGCGGGGCGGGGCCACGCCCTTCGGTGGGCGGACCCTGCCGCGGGGCGGGACGGACACCCGCCGCATGAGACCAGCAGCCGGCCGGCCCTTGGCGGGGGGAAGGGCCGACCGGCTGCCGGAAGATGTCGCGGCGCGGCGGTGGAGGTGACCCGCCGCGTCGCGGCTCGGCCGTTCCGCCCGTGCCCACCGGCGCCGTCCTTCCGGCGTCCGTCCGCACCTCGCCACCGTCTTGTGCCCCGGCGCCCTTCCCACCCTCGGCGCCCTCCCCACCCTCGGCGTCCTTCCGCACCTCGGCGTACTCGGCGTCCTTCCGCGCCTCGGCGCTCTCCCGTATCCGGCGTCCTTCCGTACCCCCGGTGGTTGTGCCTCTTCATCTCGGCCGGGCTCGTACCCCGGCGGTGGGCGGCGGCCCGCGGTTGAGCGGTCACCGGCGGCTGTCCGGTGCCCGCGCCGTGAGCCGGCCCACCGGCCGGCCGTTCCGCTCCCCGGCCGCGCCGTGCCGGGCGGTCGACGGAGTGGCGGACGGTGCACGGGCCGGGTTGACGGGCCGTCGGACGCCGGAGGACGCTGGTGGTTCCGGCCGGCCGATCCCGAGGGGTACCGCTGTGCGTGCGTATGACGAACGGGAGACGGAGCGGCGGCCGGAACGGTCCCGGCGACCGGCCGAGGAGGCCGTGGAGGGCCGGTCCGCGGGGGCGCCGGTGAGGAGCGTGACCGGACTCCAGCGCACCGCGGGGAACGCGGCAGTGACCCGGCTGCTGGCGGCCGGGCACGGGCTGCTCGCCGGGCGGCGCACGGCCGGCGCGGTCCCGCGGGCCGTCGTCCAGCGGGCACCCCTGCGCGGGCAGGACGTGCGGCGGAACGCCCGGCGCCAGGCGGCGAACGACTCCCCGTACTCGGGGCGCCCGCGCTCGAACCGGTTGCAGGAGCAGCAGGGCTACGACCCGGCCGGCGCCCGGCCGCCGCAGCTGCCGAGCCGGGGACCGAATGGCGAACGGCTGTGGGACGGTACCAGGACGAGCATCGGGTTCACCGACGAGACCGTGCAGGGGGTGCTGGCCGCCACGCCCAGCCGGCAGGCGAACGGACGCACCGAGTACGCGTGTGCGAAGTGCGGGACCCACATCCCGCGGAAGCGGGACCGCGTCCCCGCGACGGACGGCGACCGCTACGTCACCATCGACCACGTCATGGGGATCATCGCCTATGTGCGCACCAACGCCGAGCCGGTGACCTGGGAGGTCCACGATCGGCAGGTCTCCGCCATCACCCAGGAGGAGGCGCGGAGATGCGCCAACGACGCGGAGAACCTGCGGGTGCTGTGCGCCCAGCCGTGCAACGGCGGGACCCGAGCCGCCCGGAGCGAGAGCCGTATGGTCGACACCGACCGAGCGGTGTGGTGGGGCGGCTGACCCGCCCCAGGCACCGCCCCGCGCCGCCGGTACCTGCCGCCGGCGCCGCCCCGTGCCACCGGTGCTGCTCGGCACCGTCCCGTGCGGTCCTCGTGCCGTTCGACGCCGCCCCGCCACCCGGCGCCGCGTGCCCGACCGTGTCGCCCGACGCCGTTCCGTAGTCTCGGCGCCGTCCGACGCCCCCTCCTGCCGCCCGGCACCGCGCAGCCCGGAGCGGTACGCGTCCGTCCCCGGCCGTGTCCCGCCGTACGGAGGGCCGTGACCGGGCCCGGACCGCCGGCCGGCCGTCCCGCCCGTCCGGCGCCCGGGCCGCCGACCGTGGGGGAGCGGCGGGCGCGATGAGCGCCGCCGCCACCCGGGCCCCGGCGGTACCGGCGGCCTGGCACGTATCCGCCGCCACCCGGGCCCCGGTGGCCCCGGCGGTGTGGTGACGCCCGCCGCCCCGACCCCGGCGGTACCGGTGGCCCCGGCGGCAACCGCAAGGGGCCGCGCGCCCGCCGCTACCCCGGCTCCGGCGGCAGGCGCAGCGCGATGAGGGCGATGTCGTCGCGGCCGGTGACGGGGGAGTCGGCGAGCAGCCGGTCGCAGAACGCCTCCAGCGGTTCCCCGGCGAGGGTGCCGGCCAGGGCGCGCAGCCGTTCCAGCCCCCGGGTGATGTCCTCGCCGGGCCGCTCGACCAGGCCGTCGGTGTAGAGCAGGACGGTGGCGTCGGGCGGCAGCGGTCGGATCGCGCCGATCCGTTCCGCCTCCGGCAACAGGCCGCCCAGCAGGACGTCCTGGGCGTCGTCCAGGAAGACGGCCGTGCCGTCGGCGGTCACCAGCAGCGGTGGCGGGTGCCCGGCGACCGAGTAGTTCAACTGCCAGGGACCGCCCCTCGGCCCCTCCACCCGGGCCAGCACGCAGGTGGTGGTGGCCTGCTCGGGGCGGAGCAGCTGGGCGCCGACGTCGAGCCGGCGCAGGATGTCGCCCGGTGGCTCCACCCGGTCCATGGCCAGCGCGCGCAGCATGTTCCGCATCTGGCTCATGGTCACCGCGGCCGCCAGATCGTGCCCGGCCACGTCACCGATGACCAGCGTGGTCGCCCCGTCGGGCAGGACGAACGCGTCGTACCAGTCGCCGCCGACCTCGGCGGCGGCCGGGCTGGGCAGGTAGCGGACCGCGATCCGCAGCTCCGGGACGTCGGGCGGCTCGGTGAGCAGGCTGTGCTGGAGGGCCCGCGCCACCTGCTGGGTGCGCCGCAGCTGCATGGCCCGGCTGAGCGGGGCGTGGGCCTGCTCGATCAGGTCCCGCATCAGATCGCGGTCCGCCGGGGGCACCGGGTCGCGGTCGCCGCAGGTGAACGCGGCGAGCACCGCCGCCACCGTCCCGTCCACCAGCACCGGCAGCAGGACGCCGCTGTGCGCGCGGGCGCGGTTAAGCCAGGAGCGGGTGCCCGGCGGTGCGAAGTCCTCGGGCACCTCGCCGGGCGGGAACACCGCCTGCACCGGGCGGCGTTCCCGTACCGCGCGGGTGATCGCATGGTCGGCCGCCACCGCCTCCTCGCGGCGCGGCGGCAGTCCGGCCGGCAGCCCTTCCCGGGCCAGCGCCGCCACCCGCCGCACCGGCAGCGGGCCCTCCGCGGCCTCGGCGGAACCCTCCGGCAGCAGGTAGATGCCGCACTCGTCGGCCAGCGCGGGCACGATCAGCGGGCTCAGCGCCGCGAATGCCTCCGGCACCTCGCGCCGCCTGCTCACCGCGGCCGCCGCCCGTCCCAGCAGCTCGGTGCGCCGGTCCCGCAGCCACTGCTCCTCGACGTCCACGCAGGTGCCCACCCACTCCAGCACCTCGCCGCCCTCGCGCACCGGTGCGGCCCGCAGCAGGCAGTGCCGGTACGTGCCGTCGGACTGGCGGAGCCGGCAGACGTGCTCGAAGACCTCCGGGACCTCTTCGACGGCCCGTCGCCAGTGCGCGGTCAGCGCCTCCCGGTCCTCGGGGTGGGCCGCCGCCTGCCAGCCGCCCTCCGGCGCCCGTTCCCCGGGCAGGCCGGTCATCGGCTCCCGGCCGGGGTCGTCCGCGACCGGCCGGCCCCGCCGGTCGGCCATCCAGATGTTCTCCGCCCCGGCCGCGACGAGACTCCGGTAGCGGCGCGCGGCCCGCCGCCGCTCCTCGGCCAGCAGCCGGGCGTACTCCGTCTCGGTGACGTGCCCGGTGACCTCCGCGACGACCACCAGGACCCCGGTGCCCGCCGCGCCCGTCGGCACGGGGGACAGGCTGAAGGTGAAGTGGCGCTTCTCCGCCCCGCCCCGCGCGTCCCCCACGGTGACCGGCGCGGCGGTGACCTGCACCGGCTCGCCGCTGCGCACCACCTGGTCCAACAGGTCCAGGTAGCCGCGCTCGACCAGATCGCTGAACGCCTCCCGCACCGGCCGTCCCAGCGGCCGGTCCCCGAAGAGGCGCCGGTAGGTGTCGTTGAGGTACGTCAGGACGTGGCTCACGCCCTGGAACACCGCCACCCCCACCGGCGCGGGGTCGAAGACCTCCAGGGGCAACCCGCTGGGGAGCGCGGGCCCGGACTTCGGCGGCGAAGGAGACATACGGGAGATTATGGGTGAGATGTGCCGTCTGGTCGGTGGTACGCGGCGGGGGGTGCCGGGCGCGCTGAGCCGGCCGGGCCGCGGGTTGTCGGTGGGGCCCGCCGGACCGCCGGGGCGGACCGGCCGCCCGGGGGCGGAGGCGGGCGACCCGGGCCGGCCCACCGCCACGGAATCCGACCGGCCACCGCCACGGGGTCCGACCGGCCCACCGCCACGGGGTCCGACCGGCCCACCGCCACGGGGTCCGACCGGCCCACCGCCACGGGGTCCGACCGGCCCACTGCCACGGGGTCAGGCCGGGTCAGAGCCGGCCGGAGGCGCCGCAACGAGGGCCGGCCGGAGGCCCGCAAACGGGGTCCGACCGGAGGCGCCGCAACGAGGGCCGGCCGGCCAGAACGGGGGACCGGCCGGGCCGGTCAGAGCGGGGGTTCGGCCGGGGCCGGGCCGAGGGTGGTGGTCCCGGGCGCGGCACGGTGGCCCAGCCCGGTGCGGTAGGCGTCCAGCGCGGCCTCCACCCGGCCTTCCCGGCGCAGCAGGTCGCCCAGGAGCCGGCAGAGGTCCGCCAGGTCACCGGCCGCCCCGGTGCGTTCCAGCAGGGACAGCGCGGCGCAGTAGTGTTCCTCGGCGGCCTCGTTGTCGCCGCGTTCCTCGGCGATCAGGCCGAGCAGCCGGTGAGCGCCGCCGGCGTGCACCGCGCCGCGCTCGGCGGAGAGCCGGGTCCGCTCGGCCAGCGCCCGGCCGCAGGCACCGCCGGGCGCGTTCCGGTGCCGGCCCGCCGCGGCCTCCCCGTCCCGCTCCGGCCCGGCCCCCCGGTTCCGCCTCCGCCCCCCGGACCCGTTCCCGCCCCTGACCCCGGCTCCGGCTCCTGCGCCGCCGTGGTCGCCACGGCCGCCGCTGTCGCCGCCGTAACCGCCGTCCCCCACGCCCCGGTGGACCCCGCGGTCGCCGGGTTCGCCGGGGTGAGCAGCGGGCGGAGCAGCGCCTCCGCCTCGTCCGTCCGGCCGCGCCGGCGCAGCACGTCCGCCAGCTCCACCTCCACCTGCCCGGTGAAGAGCGCGGCCCGCTTGGAGGCCAGCATGTCGCGGGCGGTGCGCAGTTCGCGTTCGGCGCGGTCCAGATCGCCGTCCTGGGCGTGGACGTAGCCACGCATCCAGTGGCAGTGCGCCAGCTCGGTCCGTATCCGCAGCTGCTCGTACAGTTGCTGGGCCTTGGCCAGGGAGGCGTCCGCCTCGGCGGTGCGGCCCTCGGCGATGAGCGTGCGGGCCACCCCCCGGTGCATCCCGGCGATCAGCGCCGGGTCGTCCACCCGGGGGGCCAGCGCCAGCGCGAGTTCGGCGGCGTGCGCCGCACGTGCGTACGCCCCCATGTCCATGTACGGGGCGATGGACGCGGTGTACAGCAGCAGTAGCGCGTCGGGGTCGTGCAGCCCGGAGGCGTTGAGTTCGTCGAGCGTGGACTCCAGCAGGTAGCAGGAGTAGCGCAGCTCCCCGGCGAGCAGGTGGGCCAGTGCCCGGCCGCGGATCGCCGGGACGCGCGCCGGCAGCGGCTCCCGGGCCAGCAGCCCCTCCGCGGCCTCGAAGTGGTCGCGGGCCCTCATCAGGTCGCCGGTCTCCAGGGCGCAGTCGCCCAGGCCGAGCAGGGCCGCCGCCCGTTCGGGCGCCAGCTCCAGCCGCTCCGCCTCGGCGAGCAGCCCGGCGAAGAGGCCGGCGGCGTCCTCGGCCGAGCCGGTGGCCAGGGCGCGGCGCGCGTCGGTGAGCCCGGCCCGCAGCCTGGTGGTCTCCTCCGGCGACCGTCCGGTGGCCAGTTCCTCGTACGTGGTGCCCAGCCGGGCGGCGAGGTGGCGCAGCGCCGCCTCGGAGGGGCGGACCCTCCCCGCCTCCAGGGTGGACACGTAGGCGGCGGTGTACGCCGGCTCGGCCAGCTGCCGCTGGGTGAGGCCGGCTCGGGTGCGCATCCGCAGCACCCGGCGGCCGATCTCCTGCGGGGTGTCCGGCCGTACGTCCCCGGCGCTTGTCTCCGCCACCGTGCCCCTCATCTCCCCGGCGGTAGGTTGACCGTGCGGTTAACCGTCGAGCTAAGTCCATTTACGTGAGGATTGAAAGATGTCGAAGGCGATGGCTTCCGGTGAGCCCTCCGGGCAGGAGTTCGCTTCGTCCCCCGAGCCGGTGAACGGCCCGCACGGGAGTACGGTCGCCCCGCACGCGGGCCCGGCCGACTCGCACGCCCGTCCGGGCCCCGGACCGCGGGGGACCAGGACCGTCCGGCAGCCCGGACTGGTCCTCACCGACCACCACTTCGACGTCCCGCTCGACCATACGGCGCCGGAGGGGGAGAGGATCACCCTTTACGCACGGGAGGTCGTCGCGACCGGGAACACGGACGGCGCCGGGCGGCCGCGCGCGGACCTGCCGTGGCTGCTCTACCTCCAGGGCGGTCCCGGCTTCGGCGCCGACCGGCCGGTGGGCCGTTCCGGCTGGCTGGACCGGGCGCTGGACGAGTACCGGGTGCTGCTGCTGGACCAGCGCGGCACCGGCCGCTCCACCCCCGCGAACCGGCAGACGCTGCCGCTGCGCGGCACGCCGGAGGAGCAGGCCGCCTACCTCGCGCACTTCCGTGCGGACGCCATCGTCCAGGACTGCGAGCTGATCCGCCGGCAGCTCACCGGCGGCCGGCCGTGGACCGTTCTGGGCCAGAGCTTCGGCGGCTTCTGCGCGGTCAGCTACCTCGGCCGGGCGCCGGAGGGGCTGGAGGCGGTGCTGATCACCGGAGGTCTGCCCGCGCTCGACGAGGACGCGGACGCGGTCTACCGCGCCGCGTACCCGCGCATGGAGCGCAAGACGCTCGCGCACTACGACCGGTACCCGGGGGACGCGGAGACCGTGCGCCGCGTGGTGGCCCACCTCGCGGCGCACGAGGAGGTGCTGCCGGACGGGTCCCGGCTCACTGCTGAATCGTTCCAGCAGCTGGGGATCCTCCTCGGCTCCGGCGACGGCTCGCACCGCCTCCACCACCTGCTGGAGGACCCGTTCGTCCCCACCCCGGAGGGCGAGCGGCTCGCCGACGCCTTCACCGAGCAGGTGGCCGGTGTCCTCTCCCGGGCCGGCAGCCCCCTCTACACCCTGCTCCACGAGTCCATCTACGCCCAGGACGGCCGGGCCACGAACTGGTCGGCGCACCGGGTGCGCGCGGAGTTCCCGCGGTTCGACCCGCACGCGGCGGTGGCCGAGGGGCGTCCGGTGCTGCTCACCGGGGAGTCGGTGCACCCGTGGATGCTCGACACCCACGCCGCCCTCCGTCCGCTCCGCCGCACCGCCGAACTCCTGGCGGCGCGCACCGGCTGGGGGCCGCTCTACGACGCGGACCGGCTCGCCCGCAACACGGTGCCGGTGGCGGCCGCGATCTACCACGACGACCTGTTCGTGGACACCGCGCACTCGCTGCGCACCGCCCGCGCCATCCGCGGCCTGCGCACCTGGGTGACCGACGAGTTCGAGCACGACGGGGTACGGGCCGGCGGGCGCCGCGTCCTGGACCGGCTGCTGCAGCTGGTCCGCGACGCCTGACCGCCCGGGCGGGGGCCGGCGCGGGCCGACCGGGTCCCGGCGGGCCGGCCGGGACCCGGCGCGGGCCGATCGGGACCCGGCGGTCCGCACCGGCCTGAACGGACCGGCGCCAACGGGCCGCAATGGGCGCGCAGGTGACGGTCCGGGGCGACCGGGCGCGTGACGTGGGTACAGGGCCGCACCCGGCGCACCTCGATGTGCCCGGCGCGCCCAGGGCGTCCCGCACGCTCCCACGCGCCGGCCCGGGCGGGGGGCGGTCGCGCCGGGTCCACCTGTTCGGATTCCCCGCACCGACCCCATTGCCGGGCGGCGCGCCGACCCCCTAGGTTGAGCGACGGGTTAACCAGAGGACTCAACCCCAGTTAACTCACCGCTTACGGAGTCGACTTCGGGAGCCCCGCCGTGCGCAGAGCCCAGCAGCACCGCCCGCACCACCGCGTACGCCACCGTGCCCGTGCCGTGTCCCTGGCCGCCGGTGTCGTCCTGAGCGCCGCACTGGTGGCCACCGCGTCCGCCACCGCGACCGCCGGTACCGCCACCGGGGCGTCCGGTGCGGCCGAGCGCGGCGGGGCGGGACCGGCCACCGGGAGGTCCCCGGGTTCCGGCCCCTGGGCCGTGCCGGGGACGGAACCGGCCGCGGCGGGCACGGACACGGAGATCCCGGTCGAGTACTTCGCCGGCCCCGGCGCGCACCCGCGCCACACCCTGGTCCCGGCCCGCACCCCGGACCGGCTGGCCCAGGGCAAGGGCGCGCTCACCCCGGCGCAGCAGGCCGCCGACGGCGAGGTGACGCCGATCGTGCGGAAGGGCGCGGAGGGCGACAAGGTGGACGTCGTCTTCATCGGCGACGGCTACACCCTGGAACAGCAGGAGGACTTCCACGCCGACGTCCGCGCCAAGTGGGCCGAGATCTCCGCGGTGCAGCCGTACGCCACCTACCGGAACCTGTTCAACGTCTGGTCGGTGGACGCGGTCTCCCGGCAGTCCGGGGTCTCCGGCGACCCCACCAAGGACGTGGTCAAGGACACCGCGCTGAGGTCGTACTTCTGGTGCGACGACCTGGAGCGGCTGCTGTGCGTGGACACCGCCAAGGTGGAGACGTACGCCGCCAAGGCCCCCGACGCGGACCTGGTGATCGTGCTGTCCAACTCGGCCAAGTACGGCGGTGCCGGCTACAACGACCTGACCTCCCGGCCCGGTTACGACGGCGTGGCCACCGCCTCGTCCGACCACCCGGACTCCGACCAGGTCGCCGTCCACGAGACCGGCCATTCGCTGGGCAAGCTCGCCGACGAGTACTTCTACCCGGAGTTCGGCACGTACACCGGCGCCGAACCGGCCGCCTCCAACGCCACCAAGCTCACCGCCGCGGAGCTCACGGCACAGCGGAAGAAGTGGTACCGCTGGATCGGGCAGACCTCGCCGGACGGCGGCACGGTCGGTGCGTACGAGGGCGGCGACTACTACCCCAAGGGCATCAACCGCCCCACGGAGAACTCGATCATGCGCACCCTGGGGCGGGAGTTCAACCTGCCCGGGCGGGAGGCGATGATCGCGGGCTTCTACCGGCACGCGAGCGTGCTGACCAGCCGTACCGGCAAGGACACCGTGCTCGGCGCCACCACCGTGCTCAAGGTGGAGGTGCCGGAATCGGCCACCGTCAGCTGGCTGGTGGACGGCAAGGAGGTCACCGCGGCCAAGGGCCGGACCGAGATCACCCCCCGGAGCCTGGGCGTGCGCGCCGACGGCCGCCGGCACACCGTCACCGCCCGCGCCACCGACGGCACCACGGCGGTGAAGGATCCGGAGCTGCGGAAGCTGCTCACCGACTCCCGCACATGGAAGGCGAAGGGCTGACCCGCGCGGTCGTCCCCGGCCGCCGGGCCGTCCGGTGACCCGGTCCGCCGGTCCGCCGGTCCCCGGCCCTGTGGCCGCCGCCCCTGATCCGGTCCCGTGACCCCGGCCCCTTGGGCGGCCGCGCCGGAGCCCGTCTCCCGAGACCCGTTGCCCCGAAGCCTGTTGCCCCGAGACCACCGCCCCGTGGACCCCCGCCACGGGGCGGTGCCGTGTCCGTCCCCGGTATCCGGTCGCCCCCGCCGCGCATGCCCGCGCCCCTCGCACCCTCCGTACCCCTCGCACCGGCCCGCGTCCGTCCGCCTCCGTCGCCCGCGTCCGCTCCCGCCCAACAACCGTCCGCCCCCGTCCGCGCGCGGCGCCGCCGGCCCGGGCGGTGCGGTGATGCGAGGGACCCGGATGTGTGATGTCCACGGGTCCGGTCCGGGCGCGGGAAACGCCCCTCAAAGCGACAAATCGGGGCCGGCGGCGCATCGTTCGACGGACTCGGCGGACCCGGACCGGGCGGCGGCTGACCTGGGCGGGGGCCCGGGCCGGACGGGTGCGCAACAGCTCCGTCACGAGCGGCCCGCGGCGGCTCACCTCGGTGGCGGCGGCATCCGGGGGGCGGGTAATGATGGAGCCATGACGAACCATGGGGGACGGGCGGAAGAGCCCACCAGTTACGGGCTCCAGCCACCGACGCCGGCCCAGCCGTCGGATCGTTCCGAGCACCCCGGCGGACCGGCGCCGGTCCCTCCGCCGGGCGCCGGAGCGGGGTACCCGGCCGGGCCCGGTGCCGGGGCGGCCTACGGCGCCGCACCGGTACCCGGCGGTCCCGTGCCCGGTGGCCCCGTCCCCGGTGGTCCCGTGCCGGGCCCCGGCGCCGTTCCGCAGCCCCGCGGGCCGGTGCCGGCGTCCGGTGGCTCCCCGGCGGGGGTGGCGGTGGCCGGGTCCGGGGCCGACCCCCGCACCGGGGCGCAGCCGGACCCCGGCCGGGTGATCGGCGGCCGGTACCGCCTGGTGTCCCGGCTGGGGCACGGCGGGATGGGCACCGTCTGGAAGGCGCACGACCAGGTGGTGGACCGGGAGGTCGCGGTCAAGGAGCCGCGGGTCCCGGAGACCCTGCCGGAGCGTGACCGGCACACCGTCCACCAGCGCATGCGGCGCGAGGCGCGGGCGGCGGCGCGGATCGACCACCCGTCGGTGGTCACGGTCCACGACGTGGTGATCGAGGACGACCGGCCGTGGATCGTGATGGAGCTGGTGCACGGTCAGTCCCTCGCCGACCGGCTGGCGGAGGGCACGCTCGACCCGCGGGAGGCGGCCCGGATCGGCCTGGCGGTGCTGGGCGCGCTGGCCGCCGCGCACGACAAGGGCGTACTGCACCGGGACGTGAAGCCGGACAACGTGCTGCTCGGGCGGAACGACCGGGTGGTCCTCACCGACTTCGGCATCGCCCAGGTCGAGGGCGAGCAGGGGCTGACCGAGACCGGGGCCTTCGTCGGCTCGCCGGAGTACATCGCGCCCGAACGGGTGCTGGGCCAGCGGCCCGGCCCGGAGTCCGACCTGTGGTCGCTCGGCGTGGTGCTGTACGCGGCGGTGGAGGGCATGTCGCCGTTCCGCCGCTCGCACACCCCGGCCACCCTGCAGGCGATCCTCTCCGCCGAGCCGCAGACCCCGGCGCGCGGTACCGGGGCCCTGGGCACCCTGATCATGCAGCTGCTGCGCAAGGACCCGGCGGCCCGGCCGTCCGCCGCCGAGGCGCGCCGGATGCTGGAGAGCGTGGTGCACCCGCCGCAGCCGCCGGCCACCCTGCTCGCCGCCGCCGCGCCGGGACCGGGCGGGGCGGGGACCGGCAACCGGTTCGTGCCGCCGGTCCTGCACCGCAACCGCAAGGCGCAGGGCATCCTCGGCGCCGGGGTGCTGGCGGTGGCCGCAGCCGTCACGCTGGCCGTGCTCAACCCCTTCGCGGGCGACGAGGGGCTGCCGGACGGCTGGACGCTGCGGGAGGACCCGGAGGTGGTCTCGGCCTCGGTGGCGGTGCCCGGGGACTACCGGCGGTCGGTGGACGACGGCGACCCCGACGACGGCGACGGCACCACGGTGACCTACAACGACCCCAGCGGGGTGTTCACCATTTCGGTGACCCGGACCGACCGTGAGGACGGCAACGAGGCCAAGTCGGCCACGGACGCCGCGAACCAGCTCATCGAGTGGTACCGGAGCGACGAGAACACCGACATGGACGGGGCCCGGAGCACCAAGGCCGAGTCGTTCCAGGAGGGGTACGACGCCATCGAGGTCGCCACCACCTATCAGTACGAGAACGCGGACGAGGACGATCTGTGGCACCGCGTCCGGGAACACATCGTGGTGGACAAGAAGCGGCAGATCGTCTGGGAGCTGAGCGTCTTCATGCCCGACGCCGGTGACGCCCGGACGATCGGGGATCAGCTGTTCGAAGACGCGCGGAAGCACCTGGAGATCGCCGAGGAACCTCGCTGACCTGGAGGAACGATGATCCGTGCCAGTGATTGCTGGCGCAATTTGGGCAAAGGAGTTACCGGCGGGTACCCAAAGCCCGGGGACCGGAATACCCTCACCCCATGACGGACTCGCCAGACAGCGCAACCGCTCCGACCGGCAGCGGCGACGGGACCCGGCCGGGCACCGCCCCGGCCGTCGGCAGCCCGGTCGCCGCGCCCGACGCCGCCGCCCCGGCGGGTGGCCCGGACGGTGGCGACCGGGTCGTCGCGCCGGCCGAACCGGTGACCGCACCGGCCGCCGGCGGCCCGGCCGGGCCGCCGGCCGACGGCAATCCGGTGGCCGCGCCCGGCCACCGGACCGCCGCCGACGTCCTCACCGCCCAGCTCGTCGCCCGGCTGGTGCGCGGTGTGGTGGCCGAGGCGGGCCGTGAGCCGTCCGGGAAGCGGGGGCCGGCGGCCTGGACCGCCAACCACTCCCCGTTCACCGGCGACAAGCTCGCCGACCTCCCCGAGTCCACGCCCGAGGACGTCGCCACCGCCTTCGAGCGGGCGCGCGACGCCCAGCGGGTGTGGGCCGACACCCCGGTGCGCCGCCGTGCCGCGGTGCTGCTCCGCTTCCACGACCTGCTGCTGCGGCGGCAGTCGGAGATCCTCGACATCATCCAGCTGGAGACCGGCAAGACCCGGCTGCACGCGCACGAGGAGATCCAGGGCGTGGCGGTCGCCGCCCGCCACTACGGGCTGAAGGCCGCCGCCTACCTGCGGCCGAAGTCCCACCTCGGGGTCATCCCCACCCTCACCAAGGTCACCGAACTGCGCCAGCCGCGCGGCGTGGTGGCCCAGATCGTGCCGTGGAACTACCCGCTGGAGCTGTCGGTCGGCGACGCGCTGCCCGCCTTCGTCTCCGGCAACGCCGTGGTGATGAAGCCCGACACCCAGACCGCGCTCACCGCGCTGTGGGCGCGCGAGCTGCTGATCGAGGCCGGACTCCCGGCCGAGGTCTGGCAGATCGTGGTCGGCGAGGGCCCGGTGATCGGCCCCGCGGTGGTGGAGCGCGGCGACTACGTCGCCTTCACCGGCTCCACCGCCACCGGCCGCGAGGTGGCGCGCAGCGCCGCCGGGCGCCTGGTGGGCTGCTCACTGGAGCTGGGCGGCAAGAACGCCATGCTGGTGCTCCGCGACGCCGACCTGGACAAGGCCGCGGCCGGCGCGGTGCGCGCCTGCTTCTCCTCCGCCGGCCAGCTGTGCATCTCCATCGAGCGGCTGTACGTCCACGCCTCGGTGGCCGACGACTTCGTATCCCGGTTCGCCGCCCGTACCCGGGCGATGCGGCTGGGCACCGCGCTGGCGTACGGCGCGGACATGGGCTCCCTGGTCTCCGCCCGTCAGCTGGAGACCGTCACCCGCCACGTGCGGGACGCCGTGGACAAGGGCGCCACCGTGATCACTGGGGGCCGCCCCCGCCCGGACGTCGGCCCGCTCTTCTTCGAACCCACCATCCTGGAGGGCGTGGAGGAGCCCATGGCGGTCTGCGGGGAGGAGACCTTCGGCCCGGTGGTGTCGGTGTACCGGTTCACCGACGAGGACGAGGCGGTGGAGCTGGCCAACGCCACCCGGTACGGGCTCAACGCCAGCGTCTGGTCGAAGGACGGCCGGCGCGCCCGCGCGGTGGCCGCCCGGCTCCGCGCCGGCACGGTCAACGTCAACGAGGGCTACGCCGCGGCGTACGGCAGCGTCCGCGCGCCGATGGGTGGCATGGGCGATTCGGGCCTGGGCCGCCGCCACGGCTCCGAGGGCATCCTGAAGTTCACCGAGGCGCAGACCGTGGCCCACCAGCGGGTGATGCCGCTCGCCCCGGCGTTCGGCATGGACGACGAGAAGTACGCCGCCTTCCTCAGCCGCAGCCTGCGGGTGATGAGGACCCTGCGCCTGCGCTGACCCGCCACGACCCGGCGGGCCCGGCACCATCCGGGCCCGCCGGCCGCCCTGGGGCCCGGCCCGCTCCCGCCGGGCCCGCCCCCGCCCCTCCGGCTCCGCGTTGTACACGTCCGGTCCGGCCCCCGCCCCGGGGCCCGCTCCGGCCCCCCGCCCCACGCCCGTCCCGCCCGGCCCCCTCCCGGGATGGTCCCGCCGAACCCGCTGTCCCCGTCGAACCCGCTCTCCCCGTCACCGTCCCCCGACCGCCTCCGGGGGCAGGGCGCAGCCGATGGAGGTACCCGTGTCCCCGGTCAACCGCGCCCGGAAACCGGCCGGCCGGCCCCGCGCCGGCCACCACCACCCGGCCGACGCCGGCCCCGTACCCGCGCCCGGGACCGGTGAGGCCGCGCCCGCCGCCGGGCCGGAAGGGCCCGCGTCCGCCGCCGCCCCGCACCCCGGCGCGGATCGGGACCGGGCCGCGGACGGCGGCCCCGGCGACGATCCCCGTGACGGCCACGGCGACGACCCCCGGGAGGGCCGCGGCGACGACCCCCGGGACGGCCGGGGCGAGGGTCCGCGCGACGGCTACGACGACGGCCGCGACGACGCTCCCCGGGACGGCAACGGCAACGGCAACGGCGACGGCGACGGCGACGGCGACGGCGACGGTCCCGGTGACGGCGACGGTCCCCGCGATGGCGACGACCGCGGTGACGGTCCCGGCGACGGCTTCGACTACGACGTCCTCGTCATCGGCTCCGGCTTCGGCGGATCGGTGTCCGCGCTGCGGCTCACCGAGAAGGGGTACCGGGTCGGGGTGCTGGAGGCGGGCCGCCGCTACACCCGGGAGACGCTGCCGAAGAACTCCTGGGACCTGCGGAAGTACCTGTGGGCGCCGGCCCTCGGCCTCTACGGCATCCAGCGCATCCATGTGCTGGGCAAGGTGATGGTGCTCGCCGGGGCCGGGGTGGGGGGCGGTTCGCTCAACTACGCCAACACCCTCTACGTACCGCCCCGGCCGTTCTTCCAGGACCCGCAGTGGGGGCACATCACCGACTGGCAGCGGGAGCTCAAGCCGTACTACGACCAGGCGCGGCGGATGCTCGGGGTGCGGCTGAACCGGACGATGACCCCCTCCGACGTCCACCTGAAGGACGCCGCGGAGCGGATGGGGGTCGGCGACACCTTCCACATGGCCCCGGTGGGGGTGTTCTTCGGCGACGGCGACGACGCCGGCGGAACGGTGCGCGCCGAGCCGGGCGAGACGGTCCCCGACCCGTACTTCGGCGGCGTGGGCCCGTCCCGGCGGGCCTGCACCGAGTGCGGCGAGTGCATGACCGGCTGCCGGCACGGGGCCAAGAACACCCTGAACGAGAACTACCTCCACCTCGCCGAACGGGCCGGGGCGGTGGTGCACCCGATGACCACCGCGGTCGCCCTGTCCGAGGACCCGGCGGGCGGCTACCGGGTGGTGGCCGTCCCCACCGACCGCCGCCGCAGGGGCCCGCGGCGGGTGTTCCGGGCGCGCCGGGTGGTGCTGGCCGCGGGCACCTACGGCACCCAGACGCTGCTGCACCGGATGCGCGACGAGGGGCTGCTGCCGCGCGTCTCGCCCCGGCTGGGCGTGCTGACCCGCACCAACTCCGAGGCGCTGGTGGGTGCGCAGACCACCGACCGGCGGTACCGCCGCAAGCGGGGCGGGGTCCGGGTGGAGTTCGGCGGGAAGGTCGACTTCACCCGGGGGGTGGCGATCACCTCGTCCATCCACCCCGACGAGACCACGCACATCGAGCCGGTCCGGTACGGCAAGGGCTCCAACGCCATGGCCCCGCTGTCCATCCTCCAGATCCCGTACGGCGGCCGGGCGCCCCGGCTGCTGCGGTTCATCGGGGCGAACCTGCGGCGTCCGGGCGACGCGGTACGGATGTTCAACTACCACCGCTGGTCGGAGCGGACCATCATCGGGCTGGTCATGCAGACGCACGACAACTCGCTGACCACCTACCGCAAGCCCAGGGGGCTGGGCAAGGGACTGCTCACCGCCCGGCAGGGGCACGGACAGCCCAACCCCGACCACATCCCCCAGGGCGCGGAGGGCGCGCGGCTGCTCGCCGAGTCCATCAACGGCATCGCCGGCAGCAACGTCGGAGAGCTGATGGGCACGCCGCTCACCGCCCACTTCCTGGGCGGCTGCCCCATCGGGGAGGACCCGGAGCACGGGGTGATCGACCCCTACCACCGGCTCTTCGGGTACCCCGGCATCTCGGTGGTGGACGGGGCGTCGGTCTCCGCCAACCTGGGTGTCAACCCGTCGCTGACCATCACCGCCCAGGCCGAACGGGCGATGGCGCTCTGGCCGAACAACGGCGAGCCGGACCCGCGCCCGCGGCAGGGTGAGCGGTACCGGCCGGTGGCCCCGGTCGCCCCACGGCACCCGGCGGTCCCGGCGGACGCCTTCGGCGCCCTGCGGCTGCCGGTGACCCTCCCGGTCCCCACCGTCCCGCCCCGCCGCGCGGAGGAACCGGCGGCCGGAACGGGCCCGGGTACGGGGGCGGGGACGGGGACCGGGCTGCCCGGACCGCTGTGAACGGGCGGCTCCACGAGGCGAGGGGCCGTACCCGGATGTCGCATCCGGGTACGGCCCCTCGCTCATCGTCCGCCGGCGCTCACCGGCACGTGGCCGGTGAGCCCGGTGCGGCACGGGTGGTGGTGCTCCCGCGGTGCTCCGTTACGCGGCGGCACCGGCGCCACGGCGGCGGCGCACGACGAAGATCGCACCCGCGCCCGCGGCCATCGCGACGCCACCGATCACGGCGATCGTCGGCAGCGCGGAGGAGGAACCGGTCTCGGCCAGCTCACCGGTCACCGGCAGCTCCTCCAGGCCGCCCTGCGGGGCCGGCTTGGGCTTCTCGGTGCTCGGCTTGCCCTCGGCCGGCGGCACCTCGGTGCCCGGCTTGGTGCCCGCGACCAGGACGTCGAACTCGTAATCCATGTACTCCGAGAAGCCGCAGAGGTCGTCCTCGTCGTGGTAGGCGCCGATGGCCATGGCGAAGCCGTAGCTGCCCGGGGTCTTGGCGTCCACCTTCAGACGCAGCTTGGCGTCCGAGTACTCGTTGGGCTTCAGCTCGGTGATCGAGGCGAAGTAGCCGACCTCGTCGTCCACCGGCTTCCAGCCCGCGCCCTCGTCGTACCACTCCACGGTGAGGTACTTCGAGACGTCCTCGAAGTCCTCGGCGTCGATCGCGCCGAGGGCCACGTACGCGTCCACCGACTTCATCGTCTTGTCGGAGATGTTGGCGGTACGGAAGGTGAAGTTGACCCAGCCGGAACCGGCGACGACCTTGCTCGGCAGTCCGCGCAGGGTGGTGCTGACCAGCGCCTCGTCGGACTCGTCCTCGCAGACGGGGTCTTCCTCGGTCGGGGTCGGCGTCGGCGTCGGGGTCGTGGTGGGGGGTGCCGGTGGGCGTGCCGGTGAGGGGTGGGCGTCCCGGTCGGCGTCGGCGCCTCGGTCGTCGGGGGTGCCGGTGGGGGTGGGCGTACCGGTCGGGGTCGGCGCGTCGGTGGTCGAACCGGGAGCCGGGGGTGGGCTCGGGCTGCGTCGGCTCCGAGGCCGCTTCCGAGGACGTGGGGGAAGGCGCCGGGGTCGTCGGCTCGGAGGCGTACGCGGCCGGCGCCGCGAGAAGCGCGGCAGGGGCGATGGCGGCCGTCGCTGCGACGGCCGCGAGAGCGCGGCGAAGCTTCATGAAGACCTCATTCGGGGTCCGTACACGCTGCTGCTGTCGAGCAGCGGCTGCTTGGGAGGCCGGCGCGGTGGGGCGCGATGTGGCCGTGCGTTTGCACGTACATGACCAGTGCTCGGGGGAAAAGGTTGCACCCGGAATCGAAACGCGTGCCGTGATGTGGCTCACCGTCGCCCGACGCCGGTCACCCCCACTCCCGGGCCCTCCCGGCGCGCATCACCCCAGGTCATGGGCCTCCGCCGGACCGTGCCGCCGGGCCCGGCCCCTCCCGGGCCGGGCGTTCCCGGTACCCCCGCGAGGTGGAACCGGGGAGCAAGGGGGAGTGGGAGGGGAAGGGGTGGGGGGCTCCTGGGGGGCGGGGCCTCTGGGGCGCGGAGGCGTCGTCAGGGGGTGTAAAACCCGCCAGGGGGTACGGAGGGGAGGGGATGCAGGAGGGGGAGGGGAGAGTGAGGAGAGAAACACGGCCGGTCCCAGGCGTCCCCGGGACCGACCGTTCTTTGGATGATGACCGGGCTGCTGTCCCCTGCCGACCGAATCACCGCGCCGGAACGAGGTCCCACGACGCGCACCTCCCGTGCCATTGCGGGAGTCGCGTCTCATCGTTCCGGCGAATCTGGCCACGCGTACCGGCCTCCGGGAGGGGAGGGCGGAAGCCGGTACGCGTGCGGGGGTGGATCTTCGGTGTGGATGGTGCGCTACGTCCGGCCGCCGCCCGGGAGGGAGGGCGGGTGCGGCGCGGACACCGGGCTCAACGAGGTCCCGGAGGGACAGGGTCACGCGCCGTACGGGTGACGCGCCGTACGGGTGACGCCTCCCGAACATCCGGCCGTCCCTCCGCGTGCATCCCGGCCCTGTCCGCGGGCCCGCCCCGCCCGGGCCCGCCGGTTGCGGCTCCGCCGGTCCGTTCCGCCACGGCCCGCGGCCCGCCGGTGTGGCCGTGCCGTGCCTCAGGCGCGGCCCCGGCACAGCTCCAGCAGGGTCATGGCGAGCGTCGTACCCGGCTTGCCCAGCGCCTCGCGGTAGCGGCCGAGGATCTCCATCTCCCGGGTCAGGTCCACCCGGCGGCCCCCGGAGGCGAGCCGGGACCGCTGGATCCCGGCCGAGACCGCCATCCGCTCCTGGATCAGGGCGATGATCTGCCCGTCCAGCCGGTCGATCCCCGCCCGGCCCTCCGGGATGCCGGTGGTGGGGACACCGGAAGCGGCGGCGGAGGCGCCCGGAGCCGTGGCGGCGCCCGAGGTGGCGTCCGTGGGGGCGCCGGGGGTCGTGACGGAGGTGGGGCCGGCGGGGGCGGGGGTGGCGTCCGTGGCGGGGGCGGTCCGGACCCGGCCGTCGGCGGCCGGCCGGGGAGTGCCGCTCATCACTGTGCTCGCCGTGGTCACCGTGCTCGCCGTGGTCACTGTGTTCACTGTGTGCTCCATGGGGATCGTTGCCGACGGGCCGACCCGGACCGGAAACACAGCAGGCGCCCCGGGCCTTGTCGGCCCGGGGCGCCTGGGAAGTCGCTGATCAGTCGATCACGCAGCACGACCATGGCAGCCGGACGGGCCGGTGCCATAGGTAAAGACGAAGGACAGCTGCGTTGACATGGGTCACAGTATGAGCCGGTTAGAATCGAAAGTCCAAACCCTTACGTTCCACCGCCGGAAGGCCGCCGAAGTGCCCTCAGCGTCCCCCGCTGCCGCCCCCGACACCGTTCTGGTCGTCGATTTCGGCGCGCAGTACGCCCAGCTCATCGCCCGCCGAGTCCGAGAGGCGCGCGTCTACAGCGAGATCGTGCCGTCCACCATGCCGGTTGACGAGATGCTCGCCAAGAACCCCAAGGCGATCATCCTCTCCGGCGGTCCCTCCTCGGTCTACGCCGAGGGCGCCCCCACCCTGGACCGTTCGATCTTCGAAGCCGGGGTGCCGATCTTCGGCATGTGCTACGGGTTCCAGCTCATGGCCACCACCCTCGGCGGCACGGTGGACAACACCGGTGCCCGGGAGTACGGCCGCACCCCGCTGACCGTCACCAAGACCAGCTCCACCCTCTTCGAGGGCACCCCGGCCGAGCAGACGGTGTGGATGTCGCACGGCGACGCCTGCTCCGCCGCCCCCGAGGGCTTCGCGGTCACCGCCTCCACCGACCTGGTGCCGGTCGCCGCCTTCGAGAACGACGAGAAGAAGCTGTACGGCGTCCAGCACCACCCGGAGGTCATGCACTCCACCTACGGCCAGCAGGTGCTGGAGCACTTCCTGTACCGGGGTGCCGGCATCGAGCCGTCCTGGACCACCGGGAACGTGATCGAGGAGCAGGTCGCCGCGATCCGCGAGCAGGTGGGCACCAAGCGCGCGATTTGCGGCCTGTCCGGCGGCGTGGACTCCGCGGTCGCCGCGGCACTGGTCCAGCGCGCCATCGGCGACCAGCTGACCTGCGTCTACGTGGATCACGGTCTGATGCGCAAGGGCGAGACCGAGCAGGTCGAGAAGGACTTCGTCGCGGCCACCGGCGTGCAGCTGAAGGTCGTCGACGCCGAGGAGCGCTTCCTCAACGCCCTCAAGGGCGTCTCCGACCCGGAGGAGAAGCGCAAGATCATCGGCCGGGAGTTCATCCGGGTCTTCGAGCAGGCCCAGGCCGAGATCATCGCCGAGGCGGGCAGCGGCGCGGAGGCCGTGGAGTTCCTGGTGCAGGGCACGCTCTACCCGGACGTGGTCGAGTCCGGCGGCGGCACCGGCACCGCGAACATCAAGTCGCACCACAACGTCGGCGGGCTCCCCGAGGACCTGGAGTTCAAGCTCATCGAGCCGCTCCGCCAGCTGTTCAAGGACGAGGTCCGGATGGTCGGCCAGGAGCTGGGCCTCCCGGACGAGATCGTCCAGCGCCAGCCGTTCCCCGGCCCGGGGCTCGGCATCCGGATCGTCGGCGAGGTCACCAAGGAGCGGCTGGACCTGCTCCGTGAGGCCGACGCCATCGCCCGCGAGGAGCTGACCGCGGCCGGCCTGGACCGGGACATCTGGCAGTGCCCGGTGGTCCTCCTCGCCGATGTGCGCAGCGTGGGCGTGCAGGGTGACGGCCGCACCTACGGCCACCCGATCGTGCTCCGTCCGGTCTCCTCCGAGGACGCCATGACGGCCGACTGGTCCCGCCTGCCGTACGACGTGCTGGGCCGGATCTCCACCCGGATCACCAACGAGGTGGACGAGGTCAACCGCGTGGTGCTGGACATCACCAGCAAGCCGCCGGGCACCATCGAGTGGGAGTGACCGCACTCCCCGCTTCCGGGGCCCGGTAGCCCCGGGAGCCACCGGCCCCGGGAAGCCGCCGGCTTCCCGGGCGACCGGGCCGCGGGCCGGAGCCGACGGCACCGGCCCGCCTCTCCATGAGGTGTCGGCTCGCCTCTCCGTGAGGCATCGGCCCGCCTCTCTCGTGAGGCGACAGCCCACCTCACTGTGAGGTGAGGGCCCGCATCTCCAGGGCTGATCGGCTGCCGCCGGGGTCGCCGCCCGCCCTCGTGGGTCCGGCCGGTCCGGCCGGTCCTGCTCCCGGGTCCGGTCCGCCCGCGGCACGACCGGGCCCGACCGGGGAGCGTCAACCCGGGCCGAGGACCGCAGTGCCGGATGGCCGGCCGGGCCGGCCCGCACACTCCGCGCGAGCACGTCCCGCTCCATCCGTGACGCCGCTCACGACGCATCCTCGGTCAGCCCGAAGCCTTCCGAGAACTCCTCCAGGAACGCGCGCCGGGACGGGTCGGTCTCGGCGGCTGTCATCTCCGCGACCAGTTCGAGCAACTCCTGCCGCTGGTTGTCCGGCAGCGTGCCGACCACGTGGCCGACGCCCTCCAGCACCTTGACCGCGTCGTCCGGATCCATCTGTTCGTCCTCGCTGCCCTCGATGAACCACAGGACATCGACCAGGGCCTCGGCCAAGGCACGGGTCAGGGACGGATACACAGGCGTCACGACGGCCTCCTGGCGGGTCGGCGGCAGAGTCCGGCCATCCCACCACACAGGGCTGACATCACTTTCCGTGAGCCTCCGCGGGAGGTGGACCAGAGCCGCCGTTCCTGTCCGTGGCTGACGGCGCCGGCGTACCCGCCCGTACCGGCCCCCCGCCCACCGGTACCTCCTCGTCCGCGACCCGGCCTCCGCCCGGAAGCCCCGGACCCGGTCCGCGGCGGGATGCGCCCGCGGCCCCCGGCCTCCCCGGACCGGAAGCGGTCCGGGCCGGGGCGAGCCAGGGCAGGAGCGTCCGGGCCGAGCCCGACCGGGAGCGGTCCCGGCCGGGAAGCCGCCGGCCGCTCACCGCCCTCACCCCAGGTCGCCCGTGCCCGGAACCGGAACGTCCGACCCGCCCCGTGCGATCAGTGCACGCACGACTATGGGCACCCCCAAGGGCCCGGCGGTAGCTTCCGTTTCGAGTCATCGGACGTGAAGGAGCAAGCCGCCGTGCCCGAGCCGATACCCCTCGACCAGTTGCACTTCGCCATGCCGCCGCAGCACGACTCGGTGGAGGGCGAACGGCGGTACCGGCAGGAGCGGCTGGCGGGCGCGCTCCGCCTCTTCGGCCGCTACGGCTTCGAGGAGGGCGTGGCGGGACTCATCACGGTGCGGGACCCGGAGTACCCCGACTGTTTCTGGGCGAACCCGTTCGGCCTGCCGTTCCGGCACCTCACCGTCAGCGACCTGATCATGGTGAATGAGGCGGGCCAGGTCGTCGAGGGGCGCTATCACGTCAACCAGGCGGCGTTCATCATTCACTCGCACGTGTACCGGGCGCGGCCAGCCGTGGCGGCCGTCGCCCACACCCGCTCCCCGCACGGCCGGGTGCTGGCCGCACTCGGTGAACCGCTGGAGCCCCTCACCCAGGACGCCTGTGCCTTCTTCGAGGACCACGCGCTCTTCGACCGCTACACCGGAGCCGTGGTGGACCCGGCCGAGGCCCGGGCCGTCGCCGCCGCCCTCGGCCCGTACAAGGCCCTCATCCTGCGCAATCACGGTCTGTTGACGGTCGGTGACTCGGTGGACGCGGCGGCCTGGTGGTTCATCACGATGGAACAGGCGTGCCACGTCCAGCTCGCGGCGAAGGCCGCGGGGCGGCCGGTCCCCATCGACCGGCGGAGCGCGGTGGAGACCCGGGACCAGATCGGCAGTGATCTCGCGGCGTGGATCAACTATCAGGCCCTGTACGAGGACATCACCCGCAGCGAACCGGAGTTATTGACCTGAAGCCGCCTGACGGCTGCCGGGAATGCGGCACAATTCCCGCCGAAGTTCGACAGTGGGGAGAGCCCGTGGCGGTGGACCAGGCGAAGGATGCCACGACCGGCGGCGCACGGCCGCAGGGGCGCGGCGGTGGCCGGGACCCCCGGGGGCGCCGGGCCCCCCGCCGCCCTATCCGCCCGCCCCCGACGACACCACCGGCCACGGCCGGCCTGCCGCGTCCGTCCGCCCCACCGGACGCCGCCCCGCCGCCCCCGGACCCGTCCGGGCCCCCCGGCACCGGCGGCACACGTTCCCGTGACGCCGGCGCAGCCACCCCGGTACCGGGCGGGCACCGCGCCCGCTCGACCGGTGTGCCGGGTGTGGTCGGCTCGGCCGGCGCCACCGGTTCCCCCGACGCTGCCGGCACCGTGCCGGAACGCGGCTGCCGCTGCCCGCAGGGAGCGCGCGCGGCACACCGCCGGGCGGAGGCCGACTTCGCCGCGCTCCGGGACCGGCTCGCCGCCGGGCACGGACTGCCCGCGGTGGTCGCCCACTCCGCCGAGGCGTCCCGCCAGTGGGTCTCCGACGAACTCACCCGCGCCGCCGCCGCGGTCACCGAACGCGCCCGGGAGGCGTGCGAGGCGTGGCTCGCCGCGGTGTGGCGACGGGTCCTCGCCGGGGTGTGGGCGGCGATCGGGGTGCTGCTCCTGGCCCAGCTGGTGTCGGCGCTCGCCACCGACGGCTGGACCACTTCCCGCACGGCCGGGCTGGTCGCCGCGCTGGTCACCGGTGGTCTGCTGACGGCCGTGTCCTGGCCGCACCGGTCCCGTGGCGGTCTGCTCGCCCCGCTCATCGGCGAGGACAACCGGCTCTCCACCTCGCGGGCGGTGGCCGCCGGCTGGCTCCTCCTCGTCGGGTACGCGGTGCTGGTGCTGGCCGTGGAACGGGCGGTGGACTCCGACGCCGGCGGACCGGAGCCGGCCGGTTCCGCCGCCCTGCTCACGGTCACCGGGCTGAGCTGCGCGGTCGCGGTCCTCGCCCGCCTGGTGGTGGCCAACCGGGTCCGGGCGCACCGGGCCCAGAAGGTGCGGGCCGACCGCCCCCGCCCGGCCGACCTGATCACCGACGACGCCGGACGGGGCAGTCTCACCGACGCCCAGTACGTGCTGCTGAACGTGGTGGTCGCGCTCTTCGCCGGCGTCCTGCTGGCCCGGGAACCGGACCGGCTGCCCACGCTGCCCTGGCCGATCGCGGTGCTCGCCGTGGTCTCCGCGGTGACCTGCCTGGCGGGCAAGTACGCCGAGGCCGGGCGGCCCACGGTGCTGTCGGTGGTCCGGGTCCGTGAGGCGGGCGACCTGAACGGGCCGATCCGTACGGGCGACGACATCGAGATCCGGGGCAACGGTTTCGTGCCGCCGGGCGCGCTCCCCGCCGACCGGCTGGCCCGGACCGTGGTGCGGATCGGAAGCGTCCACGTCCATGTGCCGCTGGTCCCGGTGGTGGGCGGCTTCACCAATCCGACCGACTCGGTACTGATCGTCCCCGTCCCGGTGGAGGTCGAACCCGGGCGGACGGAGGTGCAGGTGATCACCGCCTCCGGTGCGGAGAGCAACCGCTACCCCCTCGACGTACTCGACTGACGCCCCCCGCCCGGCGCCCCCCGCCGCTGCCATTTCCACCCCCGATCACCCCGCTCCCGACCACTCCAGCCTCCGCCACTCCGCCCCGGCCGTTTCACCCTCAATCACCCCGCCCCTCGATCACCCCGCCCCTCGATCACTCCCGGTCACTCCGTCGCCGGCCGCTCCACCCCCGATCACCCCGGCCACGCCCACGATCACGTCGCCCTCGATCACCTGCCTTCCGACACCTCGGCCCTCCTCTCGGTACCTGCTCGACCCGAGCCCCCTCGGCTCCACCTCCTCTCCGGCGGCCTCTCCACGGCCCTCTCGGGTCCTGTCCGGCTCTCTCGGGACCGGCCAGACCCCTACGGCTCATCCGCCCCTGGCTTCCCCGCCGACGCCTCGGCCCGGACCACTCACGCCGCCCGTCCGCGCCCGCGCCGCCCGTTCGTGCCCGCGCCGCCCGACCGCGCCCGCTCCGGGCCGGTGCTCCCGCGCCGCCCGTTCGTGCCCGCGCCGGCCGGCTCCTGCCCCGGGCCGGTGCTCCCGCGCCGGGGCGCCCCGGACCGATGTCCCCACCCCGGCCAGCCCGGACCGGTCTCGCTCCTCGGGACCGATCCGAAACCGGTCACGTGCTGCCCCCGGGCCGAGCCGGACCGGCCTCGCTGCTCCGGGCCGTCCGGGGTGTCCGGGCCGACCATGTTGCCCCGGACCGATCCCTCCGCCCCCGGGCCGACCGGGGCCGGTTCCCGCTCCCCGGACGGCCGGTCCGCCCGCCGCGGAACGCGTCCGTCGGTGTCCTCGGGCCCGTCCCTCCGCACGGCCGGTCACCCGGGTCGTCCAGAATGGGCCGCGAGCGCGGTGGAAAGGCGGCGGGTGCGATGGCAGGCGGAGAACGGGCGGGCCGGGGGACGGCACGGGCGGGGGCGGGCCGACGGCTCAGGATGGACACGCTCAGGCTGACCGGCAGTCGCGGGTTGCGGGAGAGCGCCACCCGGTACGCACTGCTACCGCTGCGGATCTTCCTCGGCGTCACCTTCGTCTACGCCGGTATCGACAAGCTCACCACCTCCGGTTTCCTCTCGTCGTCCGGGCCGGACTCGATCGGCGGGATCATGGACTCGGTGCGCGACACCTCGGCCGTGCCGTGGCTGGTCGACCTGGCCCTCAAGGCGCCGGAGGGCTTCGGCTACGCGCTCGCCATCGGCGAGATCGCGGTCGGCCTGGGCACACTGCTCGGCCTGTGGGCCCGGGTGGCGGCCCTCGGCGGCGCCCTGATCTCCCTGAGCCTCTGGCTCACGGTCAGCTGGCAGACCGAGCCGTACTACTACGGCAACGACCTCATCTATCTGATGGCCTGGCTGCCACTGGTGCTGGCCGGGGCGCCGGTGCTCTCGGTGGACGCGCAGCGGGCTCGCCGCCGCGGCCGCTGGGGCCGGTCCCTCCTCGGCTGACCCGCCGGCGCCCGGCCCTGGGGCCTCGTCGTCACCCCGGTATGCCGGCGCCTCCGCCCGACCGTGCCGGTTCGCCGCCCCGGGCGCGCCTCCGCCGGATGTCGTAGGTGACGGCCGAGACCGCCCCGGCCAGGAAGAGACCGCCGCAGATCAGCGGGAACAGCACCAGGACCGGGATGTCCCACTGCCCGGCGGCGTCCATGCCGTACAGCAGGGCGGCGGCCAGCACCACGAGCGCCGCGACGAGCTTTCCGGGTTCGAACGTGTGCCGCTTCATGGGCGGAGCACCTCCACCTTGCCGATGCCGACTTCGAGCTCCAGGTCCAGCGTGCCGCGGGCGGGCCGCTTGCCGACCGGCTCCAGGGTGAGGGTCCGGTCCCGCATCGGGGAGACGTCCATGTCGTCGGGCTTCTCCCCGGGCAGCTGTATGTCTCCCAGGCCCACCTCGATGTCCAGCCGCACCCGGACGTCCCGCGGCACCGTGACCACGAGCCGGCCGGCGCCGACCTCCACCCGGGTGCGGACGGTGGAGCCGTCCTCCATGCGGAGCTTGGCCAGCCGCAGTTTGCCGACGCCGCTGCCCACCTCGTAGGAGGGGGCCACCTGTGCCGCGGCGGCCGGTTCCCAGGTGCGCCGGTGCCAGTCGGTGGTGACGGACTTCGGCAGCGCCGCCGCGCCGGCCAGCAGTGCGCTGGTCAGCACCACGGCGACGATGGTGCCCGCGCCGGTGCGTCCGTAGACGCTGCTGATGAGCAGTCCGACGCCGAACACCGCGAGTGCGGCGACGAGGCCGGTCTGGAGGCTGGTGCCCAGGGGCTGGCTGCTCCAGGTGGCGGCGCAGCCGGCCACCGCGGCCGCCAGGGCGGCGAGGAAGGTCCAGCCGCCGATCGGGACCGGCTGGGCGGGGCGGGACCGGACGGTGGCGGTCCCGGTGCGGCCGGTGGCGTACGAGCCGGCGTCCGGGCCGTCCGCCGGCCCCCACAGGTATCCGGTGCCGCTCCCGCGGGTGGTGCGGTCCTTGGTGATGGGGTCGCGCCACCAGGAGGGGCCGCCGCGGGCCGGCGGGGCCTTGACCTCCGGCGGTGCGCCTTCGTGGCCCGCCTTGGGCGGTGTGGCGGCGCCGGGGGCCGGCTGGGGGGCGGCCGGGTCCGCCGGGCTCTCGTCGTGCGCGGCCAGGTAGCGGTGGCGCGACCAGTACGCCGCGCCGAACGTCGCCAGCGTCAGCATCACGGAGAAGCTGACCACGTTCCCCTTGTTGAGCATGGACAGGAAGAGCGCGCAGCCGAGCAGCGCGCACAGCACGGCCGTCAGCGCCGTGCCCTCGACCCGGCCGGAGAGCAGCTTCCGCCCTTCGTGCTCGTCCTCGCCGAGCATCGGGACCAGGAGCCAGAGGAACCCGTAGATGATCAGGCCCACCCCGCCCGCCACGGCCAGCAGTGCGAAGACCACCCGGAAGATGACCGGGTCGACGTCGCAGTACCGGCCCAGCCCGCCGCACACCCCGCCGAACACCTTGTGCCGGGGGGCTGCGGCGCAGCGGCGCGGGGCCGGGCGCCGGTGGCGGGGCCGGGGACGGCCCGGTGTCGTGGGGTCCCGGGGGAGCCGGGGCCCGGCGGCCCTGAAGGCCCCGGACCGTGCGGCCCTCCGGGCCCGGCCGGTGGCTCGGCGGAGGTCCCGCCGCGCCGGTGATCGCCCGCGACGGGGTGTGCATCGGTCATGCGTCCATGGTGACAAGCCGTGGGCCGTGGGACATCAGGGTGCCAACCCTGGACCTTCCCTGAGATCGACCCCGACCCGGCTGCGGCTATCGTGTCGTTTCGAACACATGCGGGGCTGGGGCGGAGGGGAGCGCGGTGTCGTACGAGGGGCGGCTGATCGCCGGTCGGTACCGGTTGCTGGAACGGATCGGCCGTGGCGGCATGGGCACCGTTTGGCGGGCCGAGGACGAGCTGCTCGGCCGTCAGGTGGCCGTCAAGCAGCTGCACATCTCCCCGCACCGCTCCGAGGACGAGCTGGCCACCCTGCACGAGCGCACCCGCCGTGAGGCGCGCAGCGCCGCCCGGATCACCCACCCCAACGTGGTGGTGGTGCACGACGTGGTGGACCACGAGGGCCAGCCGTGCATCGTGATGGAGTACGTGCCCTCCATCACACTCGGTGACGTGCTCAAGAGGAACGGGCCGATCACGCCCGCGGAGGCGGCCAGGATCGGGCGCGGCATGATCGCGGCGCTGCGCGCGGCGCACGCCGCCGAGGTGCTGCACCGGGACGTCAAGCCCGGCAATGTGCTGCTGGGCCACCCCGATCCCCAGGACGAGGGGCACGACGGGGGCCGGGTGGTGCTCACCGACTTCGGGATCGCCATGGCGTCGGGCACCTCCACGCTCACCAAGACCGGCGAGGTGGTGGGGTCGATCGACTACATCGCGCCGGAGCGGGTCAAGGGCCGCAAGCCCGGCCCGGCCTCGGACCTGTGGGCGCTGGGGGCGACGCTCTATCAGGCGGTGGAGGGGCGGCCGCCGTTCCGCCGGGCGACGGCGATGGAGACCGCGTACGCGATCGCCGTGGACCCGCTGGAGCCGGTCCGCCGGGCCGGTCCGCTGACCGGGCTGATCGAGGCGCTGCTTGCCAAGGAGCCGGAGGAGCGGCCGTCGGCCGAGCAGGTGGAGCGGGCGCTGCGGGCGCCGGCGGCGGAGGCGGAGACGACGTTCCTCAGCTCGCCGTTCGGCGGCGGCCCGGCCGCCGTGCCGGCCGCCGACACCCCGCCGCCGCCCGTCGTCCCGGGGGCCTCGGCCACGGCCACCACGGTCGCGGGCCCGCAGATGGCCGGGGGCGGCGCGACCGCGCCCGGTACGGGGTTCTCGTCCGACGCGACGCCGACGCCGCCCTTCCCGGTCACCGCGCCGGCGCCGCAGGGCGGCGGCCGGCGCGGGCGCGGGGTGCTGCTGTCGGTGGTGACCGCGGCCACCGTGGTCGCGGTCGCCGCGGGCACCTTCTACTTCCTCTCGCGCGACGACGGGGACGGGGTGAAGGCGGAGGCCGGGCGGGCGGGCCGGCCGACCCCCGGCCCGGGCGGGGGGCACCACCGGGGCCACGCCGGGCGACGACCACCGGCCCCCGCCGGTGCCCGACGGCTACCACCTGGTGACGGAGAAGGAGCTGGGCGTCTCCTTCCCGGTGCCGGACGGCTGGACGCGGAAGGCCGGCCAGCGGCCCGGCGAGGTCGACTACATCGACCCGACGGGGATGGTCAACCTCCAGCTCAACGTGATGGACTTCGCCGCCGCCGATCCGGTCGAGCACTTCGAGGATGTCGAACGGATGTTCTCGCAGCGGTATCCGGTCAACGAGCGGCTGCGGCTGCAGAGCACGACGTTCCGGGGCGTCCCCGCCGCCATCTGGGAGTTCCGGTTCAAGGGCACCGCGCGCTGGTTCCGAGCCATCGACCTGGGCTGGGGGCGGCCGGGCAGCGACGAGTACGCGCTGTACCTGTCCGCGCCGGAGGGGCAGTGGCAGCAGTACCGGGGCGTCTTCGACCACGTCCGCGACGGGCTGCGGCTCTCCCCGGCCACCAGGGCCGGGAGCGGGACCGGCCCCGGCGGGTGGTCGGGGACCGGCAGCGGGACCGGGCTCGGCAGCGGGCCCGGGTACGGCTCCGGGACGGCGTACGGGACCGGGGCCGGCCTCGGGGCCGCGGCGGTTCCCCGCGCGGCGGCGGACCGGGCCGGGACCGGGGCCCGTGCGGTGCGCCCGGCCGGGGCCGTCTCAGGGACGGCGTCTCCGGGCAGCCCCCAGGTGGCGTCCGGGTCCGGTCAGGGGAGACCCTGATGTCCGGACCCCGCTGACCGTGTGACGATCGGTTCATGGCCACCACAGCACCCGGCGCGGGGACGCGGCACGTCCCGGCGCCCGACCTCACCGAGCCGCTCCTGCGCAAGCTGTACCGCAGCGCCGAGGGACGGTGGCTCGGAGGGGTGGCGCGCGGTCTCGCAGGACATCTCGGTGTTCCGGCGTCCTGGGTCCGGATACTCTTCTTCGCCCTGCTCATGGCGGACGGCTTCGGCATCCTGCTGTACGCGCTGTTCTGGTTCGTGGTGCCGCTGGGCGTCGGCGGGGTGGACGCCGAGCGGCACGGTCTGATCGGCACCGCGCCGGGCCCGGACGGCAGACGCCGCCTGTTCGCCCGCAAGCCGGACAAGGGCCAGGTCATCGCCCTGATCGCGCTGATCATCGGGGTCGGCATCTTCGTGGAGAGCATCCACATAGGGCGCGTCGCCGACAGCTACATCTGGCCGTTGCTGCTGATGGCGGCGGGCGTGGCCCTGGTGTGGCGGCAGGCGGACAACGCCCGCCGTGCCCAGTGGGCCGAGTTCAGCCGCAGCAAGCGGGTGCTGCCCGTGGCGCGGATGGCGGCCGGGGTGCTGCTGGTCTGTGTCGGGGTGACGGGCATAGTCGTCATCCAGGGCTCCGCCGAGCACCTGGGCGCGGTCCTCCAGGCCACGCTGGCGGTGATCGTGGGTCTCGCCCTGCTGGTCGGGCCCTACCTGGTGCGGATGATGCAGGACCTCTCGGCGGAGCGGCTGATGCGCATCCGGGCCCAGGAGCGGGCCGAGGTCGCCGCCCACGTCCACGACTCGGTGCTGCACACCCTCACCCTGATACAGCGCAACGCGGACGACGCGCGGGAGGTCGCCCGGCTGGCCCGGGCCCAGGAGCGGGAGCTGCGCGCCTGGCTGTACAAGCCGGAGGGCACCGGCAAGGACGAGGAGGAGGCGCCGGACACCCTGGCGGAGGCGGTGCGCCGGACGGTGGCCGAGGTGGAGGACCACCACGGGGTGCCGATAGAGGTCGTGGTCGTGGGGGACTGCCCGCTGGACGAACGGCTGGGCGCCCAGCTTCAGGCGGCGCGCGAGGCCATGGTCAACGCCGCCAAGTACGGTGGCGACGGCGGACCGGTCCAGGTCTACGCCGAGGTGGAGGGCCGTACGGTCTTCGTCTCGGTGCGGGACCGGGGCCCCGGGTTCGATCTGGACGCGGTACCGGACGACCGGATGGGCGTGCGAGAGTCCATCATCGGCCGGATGCAGCGCAACGGCGGCACGGCGCGACTGAGGTCCGCGCCGGGCGGGGGGACGGAAGTGGAGCTGGAAATGGAGAGGGCGGCATCGACATGACGGAGAACGGGCCCACGGCGGCCGGCGAGCCGCTCGCCGGGCCGGCCGGGGACGAGGCGGGGGCGGACCGTCGGGTGCGGGTGGTCCTCGTGGACGACCACCGGATGTTCCGTACCGGCGTCCAGGCCGAGATCGGTGACACCGGCCGCACCGGTGTGGAGGTCGTGGGGGAGGCGGACGACGTCGATCAGGCCGTCAGCGTCATCAGCGCAACCCGGCCGGAGGTGGTCCTGCTGGACGTGCACCTCCCGGGCGGCGGTGGCGTCGAGGTGCTGCGCCGCTGCGCCCCGCTGCTGGGGGACCCGGAGAACCCGGTGCGCTTCCTGGCGCTGTCGGTCTCCGACGCGGCCGAGGACGTCATCGGGGTCATCCGGGGCGGCGCGCGGGGCTACGTCACCAAGAACATCACCGGGGTCGACCTGATAGACGCCATCTTCCGGGTGCGGGACGGGGACGCGGTCTTCTCCCCCCGCCTGGCCGGCTTCGTCCTGGACGCCTTCGCCTCCACCGATGCCCCGCCGATCGACGAGGACCTGGACCGGCTCACCCAGCGTGAGCGGGAGGTGCTGCGGCTGATAGCGCGTGGCTACTCCTACAAGGAGATCGCCAAGCAGCTGTTCATCTCGGTGAAGACGGTCGAGAGCCATGTCTCTGCGGTGCTGCGCAAGCTCCAGCTCTCCAACCGCCATGAGCTGACCCGCTGGGCCACCGCCCGCCGCCTGGTCTGACCCCGGGGCCGGGGCTGGGGGCGCCGGTGACGGTGCGGGGCCGCCGGGCAGGGTGGATACGACGGGTACGGCACGGCAGACACGACGGAAGGGGGGCGGCCGTGGAGAACGGACCGGCCGAGCCGGGTGCGCCCGGGGAAGCGAAGGTGGCCGCCGGCGGCGGTACCGGGGGAGCCGGTGCCGCCGGGGGCGGCATACGGACCCGGGTCTCCGCCTACGCGCTGATCACCGGCACCACCCCGGGCGACGGGGCGGACGGGGACGGAGGGGCGGAGGACCACAGCGGAGCGCCGGACGGCATCCTGCTGACCCGGCTCTCCCACGCCTCACCGATCTTCGCGCCCGGCCTGTGGCACCCGCCGGGCGGCGGCATCGACCCCGGTGAGCAGCCGGTGGAAGCCCTCGCCCGTGAGCTGGACGAGGAGACCGGGCTGACGCTGCTGAGCGCCCGGCTGCTCACGGCCCGCGCGTACACGGCCACCCGGCTCGGCATCAGCTGGCACCTGGTCGCGCTGTTCTACGCGGTCGAGGCGGCACCGGGGCCGCTGCGGGTCACGGAGGCGGACGGTTCCACCGCCGATGTGGCCTGGCTGGCGCTGGACGAGCTGCGCGACGAGGCGGTGCGCCGGGAGAGGCTGTCCCCGGCGGCGGTGGACGGCCTGCGGCTGCTGGAGGAGGCGGCGGGCGGCGAAGGGCCGCGGGGCTGAGCCCGGCGGCGGGCCGGACGGGCGGGTGCCGCCGCGACGGATGCCCGTACGGTGTGGGCGTGGATACCCAGGCTGGCGTTTTTCCTCCTCGCCCACTGCGGGGGGTGAGGGCCGTGTACGCGAGGCAGAGCAGTTGCCCCGCCGACTTCGCCGAGGTCACCGTGGACTTCGAGCCCTGGGAGGAGGGGATCACGTTCGAGGCGGCCGCAACGCCGGCCACGCGCGGGTACGTCGAGGGTCCCGAGCTGGCCGCCTACCGGGATGCCTTCGGCGAGGGCATCCGTGAGGAGCTGACGGGGCTGGGCGCCGGGATCACCGTGGCGGTGGCGGTGGTGCTGCGGGAGGTACGGGTCCACGAGGTCGATTCGCATCCCGGCGCGTTCCGGGAGGTTGGACGCGTTGCCGTGCGCAGGGCCCTCGCCCTGGCCTACGGCCCACCGCCACGTCCCAAGCGCCGACGCAGGTGAGTCGACCCGGCACCGCCGGAGGCCGGAGCCGGCCCTCACGCCGCGCCGCCGGTCGCCGGAGGCCGGCCCCTACGCTCCGCGCCGCCGGGCTCAGGACGCAGGCCCTCACGCCGCGCACCGGACGCCGTAGGCCGGCTGTACGCCTCGCCGCCGGTCGCCGGAGATCACCCGGGCCGCCTCGCTGCCGGTCGCCGCAGGTCACCCGGGCGGTCTCGCCGTGCCGGTCGGCGCAGCTCGGCTGGGCCGCCTCGCCGCCGGTCGCCGTAGGTCGTCCGGGCCGCCTGGTCGGGCCGGTCGCTGCAGACCGGTCGTACCTGGGGCTGACGCGGCCCGGCCGGGGCGGGCCTACGGCCCGCCGCCGCGCCCCAACTCCCGTGTCTCCGGTTGTGGTCCGCACCGTCCCGCCGCTCGGCCGGGGTCGGGCCGTCCGGGGGTCGACGCCTCGGCCGTAACCGGTCACCGGGCCACCGCCGGGCCGGTGATGGCCGGGCCGGTGGTGGCTGGGCCTCCCAGCGGGCCGGGCCGCCCGGGGGTGGTGGCCGGACCGTCCGGGGGTAGGGGCCGGGGCGCCCGGGGGTGGGGGGTCAGGCGGTGGGGACGGCCATGGTCTTCTTGGCTAGTTCGAAGGCCGGGACCATGGCACGGTGCTCCTCGGTGTCCAGCCCGCCGAGGTGCACCACGACCGCGCCCTGCGGCGTCACCAGGGCCAGCGCGCGCTCCTCCTTGGTGACGTCCGCCTCCTTGTTGTGGGTGGTGTAGGTGACCTCGGTGGCGTTCAGGCCCGCGGCCTTGACCGGGCTGTACTTCTGCCCGGCGGGCTGTTCGGCGTCGGCCACGAAGCCCTCCAGCACCTTCCTGGAGTCCCCGCCACCGGCGCTCGCCTTGCCGGTGTAGACCCGGATGAAGCCGACGTGACCGGCGGGCTTGGCATCGAGTTCGCAGGTCAGGCGGACCTCGCCCTGCTTGGTGAGTTCTTCGAGGAGTTCGGCGACCTCGGGGTCGTCGGAGCCGGTCTCCTCGATCGCCCCGGCCTTCCAGGACTTCGCCAGGTCGAAGGTGACCGGCAGCGTGCAGGCGGTTCCCTTGGCGCCGACTTGCTTGCCGGACGACGCGGCCGGGCCCGTCGCCCCGGCGTCCTTGCCCCCGTCCTTGCCGCCGCTCTCCGCGCCGCCGTCCTTCCCGCTGTTCTGCCGGCCGTTCTGGGCGGCGGACCGGTTGTCGTTCCCGCTGTCGTCGTCACCGGACTGGCCGGAACAGCCGGCGAGCACGCCGATCACCAACGTCGCGACCGCCGCGCCCACCACTGCTCTGCCAGATCCACGCATCTCGGTGTTCCCGCCCTGTACGCGGGACCGTGCCCGCCGTGCCGAAAATTCGCCGAAGCATATACCGGCGGGAACGGCTCGGACGATCACGGTTCCGCACCGGACCGGTGGCCCCGCCACCGCAGGTCAGCCGGGTCACCGAACCCGGCCGACGCACCTCGCCGGCACGGGGTCGGCGGTACGGGGCAGCGGTGCCGGGTCAGCGGTGCGGAGCCACCGCGGGCCGTGCCCGGCGCACCCGGTTCCCCGGCGGCCGGTGAGCCCGGTCGCCGGGGAGTCCGGTCGTCGCTGAGCGGGGCGCCGGCGAGTCCGGTCAGCCGTGCGGGGTCGCCAGCAGGCCGCAGGACGCGTGGGTGATGGTGCCGTCGGGCGCGAAGAACACCCGGGTCTCGTAGAGCCCGGAGACGGCGCTGAGGAAGTCCGGCTGTCCGTAGTGGTGGACCTGGAGGCCGAGCCGGTCGCAGTACGCCTCCATGACGGTGCGCATCGTCGCGCCCCGCACGTCGGCCGGGGTGACCCCGTGCAGCCATCCCGCACCCGCGCGGATCTCCTCCCCGGTGATCTCCGGGTCGGTGCCCGGGGCCGGCAGCCGTTCGTCGGTCACCACCCAGAACTCGTTGCCCAGCGAGGTGAAGACGTACCCGGCCACACCTGCCGCCGTCCGCGCCAGCGCGACCGCGAACGCCTCGCAGTGCACGTACGGCCGCAGGTCCAGTCGCCCCCCGGCCAGTTCGGGCACGTCGGCGTCGGGCGCCAGTCCGGCCGCCGCCCGGAACCGGTCGCGGATGTCCTCGGTGCCCGCCGCCCAGGCGAACCACCGTTCGTCGAGGTCGTAGGCGCCGAGCCGCCGCGCTTTCAGTCCGCCCCCGGGGAACCGGAGTTCGCCCGCCGCCTCGTCCCACACCGGTGGCCGGCCGTCGAACTCCAGGTGCTGGTCGGCGTACTCCACCATCGCCCGCGTCCGCCGGATCGAGTACGCGATCTCCGCCGCCGCCACCGGCAGCAGCGACTCGGGGAACATCAGCTCCGGGTGCGCGCCGGGCGTGCGGCGCGGCTCGATCAGCTCCTGCTCCGGCGCCCGGGCCGAGACCGGTTCGCCGCCGTCCGCGCCGGTCACCACGATGTCGCCGATCCGGTCCCCGCCGATGTCCACCACGACCCGGTCCCCGCCGGGCAGCACCCCGGCGACCTGCCCGGGTCCGTACTCCGGCTCGATCCCGTGCCGCTTGAACCAGCCCTGCACGGTCTTCAGCGCGGGCCCCGGCAGCAGCGCCGCCCCGTTGCGGAGCGGCTGTTCCAGCCGCCCGGCCCGCGGCTCGGCCTTCGGTACCGCCGGGTCGTCCACCACCAGGAAGGCGCGTCCCCGCTCGTTGATGACGGCGATCGCCCCGCCCCGCGCGTCCAGCAACCCCATGCAGATGAGCATCAGGTGGTCGGCGGCGAGCCGCGGGTTGGGGAAGTGGTTGAGGTCGAGCATGCGCTCGGTCAGCTCCGGTATGCCCTCGCGCTCCCCGAACTCCCGCAGCTCGCCCGCCCGCTGCGCCCCCGCGGTCTCCCGGAAGCCGTCGTTCCCCCAGGCCCAGAGCCAGGTTCCGTCCAGGGCGTAGGTGCCGAGGATGTGGCCGCGCAGCGTCACCCCGGAACGCGCCACCATCGGCTCGTCCAGGTTGTAGTACGTGGCACCGTGCGGCACCAGCCGGTCGAAGAGGTCCAGCTGCTCGCAGACCCAGCCCAGGTGCGGCCGGGCGGCGCTGGTGAGCTGTTCGCTGAAGGTCCCGCCGGTGCCGTGCGGTCCGGGGTTTCCGTTGCTTGCGTGCATGGGTGTCGTCAGTCCGTAGGTAGGGGTCGGTCGGTGCGGGGTGGTGCCGGTGGTGTCGCCGGTACATGGTGCGCGTGATACCAGCGATGTGCGTGGTGCGTGTGGTGCGCGTACGCATAGGAGTGACCCCGGCCCGTACGCCCCCGGTTCCGGCCGGACGCGCCCGGTACCCGGTGGTTACGCACCCGTGATCAGTCCGGCCCGTCCCCCGTACCGTCCGCCGGCCGATCCGGCGGGAGGGCCGCCACACCGTCCGCCGGGCCGTCGCCCGCCGGATCGCCGTCCTCGGGGCCGACCGCCGTGTTCACCGTGAACCACACCGTCTTGCCGACGCCGGACGGTCGCGGCTGGGCGTTCCAGTCGTCCGCCAGCGCCGCCACCAGCGCCAGCCCGCGCCCGGACTCGGCGTACAGGCCGGCCGTGCGCGGCTGCGGCAACTCGTCGCCGGCGTCGGAGACCTCCACCCGCAGCTCCTTGCCGTCGAGCATGCAGCGGGTCTTGATCAACCGCCCCTGTGGGACGTGTGCGTGCCGGACCGCGTTCGTCATCAGTTCGCTCAGCAGCAGGACGGCCGTCTCCGCCGCATCCTCCGGCACCCGCCACAGCAGCGCCTGCACGCGCAGTAGTCCGCGCGCCCGCCGGACGCTCCGTGGGTGGCGGGGCAGCAGCCAGTCAACGTCCCTCGGTGGAAGGGGATTTCCGTCGTTCATGGCGTAAAGGTTGCTGGCCTGTGCTTACGGTTCGTAGTAGCGACATGAGTACGCACGGTGGTGTACTCAGTGGGCACCGAGGGGCGGGCAGGTGACGGAGACGACTTCCCAGCCGCCGATGGCGTGGCGGTACTGCGGCAACCAGATCAAGCTGTGGCGTACGCGGGCGAACGTGACGCGCCAGCAACTGGCCAAGGAGGCGAACTACGGGTACGACTCGGTCCGGTCGATGGAACAGGGGCGCCGCAAGCCGACGCTCCGGCTGCTGGAGATCGCGGACGAGATGTGCGGCGCGCACGGGCTGCTGCTCGCGGCCCAGGACTACCTCAAGCCGGAGAAGTTCCGCGAGTACGCGCGGGAATTCATCGAGTATGAGGCCGAGGCGTTGACCTTGAACTGGTACGAACCGCTGCTCATTCCCGGCCTGCTCCAGACCGAGGAGTACGCGCGGGCGCTGATCGGGGGAAACTGTCCACCGCTCGACGACGAGACGGTGGAGGTACGAGTCGCGGCGCGGTTGGAGCGTCAGGCTGTGCTGGACAAACCCACTCGGGCGTTCGGCTTCGTCATCGGCGAGGCTGCGCTCCGGGAGCAGGTCGGAGGCAGGGAGGTGCACCGACGCCAGATGCGCCGGCTCATCGAGGTGGGCGAACGGCGTCATGTGTGCGTCCAGGTCATGCGTTTCTGTCGGAGCTTCCACCCCGGTCTGCTGGGCTCCTTTGTTCTGTTGGAGACCCCTGACCACGAACAGTTGGCCTACATCGAGGGGCAGGAGACGGGCATGCTGCTCGATGACCGGGCGAAGGTGAGCGTGATCCGCCAACGCCATGACATGATCCTCCAGCGGGCCCTCGGCCCCGAGGAATCGGCGTGCTTCATCGGCGAGTTGGCGGAGGAGCTATGAATGGCGAGCTGACCTGGGTCAGGTCCAGTTACAGCGACAGCTCCGGCGGCGCTTGTGTCGAAGTCGCCGTTTCGTGGAGGAAGTCCAGCTACAGCGACGGCAGCGGCGGAAACTGCGTCGAGATGGCCGCCTGCCCCGGCACCGTCCACGTCCGGGACTCCAAGGACAAGGCCGGGCCGCGGCTCACCTTCACCCCTGAAGCCTGGGCCGCGTTCGTCGCCTTCGCCGCCGCGCAGCCGGTGGACTGAGGGGGCCGCGCCTCCCCGGGGCTCGGGTGCCGAGCCCCGGGCTCCGGGTGCCGGGCTTCGAGGCCCGAGCGCTCTTTCTGTGGAACGGGTGGTGAGTTGAACCCGCCCACCCACCCACCGCGTGCGCAGACGCGACCGCGCGGCCAGCTTATATGACCATGTGTGACCGACTTGCCGCGCTACGTGTCCACGCTCTACGTTTGCGCTGACAAAGAACAACCCCGGCCGGTGCGCCAACACCGAACCGGGGTCTGACCATCAAGATCGAACCAGGACCGATCCTGTGGCTATTGCCGACTTTATCGCTGTCCCACGCCCCTTCGCTCCGTCTCCCATGGCCAAGCCCGGCTTCGGGAAGCGTTCCGTTCCTGATCAACCCCCGCGCCAACGTGGTGACTTCGCACATCTGCCCACGCGTGAGGCGGTCATCGCCACGTACATCGACCGGTTGCCGGACGGTGCCGCGATCGACGCGAAGACGCTGGCCAAGGTGCTGCCGGACTACGGGCAGCAGGCCGTCCGGTCCGCCCTGAACGCGCTCGGCGCGGCCGGTCACCTGCGCCGCCTGAGCGGGACGGTGGGGGAGGGGCGCACCCAGTGGGTGACCCGTACGTTCTTCTCCCGCCAGGCCCGGGACGACGCCTGGTGGGCGGCGTTCGCGGAGGGGGACACCTGCCCGGCCACTCCGGCCGCCCCTGCCGTGTCTGCCGCCCCGGCCGTGCCCGGTGCGCCCGCCGCGCGTGCCGCGTCCGCCGTGCCGGGTGTGGCCGCCGCCCCGGTCGCGCCCGCCGTGCGGGCCGTGCCGGCGGGTCCGGTCCCGTCCGTACGGGCGGTGGGGCGGGTGGAACGGGCCGTTCGGCCGGAGAGGGGACGTCCCGCCGGGCGTCCCGCGTCCGGCGGGACGCCGACGCACCGGACCGGCGGCCCGGCCCCGCGTTCGGCCGGGTACGACGCGCTGGCGTCGCTGGGGCGTACCGACCCCCGGATGACGCTTTCCGCCGCCGAGTGCGCCGACCTCGAACCGCTCGCCGCCCGCTGGCTGACGCGCGGGACCGGACCCGCCCAGCTGGTCGCGGTGCTCACCGCCGGACTGCCCCGCGAGGTGCACTCCCCGGGCGCCCTCGCCCGGTCCCGGCTGACCACCAAGCTGCCGCCGGAACCGGTGCCCGAACCGGCACCGGCGCCGGTGCCCGCCGGTGCCGAGGGTCCGGCGGCCGGGGCGCGCTGGATCATGGAGTGCACCGGCTGCGGCGTTCCCGGCCGCCCGGAGGCGCTGCCCGGCGGCCTCTGCCGCTCCTGCCGGGGCGAACCCGCCGCTTCCGGCACCCCGGGCCCCGACGCGGCCGAGGTGCGCGCCCGGGTCGCCCGGTTGCGCGCGGCGGCGCGTACCCCCGGCGCGTACGCCCCCGTGCCCGCGTCCGGTCCGTGAGGCGGGCGGACCGCGTCACGGGGCCAGCAGGCCGGCCAGCACCGTCCGCACGGCGCCGTCGATGACGGCTTCCCGTTCCCCCTCGGGGAGCAGGGAGAACGGGCCGTCCAGGACCAGATCGGCCATGCCGTGCACCATGGCCCAGGCCGACGCCTCCGCGGTCGGGCGGCGGTGCGCGGGCATCCGGCCGGTGGCCAGGAGCTCGTCCAGTGCCGAGGAGAGCAGGTTGAACGCGCGGTACTGGGGTTCCGAGCCGCCGGGCCGGGTGCCGGTCCAGGCGTCGTCCGGCGATCCGGGGATGCGGCAGAAGGCGGAACGGTAGAGGCCGGGGCGTTCCATGGCGAAGTGGATGTACGCCCGTCCCATCGCCATGAACCGCTCCTCGGCGACCTCCTCCGGGTCGCCCGGGACCTGCGCGGCGCCCGCTTCCAGCGCATCGGCGAGGGCCACCTGGCCGGCCACCTGGACGGCGTGCAGCAGTTCGGCCTGGCCGTCGAAGTGCCGGTAGGCGGCGGTCGGGGAGACGCCCACCCGGCGGGCCGCCTCGCGCAGCACCACGCGCTCGGGACCGCCCTCGACCGCCAGCTCGACGGCCGCCGCGATCAGGGCGTTGCGCAGGTCGCCGTGGTGGTACCCGGACTTCACGGCCGCGCCCGCACGTCGTACGCGACCGCCGGCCGGCCGGTCCGCCGCCTTCCCGGCCGCCGTGTTCCCGGCCGCCGTGCTTCCAGCCGTCGTGTTTCCGGCTGTCTTCCGGGCCGCCGCCTTCCCGCCCGGCCTTCCACCCGTCGCCGGCGGGGAGCCCGCCTCTCCTCCCGCCGCCGGCGGGGAGCCCGCCTCTCCGCCCGCCACCGGCCCGGGGGATGCCGTCCGGTCCGCCGTGCCGCCCCCCGGCCCGGCCGGGGCCGCCGCCGCCCGGGCCGCCGTACGCCCGGCCCCCTTGCCCGTGGCCGCCCTGCCGGCCTTGCCCGCCTCGTCATCCATGCCCTCAATCCTGCCCCATGTTGACAGCATTAACATCGGCTGCCAGGGTGGATGTTAACGGCATAAACATTGATCGGGTGGCCGGCCCGGATTCCTTTTGCACGTCATGACGTCCTCGGGACGTCGTTGGAGGTGGCACCCGTGTTGACCGGGATCGCCGAGCTGGCCCTGCGGAGGGCCAAGCTCCTGCTCACACTCACCGCCGTGGCCGTCGTCGTCATGGCCGCGGTGGGCTTCGGGGCGTTCGGGAAGCTGAAGGGCGGCGGGTTCGACGACCCGGACGCCCCGTCCAGTCGCGCCCAGTCCGTCATCGACGAGAAGTTCGGCGGCGAGACCGACCTGGTTTTCCTCGTCCGGGCCACCGGGGACGGCGCGGACCTGAACACCCCGGCCGTGGCCGAGCGCGGTCGCGACCTGACCGCCGCGCTCCGCGCCGACCCCGCCGTCGAGCGGGTCGTCTCCTACTGGGACGCGGCGAAGAACCCCGCGCTGACCTCGAAGGACGGGTCCAAGGCCCTCGTCCTCGCCCAGCTCAGGGGCGGCGCGGAGGAGGCCGAGGAGGAGACCGGGGCGCTGATCGACCGGCACTCCGGCAGCCGCGAGGGGGTGAGCGTGCAGGCCGGCGGCGGGGCCGCGGTCGGTCACGAGGTCTCCGGCCAGGTCGGCAAGGACCTGGCGGTGGCCGAGTCCATCGCCATACCCCTCACCCTCGTCCTGCTGGTCTTCGCCTTCGGCAGCGTCGTCGCGGCGCTGCTGCCGCTGGTCATCGGACTGATCGCGATCCTCGGCACGTTCGCCGAACTCTTCGTGCTCGGCTCGTTCACCGACGTCTCCGTCTTCTCCATCAACCTCGCCACCGCACTCGGCCTCGGACTCGGCATCGACTACGCCTTGCTGCTGGTCAGCCGCTTCCGCGAGCAACTGGCCGACGGTGCCGAGGTGCCGGAGGCGCTGCGGCGCACGGTGCGGACGGCCGGGCGCACCATCGTCTTCTCGGCGTCCACCGTGGTCGCCGCACTGGCCGCGCTGCTGATCTTCCCGCCGTACTTCCTGCGCTCCTTCGCCTACGCGGGCATCGGCGTGGTGGTCGTGGCGGCGCTCAGCGCGCTCTTCGTCATCCCGCCGCTGCTGGCCGTCCTCGGGCACCGCGTGAACAAGGGCAAGCTGCCGTGGGCCGCCGCCGTCCGGCGCGCCGACGCACCGCTGTGGGGCAGGCTCGCCGGGGCGGTGATGCGGCGGCCCGCGCGCATCGCCCTCCCGGTCCTCGGGGTGCTGCTGATCGCCGCCGGCCCGCTGCTCGGCGTCACCTTCGGCACCCCCGACGAACGGGTCCTGCCCACCGGCGCGGAGAGCCGCCAGGTGGCCACCCAGCTCGACCGGGACTTCGCCCAGGACGACAACGGCGCCGTCCAGATCGTCACCACCGACGGCGTCGCCGCAGCCCCGCTGCGCGCCTACGCCGGGGAGATCTCCCGGCTGGACGGGGTGGCCCGGGTGGACAGCAGCGCCGGCAGCTACCGGGACGGCGCCACCGTCTCGCCCGCCACCGACCCCGCCTCCCTCGCCCGGCCCGACGCCCAGCGCCTGGTCGTCGTCGGTGAGCACCCCGCCAAGTCCGGCCCCGCGCAGGAACTCGTCCACGACATCCGCGACGTGACCCCGCCGCGCGGGACCGAGGTGCTGGTCGGCGGCGACGACGCGGCCCTGGCGGACTCCAAGCACTCCATCGGCGTGCGGCTGCCGATCGCCGCCGGGATCGTCGTCCTCTCCACCTTCGTGCTGCTCTTCCTCTTCACCGGCAGTGTCATCCAGCCGCTGCGGGCGCTGCTGCTCAACGCGATCAGCCTCGCGGCGTCGGTCGGTGCGATGGTGTGGATCTTCCAGGACGGGCACCTCGCCGACTTCTTCGGCTTCACCCCGCAGCCGCTGGACACCTCGATGACGGTGCTGCTGTTCTGCGTGGTCTTCGGCCTCTCCATGGACTACGAGGTGTTCGTCACCAGCCGCATGAAGGAGCTGAAGGACGCCGGCGCGGACGACACGACGGTCGTCACCCAGGGCCTGGCGCGCACCGGCCGCATCGTCACCATCGCCGCCGGGCTGCTCTCCGTCAGCTTCTTCGCCTTCGCGACCAGCGACATCAGCTTCCTGATGATGTTCGGTCTGGGCAGCGGGCTGGCGGTGGTCATCGACGCGGTGCTGGTCCGCGGCATCCTCGTCCCCGCCGCGATGCGCGTCCTCGGCCGCCACGCCTGGTACGCCCCGCCCGCCCTCCGCCGCCTCCACACCCGCGTCGGCCTCACGGAAGGCGCGCCGGGGGCCGGCCGGGCCGGTGCGGGAGGAGCGGGTCCCCACGGGGGTGTGACCCTGCCCCCACCCCCCGCTGCCGGGGCGCCCCCCGCGCCCCCGGCACCGGGGTGTGCGGGGTCCTCCGTGGGGCTTCGGGTTTCGGGGTCAGCGGGCGGGGGCCCGTTCGCGGGGCCTTGCGGTCCGGGGCTTGCGGTCCGGGCCTGCGTGCGGGGGCCGACCGCAGCCGTCCGGCGAAGGCCTACGTGCGACGTTCGCGGCACTATCGCTTCCGGGGCCGGCGGTACCACTCTTGGCGTACGTCCCTCAGGTGCTCCTCGATCACTGTTCCTCTCGGGTCATGAGGCAGAGAAGCCAGCCTGGTGATGAGGGAATCGATGGCACTCAGCCGGTCTGTGTCGCTGTCCTGCATCAACTCGATGCTGGAGTGAGTGAACAGCATGGCTGCCCGTATGAGGACCAGTCGGAGCATCCCGGTTCTCTTTATGGGAAGGGGATGTCGTTCGGAGGGTCTTGCCGGAGGCGGCGCCCCGGATTCGCGGCGAGCCAAAGAAGAGTCTTGTCAAAGGAAGCGAACGAGTCGTAGTTGGTGTCGATGATTCCGTCCAATCCCGGCAGCAAATATTCAAGGAGGTCGCGCAGGCACTCCATGCTCGCATACTCGATGAGCACGGATCGGAAGCCTCCAAGCCGCAACCGCACAGTCGCTAGCTCTTCATCGTCGTAATCGGCGAGGACATCGGTCTCTGACGCACCGAAAACGCAGTCACCTTGGGAGTAGTAGCGGAAGTGCTCTCCTGGCTCCAGCTCGGTGTAGCGGCTCATGCGCTGCCGGAACACCCCGTGTTGGTCCGCTCGGATGAAGAGGACGAGGGTATCCCTCATGGTGCAATCAACTCCATCAGTGTGACGATGGCGTGGAAACGGGCGTCCACCTCGGGTTGGGAGAGCTCGGTCCGGGAGAGATCCGGCTCAGACCACCGGGAAAAGGACGGCTCCGACCGGGAGGGGCCACCCCCGTGAGGGAGAGGGCGGGCTTCGGCTGCGAGGGACTGGGTTCGGCCTTGGACAGGGTCACGGTCCCGTGGCGGTCTCGGCTCAGCTCATTCCCAGCAGCCGCCGCACTTCGGCAATAGCATCCGAAGTCTCGTGGATTGTGTATCCGGTCCGTGTCCGGTGGTCAGCTCGATTCCGGAAACAAGCTTCTCCCATTGATGAGTGGTAAGTTCCACCTCCACTGAGGACAGCTGCCGCCTGCCCGACAACTGTCGACGGACCATACGCAACTCGCGCAGGACGTCGAGGAGATCTTGTCGCGGGTATACCGTGGAGTTTTCTGAGTTCGGATCTGCGGGGAGTTGCGGGAACTCTTTCGCCGACTGAAAAAGTGTGGCGAAATCCTCCTTCGTCATACTGATGCGGCGACGTTGTGGCGCTTCGCTCATCCCGATTCCAGTTCTTCGAAATGTTCTGCCCTCTGTGGGGGTAAATGCATCGCCGTCGTGAGGACTTCCTGGGTCTTCAATGACTACGGCAGCGGGGTGCGCGGGGCCCTTCGCGGGGCCTGCGGTCCGGAGCATGCGTGCGGGGGCCGACCGCAGCAGTCCGGCGAAGGCCTACGTGCGGCGTTCGCCGCACTATCGCTTCCTGGGCTGGCGGTACCACTCTTGGCGTACGTCCCTCAGGTGCTCCTCGATCACTGTTCCTCTCGGGTCATGAGGCAGAGAAGCCAGCCTGGCGATGAGGGAATCGATGGCACTCAGCAGGTCTGTGTCGCCCTCCTGCATCAACTCGATGTTGGAGTAAGTGAAGAGACGTAGATATGTCTCCAGGGCCGCGGTGACACCCGCCGGGGCTGGGCCCGCGGGTGGGTGCTCCCACTCCGTAACCAGATGGTCGGCCGGTCGATGGAGCATCCATCCGGAGTAGATCCCACCGGTGAAGACCAGGTCCATTCGCTCGGCGATGCGGACACGGTCGACATCCTTGGATTCGGCCAGAATCTCACCGTATGCGCACACAAGGTGCTCAGCCCCTGGAGTCAGAAACCTGATGGCGGTGGGCGGTACGTCGAAGTTGGCCCGCATGGTGCAGGCGATGCCGCCGGGCACGAGGTCAGCCTCAAGCCATGCCTCGGGAAGAGTCCAGCGAACGGGAGCCGGCTCCTCGGGCACCTTGAGAATGATGCCTTTCAGTCTTCCGTCTTCCTTGGCGAAACGGAACTCGTCATCGCCGGACCACAGCCAATCGAAGCTGCCGAACGTTTCGGAGAGCAGGACTTCCTGGCTGGGCTGGTCGGTGTGGGGCGAGACGGTGACAAAGGCGCCGGCCGGCGAGTAGCGAGGCGGGAAGGGAAGAGGTCCGTCGGTCACCCGCACCGTGGCCTCGCTCGACAGCTTGAGTGTGAGTGGCTTCCGACGCGGAGGGCTGCTCTTCATCGCTTTCTTGTCTCCGGTGGCAAGGCACCGGAGTCCCGGCGCGGTGCGCTATGGGGCGTATCAGTCACTGTCGTGAACGGGCCGAGTCATGGATCTGCCCAGCCCGACCGCGTCATCCCGATAGAAACCCGTCCAGGTGTGGAAGGCCTCTTCCGTGGGAAACCCAACCACTGCATTGTTGAGGCTCGCGTAGACGGCGTGGAGTTCCCGGTGGTTGAGAGTGCACGATACCCAGGCGAACCGTTCCGCCGGCGTCACCTTGGCCTTTAGGAGTTCCAGCTCATTCGCCGGCATTCCTGTGTGAATCTCTGTCATGTCGCGACTGATGAGCGCGAATGCCATGCATTCACGGATTAGCTCGGCCTGGAGGAATGTGAGCCGGAATGAAGTGGCGCACTCGGTCCGTGACTCAATGCGAACGCGTGTCCTCACGGTGCCGATCGTTCCCTTCTGAGTGCGAACGAGCAGGTCGGCCGGGTCGTCTCGCCGAACATGGAAGCGTGCGGCCGGTGTGCCGGCGGCTCAGGGGAGTGCCGGGCGAACTGCCGTCCATTTCGCGGCGATGCCAGCGGTATCCAGGGTTGATGCATAAGGGAGAATGTATTCCAGTACCTTCAGCAGGTTTTTGATCCTTCGCAGTTCACGCACGCGGGCCACGTCGTGCTGCCGCCAGTTTTCGGCGGCCTTCAGAGTGGCTTCCGGTTGTGTGCCGAGCGTCCCCATGATCTCCTCGAATAGCGCACAGGGGTCGCGCAGAGGATGGTGTGCGGATGGTCCGAACTGGGCGATCAGGTAGGCGACAACGAATCCTCGCTCCGTGCATCTGAGCTTGGCGTCACCGGCGTCGTCCCTGTACTTCTCATCGATGGCCCGTGCCGCAATGGCGGCCCACTGGAGGCGTGCTGGTTGACTGAGTTTGGAGTTCTGGTACCTGCTGACCGCCATGTCTCTGATGGATTCCCACCACGAACGACGCAAGGGTGTGCCAGAGCCGCGGAGTCGTTCGATGAGGGTGGACAACTCGGATGCTGACAGTGAGCGGATGTCTCGCCGATCCGGGCACTGTGGCCGGCTCGAACCGGGAGAACCTGATCCTCGCATCTCGAAACGCCTCCCTGTCACCTGCTCCTTAGATCCCATATTGCCGACATTCGCCGGTGGGGTATCGCGGTAACCCCCGGTACGCGCGCCTGGACCCGGGTCACCCCCTCGCGCGCATCAGCAGGTGGCCGCGGCGGAAGCGTTCGTCCTCGCGGGGCTCGCGCAGCATCCGGCCGATCTCGGTGAAGCCGGCCTCGCCGGCCAGCCGCGCCAGTTCGTCGATCGGCCAGCGGTACGCAGGGGTGACCTTGTGGTCGAAGACGGTGACCGGCTCGCCCTCGGCCTCGAAGAAGGCGAGCAGCAGGTGGCCGTCACCGGCGAGGACCCGGCGGAACTCGGCCAGGTACGCGGGCACGTCGGAGGGCGGGGTGTGGATGAGCGAGTACCAGGACACCACCCCGCGCAGGTGGCCGTCGGGCAGGTCGAGCGCGTCCATGGAACCGACCTCGAACCGGATGTCCGGGTACGACCCGCGGGCCAGGCCGATCATCACCGGCGAGAGGTCCACCCCGAAGACGTCCAGCCCGAGACCCCGCAGGTGAGCAGTGGTCTGCCCGGGGCCGCACCCCAGCTCGGCGACGGGGCCGGGCCCGGAGTCCCGCACGTGCTCGGCGAACGCGGCGAGGACCGCGCGGTCCAGCGGAAAGCCGTCCAGCGCGTCGCGGGCGAAGTCGGCGTAGACGGTGGCGATCGCGTCATAGGCGTCGGCGGTGGTGCGGAGGTGGGAGGAAGAAGGATCGGTCACGAGCGAGGACCCTAGTACCGGTGGCGGACCGCCGTGCGGATTATCGGGCGACCGGTTTGCGACGCGGCTCCGGCCGGGCGCTGGGGTTCCGCCGGGGCGGGCCCCGGTGGGTGGGCGATCGGGCCCGCCGGGGCGGGTGGGTCATCCGGCGGCCGGACCGGTCGGTTCCCAGACCGAGGCGTCGTGGGCGAACAGTACGCGGCGGGGGTCGAACGCGGCGAGCCGGTCCAGCCACGGCCGGTACGCGGGCAGCGGCGGTTCGACGCCTTCGCCGGCGGCGCGCCGGGCGAGCAGGGCGTAGCCGTACTCGGCGGCGGTGTCGTGGGCCTGCCCGGCGAGGACCAGCGCGATGCCGTCGTCCCGCCGTACGACCAGGGACTGGTGGCCGTCGGTGTGGCCAGGGGTGGGCACCACCCGTATGCCGGGCCACAGTTCGGCCTCCCCGGAGACCTCCTCGTACCGCACACCGGGGAAGTCGATCAGCTCCTCGAAGGTGTGGCCGCCGCCCCGTGCCGCCGCGAGTTCCGCCGTCTGCGCCACGATCGGCGTGCCGGGGAAGAGCGGGTTGCCGCCGCAGTGGTCGAAGTGGAGGTGGCAGTTGACGACGAGGTCGATGTCCGCCGGCGTGACACCGGCCGCCGCGAGGGCCTCCGGCAGCGGACGGCGGCACGGCCGGTAGTGCGCCTCCGTCTCCGGGTCGGCGGCACCGATCCCGGTGTCGAAGAGCAGCAACCCGTCCGGGTGGCGCACCAGGTAGGCGAGAACGGCCTCCACCCGGGGTTCGGGACCGCCGGTCTCCACGGCGGGACGGATGAAGTAACCCAGGTCGATCCGGCGAACGGCAACGGCGTGATGTCCCATGAGGCCACCGTGGCAGAGGCGGCCGGGAGCAGGACGGCCCATCTGCTGACAGCCGATCGCCGGTTCACCCGGAATTGGGGTGGAAGACACGCGAAAGACGTGTTCGGGCGGTGATCATGCCGATCACGGCCAATCGGTACAACCGTGACGTCGGGTGGCGTGTCTTGCGGGTGACGGCAGGCAGGTGGCGGTGGCCGTACCCGGTGGCGGTTCGAGCCCCGGAATGCCACCGCACGAGGGGGAGGACTCAGGGACATGAGGGCTCGATCCATCAGACTCGCGGTGGTGGCGGTGATCGCCGCGACCTCGGCGCTGGCCGCCCCGGCGGCGGGTGCGGCGGACGCGGTGAGCGGTGCGGGCCGGCCGGGCTCCGGGGCGCACACCGGTCAGGGGACAGGGACACGCCCCGGCCCGGGGCAGGGCTCCGGGACGCAGGCCGGTCAGGGACCCGCCGGAGACCAGCGGTGGGAGATCGCGCGGGCCGGCGGACTGTCGCCCTCCGCGCACCTCGGCTCGGTCACCTCGGCCGGGCCGCGCGCGGCGTGGGCGGTGGGCCACGAGAGCCTGGACGCCGTGCCGACCGGCGTCGTCCTGCGCTGGGACGGCGAGGAGTGGAGCCGGGTACGGGACGCCGGGCTGCCGGACGTGCGGTACTGGCAGACGGTGAGCGCCGCGTCGCCGCGCGACGTGTGGATCTACGGCTGGGGCGAGAACGGCGAGGTCACCGCGCACTTCGACGGACACTCCTGGCGCCGCGTGGACCTCCCGGAGCTGCCGGGCGGCGCGAACTACGGCTACGCGGAGATGGCGTCGGAGCACGGCCGCACCTGGCTGGCCGGCGGCCGGCGGATCAACACCTACGAGCGGGGTGCCTGGCGGACCACCGAACTCCCCGCCGGCCAGGACCTCGTGGAGATCGACGCACGCTCGGCACACGACGCGTGGGCGGTCGGGGCCAGCTACCCGGGCGGCCTGGAGTCCCGTCCGCTGGCGCTGCGCTGGAACGGCAAGCGGTGGCGGGAGGTCCGGCTGCCGGACATCCCGGTGCGGCTGTCCGACGTGTACGTGGAGTCGGCGCGCAGCGTCTGGGTGACGGGAGTCTTCAGCCCGGCCGGCGAGGAGGGGCTGCGGCCCACGGTGCTGCACTGGAACGGCAAGCGCTGGCGGGACGTGACCGGGCCGGTCTCCGGCATCGCCCCGGAGGCGCTGAGCGGTGACGGCCGGGGCCGGGTCTGGCTCAGCGGCGACCCGGACGGCTGGGAGGGCCCGCCGGTCATGTGGCGCCACGAGCGCGGCCGGTGGACCCGGGTGGAAGGCGCGACCGTCCCGGACGGCGAGACCCAGAGCTACACCGTCCACGACCTGGCACCGATCGGGCGCACCGGCCGGCACTGGGCGGTGGGCGACTACGAATGGCTCGACGGGAAGGGCAACTCGTTCCCGTACGAGATCATCCAGCGCTCGCGGTGGTGAGCGTCCGGGGCCGCGCCCTTCCGGCGGGGTGAGTCGCCCCTCGGCCGAGCGGTCCCGGAAGGGCCGTCTGCGGGGCGATCCGTTGCGGGGCGATCCGTGCCGCGGGGGCCTGTGGAGGGTCGTCCTCGGTCGCTCTGTCCCGGGCGGGAGGGATGGTGACAGATTTCCGGTCGCGCGGTGCCGGAGGGGTGGCCGGCCGCAGGCGTGGCCGGGGGCGGGAAGGCGTCGGTGGGGGGGCGGGGCGCCCGGGGAGTGGCGCGCGGGGGGTCGGTAGGGCGCGGCGGGTCCGGGAGGTGCGGCCGGTCGGGGGTGGGTGTCCCGGGCCCGGCGGCGTGCCGTGTGCGGTGGTGCCCCGGGCGCGGCGGTGCGCCGGCGCCGGCGCGATGTTCAGGTGCCGACGGTTGCGGTGGCGCCGTGCCCACGGCGGTCCGGCACCGCGCACCAGGTCGGGGACGGGGCGGAAGCGGCGTCGTCGGAGCCGGTGGACGGCGGTGCACCGGACCCGTCCTCGCCGGCGCCGGTGCCCGCGCCGGGTCCGTTCCCGATGGTGCCGGCACCGTTCCCGCCGGCGGCCGGCGGTGCCGGCACGGGGGTCGCGATGATGGTGTCCAGTGCGTCCCGGGCGGCCAGCAGCGACGCCATGGCCTCGTCGATGCGCTCGCGCTCCTGGTGCAGGTCGGGGAGGAGGCCGTGGCAGCCGGGCGCCAGGTTCTCGCCGTCGTCCACCATGCAGGGCAGCAGCCGGGCGATGGTGGCGGTGCCCAGCCCCGCCCCCAGCAGGGTCCGGATGCCCCGGACGGTGGCCACGTCCTCCTCGCGGTACTCGCGGTACCCGCTGGGCCGCCGCTGCGGCATCAGCAGGCCCTGCTCCTCGTAGTAGCGCAGCAGCCGGATGCTGACCCCGGTCCGCCGGGAGAGTTCACCGATACGCATACGACCTGACCGCCAGTCCCCACTCAGCCGCACCCATCCACCATGCGTGCGGGCCGACTTGACTCTCACACCGATGTGAGACCCCAGCCTATGCGACATGACGCATTCGACGCATGAACAGCATGAGCAGGCAGCGGTGATCGGACAGCGGGCAGCGGAGGACCGCACCCCGGTCACGGTGATCGGACTCGGGCCGATGGGGGCGGCGCTCGCCGAGGCCTACCTGAATCAGGGCCACCCCACGACGGTGTGGAACCGCACCCCGGGGAAGGCGGACGAACTGGTGGCACGGGGCGCCCGCCGGGCGGACAGCGTCACCGGGGCGGTGACCGCGAGCCCGCTGATCGTGGTCTGCCTGAAGGACTACCCGGCGATGTACGGGGTGCTGGAGCAGGCCGCGGACGGGGCCCTGGCCGGCCGGACCCTGGTCAACCACAGCTCCGGAACCCCGGAGCAGGCACGCGAGGCGGTCGGCTGGGCCACCGGGCGGGGAGCCGAGTACCTCGACGGGGCGATCATGGTGCCGGTGACGGCGGTCGGGCACCCCGACGCCAAGATCCTCTACAGCGGGCCGCGGGCGGTCTTCGACACCCACCGCACGGCGCTGGCCGCGATGGGCGGGACCACCTATCTGGGTGCCGAACCGGAGTTGGCGGTGCTGTACAACACCGCGCTGCTGGGGCTGATGTACGCGACCCTCAACGGGTTCCTGCACTCCGCCGCCCTGGTCGGCACCGCCGGGGTGAAGGCGGCGACGTTCGCCGAGCTGGCGGTGGACTGGTTCCTGCCCTCGGTGGTGAACCCCATCATCGTGGCCGGGGTGCCGGACGTCGACCGGGGCCGGTACCCCGGCGACCTGGGAAACATGGAGATGAACCTGACCGCGATCGACCATGTGCTGCACACCAGTGCCCAGCAGGGGATCGACACCGACCACCCGGCGCTGCTGAAGGCGCTCGCCGAACGAGCGGTGGCCGCCGGCCGCGGGGGTGAGAACTACATGGCGATGGCGGAGGTGTTCCGCGGGCGGCGGACCGGGGGTGCGGGCGGCGGCTGAGCCGCCGGGGGGGGGGCGGGCCGGGGCAGCCGTAGCCGGACCGTACCCGGGAGCCGGGAGCCGGGAGCCGGGAGCCGGGAGCCGGGAGACGGGGGCCCGTGCTGCCCGGTCCGGTGCTGCCGGCCGTGTGCTCCCCCGGCCCGTGCTCCCGGGCCGGGGCCCGCCGGTCCCGTGCTCCCCGGCCCGTGCTCCCCGGGCCTTCTCAGGCGTGGCCCGGGCCGGTGACCCAGGGTCGCCCGGGTCACCCATTCACCCAGGGTCACGCGTCCGTCTCCGGCGTACCGGCACCGGGCCCGCGGCCGGAATGCCGACCGCGGACACCCCGGCGCGCCGCCACCCCGCCCCTGGCACCGGCGCCCCCCGCCCCCGGTGCGGCGCGCCCCCCGCCCCCGGCGCACCGCCGCCTCCGGCACCGGCGCCCGCCTCCGGCGCACCGGCCGCCCGCATGCGGCGGCCGGTGCGCGGGGATCCGGCCGGGTCAGCCGGTGTGCACCGTGACCACGCCGGAGGCGACCACCGGGCGGGTGCGGTCGGTGGGCTGGGCGGTGAGGGTCCAGCGGTACGTTCCCGGCTTCGCCTTCACACCGTTGAGCGTGCCGTCCCAGGAGACCGCGATCCGCCCGCGGGCCGTTCCGCCGGTGAAGGTGCGGAGCACGGTGCTCTCGCCGGTGCGGGACAGGGTCAGCTTCCAGTGGGAGACGGGCCTGGAGGTGTGCCAGGCGCCCTTCCAGCCGGTGTTCGCCGAGGTGTTCAGCTTCGCCGGGGCGTTGGTGGCGATGACGGCGAGCGGGGAGGTGGTGACCCGCGGCCACACCACCACCGCGTCCCCGTTCCCGTCGAGGTGGGCGACCGGGCCGCCGAACCGGTCCACCGCCCAGTGGCGCCCGCGCCGGTCCTGCGGGGCGTGCGGGACGAAGGGCAGCGCGGCGAGTTCCCGGGTGCCGGTCCGGTCGTCCGGGACCGCGCCGGGGAAGTACGTGATCAGCAGCTTCCGGGCGGCGTCGTCCTGGCTGACCAGGTAGCCGTCGGCCAGCTGCGCGTACCCCCGCGGGACGTCCAGCGCCCGCCTGGTGGTCCGGTCGTACACCCCGGCCTCCCGGCCCGGACCGCAGGACCAGTAGACCCAGCGGCCCACCACCTGGAGCTCCCGCGGGACGCAGGGGGCGCCGGTGGAGAGCGAGCCGGACGGGGAGAACGACGGCAGCGACACCGCGTTCACCGTGCCCGGCGTGGTGCCCGGCGTCCACAGCGTGCTGCCCCACAGGGCCGCCGCCTGTGCGCCGGTGGTCCGCAGGACCGTGTCGCCGTTCCGCACCTCCTGCCGCGTCGGGTGCTGCCGCACCACCGTGTACGGCCCGGAGGCCGCCATCACCTCGGGTACGTCGTGCCGCTGGTGCGCCACCGTGCCCTCGCCGGTGCCGGTGAGCCGCAGGCAGGAGCCGTAGCAGGTCATGTAGTAGCCGCTGGAGCCGGGATCGCCGGAGTCGTCCCCGGGCACCCAGTAGCCCAGGTCCCCCCGGTCCGCCGGGGCGGTGGCGGTGAGCTTGCCGTCGGGGTCCAGGGTGAGGTCGGAGCCGAACAGCCGGGTGCCCGGGTACGGCTCGGTGCTCCGGGTGTCCTCGCCCGCGAGCAGCAACCGCCCCTGGTCCACCGCGAAGCCGCCCACCTCCCAGCGGGACAGCGGCGGCAGTTCCACCCGCGGTGCGGTGGCGGGCGCGCCGTCCGCGCCGGGCGTGACGCGGTGCACCGCCCAGTGCGCGGCGTCGCTGCCGCCCTCCACCAGCAGGCTGCCGTCGGCCGCGGTGACGAACACACCACGGGACCGGTCGAGCAGGGTACGGGCGGGACCGCCGGACAGCGGCACCGCGCGGACCTCGTGCCCGTACGCGTCGTCCGGCTTCATGTAGACCAGCCAGTCGCCCACCACGGCCATCTCGGTGTGCCAGTCCGTCACACCGTCGAGCGAGGTGATCCGGGTGCCGGGCCGCTCCGGGTGGTTCCGGTCGATGACGTACGCGTTGGACACGTCGAACTTCTCGTCGATGGCCATGAAGACCACCTTGTCGTCGGTGAGCCGCGGGTACTCCAGCAGGCCGAAACCGTCGCTGGGCACCAGCGTCAGGCGCGCGGAGGCGAAGTCCAGCAGTGCGGTGCGCCAGGCGCCCCCGCCCACCGGCTTCCACCAGAACGCGGCACCCCGGGCGTCCGACGCCGGGGTGTACACGGCCGGACCCATGTCGGCGGGCACCCCGCCCACCGGCCGGTCGACCGGCGCACCGCCGCCGGCCGGGACCTCCCACAGGTGGAGCGTGTTCCCGGTCGCCGACCTGCGCAGGGTGAGCAGGCGGCCGGCCGCGAACACCTCGGTGACGGTGTCGCCCGCCGGCAGGTCGAAGCGCACGGTACGGCCGCTCGCGTAGTGGCGGACGCGGTAGCTGTTGCCCTCGATGTGCTCCAGCCCGTGGCCGCCGTTGAACGCGCGGGCCTCCGGCAGGTTCTCCACCTGCCGGCCGTCGTCCCCTATCCAGGTGAGCGTTCCGCTCGGGTGGCGGGCCTCGCGCGCCGAGAGGTACCCCGAACCGTCCGCCGCCACGATCCCCGCGTCCCGCGGCAGCGCCATCCGTTCGCCCGGGACGGTGACCGTGGGCATCGGCGGCGGGGTGCCGGTGCCGTCCGCCGCCACGGCGGAGGGGGCGCCGGTCCCCAGCAGCCCGGCGCCGAGAGCGAGCACCGCCGCCACGGCGGTGGCCAGCCGCCGCGCCCGTGTCCGCGTCCTGCCCGGACGTACGGCCGGTGCCCCGGGCCACCGTGAGGCGGCCGCCGTCCCCGATGCCCTTGGGGTCCCTGATGCCTCTGCGGTCCCTGGGGCCTCCGAAATCCTCTGTGTCCCTCGTGTTCTTGGTGCTCCGGGTGTTGCCGGTGTTGCCGGCGTCCCCGGTGTTGCTGGTGCCATCGGAAGCCCCCTCGCTTCGCCCCCAAACCCTGCCCTTCCAGTCCGTGAGACCGGCGAGCCGAGGGGCGGGTTGTGGAAAATCGGGCCCGCGAAGCGGGATGAATCACTCCGCCACCGATCGCACCCCGAGGGTTGGCCGGGGTGACTCCTTCCGTTCACCTCGCGGGGGTTGGGGCGGGTCCGGGCGAGTGGGTGACGGCGCAGGGGTGGCGAATGCGGGCGCGCGGCGCGCGGGGCGTACGGGTGTCCGACGGGCGTGCGAGCATGGGGAGATGGGGACACCACCGCCCTTCGGGGAGAGGCTGAGAGCGGAGCTGGGATCGCCCGACCGGGTGCACGAGTTGGAGAGCAGCCCGCGGTCGCGGGTGTGGCGGGCCGAGCTGTCCGGCACACCCGTTGTGATCAAGCAGCTCATCGACGCCCCGGAGGCGGACGACCGGTACACCCGTGAGGTGGCTGCGCTGCGGCTGGCGTCCCGGGTCGAACCGCCCGTGGTGCCGAGGATCCTCGGTACCGATCCGGAGGAACGCGTGGTGGTGCTGGAGTACGTGGACCACCGGCCGCCCGGCGAGGAGTGGGTGGTGGAGTACGCCGGGGCGCTGGCCCGGCTCCACGCGGCCACCGGACCGGAGGACGCCGGCGCCCTCCCCGCCTGGTCGGGCCCGGTCCAGGGCGACATCGACTCCTTCCTCACGCTCGCCCGGACGCTCGGCGTCGAGGTGCCGGCCGGGGTCCGGGCCGAGCTGGACGACCTGGTCGGCCGGGTGTCCGGTACCCCGGGCCACGCCCTGCTGCACGGCGACCCCTGCCCCGGCAACGACCTGCACACCGCTGCCGGCGTTCGGTTCATCGACTTCGAGCAGTCGGCGCTGGGCGACGGACGGGTGGAACTCGCCTACCTCCGGATCGGTTTCCCGACCTGCTGGTGCTCCACCGCCCCGCCGAGGGCCCTGCTGGACGCGGCGGAGGCCGCCTACCGCACGGCCTGGCGTGACGCGACGGGCACCGAGGTCCCCGACGACCTCACCGACGCCTGCGCCGCCTGGCTGCTGCGGGGCGACGCCCTGGTCCAGCGGGCCGAGCGGGGCACCCTCGACCACCTGGCCGAGCTGCCGGGCCGGGACTGGTCCTGGGGCACCGCGACCGCCCGGCAGCGGCTGCTGCACCGTCTCGGCGTCGTCAGCCGGATGGCCGCCGACAGCGACCGGCTGCCCGGTCTGGGACGACTCGCCGAAGCCGTCGCGGGGGCCGTGAGCGCCCGGTGGCCGGCGCTGCTGCCGCTGCCCGCGCGCCGACCGTGACTCCTCCCGTGTCCGGCCCTTGTCGGGCGTGAACTCCCGCGCCGGGCGTGACTCGTGCGTCGGGTCCGCGTCGGGCGTGACTCCTGCGCCGGGTGCGCGTCGGGCGTGACTCCCGCGTCCGGTCCGGGGATGGGCGCCGCGTTCGCGCCGGGCGGGGAGCGGTACCGGTCCCGCCGGGCGGGGGCCGGTGCGGGTCGCGCCGGGCAGGAACCGGTGCGGGTCACGCCGGGCGGGTGGCGCCGGCGAACGGCATGGCGTCGATGCTCGCGATGCGTACCGTCGTACCGGGCCTGGGCGCGTGGATCATCTTGCCGGCGCCGATGTACAGCCCCACATGGCTGATCCCGGAGTAGAAGAACACCAGGTCACCGGGGGCGAGTTCGGTACGGCCGACGCGCCGGCCGGCATTGATCTGGGTGTAGCTGGTGCGCGGCAGGGCGACACCGGCGGACCGCCAGGCGGCCTGGGTCAGCCCGGAGCAGTCGTAGCCGGACGGGCCGGTCGCCCCCCAGACGTACGGCTTGCCCAGCGCGCCGTAGGCGAAGGAGACGGCGAGCGCGGCGCGGCCGGACGCGGCGGGCGCGGAAGTGCCGAGGCGGCGGGCGGCGCCGGTCACCGCGGTGTCACCCAGCCCCGGCAGCCCGCCGGCCCCGCTCCGCGGTCCTGCGGAACCGTTCCCGCTGCCGCCTTCGGCGCCCGGTGCGCCGTCGTGGCCGAGTACACGGCGCCGCTCCTCGGCGGTCAGCCGGTCGAGCAGCCGGTCGGCGGAGCGCAGCTTGGCCTCGACGGTGCGTTTGTGCCGGGCGAGCGCCTCGCGGGAACGATTCAGCTCGGACAGCCGCTCGATCGCCTCGGTCCGCACCTGCTTCAGCCCGCGCACCTGTCGCACCAGCCGGGACACCGCCGAGGACTGGCGGGTGTGCGCCCGGGCCGCCGCCGAGGCGCGCTCCAGGTACTCGTCGGGGGAGGACGAGAGCGCCAGCCGGAGCGTGGCGGGCACCCCGCCGGACCGGTACTGGGCGGTGGCGTACGAGCCCAGCGCGTTGCGGGAGGAGTTCAGCCGCGCGGTCCCGCGGGCCGCCTTGTCGCGCAGCGCCTCGACCGCCGACTCGGCGGCCTCGGCGCGCTCCTTGGCACCGTTGAAGCGCTCGGTCGCCTCCTCCGCCTCCCGCTGGTACCGCTCGACCCGGGTCTTGACCTGGGCCGCGGTGGGGCGGGGCTCGGCGTGCCCGGTGCCCTGGAGGGCGGTGCCGGCGGTCGCCGCTCCCGCCAGGGCGAGGGTCGCGGCGGTGCGGGCGGTGCGGGCGGTGCCGCCGAGCGGCAGACGCTGCCTGGGCTTCCGGTGCGAGGCCACGGCGGTGAGGTCCCTTCCTTCCGTGAGCGGCGTACGACGGCGGCGGCCCGTACGGGGGAGCGGGCCGCCGCCTGGCGAGGAAGCTAGACCGCGATCCGGCGCCGAGGCAGGGCGAAGGGCGGAGTTGACCGGTATCGGGGCGTCACCGATCGTTACTGTCCGTTCCGAGGGGGGCGGGTCGGAAGGTTTCCGGGCAGCTGTGACCGAAGGGGCGATAACCCCCCACCCGGGCGCCGGTGGCTGCTAGGGGCAGGGCTACGCTCCGGGCCATGGACGTACTGATACATGTCTTCGTCGGCCTGCACATCATCGGCATCGCCGCGCTGCTGGGCGGCTTCCTCGGCCAGACGAAGGCGCTGCGCACGGGCGAGGCGCGGATGCTCCCGGGGATGCTGCACGGTGCGCTCACCATGCTGGTGACCGGTGTGGCCCTGGTCGGTCTCAACCAGGCAGACGACAACAGCGTGAACAACGTCAAGATCGCCGTGAAGCTGGCGCTGCTGGTGGTGATCCTGGCCCTGGTCTATGTGAAGCGGGACGAGGAGAAGGTCCCGAGCGGCGTCATGGGCGCGGTCGGCCTGCTCACCACCGCCAACATCTTCATCGCGGTGCTCTGGACCTGACGGACCCGGCCGGGTCCCGCAGCCCGGCGCGCGCCCGGCCCACCCGCGGGACGCGCGTGCACGGCGGGACCCGCGGGGCAGCGGGACGCCCGTGCGGCGGCCCGCCCCGCGCGCGGACCGCGTGGCCGTACGCCCGCGGTGCCGGCGGGGCGGTGCGTCCGTGGTGCCCGTGCCGTGGTGCGTCCGCGGTGCCGGCGAGCCGGGGCGGCCGTAGGCCCGCGGTGCCCGTGCGGCGGCGGGCCCACCGCCGCGCCGGCGCGGCCGCTCCGGCGGCGACCGCCGGTCCGGCCGCGCCGCCGCTCAGTCGTCGAGGGCCGAGAGGTCCAGGTGCGCCAGGCGTGCCGGATCGGCGAGGATGTCGATCGCCGCGATCTTCCCGTCCCGGACCGTGAATCCCATGACCGAGAACACCCGGCCCTGGCGGAACACGACCTGCCCGGCCGCGCCGTTGACCAGCGCCCGCCGGGCCGTCGCGGCCACGCCCGCGGGCGGCCGGAACGCCATCGCCTGGCCGGCGACCGCCGGCGCCCCCCGGAGACGGCTCGGGGCGAGGGCCGGCGCGTCGCCGTAGTCGGCGCGGAGCACCACGTCCGGGTCGAGCAGCGAGAGCAGGGTGTCGAAGTCGCCGCGCCGCGCCGCGGCCAGGAACGCGTCCACGACCTCCCGCTGGCGGGCCAGGTCCGGGTCCGGGGCGGGGGCGGTGCCCCGGACCCGGCGGCGGGCCCGGCTCGCCAGCTGCCGGGCGGCGGCCGGGGTGCGCCCCACCACCGGGGCGATCTCGTCGAAGGGCACCCCGAACATGTCGTGCAGGACGAAGGCGAGCCGTTCGGCCGGGGCCAGCGTCTCCAGCACCACCAGCAGCGCCAGCCCCACGGAGTCCGCCAGCAGCGCCGCGTGCTCGGGGTCGGCCGCGTCCTCCCGGCCGATCACCGGGTCCGGCAGCCGGGTCTCCAGCGGCTCCTCCCGCAGCGAGGTGCGGGAGCGCAGCATGTCCAGGCAGACCCGCCCCACCACGGTGGTCAGCCAGCCGCCCAGGTTGTGCACCGCGTCCGCGTCGGACCGGCTGAGCCGCAGCCACGCCTCCTGGACCGCGTCGTCCGCCTCGTTCAGCGAACCGAGCATCCGGTAGGCCACCGCCCGCAGGTGGCCCCGGTGGGCCTCGAAGCGCTCCGCCAGAAACTCCTGCTGGTCCCTCATCGCGACATCCTCCGCACGCTCGTTCCCACTCTGCCGCCCATCGGCAGCCGGCTGCCGGCCGGCCCGGTCCACCGGGGCCCGGCCCTCGGCGGTGCCGGTCGGCGCAGCACTGTTCGCCGGCCGGCGTAGCACTGACGTACGCCGGCACACGGATGTGACAGCGGCGCACGGATGCGGCAGCGGCGTACCGAGGCCGACGCGACCGCTGCCCGTACCGACGCGACCGCCGCCCGTACCGACGCGACCGCTGCCCGTACCGAGGGGGCCGCCGCCCGTACCGAGGGGGCCGCCCGGACGCCGGAGTGCCCGACCGGACCGTCCGGACGCCGGAATGCGGGGGCGGCCGTCCGGACGCCGCAGCACCGAGGCGACCGCCCGTTCGCCGGTTCCCGCGGGCTGCGGGTGCCGCCCGGACGGGCGGGCGCCGGCCGGCCGGGGCAGTGTGACATCCGCCGCCCGGGCGCCCGGCGGCGGCTGCCCGGACGCGGGGTGCGCCCACCGGCCGGCGGGCCCGGCCGGCGGGGGCGGGCGGCTCCGCGGCGGCCGGCGCGGGCGGTCCCACCTGCGGCGGGCACCGGTCCGCCGACCGTCACCGGACATCACCGACCGTCACCGGCCGCCGGCCCGCCGGTACCGGCCGGGCCACGGGCGGTACCCACCGGCCCCGCCCGGCGCACCGGCCGGGGCGCCGACGGGAGCGGCGTGTCGGTGGCTCCGCCTAGACTCGGTGGGCGATGAGCAGCAGCCTCTTTGACGACAGCTTCCTGGAGAGCCTCGACGCGTCGGTCCCCGGGCCGGCGGGCGAGGAGCCTCCGCCACCGCCGGAGGACCACGGGTACGGGCCCGGTGCGGAGGAGGTGCCGCACGACCTGTTCGGCGACACTGACAACGTGCCCGTTCCGCACCAGGCCCGGGAGCCGTACTACCGCGACGGCGCGGCCCGGCCCGCCGTGGACCCCGCAGCGCTGCTGGAGGGGCTCAACGAGCAGCAGCGCGCGGCCGTCGTGCACCACGGCGCCCCGCTGCTCATCGTCGCGGGCGCCGGCTCCGGCAAGACCCGGGTGCTCACCCACCGGATCGCCTACCTGCTGGGCGCGCGCGGGGCGCACCCGGGGTCCATCCTCGCCATCACCTTCACCAACAAGGCGGCCGGCGAGATGAAGGAGCGGGTGGAGGAGCTGGTCGGCCCGCGCGCCAACGCCATGTGGGTCTCCACCTTCCACAGCGCCTGCGTGCGGATCCTGCGCCGCGAGGCGAAGAAGCTGGGCTTCACCTCCTCGTTCTCGATCTACGACGCGGCCGACTCCAAGCGGCTGATGGCGCTGGTCTGCCGGGACCTGGACCTGGATCCCAAGCGGTTCCCGCCGAAGTCCTTCAGCGCGAAGATCTCCAATCTGAAGAACGAGCTCATCGACGAGGAGACCTTCGCCGACCGGGCGGCCGACGGCTTCGAGAAGTCCCTGGCCGAGGCGTACGCGATGTACCAGGCGCGGCTGCGCGAGGCGAACGCGCTGGACTTCGACGACATCATCATGACCACGGTCAACCTGCTCCAGGCGTTCCCGGACGTCGCCGAGCACTACCGCCGCCGCTTCCGGCACGTGCTGGTCGACGAGTACCAGGACACCAACCACGCCCAGTACACGCTGGTGCGCGAGCTGGTGGGCACCGGCACGGAGAACTACGACGCCGCCGAGCTGTGCGTGGTGGGCGACGCCGACCAGTCGATCTACGCCTTCCGCGGCGCCACCATCCGGAACATCCTCCAGTTCGAGGAGGACTACCCGGACGCGCGCACCATCCTGCTGGAGCAGAACTACCGCTCCACCCAGACCATCCTCAACGCCGCCAACGCGGTCATCGAGCGGAACGAGAACCGCCGCCCGAAGAACCTGTGGACCGAGGCCGGGACCGGCGCCGCGATCACCGGGTACGTGGCCGACACCGAGCACGACGAGGCGCAGTTCGTCGCCGACGAGATCGACCGGCTGACCGACGCGGGCGACGCCAAGGCCGGCGACGTGGCGGTGTTCTACCGCACCAACGCCCAGTCCCGTGTCTTCGAGGAGATCTTCATCCGGGTCGGGCTGCCCTACAAGGTCGTCGGCGGCGTGCGCTTCTACGAGCGCAAGGAGGTCCGGGACGTCCTGGCCTACCTGCGGGTGCTCGCCAACCCCGAGGACACCGTCCCGCTGCGCCGCGTCCTCAACGTGCCCAAGCGCGGCATCGGCGAGCGCGCCGAGGCGATGATCGAGGCCCTGGCGCTGCGCGAGAAGATCTCCTTCGCCCAGGCGCTGCGGCGGGTGGACGAGGCGTACGGGATGGCCGCCCGCTCGGTCAACGCGGTCAAGCGGTTCACCACGCTGCTGGAGGACCTGCGCACCGTCGTGGAGTCCGGCGCCGGACCCGCCACCGTGCTGGAGGCGGTGCTGGAGCGCACCGGCTACCTCGCCGAGCTCCAGGCGTCCACCGACCCGCAGGACGAGACCCGGGTGGAGAACCTCCAGGAGCTGGCGGCGGTCGCCCTGGAGTTCGAGCAGGAGCGCACCGAGGAGGAGCCCGGCACGCTCGCGGAGTTCCTGGAGCGGGTCGCGCTGGTCGCCGACTCCGACCAGATCCCCGACGAGGACCCGGACGGCACCGGCGTCATCACGCTGATGACGCTGCACACCGCCAAGGGCCTGGAGTTCCCGGTGGTCTTCCTGACCGGCATGGAGGACGGTGTCTTCCCGCACCTGCGCGCGCTGGGCCAGACCAAGGAGCTGGAGGAGGAGCGCCGGCTGGCGTACGTGGGCATCACCCGGGCCCGGGAGCGGCTGTACCTCACCCGCTCCACCATGCGCAGCGCCTGGGGGCAGCCCTCGTACAACCCGCCCTCCCGGTTCCTGGAGGAGATCCCGGACCAGTACCTGACCTGGCGGCGCACCGGCCCGTCGTCGCCCTCGGCGTCGATGGGCGCGCTGGGCGCCTCCCGTGCCACGGCCTCCGTCGCCTCCTCGCTGACCACCCGCTTCCGGAACGCGGGGCCCGAGCCGGCCAAGTTCGCGACGCGCCGGGACAAGCCGGTGGTCTCGCTCGCCGTGGGCGACCGGGTCACCCACGACTCGTTCGGGCTGGGCACGGTGGTCGCGGTGAAGGGCAGCGGAGAGGCGGCCGAGGCGACCATCGACTTCGGCGGCGAGAAGCCGAAGCGGCTGCTGCTGCGCTACGCGCCGGTCGAGAAGCTCTGACCGAGGGCGGGACGGGGCAGGGCGGGACGGGACGGCGGCGGTCCGGGGTGACCCGGGCGCGGCCGGCCCGGGGCTGAGCGGACGGGCGCCCCGGCGCGGGGCGTGCAGACGCCGGCCCGGGCGCGGCGGGCGCGCGGAGTCCCGGACGCGGACCGCGGGGGCGTGGCGCGACGGACGTGCGCCGGTCCGGGTGTGGTGGGCGCGCGAGGAAGGCCCGGGCGTGGCGGACGCCGGGCGGGCGGGAAGTGCACCGGCCCGGGCGGGAAGGCGCACCGGCCCGGGCGGGAAGGCGCACCGGCCCGGGCGGGAAGGCGCACCGGCCCGGGCGCGGCCGGCGAGCGTCGGGCCGGGCGTGGCGGGGCCGGCTCAGGTGGGGTCGAGGCCGTGGCTGCGCAGCCAGGCCAGCGGGTCGATCGCCGAGCCGCCGCCGGGGCGGACCTCGAAGTGGAGGTGCGGGCCGGTGGAGTTCCCGGAGTCCCCGCTGTACGCGATGACGTCCCCGGCCTTCACCGAACCGGACCGGACCCGGGTGGTGCCCAGGTGGCAGTACCAGGTCTCGGTGCCGTCGGGCGCGGTGACTATCGCCATGTTCCCGTACGCGCTGTTCCACTGGGTGCGTACGGTGCCGTCGGTGGCGGCCATCACCGGGGTGCCCAGGCCGACGGGGAAGTCGATGCCGGTGTGGAGCGACATCCAGTTGAGGCCGGACTGGCCGTAGGTGGCGCTCAGTCCGTGCTGGGCGACCGGGAGGGCGAACTTCGGGCGCAGCGCCTCCCGGCGGGCCGCCTCCGCCGCCTTCCGCTTCCGCTCGGCGGCCTGCCGCGCCTGGAGATCGATCCGCTCCTGGGTGCGGCTGGCCCGGTCGGCGAAGTCATCGGCCCGGTCGGAGAGGCCGGCGAGCTGGGTGTCGAGCTTGCTGTTGGCGACCGACGGCTTGACCGGAGGGGCGTCGGGCGCGGCCTGGGTGGTCGAGTCGTCCTTGCCGCCGTCGCCGCCCATGCCGCTCACCGTGGCGGCGGCGACCGCCGTCACCCCCATGATGGCGACGGACGGAACCGCGACGGTCAGCAGTGCGGAACGCTTGGGTCGCGCCCCGGTGCGGGAACGCGGCCGGCCGGAGCCCCGCCGGCCGCGGGAGGTCTCCCGGCGCGCCCCGGCGCCCACCAGCACCGGCTCGTCGTCCGGCCCCGGGCCGTCGGGGTGACCGCCGGCCGGGTCGTCGTGGCGGTCCGCGCCGGGCAGCTCGCCGTCGGGGCCGGAGGTGTCATCGGACAGGTGGCGGGGGTGTCCGCCGTCGGTGTCCTCGCCGTACCCGTCGCCGTAGCCGTCCGCGTACGCCTCGCCGTACTCGTCCGGGTAGGCCTCGCCGTACGCGTCGGCGTACCCGTCGTCGAGGTCGCCGGCGAGCCGGCCGGTGCCGTCGGCGGATCCCTCCGGGTGGGCGAGGTCCGCGGCGGGGTCAGGGGCGTGGTCCGCGCCGGGGGCCGCGGAACGCGACCGGCGGGCCGCCGGTCCGTCGGCTCCGTCACCGGCCGGGGGCTCGCCGCCCGGGTGGGTGGCGGGTCCCTCCTCGTACACCGAGTCGCCCGTGGCCCAGGCGGTCGCGTCCCAGACCTGGGTCTCGCCGGTGTCCACGCCGGTGGCCGCGAAGACGCCGGTGGACTCCCACGGCCGGTCCTGGCCCCAGCCGTCGGCGGTGTCCCACTGCCCGCTGTCGGCCGGGTGCCCGTTCGGGTCCCACGCGCCGGTGGTGTCGGTGCGCTGCTGGGCCGGGATCGTCGGCCGGGCACCGGGGGCGCCGGGAACGTCGAGGTGGTGGTCGGTCTCCGGCCAGGCCGCGGCGACCGGGTACCCGCCGGTGTCGTATCCGCTGGTGTCGAAGTCGCCGGTGCCGAGAACACCACCGGTGTCGAAGCCGCCGGTGTCCGGGCCGGCCGGGTCGAAGGTCGCGGTGGCCGGCCCGCCGGGGTAGGGGGAGACGCCGAGGCCGGAACCGGTGAAGGCACCGGTCGTGAAGGCCCCGGTGTCGAAGGTCCCGGTGTCGAAGGTCCCGGTGGTGAAGGTGACGGAGTCCGGGGCGTCCGCCCCGAAGCCGTCCGGGCCGGGGCCGGCGGTGCCGTAGCCGGCCACCGGGTAGCCGCCGGTGTCCGCACCGGAGAGCTGCCCGCCCGCCGCGCCGAGATCCCACTCGCCGGAGGAGTCCCAGCTGCCGCCGTCCTGGTTCCCGCCGTAACCCGTGCCGTACGCGTCCACCGCGTACCCGCCCGTGTCGTAGGGGGAGGGGTCGTAGGCGGTGGTTCCGTAGGGGTCGGCGGTGTCGTACCGGCCGGTGTCGTACGGGTCGGACGGATGCCCGCCCGCGCCGTGGTAGGTGTCACCGCCGACCGGGGTGCCGGTGCCGAACCCGTTGAGCCCGTCGAAGGCGCCGGCGGCGTAGCCGTCGTGCCCGGACTGCGTTCCCTGCTGCCGGTCATACCCCTCGTCGTACGGGGTATATGAGGCGTCGGGAGCGGGATCGGCCGGGTCGGAGGACCCCGGCAGGTGACGGTCGTTCACCACCAACTTCTCTTTCGCCTCGGCAGCAGGAGAATTAGCGGCGACTGTACCCGGCGGTACGCGGCGCCCACAATCTTCGGCAGGTTTCGCCGGGGCCGGGAAAGGGCATTTCGTCGGCTTTCGGTGCCCTGCTCGTCATTCCTTGGCCGTGTGTTCGATTGCCGTTCGGTAATGATCCGGCTGATCACGCAACCGAACCGGCGCCTCCAGCGTCTCCGCCGCCTCGTTTCGCGCCCCTGGCGCCTCCCCGCGCCCGGTTCGCCCCAAGAGCCCTCGGGCCTCCGGCGCGGCGGGGTGACAGAGTGAGGGGGTGGGATGGGGGGGGGGCGGCGTGGGAGGCGGCTGGGGTGGGAGGCGTGTGGGGGATGGAAGGTGTGTGTGGGGGGAGGCGGAAAGCGTGTGCGGCGGTGGAAAGGGCGTGGGGGATGGGCGGGGTTGCGCCGCGCGTGGGGCGGATTGGGGGGCGGAGGCCGATCGCGGGGGCGGGGGGTTGTGCCGGGGGTGTGATGGGCGGGAGTCGGGCAGGGGGCGTGATGGGCGGGAAGCCGCGCATGGGGGTGGGAGCCGTGCATGGGTGTGGGGGGCGGGAGCTGTGCACGGGGCAGGGGCCGGTCGCGGGGGCGCGGGCGGGGGTCACTCGGCCAGGGCCTGCCGAACCCCCGCGGCGACGGTCCGGTGCACGGGGAGCGCGAGGTGGCCGACCCCCTCCACCCGGACGTTGCGCGCGAGCAGATCGGGATGGTCGATGCGGGCCCGCTCCGCGGGGGTCACCACCTGGTCCACATCGCTCCAGAAGCTCACGAAGCGTGTGCGGCACCCCGGTGCAGGCTGCCGCAGCTCCTCGATCACCGGGGAGTCCGGCCGCATCTGGCGCACCAGCGGGTGCGCGGAGAGCAGCGGTACCGCCCGGGTGCCGCCGTGCGGGGTGCCCAGGGTGACGAGGGTGTGCACCCGGGCGTCGCCGCCCAGCCGCTGCACGTAGTAACGGGCGATCAGACCGCCGAGACTGTGGCCGACCAGATCGACCCGCCGGCAGCCCGAACGGGCACAGACCTGCTCCACCCGGGTCCCCAGCGACCGCGCCGCGGTGGGGATGTCGCAGATGAGGGGTGAGTGGTTGAGCCCCATCACCTGCTGCCGCCCGGCCTGCCGCAGCGAACGGCGGAGCAGGAAGAACACCGAGCGGTTGTCGATGAACCCGTGCAGCAGCAGCACCGGCCGGTGGCCCGGGCCGTCGTCCGCACCGGACGCCCCGCCGCCCGCCGCCCGGTGCGGCAGCTCCTGCGTCACCCCGGTGGGGTACAGCACCAGATGCCCGGCGAGGACCGCCGCGTCCACCGCGGTGGCCCGGAGCAGCGCCGTCGTGATGCGCAGCGGCTCCCGGAACGGGAACGGAAAGGGCAGGGTCATCATCGACCGACCTCCCGAGGTACACCGGAGCGACGCTGCTCCGCGTGTGCTCCCCGGCCGCCGTCGCCGGGGAGAGGACGCCGGGCGGGGGCGGGGCGGAGGCGGCCGGGGAACGGGTCGGGCCCAGGCCGGGAAGGGGAAGAGTCGGGTGCCGCGCCGTCGCGCTGTCGCGCCGTCCGGCTCCCGACCGGACCGGGCACGGGAGTGACCGCCCCTGCTGCGGCTTCCTGGTGGTCGTACCGGGGGGCGCCGCCCGGGAGAGGGGCGGGCCGGCCGGTGCGGCCCGGTATGAACATGTCCCAGGTGTGATTTCCCCCTCCCTGCTCGTCCCGAAACGGCTGCGTGCGGGAAGCTGGGGATAACGTTCGTTCACGTTCGTTCACCGCTTACGGCCGGTGACGGCTGTCGTGCATGGAGGCATGGAGGCAGTGATGGGAGTGACTGGTCCGATCCGCGTGGTGGTGGCCAAGCCGGGACTCGACGGCCATGACCGTGGGGCCAAGGTCATCGCGCGGGCGCTGCGCGATGCCGGCATGGAGGTCATCTACACCGGTCTCCACCAGACCCCGGAGCAGATCGTCGACACCGCGATCCAGGAGGACGCCGACGCGATCGGGCTGTCGATCCTCTCCGGTGCGCACATGACGCTCTTCGCGAAGGTGCTGGAGCTGCTGCGGGAACGGGAAGCGGAGGACATCAAGGTCTTCGGCGGCGGCATCATCCCCGAGGACGACATCCCGCCGCTCAAGGAGCAGGGTGTCGCGGAGATCTTCACGCCCGGTGCGACCACGACCGCGATCGTGGAGTGGGTACGGGAGAACGTGCGGCCCGTCGCGGCCTGACCGCCGAACGCCACCGGCCCGGTCGGCTTCCGCCGCTGTCCGGCTTCCCTCGGTGTCCGGCTTCCGCCGGTCCACGGCTGCCGTCCAGCTGCGGTTTCCCTTCGGCTTTCGGCTTTCCGGCGGGTCCGGGTGCCGCTGGTTCACGGCTTCCTGCGGGTCCGGCTGCCGCCGAGTCCTGCGCCTCGCTTGGGCCCGGCCCGTCCGCCCCGTCCGCCCGGTCCCGGGTGGGCGGGGTGGTGCCGTTCCCGGACGCGCGGCGGGGCGCGGGCGCGCCAATGCGTCGGGGCGCGCCGGAACGTGTGGGATCAGTACGTCCGGGCGCGCCGGCACGTGTGGGATCAGTACGTCCGGGCGCGCCGGTGCCTGCCGGTGACGGGTGGCGCCGCCCCACCGTGGCGCCTGTGGTGGCCCGTGCGGTGGCCGGTGAGCAGGTCGTCCGTGCGGTGGTGGGTGTGCAGTCGTCCGTGTGGCGGCCGGGGCCAGGACCGGTGCGTGGCGAATGCGCGGGGGGCGTGCGAGGGCGTGCCCGGGGGACGGCGCGTCGGTCGCAGGCCCTTGCCGGTCCGTGCCGGTCCTTGCCGGTCCGTGCCGGGACTGTCGGGCGTGCCGGGCGGTGGGGGCGTGGCCGTTCCGCTCCGCCGCCGTCCGCGCCGTCCGTGCCCGTCCCCGCGGTCAGTCGTCCGATGCCGTCGAGTCGTCCGTCCCTCCCGCCGCCTCCGGGTCCGCCGGGCCGGCCGGATCGGGGGTGTCCTCCGCCAGTCCGTCGAGTTCCCTGCGCATGGTGGCCCGCAGCCGGAGCGTCCCCACGAGCCGCTGGAACGCCTCGGACCAGTACCCCACCGCGCCCGGTGAACTGTCCACGGACTCGTCGGGTATCGCGGTGAGGACCTGCAACCGGTCCGCCTGAGCCGGGTCCAGGCACCGTTCCGCCAGGCCCATCACCCCGCTGAAGCTCCACGGGTAACTGCCCGCGTCCCGGGCGATGTCCAAGGCGTCCACCACCGCCCGGCCCAGTGGTTCCGCCCACGGGACGGCGCAGACCCCGAGCAGCCGGAAGGCGTCGGACAGGCCGTGTGCGGCGATGAACTCCGCGACCCAGCCGGCCCGCTCCTCCGGCGGCAGGGCGGACAGCAGCCTGGCCGGGTCCCGCCACGACGCCGCGGGGGCCGCCACCGCCAGCGCGGCCTCGCCGGACGCGGGCGGGGTGGTGGGCGGTACGGCCGGCGAGCCGAGCAGCGCCCGCGACCACTCGGTGTCGCGCTGCCGGACCGCGGCCCGGCACCAGGCCGCGTGCAGATCGGGCTGCCAGCCGTCGGCGACCGGCAGCGCCACGATCTCCGCCGGGTCCCGCCCGCCGAACCACTCGGTCCAGCGGCTCAGCGGGGTCGCCTCCACCAACTGGCCCAGCCACCAGGAGCGTTCGCCGCGCCCGGCCGGCGGGGTCGGCACCACGCCGTCGCGCTCCATCCCGCTGTCGCACTCCTCGGGCGCGTCCACCACGATCCGCGGCCCGGTGCCGTCCCGGAGCGGTTCCAGACGGACCCGGGTGCGCATCCGCTCGGCCATCCGCCCAGCCAGCGCCGAACCGGGAAGCGCGGCCAGCAGCTCGGCCGCGGTGGCCCGGACGTTCCGGCTGCGGTCGGACAGCGCCTGTTCCAGGAACGGCTCGTCCCCCGGCGAGAGGTGGTCGCGGAGCGAGTCGAGGAACATCAGCCGGTCCTCGGCGCGTTCGGTGGGCCAGGAGCCGGCGAGCAGGGCCAGCCCCGCCGCCGGGTCCCGCTGCCGCACCGCCGCCAGCAGCGACACCCGCTCCGCGAACAGACCCTCCTGCCAGAGCTTCTCCACCTCGTCGCGGGAGGCGGCGTCGGGCGGCACCGGTCCCGCACCGCGCCCCGTCCCGCCGCGCAGCGCGAACTTCCACTCCGGGTTGAGCCGGGCCAGCCACCGCCCGCGCGGCCCGGCGAACGCCAGCGCCTCCGGGCGCAGGTCGGTACGGGCCCGGGCTGCGTCCAGGAGCGCCGGCAGCAGGGCGTCCGGCGCCCGGTAGCCGTGGCCGTTGGCGAGGGAGAGCCACTGCGGGAGCAGTTCGGTGAGGTCCGGGGCGACCCGCGGGGCCGACTGGCCCGGGCCGCCGCGGTCGGCGAGCAGCAGGGCCAGCCGGCGGCGGGCGGCGGCGGGCAGCGGCGGACGGGCGTCCGCCGGGGCGGGCTCGGGCTCCGGCCGGGCGGGCGCCGGCCGGAGCCCGGCGCGCCGCGCCACCGTGGCGAGCGCGGCGGCGTCGAGCAGGGCGGTGGGGGCGTCCTGCCCCGGGCCCACCGGCACCGGCGGCCGCCGCCGGTCGGTACCCAGCAGGGCCGCCGCCACCAGGTCGTCCCAGGAAACCTCGCCCGGGGCGGCCCCGCCCGGCAGGGCGGGGCCGGCCGTGGGCGTGAGGTCGGCCGTGGGCGCGGGGCCGGTTGTGGGCGTGGAACCGGCTGCCGGGGCGGGGCCGGGCGCGGGCGCCGGGGCGGGGCCGGCCCCGAGGGGCCGGCCCGTTCCGTGCGGCCGGTCGCCCGCCCGGGCCACCCCCGCCGCGTGGTGCCGGTCGGCGGCCTGCGCCGGACCGGCCGGCACGGCGTCCGCGTGGCTGTCCGAACCGGAACCCCCGTCCATGGCCGCCGTGCGCACCGCGCCGGCCAGGCCGCGGCGGGGTGCGCGGTGGCCCGACATGGCCCGGGCCCGGGCGGCGGCCCGGACGTACGCGGCCGCCGGGGAGGCCCCCGCACCGTCGGTGGGCGCGCACGTCGACGGGGCGGACCGGGTCCGGGCGGGACCGGCCGGGCCGGACCCGGCCGGGGCGGTCGGGTTCGTCTGCCGGTCCGGGGCCGTCTGCCGGTCCGGGGTGGTCTGCGGGTCCGGGGTCGTCGAGGTCGTCTGCGGGTTCGGGGTGCTCTGCGGGTCCGGGGTCGTCGAGGTCGTCGGGCTGGTCGAGGTCATCGGGCTCGTCGGGCTGGTCGCGGTGCCGGAGGAGGTCGGGATGGTCGGCATGGTGGCCCCGGCGTGCTCGGTCGTGGTGACGGGGTCTGTCGCGGTACGCATCACGGCGTCCCTTCGTACGAGTCGGCCCGGTGCCGGCTGGGTCGCGGTCCGGTTGGGGCCGGGTCGGGTGGTGCGGATGTGGTGCTCGACGGTGCGTCCGGAGTCACGCGGACGCATGTCCGAAGACGGTCTGTACACGTGGCCGGATCCCGCTCCTGCGCCCGGCCGAGCGCGGAATCCGGCGCCGGAGCCGGAACGGGGGCCGGATGCATCACCGGCTGATCGGGCAGCGCGTCCGGTCGTCCGGTCACATCAGGGACCGGACGACCGCCGTGCGGTGCGCCCCGGACCCGGGCGGTTCTAACGGGGTGAAGCCGATGGGAGTGGTGACGCCGGTGGGAGCTATGACGGTGTGTGGAGACGGATCGGGGCAGGTCCGGCAGGAACCCGGTGGAACCCGCGGACCGGAACGGACCGGTCGGTGGGCGACGGTCGTCACCCGGCACCGGCCTCGGAGCCCTGGCCCCGGCCCCGGGCCTTGGCCCTGGTCCCCGCCCTGGCACGGTGTGGACCCGGTGCCCCGTCCACACCCGGCCTCGGCGCGGTGGTCCGGGCGCCGGGCGGGCGTCCGGACCGGTCGGGCGCCCCGGTACCGGGCGTCCACCCGGTGGGTGGACGGGCTCCGGCCGGCCGGAGCCCGTGCCGCACCGGTCCGCCGGCCCCCGGCGCGCCGCTGTAGCTCGGACCGGCTCCGGCGCGCGGATGTCCCTGGGGCGCCGACCGGCCCGCCGGCGTCCCGTCCCCGGACCGCTTCCGCAGCCGGGGAGCAGCTGCCGGGGAGCCCGCCGCGCGGACCGGCGCGCGGGTCCGCCCGCCGGCCTTCCGGCACGCGACCGGTACGCCGCCCGGTGGACCGCCCGGCAGCCGGCCGACGGACCGCCGCGAGGGCCCGGCGGCCCGGGGACGCCCCGTTCCGCCTCCGCCGGATGCCGTTCGGCCCGGGCCGGGCCAAGACGTCCCTCTGCCGGCGGGCGGCCCCAGGCGCCCTACGGCGTCTGGCCGGGACGCCGGACCGGACCCGAGCGCGCCCCGTCGGCGGACCGGTCCCGGAGTCGGGTTCCGGAGTCCGGTTCCGGAGTCCGGTTCCGGGCACCCCGTTGCCGTACCGGACGACGGGGTGCCCGGTGCCGGACCAGAAGCCCGCAGGCCACCGGACCGGGCCCGGCACCCGGCGGAAGCTCCGCCGGTACCCCGGTACCCCGGTACCCCGGCGCCGAGCGGGCGCCCCGCGGTGCCGGCCGGTCCGGGGATGAACCGGCCGTGCGCGGGCCCGCCGGTCCCGTAGGCCACCCCCCGCCCGCCACCCGCCCGGTCCGCGGCTCACAACGGGACCGGAAGCGGGTCCCAGGTGGTGACCGGGGCGAAACCGCGGTGGCCGCACTCCCCGAAGACGGTGACCGGCTCGCCCCCGGAGACGGCGGTGAGCTGCCACAGGTTCGTACGGCCCGGGCAGCGCGGGTCCACCGGGAGCGCGGTGCCGGTGGCCGGGTCCGCGAGCTGCCAGCCGTCCGGGCCGGGTATCGGGACGACGCCGGCCAGCACCGTGGGCCAGGCGTCCAGCCAGGGGTCGTCGCGGAGTGCCGCGCCGTACCCGGCCAGGGCTTCGGCCGGCCCGACCCCCGGCGGCGGGCCACCCTCCGGGGGCGGGCCCGGCGGCCCGTACCGGTCGCCCAGCACGGCCCGGAGCGGACGGGCGGACGGGTGGTAGACGAGGTCCGCGTCGATCACCAGGCCCGGTGGCGGCCCCGGCTCCGGGGCCCGGCCCGCCACACCGTAGGAGAGCAGCAGCGCCATCCGGCCGGTGTGCTCGCCCCGCAGCCAGACCCGGCGGGCGGTGAGCCTGCCGTCGCCGCTGTCCTGCCGGCCCAGCACCCACCAGCGGTCCCGGACCGGGGAACCGGAGGCCAGCAGCCCGGCGGTGGTCGTGGTGAGCCCCACCCGCGAGCGGACGGTGGCGGCCAGCCCCTCCGGCAGCTCGTCGATCCGGAGGCACGCCTGGTCGAGCAGGTGCGTCAGGGCGCACTCCTCCAGCAGCCGGCCCGGCCAGCCCGGACCCGAGGCGCGGGCCGCCGCCAGCTCGCGCACCCGCGCCTCCAGCCCCGGCGCCTGGGCGTCCACCATGCGGGCCGCGGTCTCCTCCCACACGGTGGCCCCGGCCGCGCCATCCGTCGCGGTGGCCAGCCCCTGGCGCAGCAGGTCCCCCAACCGCTGCTCCAGCTCGGTGGCGCCGGCCGCGATCCGGTGGGCGCGCCGCTCCGCCCGGCGCCGCGCCGCGGCCGGGTCCGCGCCGCCCGCCCCCGGGGCTCCGCCATCCGTGGCGGTGGCGTCCGGCTCCGGCCCGCCCGCCCGGGCGGCGCGCTCCCGCCGGCCGGCCAGCCACGTGCGGACCCACTCCGGCGGCTCGGGCACCTCCGGCACGCCGCCCCCGTCCGGCTCCCCCGCCCACCTCAGCAGCAGACCCAGGACGTGCTTGCACGGGGACTTGCGGCTCGGGCAGCCGCACCGGTAGGCCGGGCCGTCCAGATCGACCGCCGTCCGGTACGGTTCGGCGCCGCTGCCGCTACAGCTTCCCCATACGCTCCGTGCACAAGCGCCCGTCGCCGTCCACGGGCCTGCGGTGGCGAGCTTGCCGCCCGCCGTGCGTGACGCGGCGTCAGGAGCCAGTGCCAGCACCTGTTCCGCCGTCCAGCGTTCCCCCTGCGGATTCATGGGGAAAACGCTAGGGGGTGCCACTGACAAACGGCTCTGACCTGCACTTTCATGCACCGTCCGGTGGATTGTCAGTGGCGGGGTGCATGGTGGTTCCCGTATCCGGAAACGGACCTGAGTGCGAGTTGGGGGAGCTGTGACCGTGACTGTGCCCGGACCCGGTGACGAGGCCGGGGGAAACACCGCCCACGCTACGCTGCGTGACGATGCGCCGGATGGTGCGGGCGCCGCACCGCAGGCGCTCCGGCCGCACGCCGAGCAGGCGTTCGCCGCGGAGCTGGCCGCCCTGGCGGCGGCCGACGACCGGCCACGTCCGGCCCGCTGGCGGCTGTCCCCCTGGGCCGTGGCGACCTATCTGCTCGGCGGCACCCTGCCGGACGGGACGGTGATCACACCGAAGTACGTGGGGCCGCGCCGGGTCGTCGAGGTGGCGGTGACCACGCTCGCCACCGACCGCGCGCTGCTCCTCCTCGGGGTGCCCGGCACCGCCAAGACCTGGGTGTCGGAGCACCTCGCGGCGGCTGTCAGCGGCGACTCCACCCTGCTCGTCCAGGGCACCGCCGGCACCCCCGAGGAGGCCATCCGGTACGGCTGGAACTACGCCCGGCTGCTCGCCCACGGGCCCAGCCGGGAGGCCCTGGTGCCCAGCCCCGTCATGCGCGCGATGGCCGAGGGCCGGACGGCGCGGGTGGAGGAGCTCACGCGTATCCCCGCGGACGTCCAGGACACGCTGATCACGGTGCTGTCCGAGAAGACGCTGCCGATCCCGGAGCTGGGGGAGGAGGTGCAGGCGGTCCGCGGCTTCAACCTGATCGCCACCGCCAACGACCGCGACCGGGGCGTCAACGAGCTGTCCAGCGCGCTGCGCCGCCGCTTCAACACCGTGGTCCTGCCGCTGCCGGCCACCCCGGAGGAGGAGGTGGACATCGTCACCCGGCGGGTGGCGCAGATCGGCCGCTCGCTGGACCTGCCGGCGGCACCGGCCGGCACGGACGAGATCCGCCGGGTCGTCACGGTCTTCCGCGAACTGCGCGACGGGGTCACCGGGGACGGCCGCACCAAGCTCAAGTCGCCGTCCGGCACCCTCTCCACGGCCGAGGCGATCTCCGTGGTCACCGGCGGGCTGGCGCTGGCCGCGCACTTCGGTGACGGCGTGCTGCGCGCCGGCGACGTGGCGGCGGGCGTGCTGGGCGCGGTGGTCCGCGACCCGGCCGCCGACCGGATCGTCTGGCAGGAGTACCTGGAGACGGTGGTCCGCGAGCGGGCGGGCTGGCAGGACTTCTACCGTGCCTGCCGCGAGGTGGGCGCGTGACCGCCGCGGCGCGCCGGCCGGCCCGGGACGAGCCACCGCCCGGCGAGGGCCCGGTGTTCCTCGGCGTGCGCCACCACGGGCCGGGGTCGGCCCGCGCGGTCCGCACGGCCCTGGAGGCGTGCCGGCCGAGCGCGGTGCTCGTCGAGGGGCCGCCGGAGGGCGACGCGCTGGTCGCGCTCGCCGCCGAGGAGGGCATGCGGCCCCCGGTCGCGCTGCTGGCCCACGCGGTGGACGACCCGGGCCGGGCGGCATTCTGGCCGCTGGCCGAGTTCTCGCCGGAGTGGGTGGCGATCCGGTGGGCCCTCCGCCACGGCGTCCCGGTCCGCTTCATCGACCTGCCGGCCGCCCACTCCCTCGCCCTCGCGGCCCGGCGGGAGGAGACCGCCCCCGGGGCACCCGGTCCGGGCGCGGACGGGGACGCGGTGAGCGGGCGACCGGGCGGTGACGAGGCGTCCGCACCGGGCGGTGATGGTGACGGGGCGTCCGGGCCGGGCGGGGACCGGGACGCGGCGGATGGCGGCCCCGGGGCCGGCGGGGACGGCCAGGACGGACCGGCCGGCGGCGCCGGGCCGGGTGCCGGAACGGGAGCCGGCGCCGTCCCGGAGGCCGGCGGGGCGCGGGCGGAGCAGGGGCGTCCGGAGCCGCACCGGACCGGGGAGCCGGGCCCGGACGTGCCGCGCCCGCACGAGCTGCGGACGGACCCGATCGCCGCGCTCGCCGAGGCGGCCGGTTACGACGACCCCGAGCGCTGGTGGGAGGACGTGGTGGAACACCGCGGGGCCGGCGCCGCCGGGGCCCGCGCCCCCGACCACCCGCACCCGCCCGTCCCGGAGACCGATCCGTCCCGGACCGGGGTCCGTGCGCACGATCCACCCGGCCCGGACGATCCGGCGGCCGCCCTGGCGCCGTTCGCGGCGCTCGCCGAGGCGATGGCCGCACTGCGCGCGGAGTACGGGGACGGCGGCCACCGGGACGACGCCGTACGGGAGGCCCACATGCGGCTGCGGCTGCGCGAGGCGCGGCGGGAGTTCGGGGACCGGGTGGCGGTCGTCTGCGGCGCCTGGCACGTGCCCGCCCTGACCGGCCGCACCACGGTCACCGCCGACCGGCGGCTGCTCAAGGGGCTGCCCAAGGTCAGGACGGAGATCAGCTGGGTGCCGTGGACCCACCGCCGGCTCTCCCGGTCCAGCGGCTACGGGGCCGGGATCGCCTCCCCGGGTTGGTACCACCATCTCTTCGAGGCCCCCGACCGGCCGGTGGAGCGGTGGCTGACGAAGGTCGCCGGGCTGCTCCGCGCGGAGGACTTCGCGGTCTCCCCCGCGCACGTCATCGAGGCGGTACGGCTCGCGGAGACGCTTGCCGCCCTGCGCGGCCGGCCGCTGGCCGGTCTCACCGAGACCATCGACGCGGTGCGGGCGGTGATGTGCGACGGCTCGGACGTGCCGCTGGCCCTCATCCAGGACCGCCTGATCATCGGCGACGAGCTGGGCGAGGTACCGGACACCGCCCCCGCGGTGCCGCTCCGGCGCGACCTGACCCGCGTCCAGCGCTCGCTGCGCCTCAAGCCCGCGGCGGCGGAGCGGGAGCTCGACCTGGACCTGCGCAAGGAGACCGACGCCGCACGCAGCCGGCTGCTGCACCGGCTCCGGCTGCTGGGCATCGACTGGGGCACTCCCGCCCGCTCCGCGCGCACCGGCACCGGCACCTTCCGGGAGACCTGGCGGCTGTGCTGGGAGCCGGAGCTGTCGGTGCGGGTGGCGGAGGCGGGGATGTGGGGCACCACGGTGCACTCCGCCGCCACCGCGAAGGCCACCGCGCGGGCGGCGGAAGCGGCGACGCTCGGGGAGGTCACCGCGCTCGCCGAGCACTGCCTGCTCGCCGGGCTGGCCGACGCCCTGCCGGCGGTGCTGCGCGCCCTCGCCGACCGGGCCGCGCTGGACACCGACGTCGCCCAGCTGGCGCGGGCCCTGCCCGCGCTGGTGCGGTCGGTGCGGTACGGGGACGTACGGGGAACCGGCACCGCCTCCCTCACCGAGGTCGCCCACGGGCTCGCCGAGCGGGTCCTGGTCGGCCTGCCTCCCGCCTGCACCGGGCTGGATGCCGAGGGGGCCGAGGAGATGCGGCGCCACCTGGAGGCGGCCCACCAGGCGATCAACCTGCTCGCCCAGGGGTCCGGGACAGATGTGTCACCGGCGGCGGGCGAGGGCGGCCCGGCCTCCGCGGCGGGCGGGAACGGGCCGTTCCCCGCGGAGGGCGGTGCCGGTCCGTCCGTCACGTCCGTAACGTCCGTCCCGGCGGGCACGGCTGGTGATGGTGCGGCGGGTGCAGGGGGTACGACGGGTACGGCCGGGCAGCCGTCCACGGCCGGCGGGGGCGACCGGACGGCTCCGGCGGACGCGGCGGTGCCCGGAGGTCCGGCGGTGCCCGGGAAGCCGGCGGTGCTCGGGGAAGCGGGGATGCCCGGAGATCCGGCGGTGCCCGGGGAGCCGGGAATATTCAGCGGGGGCGGGCTCCGCGCCCGGTGGGCCGGGATGTTGCGCGGCCTGGCCGGCCGGGACGGCGTCTCCGGCCTGGTCCGGGGCCGGGCGGCGCGGCTGCTGCTGGACGACGGATTGCTGACGGAGGAGGAGTCGGCCCGCCTGATGAGCCTGGCCCTCTCGCCGGGCACCCGGCCGGCCGAGGCGGCGGTCTGGATCGAGGGATTCCTCGGCGGGGCGGCCGGCGGCGGAGTGCTGCTGGTCCACGACGAACGGCTGCTGGCGCTGGTCGATGCGTGGCTGACCGGGATACCGGCGGACGCCTTCACCGATGTGCTGCCGCTGCTGCGCCGCACCTTCTCCGGGTACGAGGCGGGCGTCCGGCGCACCGTGGGGGAGCTGGTCCGCCGGGGCCCGGTGCGCGACGGCGGCCCGGCGGGCGGGCCCGGAAGCGGGTCGGCGGCCGTTCCCGTGCCCGGCTTCGGGGCCGGTACCGATCCCGACCGGGCGGGCGCCGTCCTGCCCACCGTCCATCTGCTGCTCGGGCCACCGGGCGCCGGCGGACCGCCCGGACCCGTACCTCAGGGCCCTCCCGCCGCCACCCGTGCCGGCACCGGCACGGATGACGCGGACGGGTGCCCCGGTGGAGCCGCGGCGGGTGACGGGGGCCGGGGCTCCGGGAGCGGCACGGCCGGGAACATGGCCGGGGATGCCGACCGCGGCACGGCCGGGAACATGGCCGGGGATGCCGACCGCGGCACGGCCGGGGGCATCGCCGGGGAAGCCGACCGCGGCTGGGCCGGGGACATCGCCGGGGAAGCCGACCGCGGCTGGGCCGGGGACATCGCCGAGAAGGCCGGCGGGGCCGTGGCGGGTGACGCCCGCGGGGTGGGGCCCGGGGTACGGCCCGGGGTGCCGAGGGGCCGTGCCGGGGAGCCCCGGCGCAGGTACGGCCGGGACGCCGGTGAGGGCATGAGCCAGGGGGCATCGACGGGCGGTGCGGGCGGTGTCGGAGGGCATCGACGGGGCGGGGGCCCGGGAGAGGTGACGAGGCGGTGCGGGGGCGTCGCCGGGGGCCGGGCCCGGGGGAGGCGACGGGGGTGGTGCCGGGCAGCGCCGTCGGGGCGGGGTTCGGGGACATGGCGGGAGGCACCGCCGGCGGCGGGGACGGACCCGCGGGCGCGGTAGGCGCCGCGGGAGGACGGCAAGGGGCGGGGGACCACGGAATGAGTCGGCCCAGCGGGGAGGACGGCATGGTGGGAAGGAGCGCGGCGGACGCCCAGGAGCGGTTGCGGCGCTGGCGGCTGGTGCTCGGCGGCGGGGAGGGCGGCGCCGCCGGGACCGGGGAGGGCACGGGCCATGTGCTCAGCGGCCGGGACGCGGCCATGGACCGCACGCTGGCGGCGCTGTACGGCGGCGACGGGCGGCCCGGCGGCCCGGCGGGCGGGGCACGGTCGGCCGGGCTCGGCGGCTCCGCGCCCCAGGTGGCGCGCTGGCTCGGCGACATCCGTACGTACTTCCCGGCGTCGGTGGTGCAGGTGATGCAGCGGGACGCGATCGACCGGCTCGGCCTGGCCGCGCTGCTGCTGGAACCGGAGATGCTGGAGGCGGTGGAGGCGGACGTCCACCTGGTCGGGACGCTGCTGTCGTTGAACAAGGCGATGCCCGAGACCACCAGGGAGACCGCCCGGGCCGTGGTCCGGAAGGTCGTCGCGGACCTGGAACGACGGCTGGCCACCCGCACCCGGGCCACCGTCACCGGCGCGCTGGACCGGTCGGCGCGGACCGGCCGTCCCCGGCACCGGGACATCGACTGGAACCGGACGGTGCGGGCGAACCTGAAGAACTACCTGCCCGAGCACCGCACGGTCGTCCCGGAGCGGCTGGTGGGGTACGGGCGCGCGGCGCACGGCGTACGCAAGGAGATCGTCCTCTGCATCGACCAGTCCGGTTCGATGGCCTCGTCGGTGGTCCACGCCTCGGTGTTCGGGGCCGTCCTGGCCTCGATGCGCGCGATCAGCACCCGGCTGGTCGCCTTCGACACGGCGGTGGTGGACCTCACCGACCAGCTCGACGACCCGGTCGACGTGCTCTTCGGCACCCAGCTCGGCGGCGGTACGGACATCAACCGCGCGCTGGCTTACTGCGAGTCCCGGATCACCCGGCCCGCGGACACCGTGGTGGTGCTGATCAGCGACCTCTACGAAGGAGGGATACGGCAGGAGATGCTGCGCCGGGTGGCGGCGATGAAGGCGTCGGGCGTGCGGTTCGTGGCGCTGCTGGCACTCTCCGACGACGGCGCGCCGTCCTACGACCGGGAGCACGCCGCGGCCCTCGCGGCGCTCGGCGTCCCGGCCTTCGCGTGTACCCCCGACCACTTCCCGGAGGTGATGGCGGCGGCGATCGAGAAGCGCCCCCTGCCGATACCGGACACGGCGGCCGGTTCCTGAGCCGGTGCGGCTCGCCCCCCGGCCCCCGCCCCCCGGCCCCCCGCCCCCCGGCCCTGGCCCCGGCCCCGGCCCTGGCCCTCCGGTGGCGAGGGTGCGGGGGCCCGCACCGCCGGGAGGGGCCTGGCGGCCCGCACCCCGGTGCCGCCGGCCCGGTCGGCGCCCGTCGGCCGGCGGCGTGGAACCGGTCACAGCACAGGGGACGGGCGGGGGCCGACGGCGGAACCGGGCCGGGTCCGGCGTCTGGTGCGGAGCGGTACGGGGCGGGTTAGCGGACGGACCGGCGAAGGCCATTCGGACCAACGGCGGTTCGCCCGAACGGAAGGTGTTCCGGACGGCCGCGCGGCCCGTGTTACGGAGAGGGATTCCGGGCCGTCGGACCCGGGACGCCGGGCGTACAGGGATACGTGGTACCTGCCGGAACCTGTGACCGTAATCACCGCGCGAGTGTGACTTGTGATTTAGGGGTGGGCGTCCGGCGGGGATAACCTGCGTGGCGGACATGCCGCGTATTCGGCGCACGTGTGCCGCCCTCGTAAAAGATCGCGTCCTCACGCTGCCCCCGCGGCACGCCCGCGCAGACAACGAACCGCGATTTCCAGAAAAGGGACGGACGCGCGTGGACCTGTTCGAGTACCAGGCGAGGGACCTCTTCGCCAAGCACGGTGTACCGGTGCTGGCCGGTGAAGTCATCGACACGCCTGAGGCGGCGCGCGAGGCGACCGAGCGTCTGGGAGGCCGGTCGGTCGTCAAGGCGCAGGTGAAGGTCGGTGGCCGTGGCAAGGCCGGCGGCGTCAAGCTGGCGTCGAGCCCGGACGACGCGGTCGAGAAGGCCGGTCAGATCCTCGGTATGGACATCAAGGGCCACACGGTCCACAAGGTGATGATCGCCGAGACGGCGCCGGACATCGCCGAGGAGTACTACGTCTCCTACCTCCTCGACCGCACCAACCGCACCTTCCTGGCCATGGCCTCCGTCGAGGGCGGCATGGACATCGAGGAGGTCGCGGCCACCAAGCCCGAGGCCCTGGCGAAGATCCCGGTGGACGCCACCGAGGGCGTCACCGAGGCCAAGGCCCGCGAGATCGTCGAGGCCGCGAAGTTCCCGGCCGAGGTCGCCGACCAGGTCGCCGAGATCCTGCAGACCCTGTGGAAGACCTTCGTCGCCGAGGACGCCCTGCTGGTCGAGGTGAACCCGCTGGCCAAGGTCGCCGACGGCCGCGTCATCGCGCTGGACGGCAAGGTGTCGCTGGACGCCAACGCCGAGTTCCGCCAGCCGGAGCACGCCGAGCTGGAGGACAAGGCGGCCGCCAACCCGCTGGAGGCCGCGGCCAAGGCCAAGGGCCTCAACTACGTCAAGCTCGACGGCGAGGTCGGCATCATCGGCAACGGCGCGGGCCTGGTCATGTCCACCCTGGACGTCGTCGCCTACGCCGGTGAGAACCACGGTGGCGTCAAGCCCGCCAACTTCCTCGACATCGGTGGCGGCGCCTCCGCCGAGGTCATGGCGAACGGCCTGGAGATCATCCTGGGCGACCCGGACGTCAAGTCCGTCTTCGTCAACGTCTTCGGCGGCATCACCGCCTGTGACGCGGTCGCCAACGGCATCGTGCAGGCCCTGGAGCTGCTGAAGTCCAAGGGCGAGGAGGTCAGCAAGCCGCTGGTCGTCCGCCTCGACGGCAACAACGCGGAGCTGGGTCGCAAGATCCTCACCGACGCCAACCACCCGCTGGTGCAGCAGGTGGACACGATGGACGGAGCGGCCGAGAAGGCCGCCGAGCTGGCTGCGAAGTAAGGGACGAGGGACACCAACACCATGGCTATCTTCCTCACCAAGGAATCCAAGGTCATCGTCCAGGGCATGACCGGCTCCGAGGGGCAGAAGCACACCCGCCGGATGCTCGCTTCGGGCACCAACATCGTCGGTGGCGTGAACCCGCGCAAGGCCGGCACCTCCGTGGACTTCGACGGCACCGAGATCCCGGTCTTCGGCACCGTCGCCGAGGCCATCGAGAAGACCGGCGCCGACGTCACGGTCATCTTCGTCCCGGAGAAGTTCACCAAGGACGCGGTCATCGAGGCGATCGACGCCGAGATCCCGCTGGCCGTCGTGATCACCGAGGGCATCGCGGTCCACGACACCGCCACCTTCTGGGCGCACGCCCAGGCCAAGGGCAACAAGACCCGCATCATCGGCCCGAACTGCCCGGGTCTGATCACGCCGGGTCAGTCGAACGCGGGCATCATCCCGGCCGACATCACCAAGCCCGGCCGCATCGGTCTGGTGTCCAAGTCCGGCACGCTGACCTACCAGATGATGTACGAGCTGCGCGACATCGGCTTCAGCTCCTGCGTCGGTATCGGCGGTGACCCGATCATCGGCACCACCCACATCGACGCGCTGGCCGCCTTCGAGGCCGACCCCGACACCGACCTGATCGTGATGATCGGCGAGATCGGCGGCGACGCCGAGGAGCGGGCCGCGGACTTCATCAAGGCCAACGTCACCAAGCCGGTCGTCGGCTACGTCGCGGGCTTCACCGCGCCCGAGGGCAAGACCATGGGCCACGCCGGCGCCATCGTCTCCGGCTCCTCCGGCACCGCCCAGGCGAAGAAGGAGGCCCTGGAGGCCGCGGGCGTCAAGGTCGGCAAGACCCCGTCCGAGACCGCGCGCCTGGCGCGGGCCGCGCTCCAGGGCTGAGCACGGCCGACCGGCGGCGTGCCGTGCCGCACGGTCGCGGCTGAGCCGCCGGCCGTCACAGCGGCACGGCCGGCCGGTCATGCCGCTGCCCCGCGGAACCCCTACGGGCCCGCACCCCTTGGTCAGGGGGGTGCGGGCCCGTAGTGCTGTTCGCGGGGCTGCCGTTCGCCGGCCTGCCGTCTGCGGGGGTGCCGGCCGGGGTGGCGCTGCCCGTGGTGCCATGGGGTCGGGTGGCGCTGTTGTCGGCCAGCCGCCGCCCTGGCCGGCCCGCCGCCGCCCGTGGCCGGGGTCGGGCGGGACCTGCTCCCGGCGGCGCCGCTCCGGTGCCGCGCCGGCCCCTCCCCGTCGGCCCGCCGGCGCCTTACGCCACGGCGCCCCCCCAACTCCTCCTGTCGCCCGAACTCCTCCTGTCGCCCGGGCTCTGCCGGCGCCGGCCCGGTGATGCCGCGCCGAGCCGGGTCACCGGGACCCGGGCTGGGTGGCGGCCGGGCGTTGCTCGGGCTCCGGGGCCGGGGCGCCCCGGTCCGGGCTGACCGCCATTGCCAGGCCGACGGCCACCGCGAAGGAGACCGGCAGCCCGATCGCCGCCCGGGTCCGGCGGCGGGTGGCCCGCTCGCCGTCCAGCCGTACGGTCCGCGCCGGCCTGGTGTCCAGCGGCTGCGCGGCGGCGGCCTCGGCGAGCCGCCGGTGGAGGATGCGCCGCTGCTCGGCCGGGCGGGCCGCCCGCAGCTCGGGGAGCCGTTCGACGAGCGCGGCGTGGGCGTGCCGCAGCCGGTTCACGGTCGCCGACGTGGTGGCCTCGGTCTCGGCGGCGGTCTCCGGAAGGCCCAGCCCCACCCCGTCGTAGAGCAGCAGCGCCCGCCGGTAGGGGCGTGGCAGGCAGAGCAGCGCGTCGAGCAGGGCGGGCTGCGGAGTGGCGGGCCGGGGGCGGGGACCGTCCGTCCGCGCGATGCCGGAGCGCTCGCCCGCCGCCGTTGCTGTTGCCGCCGCCGCTCCCGCTGTCGTCGCCGTCGCTGCTCCGGTTGCCGCGTCGGTCGTCGCTGCCGCATCCGACGGACGGCCGTCCGGTCGCCGCTCGCCCGACGGCCGGCCGAGCGGTGGCTGTGGTGCCGGTGCTTCCCGGGGCTGCTGCCGGTTCGCCGGCCGGTTTCGGGGCCGCCGGCCCGGGGTGCGCCGTTCGCTGCCGCGCCGTTCACCACCGTGCCGTCCGTCGGCGGGTGCGGGCGGCGCCTCCCGGCCGTCCTCGTCCGGCGTCCGGGTGGGAGAGGCCCCGGCATCGGTGGGGGCGTCACCCGCATCGGTGCGACCTGGTTCGGGGCCGGTGGGGGGGGGGCGGTGCCGTGGCGGAGGTTCCGGACATGGCGGGGGGCGGCTCCGGGGGTGGGGGTGGACGGGCCGGCCGCTTCGGTGGCGCTCGTCGGGGAGGTGGCCGTGGGGGTCGGGTCCGGCGGCGGGCCCGGGCGGGCCGGGCGCGTCCGGCGCCAGGGCGAGAGCGCGTACTCATAGGTGGCCGCCCGTATCCAGCCCCCCGGGTCGCGGTCCACGGCCACCTCGGGCCACCGCTGCCAGGCCAGCTGGAACGCGTACTCCACCGACCGTCGGGCCAGCCGTGGATCGCCGGTGAGCAGGTACGCCTGGCGTATCAGGCACGGCGCGTGCCGGTCGTACAGGGCCTCGAACGCGGCCACCGGCGTGTCGGCGGCGGCCGGGTCCGGCAGGTCCGGCGGGACACCGGTGGCGGACGGGTCCGGCGGCAGGACGCCGGCACCGGACGCGCCGGACGGGACATCGGGCGCGGCCGAGCCGGGGGTCGCAACCGTGCCAGCGGTGCCGGGTGTGGCGGCCGTGCCAGCGGTGCCGGGGGTGGCGGCCGTGCCAGCGGTGCCGGAGGTGGCGGCACGGGGGGTGCCGGGTGCCGGCGCACCGCCGGAGGGCACCACCGGGAGCGGGACGGTGTCGTCCTCCGCCCCGGCCGGACCCTCTGCCGCCTCCCGGGGCGGAGGGGTGTCGTCCGGCATGGGGGCGACCCCGGGGGCGCAAGGCTCCGGCGTGGAGTTCCCCGGCGCGGTCCCGGTCCCTGCCCCTGCCGCTGTCCCGGTCCCAGTCCCGGTCCGGGGAGGTGCGGTGCCGGGGCCGGTGGGAGGTGGCGATGTGGCGCGGCCGGGGGCGTCGTCAGCCGGGTGGCGGACGGCCCGCGCGGCTGCTGCCCGGCCGGTCACCGGGCCGGTACGCGGACGACCGGTCGCCTGTCCGGTGCCCCGGCGGTCGGTGCCCGGTCGGTCGGAGCCCGGGTGCCCCGCGTTCGGGTGACCGCTGCTCGTAGGGCCCGAGCCCCGCGCCGTACGGTTCGTGTTCCGCGTGCCGCGGCCGTCGTCCCGCGCCTGACGGCCCCGGTCGTGAGCCGTGCGGGCCGGCCCGCACGTGCCGCCCGCGGCGGCACCGTCCGCCGCGTCCTCGCTCGCGTTCCCGGTCCGGTGCGTTCCCGCCCTGCCGCTCGCCCTGTCGTCAGCCCTGCCGTCCGGCGCGCCACCGGCCCGGTGTGCCCCCGTTCCGCCTCGGGTCATATCCGCACCACCGCCAAACCGTACGAAAATAGGCATATCTATATGGTGGGCGACACGGCGGTCATGCGCCTGCTACAGGGGCAAATGGGGATGTTCTTGGCAGCATGATCGTGTGACGCAATTGACCGACCACGGCCCTTCGTTGTCCTCGCGTGGCTACTCCGCCGCCCGGGACACCTCTGCGGTCGGACAGGCGTTCTTCAGCGGGGTGGTCGCCGCCTGCCTGGGACTGGGCACCCTCGCCGTCGTCGTGGTGCTGCTGTGGATCGGCTCCCCGTACGCCGGGACCGGACCCAGCGGTGCGCTGCACGTCGCCGCCGACCTGTGGCTGCTGGCCCACGGCGCGGAGCTGGCCCGTGCGCAGCCGGCGGTCGGCGGTACCGCGCCCATCGGGCTCAACCCGCTGCTGATCAGCGCCCTGCCCTGCTGGCTGCTGCACCGGGCCGCGCGGCACGCGCTGGAGCCGCCGGAGCCGGTGCCCGGGGGGGCCGCGCTCAGCGCGCCGCCCGTGGTGCTCGCGCTCTCCAGCCCGCCGCTGGTACCGCGCCGGGCCGTCGCCTGGGTGGCCGGTGGCTATCTGCTGGTCGGGCTGGCGGCGGTGGTGTACGCCTCGGAGGGCCCGGTGCGGGTCGAACCGCTGGGCGCCCTGCTGCGGCTGCCGGTGGTCACCGTGACCGTCGTCGCGATGGGTGTGTGGTCCGGCACCGGGCGCCCGTACGGCCTGCTGCCCACCGCCGTCCGCCGGCTGCTGACCACGCTGCCGCTGCCCGGCGCGGCCCGGCTGGCGGAAGCGCTGCACGCCCCGGCCTGGCTCACCCCGCGCCGGCTGGCCACGGCGCTGCGCGCGACCGGGGCGGCGGTGCTGGCCCTGATCGGCACCGGGGCCCTGCTGACCGCGGTGTCCCTGACCGGGCACGCCGGCGCGGTCTCCGCCACCTTCGGGCAGCTCACCGGCGCCTGGTCGGGGCGGCTGGCGGTCCTGGTGCTCAGCCTGGCGCTGCTGCCCAACGCGGTCCTGTGGGCCGGCGTCTACGGGCTCGGCCCCGGCTTCACCATCGGCGCCGGCAGTACGGTGGCGCCGCTCGGCATGACCGGCTATCCGGAACTTCCGTATTTCCCGCTGCTGGCGGCGCTGCCCGGGGAGAGCCCGCGGGGCGGCCTGCCGTACCTGCTGCTCGCCGCGACCGTGCCGCTCGCCGTCGGACTGTCGGTGGCCTGGTTCGTCTCCAGCGCCGCGCTCCGCCCGCTGCCGACGGCCCGCATTCCGCACACCCGGGGGGAAGCGATGGAACCGCCCCTCCGGGAGGTGCCGGCCCCCGGGCCGCAGGGCGGGACGGCACCCGCCCCGGGGACCCCCGCGGACGAGCGACCGGGCGGAGAGACGCCCGCCGACGAGCGACCGTTCCCGGAGACACCCGCGGGGGAGGAGCCGTTCCCGGAGACACCCGCGGGGGAGGAACCGGCCCGGGAGGCACCCTCGGGGGAGGAACCGGCCCGGGGGAGACCGGCCGGGGAGGGCCCCGTAGGGGGACGCGGCCGTGGCGGAGGCCCTGGTGGGGGAGTGCCCTGCAGGGAGAGCCCCGTCGGGGAGAGTCCGGCAGGGGTGGGGCCGGCCCACGGGGTCCCCCGCCCCGGGGGACCCTGCCTCCGGAGAACCGGTCGGGGCGGAGCCCGCCCGGGAGGAAGCGGTCGACGGGGAGCCGGCCGAGGTGGTGACGGCCGGTGAGGGGCCGGGCGCGGGAGGGCCGGCGCGGGAGGGCCGTGCGGAACCGGACGGCCGCATGCCCGGCACCGCCCCCGCCGTCCGCCGCCCGCCGCCCGTCCCCGCTCCCCCGGGCCGTCCCGGCTGTTCCGGCCCCTCCGGGCGGCGCTCCGACCGGTCCGGGCGGCGCTCCGACCGGTCCGGCGGCTCCGGCCGTTCCGGCGGTCCTGGCTGTCCCGGTCGGTCCGCCGCCTCGCCCGGGTGACGCCGGTCGCCCGGCTCCTGCGTGCGGTGCGCGCCTCCCGGCCGGTCCGGGCTCTCCGGTCGCTGTGGCGGTATCTGACCGGCGGCTCGGAGTACACCGCGTATCTGACGGCGCGGGGCGGCGGGAGACCGTGGAGCTACCGCGAGACCGCGCTCACGGCGGCGCTCGCCGCCTGCGGCTGCGGGCTGGCCACCGCGCTGCTGGCCGAGGTCTCCGGCGGCCCGCTCGGCACCCGGGCCCTCGCGGAGTTCGGGCCCCGCTGGTGGCAGGCGGGCGGCGCGGCGCTGGCCTGGAGCCTGCTGCTCGGCGTCCCCGGGGCGGTGGGGCTCCGCTGGTTCCGGCTGGTGCGGCGGGCGGCACGGCACCGGGCGGAGGTGGCGGCCCGGGCCGCCGGAACCGCTCCGCCGCCCACCGGCGCGGCCCGCATCGCGGCCTCGGCCCCCGTGCGGTGGCTGCGGACCGCACCGGGCCGGGCGGGCCGACGGCTGGTGCGCACCCTTCCCCCTGCTCCGCCGGAACCGCGCCGGGCACCACGACGCGCCGGGCCGGGGGGACCGAGTGCCACCGGTGTGGGAGACCGGTGGGGTGGGGGACACCGGGGGAGACATGGGAGGAGGAGGGGGGCGTGGGAGCCGTGGGAGTGTGACGGGGTACGGGGGCCGACGCGGCGGGCCGGGGCGCGGGCCCCCGGGCCGGCCGACCCGGGACGGGCCGCCCCGGGGGCGGCGTGCCGGAGGACATGGGCGGCCGGTACCCGGACCTGCTGCCCGAGGCCCGTTCGGAGAGCTGCCCGGCGGACTTCCCCGACGCCCTCACGGCGGCGGCCACGACCCTGGACCGGTCTCCCGCGGCGGCCGGGCAGCCGGCCCCGGAACGGCCGTCGGGGAGGGACCGGGCACCGGACGCGGGCCCGGGAGGGAGGACCGGCCCGGCGGCGGAGCGGGGGCGGCGTGCCGTGCCGCACCCCGGCGTGGCCGGCGACCACCCCGGCCCGGCCGGGGACGGCGAACCCGACGGGGACGGTGACCCGGGCGGCGACGGTGAGGGGACCGCGGCGCCCCGCCCGTTGCGGGCCGGCGGCACCGTGGCCCGGCTGCGGAGCCGGATGCGCCCGGCCCGCTGGACCGCCGCCGAACCGGGCGACGCCACCGAATGGACGGCGAAGAACGAGTGGTCGGAGGCGGCCGACCCGGCCGATGAGCGGTGGGCCGACCCGGAGGACCGCTGGCCAGGGGCCGGGCCGCCGTCCTGGGAGTGGACCGAGGAGCCACGGGGCGCCGCCGGCCGGAGCTCCGAGGCCGTACCGCCCGAGGCCGACCCACCCGCGGACGAGCTGTAACCCGTACGGGCGCCACGGCCGGCGCGGCGGAACCGCGGACGCCTCGGCCCTGTCGCCCCGGCCGCCCGGCGCGACAGGGCGCACCCCGGGCGCCGCACCCGACGGCCGGACGACGATGACGGCCGTCGGGCGGGACGATGACGGCCGTCCGGGCGGACACGATGCTTCGGGCTCGACGCACACGGTGCTCCGCACGGCGGGCACGGTGCTCCGCACGACGCACGACGCGGGTGGACACGGTGCCCCCACGACGAACACCACGGTCCGGGCGACGGACATCAACGCCACGACCCGTGGCCGGCGGCTGCGGGACGTGCGGCTGCGGCGGGGCGGCCGCTACGAGCGGAGGACGGCGGCCGGGGGCTCCCGCTCGACCGGACCAGCCGGCTCGGCGGTGGCGGGGTGGCCGACCGGGTCGATCACGTCGTCGACGGCGGCGCGGAACCGGACGCACCCGCGGTGCCGCTGTGGCCGGACGGTCATGTGACCTGGTACGCGGGCGCAGGAGGGCCCGCTCGCCCGGCTGCCCGCGTGGTGCGCCGCCGCCGCGGACCGAACGGCCGGCCACGGCCGCACCGCGAACGACCGGTGGTCGGCCTGGCGCCCGCCGTCGCCGGAGGCTCGGCCGTTTCCCTGCCCCGGTGGCGCGCCGCAGCCGGCGGCCGGCCGTGGCCCCCCGCAGTCGGGGACTCGACCGTCTCGCGACCCGGCCGGTCCCGGCCCGGACTGGGCTGACTCCGACCCGACCCGGACTGGGCCGGGTCGCCCGGACCGGGGCAGCGCCCCTGCGTCGAGCCCGATCCGTGGCCGGGCCCGCCCTCGCTGCCGGGGGCTCGGTCGTTTCCTGGCCCCGGTGCCGCGCCGCAGCCTGGCGGCCGGCTGTGGCGCCTCACAACCGGGGACCCGATCGTCTTCCGCCCCGGCGTCTTCCGACCCGGCCGGACCCGGCCAGGACTGGGCCGGGTCGCCCGGACCGGGGCAGCGCCCCTGCGTCGAGCCCGACCCGCGGCCGCGCCCGCCCCGCCACCCGCGCCTGAGCCGGGCCGCCGGCTCTCGCGCACCAGCCGCACCGGTCGCTCCGCCGCACCGGCGGGGGCGCCGCACCAGCCGCTCCCGCCGTACCGGCCGGGCCGCCGGCTCCCGCCGTACCGGCCGGGGCGCCGCACCAGCCGTACCGGCCGCGCCCGCCCCCGCCACCCGCGCCTGAGCAGGGCCGCCGCCGGCCGCACCGGCCGGGCCGCCGGCTCCCGCCGTACCGGACGGGGGCTCCCGCCCCACCGCACCGACCGGCCCGTCGCCGTACGGCCGCTCGCGCCACAGCAGCCGCACCGGCCGGATGCCCGCCGCCGGACCCTGCCGCGGCGGGCGGGCGCCGTCAGGCGTCAGTCGTCCGTGTCGAGCAGCGGGCGGAGCTGTTCCGGCAGCTTCTGTTCGCACTGCTCCCGGGAGGTGCTGGTGAGGGCGTCGTCCACGCAGGTGTAGTAGTCGCTGTAGATCAGCTGGACGCTGTACGTCGCCACCACGATGAGCAGCGCGATGCCGCCCGTCACCAGGCCGCTGATCGCCGCCGCGGCCTGCGGCTTGCCGCCGTTCGCCCGGGGGGGGGGCCGGGAGGGGGCGCGCCGGGCGTCCGGGGGCGGGCGGCGGGGCGTCCACCGCCGCCGCTGCCGTCCGGCCGGCGTCGGGGCGGCGCGGCTTGCCGCGCAGCGAGCTGATGCCCCAGTACAGCGCCAGCGCGCCGAGCAGCAGGGCGATCTCGGGCAGGCTGAACAGGGCGAAGAAGAACGCCCACATGCCGGCCAGCAGGGCGTACCGGGCGCGCCGCTGCGCCGGGTCGGTGGGGTCCCAGCGCGGGCCGGAGCCGCGCTGGCCGTCCCGCCCGTTGGGGCGCTCGCCCTGGTTGCCGCCCCAGCCGCCGCTCTGCCGGCCGGGCTGCCGGCTGCTCCACTGGCTGCCCCACGCCGGGGGCTGCCGCGGTCCGCCGGAGGGGTCGCCGGGGCCGTCCTCCCGGCCCGGGCCGCCGCCCCGGCCGTCGGAGCCGTCCCCGTCGCCGCCGGCGGAGCCGTTCCCGCCGTTGCCGGGGCCGCCGTCACCGGTGGGCCGGCTGCGGGGGCGCCACGGTTGCTCGGGGCTGCCCTCCGGCGGCGGGGCGAACGGGTTGTGGTCGTCCTGGCCGCCCGGGGACGGGGAGGACGAAGGCGACTGCCGCTCCCGCGCCAGCGGCGCGTGCGACTTCTGGGCGCCCCTCATCGCCGGGCCTCCCCGGCGTCGGGGACCGGGGTGGGGCAGTGGGCCGCGCGGCGGCGTGGGTGCGGCATGTGGAGTATGTCTTCCCCTTGTGTCGTCGTCCTGCACGCCGGGCACGGTACGGGGTGCGACGGCGTCTGCGATACGCGCGTGACGCCCGGGGCGTCCCGCGTACCCGCTCACTGAACGGACGGGCGGCGCGGGAAGTGCCGCCCGTCCGGTCCGTACCGCCGCCCGCCCGCTCGCCGGAAGGCCCCGGTGCCACCCGGGCGGGGACCGGGGCCCGCCGGCACCGCGGAGGCGCCGGAGGGTTTCGCAGACCCGACGCTACCCTCCGCGCCGCCGTCCGTCCGGGAGGGGGCCGTGACCGGGCGGCCCACCGGGACCGCCGGGGGTGCCGGTATCGTTGCTGCCGGTCCGCTGCTTCGTAGGGTCGCCCTGAATCAGGGTCGTCACCTGCTCGTACGACCGTACAAAGAGATCGCCGAAGTGGTCCCGAGGAGGTCCCGAAGAGACCCGGGGGAGGTCCCGACGAGTCCCCCGAGGAGTGCCCCGGAAGTCCTCAGGAGTCCCCGGGAACCCCCTGAGGGGAACCCGGAGAGATCCCCGGAACGGGGCCGCGGAGGGGAACCTCCGGAGGGATCCGCACGAGACCGCCCGCACGATGCCGACCGTCCGAAACCGCCCCCCGACCGCCGGAACTGCCCGCCGAACCGACCGTCCGAAACCGCCCGCCCGCCCGCCGGAACCGACCGCCGGAACCGACTGCCGAACCGACCGCCGAGACCGTCCGACGAACAGACCGCCGTCACCGCCGCCGGCATCAGAACCCCCCACCACCACCCGCACCACCGCCACCACCGACCCCCGCGGCCGACCGACCGACCGGCCCGCGGCCCCGCCCGCCGACGCGTCCGAGGACGCCCGCGGCCCGTGCGGGGCACGGCCCCGCCGGGACGCCGTGCGGGTCCGCAGCACCGTGAAGATCCCGCACCACCCGTGAGAAAGAGCCCCGCCGTGGCCTCCCCCTGCCCCCCTCCCGCCCCGCCGGCTCCGGCCCGCCTCGTCGTGCTGGTGTCCGGTTCCGGCACCAATCTCCAGGCCCTGCTCGACGCCATCGCCGCCCACGGACCGGCCGGCTACGGCGCCGAGGTCGTCGCGGTCGGCGCCGACCGCGACGGGATCGAGGGCCTGGCCCGCGCCGAGCGGCTGTCCATCCCGACGTTCGTGTGCCGGGTGAAGGACCACCCCAGCCGCGCCGCCTGGGACCTCGCCCTCGCCGAGGCGACCGCCGCCCACCGGCCCGACCTGGTGATCTCCGCCGGGTTCATGAAGATCGTGGGCCCGGAGTTCCTGGCCCGCTTCGGCGGCCGGTGCGTCAACACCCACCCCGCGCTGCTGCCCGCCTTCCCCGGCGCGCACGGGGTACGGGACGCGCTCGCGTACGGCGCCAAGGTGACCGGCTGCACCGTCCACTTCGTCGACGACGGCGTGGACACCGGCCCGATCATCGCCCAGGGCGTGGTCGAGGTCCGGGACGAGGACGACGAATCCGCGCTGCACGAGCGGATCAAGGAAGTCGAGCGCTCGCTGCTCGTCGATGTCGTGGGGCGTCTGGCCCGCAACGGCTACCGCATCGAGGGACGAAAGGTAACAATCCCGTGACCGCCACCAACGCCGAGGCCACCGCCACCGAGGCCACCGGGACCGGCGCCGCCAAGCGCCCGGTCCGCCGCGCCCTGCTCAGCGTCTACGACAAGACCGGTCTGGAGGAGCTGGCCCAGGGGCTGCACGCCGCCGGGGTCCAGCTGGTGTCCACCGGCTCCACCGCCGCGAGGATCGCCGCGGCCGGCGTCCCGGTCACCAAGGTCGAGGAGCTGACCGGCTTCCCCGAGTGCCTCGACGGCCGGGTGAAGACCCTGCACCCGCGCGTCCACGCCGGCATCCTCGCCGACCAGCGGCTGGAGTCCCACCGCAACCAGCTCGACGAGCTGGGCGTGGAGCCGTTCGAGCTGGTCGTCGTCAACCTCTACCCGTTCCGGGAGACGGTGGCCTCCGGCGCCGCCCCCGACGAGTGCGTGGAGCAGATCGACATCGGCGGCCCGTCGATGGTCCGGGCGGCGGCCAAGAACCACCCGTCCGTGGCCGTGGTGGTCAACCCCGCGCGCTACGCCGATGTGCTGACGGCCGTCGCCGACGGCGGCTTCGACCTGCCGGCACGCAAGCGGCTGGCCGCCGAGGCGTTCCAGCACACCGCCGCCTACGACGTGGCGGTCGCCAACTGGTTCGCCGGCGAGTACGCGGCCGACGAGGCCGGCGCAGGCTTCCCCGCCTTCGCGGGCGCCACCTACGAGCGCGCGAACGTGCTCCGCTACGGCGAGAACCCGCACCAGCCCGCCGCGCTCTACACCAGCGGCGGGGGCGGCCTGGCCGGCGCCGAGCAGCTGCACGGCAAGGAGATGTCGTACAACAACTACGTGGACACCGAGGCCGCCCGCCGGGCCGCCCACGACCACGGCGACCAGCCCTGTGTGGCGATCATCAAGCACGCCAACCCCTGCGGCATCGCGGTCGGCGCGGACGTCGCGGAGGCGCACCGGAAGGCCCACGCCTGTGACCCGCTGTCCGCCTTCGGCGGTGTGATCGCGGTCAACCGCCCGGTGTCGGTGGCGATGGCCGAGCAGGTGGCCGACATCTTCACCGAGGTGATCGTCGCCCCCGGCTACGAGGACGGCGCGGTCGAGATCCTCGCCCGGAAGAAGAACATCCGGGTGCTGCGCTGCCCCGAGGCCCCCGCCCAGGCGCTGGAGGCCCGCCCGATCGAGGGCGGCCTGCTGCTCCAGGTCCGCGACCGGCTCCAGGCGGACGGCGACGACCCGGCCAACTGGACCCTGGCCACCGGCGCGGCGCTGGACGCCGACGGGCTGGCCGAACTGGCCTTCGCCTGGCGGGCCTGCCGCGCGGTGAAGTCCAACGCGATCCTGCTCGCCAAGGACGGCGCCACCGTCGGCGTCGGCATGGGCCAGGTCAACCGGGTGGACTCGGCGCGGCTCGCGGTGCAGCGGGCCGGCGAGGAGCGCGCGGCCGGCTCGTACGCCGCCTCCGACGCCTTCTTCCCCTTCCCGGACGGCCTGGAGGTGCTGACCGCGGCCGGCGTCAAGGCCGTGGTGCAGCCGGGCGGTTCGGTCCGCGACGAGCTGGTGGTGGCCGCCGCCGAGGCGGCCGGGGTGACGATGTACTTCACCGGTACCCGGCACTTCTTCCACTGAGCCGTGACGCCTGAGCCGTGACGCCTGAGCCGTGACGCCCGAGCCGTGACGACGGCGCGGACGCGCCCCCGCCACCACGGAGGGGCGCGTCCGTGACCGGCCACCCGGTCGCCCCGGCAGGTCCGGCAGGCCCGCCACGGCCGTCCGGACGCGGGCGCCCCCCGGCGGCCCGCCGGTCGGGTGTCCCCGGCGGGCGTCCCGGCCGGGCCTGCGGGCGTCCCGGCCCGGTGACCCCGGTGGCCGTTCCGGCCCGGTGGCGCCGGGCGGCCCGCCGATGTGCGCGGGCCGCCGCCCCGATCCCCGGCCGCCCTGATTGGAGTCGGCCTCCCCGCATCCGGAAGAATGGATCCATGACCGCCCAGATTCTTGACGGCAAGGCCACCGCGGCCGCGATCAAAGCCGACCTCGCCACCCGCGTCGAGGCCCTGAAGGCCGAGGGGGTCACCCCCGGCCTCGGCACCCTGCTGGTGGGCGACGACGTCGGCAGCCAGAAGTACGTGGCGGGCAAGCACCGCGACTGCGCCCAGGTCGGCATCGCGTCGATCCAGCGCGAGCTGCCGGGCACCGCCACCCAGGAGGAGATCGAGGCGGTCGTCCGGGAGCTGAACGACGACCCGCAGTGCACCGGCTACATCGTCCAGCTGCCGCTGCCCAAGGGCATCGACACCAACCGGGTGCTGGAGCTGATCGACCCGGCCAAGGACGCCGACGGCCTCCACCCGATGAACCTGGGCAAGCTGGTGCTCAACGAGACCGCGCCGCTGCCCTGCACCCCGTACGGCATCGTCCACCTGCTCCGCCGCCACGGCGTGGAGATCGACGGGGCGCACGTGGTGGTGGTCGGACGGGGCGTCACCGTCGGCCGCTCGATCGGGCTGCTGCTCACCCGCAAGTCCGAGAACGCCACCGTCACGCTGTGCCACACCGGCACCCGTGACCTCGCCGGGCACCTGAAGCAGGCGGACATCATCGTGGCCGCCGCCGGCGTGGGGCACCTCATCAAGCCGGAGCACGTCAAGCCGGGCGCCGCGGTGCTCGACGTGGGCGTCAGCCGGGACGGCAACGGCAAGATCGTCGGCGATGTGGACCCGGCGGTGCGCGAGGTGGCCGGATGGGTCGCCCCCAACCCGGGCGGGGTGGGCCCCATGACCCGCGCCCAGCTCCTGGTCAACGTGGTCGAGGCCGCTGAGCGGGCCGCCGGGATCGGCGATGCCGGCTGAGGCCGGAGCGGTGACGGAGGACCCGGTGGCAGCCGAACCGAGGAAGTCGCGACGCTTCCCGCTGATCACGCGGGACACCGCGCGCCCGGAGGGCGGCGGCCGGGCCGCGCCGGGGGACGCCCCCGCGCCGGTGCGGCAGTGGCCGCTGCTGACGGTGATGAGCGGCGTCGGCGTCGGCCTGCTGGTGGTCGCCCTGGACGCGTTCCGCCCGGGCATCATCGTCGTCGGGCTGTCGCTGCTGCTGGGCGCCGTGCTGCGCTGGCTGCTGCCCGAGGTCGGCATGCTGGCGGTGCGGTCCCGCTTCACCGACCTGCTCACCTACGGCGGTCTGGGCTTCGCGATCGTGATGCTGGCGATGATGGCGCAGCCCGACCCCTGGCTGAAGGTGCCGTTCCTGGAGGACGTGGTGCACTTCACGGTGCGGTGATCCGCACCGGCCCCGGCGGCCCGTCCACCCCTGAGGAGGGGCGGACGGGCCGCCGTCCTTCCCGGACGCGGCGGGCGCCGGCCGGTACGGCTCGCGCCGCTTCATTCGCGCGTCCGCGCCCCCACCACGGGACGGCAGGCGGTGAGGGCGGGGCCCGCGCCGGGGCCGGTCCGTACGGTCCCTGGGTCCGTTCCGCACGGTCCCGGGCCCGGCCCGCAGGGGCCTCGGCCGGGCCGGAGAATTGAGGCTTCTGGGATACTCCTGGTCATGGGGGGACGTCCGGGGCACGCGCTGGGGGAGCAGGGGGAGGCCATGCCTCGTTGGAGAGAGCTGTCCGAAGAACTCGACCCTTCGGTGCGTGAGTTGACCGAGCGGCTGCGGGTACTGGTCGAGCGGAGCGGGCTGAGCGTCGCGGAGGTCGCCGAGCGCACCGCGTGCGGCGGAACGTCGTGGGAGCGCTACCTGACCGGCCGTCTGCTGCCGCCCCGCCGCGCCGTGGCCGCGCTGGCCGATGTCACCGGCGCCGATTTCGACCCCCTCGGCATCCTGTGGGACCGGGCCGAACGGGCGTGGAACCGGGCGGGGATGGGGCACGACACCACGGACGGGGCGATACCGGCGGCCGGGTCCCACGAGGCCGGCCCGGAGCGGCCCCCGGCCGGCCGGCGGACCGCCGACCGCACCGTGCGCGGTGGCACCGGGGCGGGAGACGACGGACCCGGTGGTGGTCCCGGCGGTCCGGACCGGCGGGAGGCCGAGGCCGCCCCCGGGGACGCCGACGGGGCCGCGGGGAACGTCCGGGCGGCGCGGAACGTCCGGGCAGAGGAAACCAGGAGCGATGAGGGAAGCGGTGACCGGGATGGCGACCGGGGGCAGGACGTGACGGGGCGCGAGGAGCGGCGGGGCGCCGGGGTCGCGGCGGTGGCCGCGACCGACCGCGCCGCCGCGAGCGGTGCCCCGGCGGAACACGCCCCGGCGGAACACGTCCCGGTGGAGCACGCGCTGGCGGACCACCCGCCCGCCGGTGCCGCGGCCCGGGACCGTGCGCCGGCGGACCGTACGACGTCGCGCGAGCCGGCGGACCGTACGCAGGCGAAGAGCGGGCCCGGCGACCGGACGCCGGCCGGCCGCGGGCGGACCGATCGCGGACCGGCGGGCCGGGAGCCGGTGGACCCGGAACCGGTGGACCGGACACCTCGGGACCAGGCACCCCGGGACCGGGCACCTCGGGACCCGGCCCCTCGGCCCGGGACGGAGCGGCGGCGAATCGTATCGCCGGAGCGGAGCCCGCGGCCCGCCCCGGCGCACCCGCCCGCCCCGGCGCACCGGACCGCCCCGCGGCGCAGGACCGCCCCGGCGCACCGGACCGTCCCGCCCCGCAGGACCGTGCCGCCGCGGGACGACCGGCCGGCGAGGCCCGGTCCGCCGCCGGGCCCAGCCCCGCCGCCGGTGCGCGTCGGGCGACGGATATCTACGACTTCGAGGCCGAGGAGCCCGCGGCGGCGCGGGCGGCGCGGTTGGCCTGGCCCATCCTGCCCATGCCGCCCACGCTCTCCCCGCCCGCCACCCCGCCGGCCGGTCCGGCGCCCGGCGGGGACGCGCCGGTGCCCGGGGCCGCCGCCCGGCCGGTCCCCGGTCTGCCGCCCGTACCCTCGGCGCCTCCTCCGGGGCGGACCGCCGCGCCGTCGAGGGACGTGCCGCCGGGCACGCGCCGCCGGCCGCGGACGACCTGGGCGGCGGCCGGAGCGGACGACACCGGCCCGGTGGCCGGGGGCGGTACGGACCGGCGGGCCACGAACGGAGCGGAGGCCGGGGCGGCCGGCGGGCCCGGGACGGCACCGGTCGCCGAGGCCCGGGCCGCCCGTGCCACCGGCGGCTCCGGTGCCGCCGGTACGGCGGCCGCGGCCGGCACGGCGGGTGCCGCCCGGCAGCCCGGCGCCGGGGGACCCGCGGACCGTGCCCGGCCGGCGGACCGCCCGGCCGTGGACGAGGACCCTCACCCCGGTTCCGGGGACCGTGCCACGGCCCGGCCGGCCGCCGCCGTCGCGCGGCTGCTGGAGCGGATACCCGGGCGGGCGCGGCCCGCGATCGGCGCGGCGGTCGTCGCCGTGCTGCTGATCGTCTCGGCGGTCCTCCTCTTCGGCGGCGGCGAGGAGGACGGGAACGAGGCGGCGAAGCCGACCCGCAGCACCGAGCCCCTGCTGCCGCCCGGGGTCAAGTGCGTCGGCCAGGGCTGCACGGGCAAGGACCCGGAGGACATGGGGTGCGGTGACGACCGGGCCGAGACGACGGCCGACGCCATGGTCGGCACCGTCTACATAGAGGTCCGCTACAGCGAGGTGTGCCGTGCCGCGTGGGCCCGCATCGCCCAGGCCGGCCCCGGCGACGCGGTGCGGATCACCCGGTCCGGCCAGGACGGACCGTCCGGGCACGGCCAGACCGGCCGGGCGGGCGCGAACGGCGGGGGCTACACCAGGATGCTCGCGGTGCAGACCAGCGCCGAGGCGAAGGCGTGCGCGACGCTCGTCAACGGCGAGACCGGGTGCACCCGGCCGACCCCCCGGCCCTGACCCCGTCCCGGTGGCCCCAGTCCCCGGCCCGGGCCGCCCCGACCCCCGCGCCCCGGCCCCGGCACCATCCTGCCCCCCGTCCGGCCCCGACCGCCCCGCGTCCCGGCTCCCGGCCCGGCCGCCCCGACCACGTCCCGGCCCGGCCCGGCTCGGTCCCGACTCCCGGTCCGACCGCTGCCCTGACCACCCGCCACCGCTCCCGGTGACCCCGGGCCGGGGCCGTGCGACCCGCCCCCGGCCCCGCCTCCACCCCCGCCCGGTGCGTCGCCCGCGCCGCGCCCGGCCCGGCGGTCCGGCCCCGCCCGGCCCGTCGGAGCCGGCCGCCCCGCCCGCCCGGGCCGTACGTCCCTGCCCGTCCGGACCGCACGAGGCCTCGCCCGGGGCCGACCGCCCCGCCCCACCGCCGTCGTGCGCCCGGCTCCCCTCCTGTGCGGACGTCTCCACCGGGCACACACCAAATCTCCGCGAGGTCAGGGGGCATGAGGCGGCCGGACCCGGGCAGGCGCATGTCATCCCCCCCACGGGTGTCACCGCCAGGCGGCCGTTCGCCTTCCCCCTCCTCAGTGAGCGAACGGCCGCCCGCGCGGGCGGTGAGCACCGACACAGTGGGGCGGCGGAGCCCGTGCGGGGCCCGGTCGGATAGCCTGACGCCGGTATCTCGACACCAAGAGATCGATCAGAAAACACAGCGCAGGAGACCGCCATGACCCGCACTCCCGTTAATGTCACCGTCACCGGCGCCGCAGGCCAGATCGGCTACGCGCTGCTCTTCCGCATCGCCTCCGGTCACCTTCTCGGCGCGGACGTGCCGGTCAAGCTGCGTCTGCTGGAGATCCCGCAGGGCCTGAAGGCCGCCGAGGGCACCGCCATGGAGCTGGACGACTGTGCCTTCCCGCTGCTGCGCGGCATCGACATCACCGACGACCCGAACGTCGGCTTCGAGGGCGCCAACATCGCCCTGCTGGTCGGCGCCCGCCCGCGCACCAAGGGCATGGAGCGCGGTGACCTGCTGGAGGCGAACGGCGGCATCTTCAAGCCGCAGGGCAAGGCCATCAACGACCACGCGGCGGACGACGTCAAGGTCCTGGTCGTCGGCAACCCGGCGAACACCAACGCGCTGATCGCCCAGGCCGCGGCGCCGGACGTGCCGGCCGAGCGCTTCACCGCGATGACCCGCCTGGACCACAACCGCGCGCTGTCGCAGCTGGCGAAGAAGACCGGCAGCCAGGTCTCCGACATCAAGAAGCTGACGATCTGGGGCAACCACTCCGCCACCCAGTACCCGGACGTCTTCCACGCCGAGATCGCGGGCCGGAACGCCGCCGAGGTCGTGAACGACGAGAAGTGGCTGGCCGACGAGTTCATCCCGACCGTCGCCAAGCGGGGCGCCGCCATCATCGAGGCCCGTGGCGCCTCGTCGGCCGCCTCCGCCGCCAACGCGGCCATCGACCACGTGCACACCTGGGTCAACGGCACCGCCGCGGGCGACTGGACCTCCATGGCCGTCCCGTCGGACGGTTCCTACGGCGTGCCGGAGGGCCTCATCTCCTCCTTCCCGGTCACCTGCGAGAACGGCACCTATACGATCGTCCAGGGCCTGGAGATCAACGAGTTCTCGCGCACCCGCATCGACGCCTCGGTCAAGGAGCTGACCGAGGAGCGCGACGCGGTCCGCGGCCTCGGCCTGATCTGAGCCCGCGCGTTCGTCGGCGGGGCCGTTCCCGGCCCCGCCGGCGCGCCCGGCGCCCCTGAGGAGCCGGGCCGGCCCCGGCCGGGCCACCCGGGGCCCGGGATACCCGGGCCGCCGGGTGCGGGCGCGCCCGGCCCGGTTCGGCGGCGTCCGGCTCAGCGGCGTCCGGCGGCGGCGGGCGCCGTGCTGAAACGGTGCGCCGGCCGCGCCGTCGAGGTGGCCACGTCCACCGTCCAGGCGTCCACCGTCAACCGGTCCGCGCCTACCTTGAGCACCATGAAGCCGTGGTGGGAGAAGTCCTGCCAGCGCGCCGGGGTGCTGCCGTGCGCCTTCCCGTCACCGGTCTTCCCGGCCGCCCCGCACACGATCTGCCGGGTGCCCCGGCTGCGGGCGGTGGGCTCCAGGATCTGCATCGTGTGGTCGTGCCCGGAGAGGATGAGGTCCGCCCGCCCGCACACCACCTCCTCGTACAGCTCCTTCAGATGCACCCCGCTGGTGTAGTCGCCGATGACGAAGCCGTCGAACGAACCGGCGTTCCCGTGCTTGCCGTTGTTCAGGTACGGGTGGTGGCCGAGGACGATCTTCCAGGTGGCCCGGGACGCGGTGAGCGCGGCGTCCAGCCATCGGCGCTGCTCCCGCATGTACGGGCCGTTCCAGGAGAAGTACGGGTCGAGCTGCGCCACCGTGGACGCCACCGGGTTGGTGTCCAGGGCGAAGAACTCCACCAGCGGCGCGGCGGACCCCGGGGACGCGGGCAGCGCGACGGAGTAGTAGCGGGCCGGCATGTACCAGCGCCGGGAGGTGGTGGCGTAGGCCACCTCGCGGTCGCCCCGGGACGGGTCGCCGCCGCTGCCCGGGATCAGCCCCGAGCAGTCGTGGTTGCCCAGCACCATCAGCCAGGGCACGTCGATGCCGGTGTTGGGCTGCTCGAACTTGGTGGCGAACTCGTCGTCGTGCGCCGACTCCGGGCCGTTCTCGTAGATGTTGTCGCCCAGCCCGACGGCCAGGCCCACCCCCTCGGCCCGGCAGACCTCCCGCGCGGCGGCGGCCACCGCGTACTGGCCCGCCTCGCCGGTCCCCGCGTCACCGGTGACGAGGACCGCGTACTCGCCGCCGGGGCCGGGCCGGTCCGGCAGCGGGAACGGGACCACCGGGGTGGCGGCGGGCGCGCCCGCGGTGGCCGCCGCGGCCCGGCCGGCCGTCAGCTGCGGGCCCACGGTGAGCGCGGCGGCCCCGGCGAGCGCCCCGCCGAGCACGGTGCGGCGGGTCGGCGTGCCCGGGGCCGGTGAGGTACGGCCGGTGGTGGGCACCCCGGCGTCGAGGTCCAGCCACTGAGGCTCGGTCAGGTCCGCGCGGGGCGGCATGTACTCGTCATCGCACATGCCAAGTTTCTCGCAGGTAACTTCGCCGGGCCGGTGAAGGGCCGCCGAAGGAAAGGTGAAGGTGTTCTGTGCGGCGACCCGCGTGCCCGGCCCGGGCCGTGCCGAGGTGTTTCGGTACGGGAAGCGCCGGGACGTGCAGCGAACGCGGCCGGGCGAGCGGTCGGGCCGCCCGGCGGCCGGTACCGCGCGGTCGGCGGCGTTTCTCCGGCAGGACGACGCCCCCGCCACGGCGGTGGAGCCGTGGCGGGGGCGTTCGTGGTGCGCGTGCCGGTGACCGGAGGCGGGCCGCGGTGCGGGTCACCGCGGCCGCGGCACCGGAGCGGGCCGGGACCCGCCGGCGGCCGCGGTGCGACCGCGCGGCGGGGAGGTGCCGGTGGATCAGGCGCCGGCGCCCAGCTCCTGCTCCATCTTCGCCACGTCGATGGTCTGGTTCTGGGCCGGGGTCTGGGTGTCCACCGGCTTGTCGAAGTCGGAGAACCGCGCGGTGGTCGCGTCGGCGCCGGTCTCCTCGATCTTGACCAGGTACGGCTTGCCGGTCAGCGCGATGGAGGCGGTGGTCGGCGCGCCGTCGTCGTTCTTGCCCTTCACCTGGATGACCTGCTGGCCGTCCACGGTGGTCGGCGAGCCCTTGGTCATGGTCGTGTCCGGCTTCTCGGCGGCGGCCTCGTCCTGGATGCTCTTCAGGTCGCACACCTCGGACATGCTCTTGAGCATGTCGTCGGAGGTGGTGCCGTACAGCCACTTGCCCTCGAAGAGCTTCGCCGCCTGCTCGCCGCCGCCCTCGGCGCCCATCGAGGTCTTCCAGAACGCCGCGTCGGGCTTCATCCAGACCTTGTCGCCGAGCTTGATCAGCTCGAAGGAGCCGCCCTCACCCATCGACATGGAGCCGCGGCAGCTGCCCGCGGTGTCCAGGTGCAGGTCCATCTTCATGGCCTGCCCCTCATCCTTGCCCTCCGACTGCATGCGCAGGGACTTGGCCTGGGTGAGCTCGGTCTTCCCCTTCTCGTAGATCTCCTTGGCGGTCAGCTTCTCCACGCCGTTGGTGGCCGGGGCCTTGGTCTCCTGCTCGGTGACCTTCTTGTCGTCCTTGCCGCTGTCCTTGCCGTCGTCGCCGCCGCAGCCGGAGACACCCATCGCCATCGCCGCACACGCGGCCACGGCCCACAGTCCGTACTTCTTCATGCTGAGCTGACCTACCCCTGATGGATGACCCGCGACCGGGCCAGAAAGCTGATGATGCTTAAGTGCGGTTTACTTTAAACCGTTGACTGACGCCGTGCACAACGCGTAACGGGTGACACGGTCCGTAACCGCAGATGTACAGATCGCGCAGTACGGGCGCCCGGCGGCGCCGACCGGACGTCTCCCCGGAGGGGGACACGCCCGGAGACGCCCGGGCGGTTCCCGCGGGCGCCGGACGGTTCCCGGGTGGAGGCCCGGGGATCCCGGACGGCTCCCCGCGGGACCGGCAGGCCTCTCCCGGACGGGGTGTCAGGGCGTGGGGCGCAGGCCCGCCAGCGTGTCCCGGAGCGCGCCGAGCGACGCCGCGTGCAGCGCGGGCCCGAAGGTGACCCGGCCGGCGCCCAGTTCACCGAGCCGGGCCGGGGAGAGCCCGCCGGGCCGTGCGTTGATGTTGACCGGGACGCCGATCCCGGCCGCCAGTTCGGGGAGCAGTTCGGGCGGTGCCTTGATCGGGTAGACGCACCCGGCACCCGCCTCGGCGTAGCGGCGGCCCCGCTCGATCGCCGCCCGGGGGTCCGGCCGGCCCCGCAGGAAGGTGTCCACCCGGGCGTTGACCAGCAGGGCGCCGCCGGCCGCCGCGCAGACCTCGGCCAGCCGGTCGGCGTGCCGCCCGGGGTCGGTCAGTTCGCCGGTGCGCGGATCGCTGTCCTCCAGGTTGCAGCCGACCGCGCCCGCCTCCAGCAGCCGTTCGACCAGCTCCCCGGGCGGCAGCCGGTAGCCGTCCTCGACGTCGGCCGAGACCGGGATGCCGACCGCGCGGGTGATCCGGGTGATGGCGGCGAACATCTCGTCGGGCGGGGTGGCGCCGTCCCGGTACCCCAGCGACGCGGCGATCCCCGCGCTCGGCGTGGCCAGCGCGGGGAACCCGGCCTCCTCGCACACCCGGGCCGTGGCCGCGTCCCACGGCCCGGGCAGCACCAGGGGGTCGCCGGGCGGGCGGTCACGGTGCAGCTCCCGGAAGACCGCCGCCTTGTCGCTCACGACGCGGCCTGGCCGGGCTGGTACGCGCCGGGGACCAGGCGGCAGGTGACGCCGATCCGGTTCCACGCGTTGATGGTGAGGATGAGGGAGATGAGCCGGGCCAGCTCCGTCTCCTCGAAGTGCGCGGCGGCCCGCTCGTACACCTCGTCCGGTACGAATCCGTCGGTCAGCACGGTGACCGCCTCGGTCAGCGCCAGCGCGGCGCGTTCCTTCTCGGTGAAGTGACCGGCGGCCTCCTCCCAGGCGGTGAGCAGGTGGAGCCGGACGTCGCTCTCCCCGTGGTGCCGGGCGTCCTTGGTGTGCATGTCGATGCAGAAGGCGCAGTGGTTGATCTGCGAGGCGCGGACCTTGACCAGGTGGACCAGGACCGGGTCCAGGCCCTTCCGGGCCGCCACGTCGAGGCCGACCATCGCCTTGTAGACGTCGGGGGCGAGTTCGGCGAGGTTCAGCCGCGGCCGGTGGGCGCCGGCGGTGTCGCCGGTGGTGTTCTGCTGAGTGCTCATGACCGTCAGGCTAGGTCGCCGGTTGCCCACCGGTATGGTCCATTTCCATGGGGGAATTCTGGGCCACCGGGCGAGCCGGGACCGATGACGGAGCCGAGGGCGCCGAGGCCGGCGGGAGCACCGAGCGTGCCGAGGCCGGCGGGAGCACCGAGGCCACGGGGGGCGCGCGGGGCGGCCGGGACACCGGGGACCGGCCGGGCGCGGCCGCCCCCGGCGGGGACGGCACCGGTGCGGTGGCCGCCTCTACGGAGCCCGGGGTGGCCGGTACGCATACCAGCCCGGCCGGTACGGAGGCCGGGGCGCCCGGCGGTGCCGGTACGGGGAACGTGGCCGCCGGTGGCGCGGACACCGGTGCGGCCGGCAGCGACCTCCATCTGGACCTCGGCCCGATCGGCCGGGCGGGCGGTCTGCGCGCGGGGCTGATCCGCGCGCTGCGGGACGCGGTGCGCGGCGGCCGGCTGGCCCCCGGCACCCGGCTGCCGTCCTCCCGGAGCCTCGCCGCCGACCTGGGGATCGCCCGCAACACCGTGGCGGACGCGTACGGGGAGCTGGTGGCCGAGGGCTGGCTGACCGCGCGGCAGGGTTCCGGGACCCGGGTCGCCCCGCGCGTCGTCCCGCCGCCGGCCGCCGCGCCGGCCCCCCGGCCCGCCGGCGGGGCCGCCCGGGCCCGCTACCGCCTCACGCCCGGTTCGCCGGACGTCTCGGCGTTCCCGCGCGCGGCCTGGCTCGGTGCCGCGCGCCGCGCGCTGACCCGCGCGCCCAGCGAGGCGTTCGGCTACGGCGACCCGCGCGGCCGCCCGGAGCTGCGCACGGCGCTCGCCGAGTACCTGGCCCGGGCCCGCGGGGTGCGGGCCCACCCCGACCGGATCGTGATCTCGGTCGGTTTCATGCAGAACCTCGCGGTGCTCGCCCGGGTGCTCCGGACCCGCGGCGGCACCGCGACGGCCGTGGAGTCGTACGGGCTGGAACTCCACCGCGAGGTGGTGCGCCGGGCCGGACTGCGGACCGTACCGCTGCCGGTGGACGCGCACGGGGCGCGCACCGGGCTGCTGGCCGGGCTGCCGGAGGTGTGCGCGGTGCTGCTCACCCCGGCCCACCAGTTCCCGACCGGGGTGCCGCTCCACCCCGACCGCCGGGCCGCGGTGGTGGAGTGGGCCGCCCGTACCGGCGGGCTGGTCCTGGAGGACGACTACGACGGCGAGTTCCGCTACGACCGGCAGCCGGTGGGCGCGCTCCAGGGGCTCGACCCCGAGCACGTGGTGTACCTGGGCACCGCGAGCAAGAGCCTGGCGCCCGGGCTGCGGCTGGCCTGGATGGTGCTGCCGGCCCACCTCGCCGACGAGGTGGCCGCGGTCAAGGCGCAGGGGGAGTGGCAGGCCGGGACGCTGGACCAGCTGACGCTGGCGGAGTTCATCGGCTCCGGCGCCTACGACCGCCATCTGCGCGGCATGCGGCTGCGGTACCGGCGCCGGCGGGACCAGCTGGTCCGGGCGCTCGCCGACCGGGCCCCGCACATCCGGGTGAGCGGGATCGCCGCGGGGCTGCACGCGGTGCTGGAACTGCCCCCGGGCACCGAGCGCCCGGTGGTGCAGGGGGCCGCCTGGCAGGGGCTTGCGGTGCACGGACTCGCCGACTACCGCTACTTCGGTCCGCCGGCGGACACCGGTGCCGGCGCGGGGCCCGCAACCGGCGCGGTGGCGCCGGCGGCCGGGGACGCGGGACCGGGGGAGAAGGGCCCCGGGGAGCCGGGGGAGCCCGGGGAGGCCGGGGAGGCCGGGGAAGAGGGGCCCGTGGAGTGGCGGGACGGGTTGGTCGCCGGCTACGGCACCCCGCCCGATCACGCCTTCACCGGCGCGCTGGAGGCGCTCTGCCGGGCCCTGCCCTCCCCCTGAGCGCTGCCGGCCCGGGGGGAGGAGCGGGGGGATTCACCCAACGGAAGACGATGCGGGCGGCCCGGTACGGTCCCGGGGCGGCCCGGACGGGCGGCCCGGAGGTGGCCCGGACAGGCCGTCCGTACGGGCCGGACGCCGTCCGCACGGGCGGCGGCCGGTACGCACCGGGGCGGTCCCGCGGACGGTTCAGCCGGTGACGATCCGGCCGTCACGCACCTGGAACCGGTGGACCGGCGAACACCCGATGGACGGGGTGATGAGCAGCTGCACCTTGATGCGCTGCGGGGCCCTGCTCGCCGTGGAGAACTCGCACACCGCCCCGGACCCGGTGAGCGGGAACCAGAACCAGCTGTCCTTCTTGCCCACCTGCTCGGTGTCCTGGAGCTTCCAGTGGCCCCGGTCCATGGTGTACGTGGAGAGCCGCACGTTCGCCGCGAGGTCGTCCTGCGTCGAGCGGACCGCGGTGAGGGTGACCCGGAGGTCGTCGCCCAGCGTGCTGGTGGCGATCGTCCGGGTCTCCGGGGTGGTCCTCGGGGGGTGGTGCCGGCCGGCCTCGGCGGCACCGGCGGCCCCGGCCGGCACCACCCCGACGACGGTGGCGGCGCCCGCGGCCAGGGCGCCGGCGGCCACCAGGGCCCGCCGGAGGCGGCGCGTTCCGGACTTCTCGGTGTTCTTCATGGTGATCTCCTGGAGATGAGAGGGGATCTTCGCTGCGTTCCGCGTAGTCACTCGTTCACACCATTTGTCTCTCTATCAGATGAGACACCCGGGAAGTCCGTTCAGTTGTAGGGCGTGCGGAGGCTTCCACCCGGTCGGCCCAGCAGCCCACGGTCCGTCAGACCGCTTTCGCGGCGGGAACGTTGTCCGGCCGGGGCGGCCGGGTCGTGCCCGTTCCGCCGCCGGACCGCGGGGGCCGGGGCGGCGCCGGGCGGTCGTGCCACCCGCGCACCGGGCGTGACGCCGGACGTACGCGCGCACCGGGCGTGGCACCGCGCGGGGCGACGCGTGGGGTCTCGCGTGGGGTGACACGTGGGGCGACGCGCGGGCGCGTGACACCGGGCCGGACGGCCCCGTCCGCCGGTCAGGGCGCGGAGCAGGGGGCCGGACGGGCGCGCCCCGCCCGCCGGTCAGGGCGCCGGGCGCCGCGCGTCCACCTCGATCTCGATCCTCATCCGGGGGTCCGCCAGACCGCACTCCAGCATCGTGGCGGCCGGCCGCACCTCGCCGAAGGCCCGGCGCAGCACCGGCCAGCACGGCTCGAAGTCCGCGCGGTCGGGCAGCAGGTACCGCACCCGCAGCACATCGGCGAAGCCGCACCCCGCCTCGGCGAGGGCGGCCGCTATGTTGCGCAGGCACTGTTCCGCCTGCTCCACCACGTCGTCGGAGATGGTCATCGTGGAGTAGTCGAAGCCGGTGGTCCCGGACACGTACACCCGGTCGCCGTCCACCACGGCACGGGCGTACCCGATCCGCTCCTCGAAGGTGGACCCGCTGAGAATCGCTCGCCGTTCGGTCATGCAGCGAACGCTAGGCGACCGGCGCCCGCTCCGGCGGCGGTCCCGCGGGGGCCGGGCGGGCGGCTCCGGGGCCGGCCCCCTTGCCCGGCACCGCCCCTGACGGGCCGCCATGCGGGGAGTGTGATACGCGCCACCTCACTCGTCGCGGACACGCCACCCCCGGTCCGTGCGGTGCGCGGTGATCCCACTACGCTGAGCGCACGGCCCGCCCGGTCACGGCACCGGCGCCGACCGTCGCGGGCGGGGGACGTACCTGTTGGGGGGATGGACCATGGGGAACACGGCAGGCGGCGCGCGGCGGTTGCGCTCGCGCACGGTGGTGCTCGGCGGGGTGGGCATGCTCGCCGCGGCGCTCACCTCCTGCGGCGGAGAGGGCTCCGCGCAGCAGCAGCCGAGGGAGCCGGACAAGCGCTGCGTCGATCCCAAGAGCTACAACGCGCGCGTGAAGGGCTACCGCATCGTCGACACCGACCGGTGCGACATCCGCTGGGACGGCCCCGGAGGCCGCTGGTACTACGACGCCAAGAAGCGCGGAAAGTACGCCGTCGGCGGTCACTTCGACGACGAGGAGAGTTCCGGCGAGACCTCCGGGGGCTCGTACGACTCGGACCCCACCTCCGGCGGCTACACCTCCGGCGGCTACACCTCGGGGGGCTCCGGATCCGGCGACGGCGGGTCCTACGGCGACTCCGACATCGACCGGGGCGGCTTCGGGGGCTCCTCCTCCGGCTCCGGCGGCGGCTGACCCGGGACGGTACCGGCGATGCGCAGACAGACCATCACCCCGCGCCCCGGCTGGCAGCAGACCGTCGAGGCCCAGGGGCTCATCTACCCGCTCACCCGGCACCCGGACGGCTCGCTGCGCCCGTACTGGGACGAGAGCGCCTACTACGTCTTCTCGCTGCCCGAGGTCGAGGCGCTGGAGGAGGTGGTGGAGGAGCTGCACCGGATGTGCCTGGCCGCCGCCGGCCACATCGTGGAGCACCGCCGCTTCGCCGACCTGGGGATCACCGACCCCGCGCTGGCGGAGCTGATCACCGAGGCGTGGCGGCGCCGCGACGAACTCCCCTCGCTGTACGGCAGGTTCGACCTGCGGTACGACGGGAGCGGCCCGGCGAAGCTGCTGGAGTACAACGCCGACACCCCCACCTCGCTGGTGGAGGCCGCCGGACCGCAGTGGTTCTGGATGGAGGACCGTTTCCCCGGCGCCGACCAGTGGAACTCCCTCCACGAACGGCTGGTGGCCGCGTGGAAGCGGCAGAGCCCGCTGCTGCCGCCGGGCGCGCCGGTGCACTTCGCGCACTCCACCGCCGACGAGCTGGGCGAGGACCTGATGACCGTCGCCTACCTGCGGGAGACGGCCGCGCAGGCCGGCCTGGACACCCGGGCGATCGCCATGGAGGAGATCGGCTGGGACCGGCTCTCGGGACGGTTCGTGGACCTGCGGATGGGGTTCATCCGCGCCTGTTTCAAGCTGTACCCGTGGGAGTGGCTGGTCCGCGACCGGTTCGGGGACCGGGCGCTGGCCACCCTGGACAACGGCGGCGGCACCGGCAGCACGCTGTGGATCGAACCGGTCTGGAAGATGCTGCTCTCCAACAAGGCGCTGCTGGCGGTGGTCTGGGAGCTGTACCCGGACCACCCCAACCTCCTCCCGGCCTACCTCGACGGCCCGCGCGAACTGGCCCGTACCACGGGCTACGTGGCCAAGCCGCTGCTGGGGCGGGAGGGCTCCGGGGTGACCGTGCACCCGGCCGGGCCCGGCCCGGCGGCCCGCGACGAGCCGCCCCGGCCGCCCGGGCCGTCCGGAGCCCCCGACCCCTCCGAGGCGTACTGCTACCAGGCGCTGGCGCCGCTCCCCGCGTTCGACGGCAACCACGTGGTGCTGGGCGCCTGGGTGGTGGAGGGGGAGGCCGCGGGGCTCGGCATCCGCGAGTCGTCCGGGCTGATCACCGACGAGTACGCGCGCTTCCTGCCGCACATCATCCGCTGACCCGGTGCGGGGCGCCCGGACCACCGTTCACCCCGCACCCGCCCGGCACCTTCAAGGCCGCTACGGACCCGCACCGCCACGGCTCGTACGGACCCGCCGGGGCCCGCGGGTCCGTACGGGTCCCGCCGGGACCCGCGTCACGCCCCGCCGGGACCCGCGGCGGGCCCGTGCCGGAGGGGGCCGTCAGCCGGCGAGTACCTGGCGCAGCTGCTCCAGCCCCCAGTCCAGGTCCTCCTTGGTGATCACCAGCGGCGGCGCGATGCGGATCGTGCTGCCGTGGGTGTCCTTCACCAGCACCCGCCGGTCCATCAGCCGCCGGGACACCTCCCGGCCGGTGCCGTGCGCCGGGTCGATGTCCACGCCCGCCCACAGACCGCGGCCGCGCACCGCCCGTACGGCCCCGCCGCCGGCCAGCAGGTTCAGCTCGCGGTGCAGGTGGTCACCGAGTTCGGCGGCCCGCCGCTGGTACTCGCCGGTCCGCAGCATCGCGATCACCTCCAGCGCGACGGCGCAGGCCAGCGGGTTGCCGCCGAAGGTGGACCCGTGCTCGCCGGGCCGGTACACGCCCAGCACCTCGCGGGTGGAGACCACCGCGGAGACCGGTACCACACCGCCGCCCAGCGCCTTGCCGAGCACGTACATGTCGGGGACGACGTCCTCGTGCTCACAGGCGAAGGTCCTGCCGGTACGGCCCAGACCCGCCTGGATCTCGTCCGCGATGAAGAGGATGTTCCGGGCCCGGGTGGCCTCCCGCACCCCCGCCAGATAGCCGGGCGGCGGCACCAGGACGCCCGCCTCGCCCTGGATCGGCTCCAGCAGCACCGCGACGGTGTGCTCGTCCAGGGCCGCCTCCAGCGCCGCGAGGTCCCCGTAGGGGACGATCTCGAACCCGGGGGTGTACGGGCCGAAGTCCGCCCGGGCCTCGGGGTCGGTGGAGAAGCTGACGACGGTCGTGGTGCGGCCGTGGAAGTTGTTGTCCGCGACGACGATCTTCGCCTTGCCGTCCGGGACGCCCTTGACCCGGTAGCCCCACTTGCGGGCCGTCTTCACGGCCGTCTCCACCGCCTCCGCGCCGGTGTTCATCGGCAGCACCATCTCCATGCCGCACAGCTCGGCCAGCTGGGTGCAGAAGTCGGCGAACCGGTCGTGGTGGAACGCCCGGGAGGTCAGGGTGACGCGCTCCAGCTGCGCCTTGGCGGCGTCGATCAGCCGCCGGTTGCCGTGACCGAAGTTGAGGGCGGAGTAGCCGGCCAGCATGTCGAGGTAGCGGTTCCCCTCGACATCCGTCATCCACGCGCCCTCGGCGGTCGCGACCACCACCGGCAGGGGGTGGTAGTTGTGCGCGCTATGGGCCTCGGCTGCTGCGATCGCCCGTTCCGTTGACGTCACCGTGTGCTCCGTTCGGTCTCGCGGCTGACTTGGGGCCATTTCTATCGCCGCTCGGCCGAAATGCGAAGAGACCTTTCAGCTTCGGCGGTGTCCGGCCCCCGGTGTTCCTTCCCACCCACACCCCGCCGGGCGGCGGGGGCGGCGCGGGCCGCCGTAGACTGGCGCCGCGCGCCGTGACTGGCGAACGTGGAACCGACCACGAGGAAGCGGCGCGCGGCACGACCCCCACGAGGTGTCGCCCCGCCTGGGCACCCCGGGAACACGACCGGACACCAGCCGATCGCCCCGGAGGACGACATGACGCTGCCCCATCCCCACCGCCACCCCGCGCTGACCGCCACCGACCCCGAACTCGCCGCCCTGGTCGGAGAGGAAGAGCGGTTGCAGGCCACCACGCTGCGCATGATCGCCAGCGAGAACTACGTCTCCCGGGCCGTCCTCGAAGCCGGCGGCACGGTGCTCCAGAACAAGTACAGCGAGGGCTACCCGGGCCGCCGCTACTACGAGGGCCAGCAGGTCATCGACCGCGTCGAGGGCCTGGCGGTGCGGCGCGCCAAGGAGCTGTTCGGCACCGGCCACGCCAATGTCCAGCCCTACTCCGGCTCCCCCGCCAACCTCGCCTGCTACCTCGCCTTCGCCGCGCCCGGCGACACCGTGATGGGGATGTCGCTGCCGATGGGCGGCCACCTCACCCACGGCTGGGGGGTCTCGGCCACCGGCACGTGGTTCCGCGGCGTCCGGTACGGGGTGCGCCAGGACACCGGCGTGGTGGACTTCGACGAGGTCCGCGACATCGCCCGCCGGGAGCGCCCCAAGCTGATCTTCTGCGGCGGCACCGCGGTACCCCGGACCATCGACTTCGCGGCCTTCGGCGAGATCGCCCGGGAGGTGGGCGCGGTGCTGGTGGCGGACATCGCGCACATCGCCGGGCTGATCGCGGGCGGCGCCCACCCGTCCCCCGTGCCGCACGCGGATGTGATCTCCACCACCACCCACAAGACGCTCCGCGGCCCGCGCGGCGCCATGCTCCTCGCCCGGGAGCCGGAGAACCTGGGCAAGGCGGTGGACAAGGCGGTCTTCCCCGGACTCCAGGGCGGCCCGCACAACCAGACCACCGCCGCCATCGCGGTGGCCCTGCACGAGGCCGCCCAGCCCGCGTTCCGCGACTACGCGCACGCCGTGGTGGCCAACGCCAGGGCGCTCGCCGAGGCGCTGCTGGCCCGCGGCTTCGACCTGGTGTCCGGCGGCACCGACAACCACCTGGTGCTGATGGACCTCACGCCCAAGGAGGTGCCGGGCAAGGTCGCCGCCAAGGCCCTGGACCGGGCCGGGATCGTCGTCAACTACAACACCGTGCCCTTCGACCCGCGCAAGCCCTTCGACCCGTCCGGCATCCGGCTGGGCACCCCCGCGCTCACCTCCCGGGGACTGCGCACCGAGCACATGGCGACGGTCGCGGAGTGGATCGACCGCGGGGTGGGCGCGGCCCGTACCGGGGACGAGGAGACGCTGGCGAAGATCCGGGCCGAGGTCACCGAGCTGATGGCCGCCCACCCGGCCCCCCGGGCTGCCCACCGCCGGCGACTGACCCGCCCGGCGCCCGCCCCCACCGGGCCGGCCCCCCCTCACCGGCACCGGCCGGTGAGGGGCGGGCGCCGGGTTCCCGGGGCCCGCGAGGGGTGCGGGCAACCGGGGCCCGGGCGGGGCGGGCCCGGGGCGAGGCCGCCGGGGAACCTGAGACAATGGGCGGCATGGCCCTTGACCAGCCCGTCACCCACCAGCACCCGCAGGGGAACGGCACCGCCGCGCCGTCCCGGCCCCGCGCGCTCTCCGGCATCCAGCCGACCGCGGGCTCCTTCCACCTCGGGAACTACCTCGGTGCCATCCGGCAGTACGTCGCCCTGCAGGAGAGCCACGACGCCTTCTACATGGTCGTGGACCTGCACGCGATCACCGTGCCGCAGGACCCGGCGACCCTGCGCGAGAACACCAGGGTCGCGGCGGCCCAGCTGCTGGCGGCCGGGCTGGACCCGGACCGCTGCACGCTGTTCGTCCAGAGCCACGTGCCCGAGCACGCGCAGCTCGGCTGGGTGATGAACTGCCTGACGGGCTTCGGCGAGGCGTCCCGGATGACCCAGTTCAAGGACAAGTCCGCCCGGCACGGCGCGGACCGCACCACCGTGGGCCTGTTCACCTACCCGGTGCTCCAGGTCGCCGACATCCTGCTCTACCAGGCCAACCACGTGCCGGTGGGCGAGGACCAGCGGCAGCACGTGGAGCTCACCCGCGACCTCGCGGAGCGCTTCAACGGCCGCTTCGGCGACACCTTCGCCATCCCGGACGCGTACATCGTCAAGGAGACCGGGAAGATCTACGACCTCCAGGACCCGACGATCAAGATGAGCAAGTCGGCGTCCACGCCGAAGGGCATCATCAACCTGCTCGACGAGCCCAAGGTCTCCGCCAAGAAGATCAAGAGCGCGGTCACCGACACCGGGACCGAGATCCGCTTCGACGAGGAGAACAAGCCGGGCGTCAGCAACCTGCTGACCATCTACGCCACGCTCACCGGCACCACCATCGCGGAGCTGGAGGCGAAGTACCAGGGCAAGGGGTACGGTGCGCTGAAGACCGACCTCGCCGAGGTGATGGCCGAGTGGGTGGCCCCGTTCCGCGACCGGACCCGGGAATACCTGGACGACCCCGCGATGCTGGACAAGGTTCTGGCCCAGGGCGCCGAGAAGGCCCGCGCGGTCGCCGGGGAGACGCTGGCGCTCGCCTACGACAAGATCGGCTTCCTGCCGGCGAAGCGCTGACCAGGGCTGCCGCCCGGTGGCCCGGGCCCGGTGGGGGCCGGGCCGCGGGCCGGGCGGCGGCGGGATGCGTACCGGACCGTGGCGGCGCCGCCCGGCGGCCGGGGCCGGTACGCGACCTACGGCGGCGACTGGCCGCCGGGGCGGCGCAGCCGCCACACTGACACGGGGTGCAACAGCGGAGCCCGACCGGGCCACCAGGAGGGAGATCGCAGTGGGGACCGTGACGCTCGGCGTTTCGATTTCGGTCCCGGAGCCGTACGGCAGCTTCCTTCAGGAGCGGCGCGCCGGCTTCGGGGACCCCGCCGCACACGGCATTCCCACGCACGTCACCCTGCTGCCGCCCACCGAGGTGGAGGCGGCGAGGGTGCCCGCCGTGGAGAGCTACCTCGCCACGGTGGCGGCGGCCGGCCGGCCCTTCCTGATGCGGCTGCGCGGCACCGACACCTTCCGCCCGCTCTCCCCGGTGGTCTACGTCCGGGTCGTCGAGGGCGCCGAGGAGTGCACCGCGCTCCAGGCGCGGGTCCGCGAGGCGTCCGGACCGTGCGCCCGGGAGCTGCAGTTCCCGTACCACCCGCACGTGACCGTGGCGCACGGCATCTCCGAGGAGGCGATGGACCGGGCGCAGCGGGAGCTGCGGGACTTCGAGGCCGCCTGGACCATCGGCGGGTTCGCGCTCTACGAGCAGGGCGCGGACGGCGTCTGGCGGCTGGACCGTGAATACCCTTTCGGGGCCGGGGGCGGCGCGGCCGGCGTCCCGCGGCAGACGAACCTGGCCCGGCCGCCGGCCCCCTCGGTCTGAACCCCGCCTGACGCCCGGACCCCGCACCGCGGGGCCGCGCCCCCGCCCGGACCCCGCTGCCCGGCGGGTCGGTGGCCGGGCGCGGCCCGGCCGGGCGGTCCGGTCCGGCGTACGGTGGCCGACCGGGTGGCGGTCCGGCGTGAAAGGCATGAAGCGCGGCGAAACGGTAAGGCCCCGACCATGGACTGGTTGACCCGGTTGCCGGTGGTCGGGCCCGTCGCGGCCCGGCTGATGCGGACACACGTCTGGCGCAGTTACGAGACGCTGGACCGGGTGCACTGGACCCGGCTGGCCGCGGCGATCACGTTCATCAGCTTCCTGGCGCTCTTCCCGCTCATCACGGTCGCCGCGGCCGTCGGCGCGGCGGTGCTCAGCGACCGCCGGATGGCCGAGCTGGAGCGGAAGGTCGCCGAACAGATCCCCGGCATCTCCGGCCAGATCGACCTCAGCGGTCTGGTGGAGAACGCGGCCACCGTCAGCTCGGTCGCCGGTGCCCTGCTGCTGCTCACCGGCATCGGCTGGGTCGGGTCGCTGCGCGAGTGCCTGCGGGCGGTGTGGGAGCTGGAGGAGGACCCCGGCAACCCGGTGGCGCGCAAGGCGAAGGACGCGGTGGTGCTGATCGGCCTCGGCGGGGTCGCGCTCAGCTCGCTGGCGGTCTCCGCGTTCGCCGTCACCGCGGTGGACCGGGCCGCCGGCCACCTCGGCCTGGCCGGGGACGGCCCGGGCGGCTGGCTGCTGCGGATCGCCGCCTTCGCCGCCGCGGTCGCCGCCGACGTGCTGCTGCTGGGGTACGTGCTCACCCTGCTGCCCGGGGTGCACCCGCCCCGCCGGACGGTGGTCACCGCCGCGCTGATCGGCGCGATCGGCTTCGAGCTGCTGAAGATCCTGCTCAGCAGCTATCTCCAGGGGGTCGCGGCGAAGAGCATGTACGGGGCGTTCGGGGTGCCCATCGCCCTGCTGCTGTGGATCAACCTGACCGCGAAGCTGACGCTGTTCTGCGCGGCGTGGACGGCCACCGGCGACCATCGCCGGGCCGCGGGCGAGACGCCGGCCCCCCGCCCCCCGCCCCCCGCTGCCCCTGCCCCCCGATGTTGCTGCCGCCGCCACCCCCGGCGCCACCGCTTCCTCCGCCGCCCCCGCCGCCTCCTCCGCTTCGGGCGGCGCCGCCGTCCCCGGCGCCCCCGGCGCTCCCGCCGTCCTGGCCGAGGCACCGCCCGACCGGGCCCCCGGCCGTCTCCGGCGGGCCACCGGCCGGCCGGCCGGAGCAGGGCCGGGAACGGGGGGCCGGCGCGGGAGGCGGAGCCGGGGGAGCGGGGCGAGCGGGAGCCGGAGCGCGAGCGGGACGGTGACGGGGTCAGCCCCCGTCCGTGTCCCGGCGCCGCACCGCCGCCGGCAGCGGATGACGGCGCCGCACCGCGTACACCCCCGCCCCCACGACCACCAGAGCCCCGGCCGTGACCCCGGCGGCCGTCCACACCCCGTCGCCGGAGTCCGGCCCGGAGTCCGCCCGCGCCGCAGTGGCGGTGGTGCCCACGGTGTGCCGGGGACCGGTGTTCCGCCCGCCCGCCGGCTGCGGGTTCTTCGCGTCCTTCGCCCCGGCGGCGCCCGGCGCCACCAGGGTGCCCACCGGATCGACCGAGCCGGCCGCGGCGAAGCCCCAGTCGAAGAGCAGCGCGGTCTCCTTGTAGACCTGGTACGCCTCCTTCTTCGCCGGGTTCATCACCGTCACCAGCAGCTCCCGGTTCCCCCGCTTGGCGACCCCGGTGAAGGTGTTGCCCGCGTTGGTGGTGCTGCCGTTCTTCACCCCGCCGATGCCCCGGTAGGCGGGCACGCCGGCGCCGGTCAGCAGCCGGTTGGTGTTCTGGATGGCGAAGTACTCGCGCTCCGGCCTCTTGCCCCGCTTCGCCCCCTTGCCCGGCTTCTTCACCAGCCCCGGGAACCGTGCGACGGCGGTCGAGCAGTACTCCCGGAAGTCCGCCCGGCGCAGCCCGGCGCGGGCGAACAGCGTCAGGTCGTACGCCGAGCTGACCTGGCCCTTCTCGTCGTAACCGTCGGGGCTGACGACCTGGGTGTCCAGGGCGTTCAGCTCCCTGGCGTGCGCCTGCATGTCCCGTACGGTCCGCTCCTTGCCGCCGTTCATCGCGGAGAGCACGTGGACCGCGTCGTTCCCGGACTTCAGGAAGACGCCCAGCCACAGGTCGTGCACCGAGTAGCTCAGGTGCTCCTTGATGCCGACCAGGCTGCTGCCCTCACCGATGCCCGCCAGGTCCGAGGGCCGCACCGTGTGCACCCGGTCCTTGGGGAACCGGGGCAGCAGGGTGTCGGCGAAGAGCATCTTCAGGGTGCTGGCCGGGGCCAGCCGCCAGTGCGCGTTGTGCGCGGCGAGCACCTCGCCGGTGGTGGCGTCCGCGACCAGCCAGGACCGCCCGGACAGGCCCTTGGGCAGCGCCGGGGCGCCCGGGCGCGGTGCCACCTGGGTGCCGGGGCGGCCGAGCCGCTCCCCGCCGACCGTGGACATCTTCACCGGCGGTTCCGGTTCGGCCCGCGGGGCGCCGGAGGGGCCGGCGGCGTGGGCCGGGGCCGCACCGAGCAGCAGGGAGACGGCGACCGTCAGGGCCGCGGCGCTCGCGACCGAAGGTGAGGGCTTGGACACGGGGATGAACGTACCGTCAGATGCTCGGTGTACGGCAGGTGCCCCGGCGGAACGCGACCCGGCCGGACGCATGGTTCGCCCGGTCCGCATACTGGAAACCATGCTCCACACCCGTAAGGGCGCCCCCGGCACCCCCGCCCGTTCCCTCCCGGTCGTGACCAGCCGCCCGGTGGCCTGGTTCCTGCTCGCTTTCGGGGTGTGGAGCTGGTTCATCTGGATCACCTTCGTCAAGAACCTCTGGCAGGACGGCAGCGGGCTCGCCTTCGACGACGCCGGGGACCCCACCGGGTACTTCTGGGTGCACCTGCTGCTCGCGATCACCTCGTTTCTCCTGGGGACGGCCATCGGAGTGATCGGGTTGCGCGCGCTGCGGGCCCTCGGGCGGAACGATCACCCCGCCCCGCACGTCGAGTAGGCAGCAGCAGCCGTACGACGTGACGTCGCAAGGGGAGCCCCGGTGATCGCGGTCTTCGTATCCATCGCAGTGGCCGTGATCGGCCTGCTCGCCGGGGTGCACTGGTACCTGTGGCGACGGCTGGTCCGGGACACCACCGCGCCCGGCGGGCGGGCCCGCCGGGCGGGCACCGCGGCGGCGTTCGCGCTGCCGCTGACGAGCATCGCGGCCCTGGTCAGCGGGCGGGCCGGGGCGCCGTTCACGATGCAGCGGGTGCTGGCCTGGCCGGGCTACCTGTGGCTCGCCATGGTCCTCTACCTGACGCTGGCGCTGCTGGTGGGGGAGGCGGTGCGCCCGCTGCTGCTCCGCGGACTCGCCCGGCGCGACCGGCGCCGCGCGTCCGCCGCCGGGACGGACGCCGCCGGTACGGACGCCACTGGCACGGACGCCACTGGCACGGACACCGCCGGTACGGGGGCAGCCGGGACGGAGTCCGCCGGCCGGGACACCGCCTCGCCCGCCGCCACGCCCGCGCCCACCGCGCCGGCCACCGCCGGGTCCGCCACGGTGGAGGGTCCGAGCGGTGCGACGGCCGGGGCCGAGCCGGCCGGGGCCGAGCCGGCCGGGGCCGCACCCACCGGGACCGCGCCCGCCGCAGCGGCCGGGTCAGGGTCGGCCGGGGCGCCGGACCACGCCCCCGGCACCACGGCCCCCCGCCCCCGATGACCCGGCCCCCGGCACCCCCTGCCGGGGAACCGGCCCCCGCCGACGACCGGTCCCGGGCCGGTTCCGGGCCGGCGGACCCCGCGCGCCGGCTCTTCGTGGCGCGGACGGTGGCGGTGGGCGCCACGGCCGTGGCCGCCGGCACCGTGGGGTACGGCATGTACACCGTGCTCAGCGGCCCCCGGCTGAAGCGGGTCACCGTACCGCTGGCCCGGCTGCCGCGTGCCGCGCACCGGTTCCGGATCGCCGTGGTCAGCGACATCCACCTGGGCCCCATCCTCGGCCGCGCCCACACCCGCCGGATCGTGGACACCATCAACCGGACCGACCCCGACCTGGTGGCCGTGGTCGGCGACCTGGTGGACGGCAGCGTGGCGGACCTGGGCCCGGCCGCCGAGCCGCTGCGCGACCTGCGCTCCCGGCACGGCTCGTACTTCGTCACCGGCAACCACGAGTACTTCTCCGGCGCCGAGGAGTGGGTGGCGCACGTCCGGGAGCTGGGCCTGCACCCGCTGGAGAACGCCCGTACCGAGCTGCCGTGGTTCGACCTGGCCGGCGTCAACGACATCAGCGGCGAGGACGACGGCCAGGGGCCGGACTACGAACGGGCGCTCGGCGACCGCGACCCGGCGCGCGCCTCGGTACTCCTGGCCCACCAGCCGGTGATGATCCACGAGGCCGTGAAGCACGGGGTGGACCTGCAACTGTCCGGCCACAGCCACGGCGGGCAGATGTGGCCCGGCGAGTACATCGCGGCGCTCGCCAACCCCACCGTCGCCGGGCTGGAGCGGTACGGCGACACCCAGCTGTACGTCACCCGCGGCGCCGGCGCCTGGGGACCGCCGGTCCGGGTGGGCGCGCCCCCGGACATCACGGTGATCGAGCTGGCCGCCACCTCGGCCTGACCCGGCCGCGCCCCGGCCCGGCCGTGCCACTTCCCCGGCGGCATCCCCGGCGGTACCGCTCGGCACCGCGGCCCGGCCGCACCCTTCGCCGCCCCCCGGCACCGCCGGCCGCCCCGGGCGGTCTCCCGGAACCCTCGGTACCCCCGGGTAGCCCTCTGCGCCGTCGTCCCGACCCTTGCGCGAACCCTCTATCATGCCCGCGTACTCTCAGGGCCAACCCTGCTCGACCCCCGCGCCGGTCCGGGAGTTGCCCCCGCATCGCCGCGTGGGACCCGTGAATCTGCAGGACGAGACGTGATGTTCCGGGACACAAGATGTCATCGATCCCCCGCAAGTGATGACGGAAACCCGGTCCCTATGGTTGGGTGCTGAACATCACTTGAACGGGCGTACGAGTGCGGTCGTACGTCCGCGGTGCCTTGTGTGCCGGAGGGGACGCAGTATGCGCAAGGGAATACGGATCGCCATCGGGTGTGCCGTCGTGGCGGCGGTCGGAGCAGGCGGTCTGACACTCATGTCCTCCTCCGAGGAGGAGGCCGAACCGATCAGGGTCGGTGCCGTCGAGGTGGTGACCGGGCTCGACCCGGCCGGTGTCTACGACAGCGGCTCGTGGTCGCTGTTCAGCAACGTCTACCAGTCACTGATGACCTTCCGCCCGGGGTCCCTGCAGCCGGTTCCGGACGCCGCGTCCTCCTGCGGCTTCGAGGGCAACGGGCTGACCACGTACGTCTGCACGCTCCGCGACGACGTGAGCTTCTCCGACGGCCGGGAGATGACCGCCCAGGACGTGAAGTTCTCCTTCGACCGCATCCGGGCCATCAAGGACGACCAGGGCCCGCACACCCTGCTCAGCACCCTGAAGAAGGTCCGTACCGAGGGCGACCGGAAGGTCGTCTTCGAACTCTCCACCCCGGACGCCACCTTCCCGTACAAGATCGCCACCGGTGCCGGGTCGATCGTGGACAGCAAGACCTACCCCGCCGACCGGCTGCGCACCGACGACAAGGTCAGCGGCTCCGGCCCGTACGTCCTGGCGGCGTACAAGAAGGGCGAGTCGGCCGAGCTGCGCCCCAACGACAAGTACCGGGGCGCGGCCGGCACCGGCGGCCCGGTGAACCTCCGCTACTTCACCTCCGCCGCCGCGGTCAGCAGCGCGTGGAAGAAGAAGGAGGTGGACGTGGTCAGCGGCGGCATGCCGCCCAAGGAGCTGGCGGACATCAACCCGGCGGACCCGGACACCAAGGTCGTGGAGAGCGCCGCGGCGAACGCCCGTACCCTCGTGCTGGACCAGATGGCCAAGGACAGCCCGGTCAAGGAGAAGGCGGTCCGGCGGGCGCTGGCCGCCGTGCTCGACCGGGACGCCATCTCCCGGGACGTGTACGCCCGCACCGTGGACCCGCTGTACTCGCTCATCCCCCAGGGGGTGAACGGCCACAAGACCCCGTTCCACGACAGCTACCCCAAGCCGGACCCCGACCGGGCCCGCGAGATGCTCACCGAGGCCGGGCTGACCGAACCGGTGAAGCTCACCATCGGACACGCCAAGGGCACCATGAACGAGGCCGAGGCGAAGCTGATCCAGCGCCAGCTGAACGCCACCGGGCTGTTCGAGGTGAAGCTGCGGGGCAGCGACTTCGCGGTCTTCCAGGAGAACATCAGCGCCCACGCCTTCGACGCGTTCCTGATCAGCTGGGTGGCCGACTACCCCGACCCGGACACCTTCACCACGCCGCTGGTGGGCCCGGACCCGGTCTGGCGGAACGGCTACAAGAGCAAGCAGATCCAGAGCCTGATCGAGCGGACGCAGGAGGAGCCCAAGCGGGAGCGGACCGCGGAGGACTTCCGCACCGTCCAGCAGATCGTCGCCGACGACGTGCCGATCATCCCGCTGTGGCAGCAGAAGGACTACGTGCTGAGCAGCAACGAGGTCTCCGGCACGGAGTACCTGTCGGACGGCACCAACCTGTGGCGGCTCTGGCGGCTCAACCGCATCTGACCGCCCTGCTCCCGGGGTGGCCCCGCCCGGCCACCCCGGGGCCTCCAGGGCCCTGGCCCCGGGGGACTCCCAAGGCCTCACGGTCCCGGGCCCACGCCGCCGGGGCCCGCCGAGCGCCCCCACGGCCCCGAGCCCCGCAGGGTCCCGCGGACACCTTTCCGCGGGACCCTGCGGGACTCTCCCGTACCCGTCCCCGGGGGCCGGCCCCCGGCCGGCCGTACCCCGACGGCCGCCGGCAGCCGGCGCGTACCACACCCCACCACACCGCGGGACGCAGCACCTCTCCGCCGCAACCACACCGCGGGACGCCGCGCCGCGGGGCACCGCACCGCACCCCGGCCCCCTGCCCGTAACGGCGAAGAGCCCGCCCCCGGACAGGGGGCGGGCTCTTCGCCGTTACGGGGCCGGCGTCCGCCGCCGGGCGGACACCGCGGGCCGGGCCGGCCCGGTGGCCGCCGGGATCAGAAGCGCCGCGTGATCAGCGCGCGCTTCACCTCCTGGATGGCCTTGGTGACCTCGATGCCGCGCGGGCACGCGTCGGTGCAGTTGAAGGTGGTGCGGCAGCGCCACACACCGTTGTTGTCGTTGAGGATCTCCAGCCGCTGCTCCGCCGCCTCGTCACGCGAGTCGAAGATGAAGCGGTGCGCGTTGACGATCGCCGCCGGGCCGAAGTACTGGCCGTCGTTCCAGAACACCGGGCAGGACGAGGTGCACGCGGCGCACAGGATGCACTTGGTGGTGTCGTCGAAGCGCTCCCGGTCCTCCGCCGACTGCAGACGCTCGCGCGTCGGCTCGTTGCCGGAGGTGATCAGGAACGGCATCACGTCGCGGTACGCCTGGAAGAACGGCTCCATGTCCACGACGAGGTCCTTCAGGACCGTCATGCCCTTGATGGCCTCGACCGTGATCGGCTTGTGCGGGTTGACGTCCTTGATCAGCGTCTTGCACGCCAGCCGGTTCCGGCCGTTGATCCGCATGGCGTCCGAACCGCAGATGCCGTGCGCGCAGGAGCGCCGGAAGGTCAGCGAACCGTCCAGGTCCCACTTGATCTTGTGCAGGGCGTCGAGGACCCGCTCCTTGGGGTCGATCTCGATCTGGAAGTCCTGCCAGGTCGACTCGTCCGAGACCTCCGGGTTGAACCGGCGGATGCGGAAGGTCACCGTGATGTACGGCGAGGCCGCGGCGCCCTGGGGCGCGGCGCCCGCGGTCTTGTCGAGCGTTGCTGCGGTGCTCATCAGTACTTGCGCTCCATCGGCTGGTAGCGGGTCTGGACGACCGGCTTGTAATCGAGCCGGATGGACTCCGAGCCGTCCGCGCCCACCTCGCGGTACGCCATGGTGTGCCGCATGAAGTTGACGTCGTCGCGGTTGGGGAAGTCCTCGCGGTAGTGACCACCGCGCGATTCCTTGCGGGCGAGGGCGGACACCGCCATGACCTCCGCGAGGTCGAGCAGGTTGCCCAGCTCGATGGCCTCCAGCAGGTCGGTGTTGAACCGCTTGCCCTTGTCCTGGACGGACACGTTCTTGTAGCGCTCGCGCAGCTCGCCGATCTTCTCGACCGCGGTCTTGATGGTCTGCTCGGTGCGGAACACCATGACGTTGGCGTCCATGGTCTCCTGCAGCTCGCGGCGGAGCTCGGCCACCCGCTCGTTGCCGGTGGACTCGCGCAGCCGCTCCACCTGCTCGCGGACCAGGGCCGCCGGGTCCTCGGGCAGCTCGACGTAGTCGGCCTTGGAGGCGTACTCGGCGGCGGCGATGCCGGCCCGGCGCCCGAAGACGTTGATGTCCAGCAGCGAGTTGGTGCCCAGGCGGTTGGCGCCGTGCACCGACACGCAGGCGACCTCGCCGGCGGCGTACAGGCCCGGCACCACCGTGGTGTTGTCGGCCAGCACCTCGCCCTCGACGTTGGTCGGGATGCCGCCCATCGCGTAGTGCGCGGTCGGCTGGATCGGGATCGGGTCGGTGTACGGCTCGATGCCCAGGTAGGTCCGCGCGAACTCGGTGATGTCCGGCAGCTTGGCGTCCAGCTGCTCCGGCGGCAGGTGGGTGAGGTCGAGGTAGACGTGGTCGCCCTCGGGACCGCAGCCCCGGCCCTCGCGGATCTCGGTGTAGATGGAGCGCGAGACGACGTCGCGGGAGGCGAGGTCCTTCATGACCGGCGCGTACTTCTCCATGAAGCGCTCGCCGTCCTTGTTGCGGAGGATGCCGCCCTCACCGCGGGCGCCCTCGGTGAGCAGGATGCCCATGCGCCAGATGCCGGTCGGGTGGAACTGGAAGAACTCCATGTCCTCCAGCGGCAGGCCCCGGCGGAAGACGGCGGCCTGGCCGTCCCCGGTGAGGGTGTGCGCGTTGGAGGTGACCTTGAAGAACTTGCCGCAGCCGCCGGAGGCGTAGATGACCGCCTTGGCCTGGAAGATGTGCAGCTCGCCGGTGGCCAGCTCGTAGGCGACCACACCGGCGGACTTCTTGACGCCGTCCACCTCGGTGATCAGCTGGTCCAGGACGTAGAACTCGTTGAAGAACTCCACGCCCTCCTTGACGCAGTTCTGGTACAGCGTCTGGAGGATCATGTGGCCGGTGCGGTCCGCGGCGTAGCAGGACCGGCGGACCGGGGCCTCGCCGTGGTTGCGGCTGTGGCCGCCGAAGCGGCGCTGGTCGATGGTGCCGTCCGGGGTCCGGTTGAACGGCAGGCCCATCTTCTCCAGGTCCAGGACGGAGTCGATGGCCTCCTTCGCCAGGATCTCGGCGGCGTCCTGGTCGACCAGGTAGTCACCGCCCTTGACCGTGTCGAAGGTGTGCCACTCCCAGTTGTCCTCCTCGACGTTGGCGAGGGCCGCGGCCATGCCGCCCTGGGCGGCGCCGGTGTGGGAGCGGGTCGGGTAGAGCTTGGTCAGCACCGCGGTGCGGCTGCGCTTCGTCGCCTCGATGGCGGCGCGCATGCCGGCGCCGCCGGCTCCGACGATGACGGTGTCGTACTTGTGGATCTTCATGAATGGGTACCTCGGTCCCTGGAATCCAAACGCCTAGCGGATGTTCGGGTCGAAGGTGAAGATCACCAGCGTGCCCAGCAGGATGGTGAAGGCCGCCGCGGTGTACAGCAGCGCCTTCAGCCACAGGCGGGTGGAGTCCCGCTCCGCGTAGTCGTTGATCACCGTGCGCAGGCCGTTCGCGCCGTGCAGCGTGGCCAGCCACAGCATGAGCAGGTCCCAGGTCTGCCAGAACGGCGAGGCCCAGCGACCGGCGACGAAGGCGAAGCCGATCTTGGTCACGCCACCGTCGACCACCAGCTGGATGATCAGGTGGCCCAGGACCAGGACGACGAGCAGGATGCCGGACAGCCGCATGAACAGCCATCCGTACAGCTCGAAGTTGGTCCGGGTGGCGCGCGGGGTCCTCGCGGTGCGGGCCCGGGGCGGCTCGATGAGCGGCGCCGGGTTGTCCACGTCGTACAGGCTGACCGAGTCGTTCACGGTGTTCACGTCGTTCGCGGGGGTCGTATCGGCGGACATCGTCAGCTCCCGAACAGATCGCGCAGCGTGTGCTGCAGGATCGGGTAGAAGGCCCCGGCCATCAGGACGACCCAGACGCCGACGACGGTCCAGAGCATCTGCTTCTGGTAGCGCGGGCCCTTGGACCAGAAGTCCACGGCGATGACGCGCAGGCCGTTGAGCGCGTGGAAGAGGACGGCGGCGACGAGGCCGTACTCCATCAGGTTGACGATGGGGTTCTTGTACGTCGCGACGACCTCGTCATACGCCTCAGGCGACACACGGACGAGTGAAGTGTCGAGCACGTGTACGAACAGGAAGAAGAAGATGAGGACACCGGTGACTCGATGAGCCACCCAGGACCACATGCCTTCCCGGCCGCGATAAAGCGTTCCAGCCGGCACGGAAAACCCTCCGGGAGCGGGATCGGGGCCTGCCGGCTTCGCTGTCGGTCGGGCCCGGCCGGGTACGGTCCACCGGCCCTCGCCATCGTAGCGACGTGTTGTCGGTTCGCTCGCCCGGGGTCCGCAGGTGTGATCAAACAGCCACGTACGGGCTATCAGAAGAGGAGTTAACGGCTCATTTCGGACAGCTCGCACGGGGATGCCACCAGTCGGGCGAGTCGCGCACGGGCGATCCCCCGCAGTTCGCCGGCGGCGATCAGGCGCTCCTTCTCCGGATCGTGGCCGAGCCGGGTGCGGATTCCGGTCAGCACCGCGTCGAGCGCCTCGGCCGGATCCACCGTGTCCAGGCAGATCACGAAGACGTGCCCGAACTTCCGCTCGTACTCGGCGTGCGCCGCGGTCAGCGCGGTGCGCGCCGCAGCCCTGCTCGCCTCGCGGGCGCCGGCCGGCGGATACCGGGCCGGCTCGCGGGCCAGGGCCTCGGCGAGGTCGGCGGGGCTCAGCGCGCGGCCGGCCAGGTCGCCCGCCGCGAGCAGGGACGCCCGGTCCGGGTAGGGGCGGTGGCGGGCGAGCCGGCGGGCCCAGCGGCGGGAGCCGCAGCAGCTGAGCAGCGCCGTCTCGGCCGCGCGGCGGGAGGCGGCGTTGAGTCCGGCCAGCCCGATGGGAGGGTGCGGCCGCAGCACCGCGTGCGGGCCCATCAGCGGCGGGGCGGCGGTGCGCCCGGGGGTGTGGTGGGGCGTGGCGGGTGCCGGCGCGGGGGCCTGGGGTGTGGCGGGTGGGGCCGCTCCCGCTATGCCGCCCGGGGGCGGGCGAGGAGGGGGCGGGGGTTTCGCTGGACAGCGTGGGCTCCTCGGGCGCGCGTGGCGGGCGGGACGTCTGGTGCAGGAGCGAGGCCACCGTAACGGCGCAGGTGAAGGCCGTTTCGACGCATGCGCGAATTTCACCCGAACGGGAGGGTACGCGGCGTGCGGTGGACGTCTCGTCGGGTGCGCGGTCCGCTGAGAGGCCGTAACTTCGGGGAGGAAAAGCCTGTTCAGGGAAATCACTGTCATGACCTGACATGAGCTGACATGAGCTGTTGTGTGCCTCTGTGACCTGTTGTGTGCCGCTCGGATGTCGGGGCGGCACATTGCCGGAGCGGCGCGGCGCGGCGGACCGGCGTCACCGGCGTGAGGGCGCCGCCGGCGGGCGTGCGGGTGCCTGCCCGCCGGCGACGCTGCCGCCCCGGACCCGTACGGCGGTGCGTACGGCCGGGCGCCGGGCCGGTCACGGGCGGCACGGGCGGGCCGGGGCGGCGGGAGCGCCGTGCCGGGCCCGCCGCACGGAACCGGCGGCCGGCCGGAGGAGCGCCGGCCGGCCGCCACCAGGCCGATCGAGGAGGGCCGCCATGCCGGAGCCACCGCGGACACCGCGGACACCGCCGACACTGCTGCCGCCGCGGACGCCGTCGGCGCCCCGGACGTCGTCGGCGCCCCGGACGTCGTGGGGGCCGCGGGCGCGGGGGGCGGCGTGGCGGCGGCGCACGGCCCGGGCCGGGGCCGCCGCCGTGCTGGCGCTGGCGCTGACCGCCGTCGGCGGGTGCGCCGACGGTGATGGGGACGGTGACGGCGGCGGCCGGGAGACCGCCACCGCCTCGCCGGGCGGGCGCACCGGCACCACCACGCCCCCGCCGCTCACCACCACCCCGGAGACCACCCCCGGTCCCGCCCGCCCGCCGGGTCCCGCCGCCCGCCACCATCCCCTCGGTGCGCGAGGCGGACACCGTGGCGGGCGACGGCTGGCGGCCCGGGAAGGGCGGCCGGATCGTCGCCGACCCCGGCAGCCAGGTCGCCGACGAGGCCCGGATGCTCGCCGGCGAGCTGGGCATGGCCACCGGCCGGGGCCCGGCCCGCCGGGGTGACCTGGAACTGGTCCTCGACCGCGACCACCCCGGCGGCAAGGAGGCGTACACCCTCACCGTGCGGGACGGCCGGGCGCGGATCACCGGGTCCACCGACGCCGGCGTCTTCTACGGGACCCGGACGGTGCGCCAGGCGGTCCGCTCGGCCGGCCGGCTCCCGGACGGCGAGATCCGCGACCGCCCCGACCGGCCGCAGCGCGGCCTGCACCTCGACACCGCCCGCAAGCACTTCGACGCCGCCTGGATCGAGGCCCGGCTGCGGGAGATGGCGGACCTCAAGCTCAACCAGCTGGCGCTGCACTTCTCCGACGACCAGGGCTTCCGCATCGAGAGCGAGACGCACCCCGAGGTGGTCTCCGAACAGGCGCTCAGCAAGGCGGAGGTGCGGCGGATCGTGCGGCTCGCCCGGCGGCTGCACATCACCGTCATCCCGGAGCTGGACTCGCCCGGCCACCTGGGCGCGGTGCTGCGGGCCCACCCCGACCTCCAGCTGCGGAACGCCGCGGGCACCCCGGTCACCGGCGCGGTGGACATCTCCCTGCCCGGCTCGGCACGCATCGTGGACGACCTGGTGCGGGAGCTGGCGCCGCTCTTCCCGGGCCGCTACTGGCACCTGGGCGGGGACGAGTACCGGGCGCTGATGGTCACCGACCCGGAGGCGTCGTACCCCCACCTGGCGGCTGCCGCCCGCAAGCGGTACGGGCCCCGGGCGACGGTGCAGGACCTGGCCACCGGCTGGCTGAACGACCGGGCGGCCGTCGTCACCGAGCTGGGCAAACGGCCCAAGGCGTGGAACGACGGCTTCTTCCGCGGCGGCGTCGTCCGGCCCGACCGCGCGTTCGAGATCGAGTACTGGACCGGCAAGGAGATCGGCGCCCGCCCGCCCGCGGAGTACCTGCGCGAGGGGTGGACGGTGGTCAACCTCAACGACGAGTACCTCTACTACGTCCTCGGCCAGCCCAACCAGTTCGTCTATCCCACGGGGGAGCGGATCTACCGGGAGTGGTCGCCGGCGGTGCTGCGCGGCACCGGGCCGGTCCCCGCCGGGCTGGACACCGGACCCGGCCGGGTGCCGGGCGCGCGGCTCGCGGTCTGGGGCGACATCCCCGGGGCGCAGACCGCGCAGCAGGTGGCGGACGGCATCCGGCTGCCGCTCACCGCCCTCGCCCAGCGCCTGTGGGACCCGGCCCGCCCCCGGCTGAGCTGGCCGGCCTTCGTCTCCCTCGCCGACCGCCTGGACTGACCCCAGCCAGCCAGCCAGCCGGTACGGCTGGGTGGGGGCGGCCGGGTAGTGGCGCGGTGGGGCACGGCGCCGACGGACCGGGGACACCGCCGCGGCGGCCCCGGAGGGCACGGGCGGGGGACGCGGCGGCGAGGGCAACCGCGGACCCGGGCAACGCGCACGCCGGGAGCACAGGACATCGCGGACCCACCCGGGCAACGGGCCGGGAACGCCGACACGGAGAACGCCGGGACACCGGGGAAAAAGGGGACGGCCGGGGCCGCCACCCCCCACAGGAGAGGCCCCGACCGTCGTCCGGTAGGGCCCGCGTGCGGGCCCGTACCTCCTACAGCGTCACCCGCCCCGGATTCGTCACACCTCCGCCGCGACCCGCGGGCGCGACCACGGTGCGAACGGTGTGCGTCCGGTGCGCGGCCCGGCTCTGGACGTGGCCCCGCCGATGCCCGTAACGTGCAGGTCCGCGCCGTGGGCGCGGTCTGTCGTCATTTCTTGCGTGGCCCGGTGGTCCGGCCACGTCCCTGGGGGACGCGAAGAACATGTATCCGTGTGGGAGCTGCCACGCCGCCGCCGTCGGGCCGGACGGCCGCTGCGCGGCCTGCGGGACGTACCAGCAGCAGCTCCAGTACCCGGCCGGTCCGCCCGGCTACCCGGCGGCTCCCCCGATCGGCATGCCGGCCGCCGGGGTGGACCTGCGGCGCGGGCTGGCCACCACGCTGACCGTGCTGTTCCCGGTGGCCATCCTCACCCTGCTGCTGGTGCTCATCGCCCGGGGCGGCCAGTACGGGGCGGTCACCGACTTCCTCGACGAGCCCAGCCCCCAGGGCGTCGAGGACCTGGACGAGGCCGACGACTTCTACCTCGGCATGTCCGTGATCAACTTCCTGGTCCAGGTGCCGATCATCGTGGTGTGGGTCATCTGGTTCCGCCGGCTCCGCCTCAACGCCGAGGTGTTCGCGCCCGGCCGGCACCGGTTCGGCAGCGGCTGGGCGGCCGGTTCCTGGTTCACCCCGGTGGTCCAGTTCTGGTTCCCCAAGCAGATCGCCAACGACATCTGGCGGGCCAGCACCCCGCAGGGCCCGCAGGCCGTCCGGCTGGCCCTGCTCAGCGCCTGGTGGGTCGCCTTCGTGAGCGCCTTCGGGGTCGGCCTGGTCAGCAGCGTCATGTACGCGGTCGCCGAGGACAAGGCGGACCGGGCGGTGGAGAAGGGCAGCATCGAGGACTTCGAGGAGAGCGGCGACGCGCTGAAGGGCTCGCTGGGGCTGAGCATGGTGTCGCTGACGCTGCTCATCGTCGCCGCGGTCCTCGCGCTGCTGGTCATCCGTCAGATCACCAGGATGCAGGAGCAGCGCGCCGGGCTGGGACCGCAGCCCGGCGGCCCGGCCCCGTACGGGCCCCCCGGTGGCCCTGCCGTGGCCGGCCCGGACCCCTACGGGCAGCCCGGCGCGGCGCCTTACGGGCAGCCCGGCGCGGCCCCCTACGGGCAGCCCGCTCCGGGTGCGCAGCCGGGACCGTACCCGCCCTACGGCTCGGGCCCGGCGGGCCACTGAGCTTCGAGGGGCAGTCACGGCTGACTACGGCATAGGCGCCGACTACGGCGGTGGGTTCGGCGGCGGCATCGGCATCGGCATCGCGAGACCTCAATTTCTCCGAGTGGGGCAGGAAGAGGGCGTGCAGGGGGACGACGCGGAACTGACCGCCGCGGTGCGTGCGGCGCAGGACGGGGACGAGACGGCGTTCCGGACGGTGTACCGCTCGGTGCACCCGCGCCTCCTCGGCTATGTGAGAACGCTGGTCGGGGAGCCCGACGCGGAGGACATCACCTCCGAGGCGTGGCTGCAGATCGCCCGTGACCTGGGCCGGTTCAGCGGCGACGCGGACCGCTTCCGCGGCTGGGCGGCGCGGATCGCCCGCAACCGGGCCCTGGACCACATCCGGATGCGCGGCCGCCGCCCGGCCATCGGCGGGGACGAGACCGAGCTGGAGGGCCGGCCCGCCGACGCCGACACCGCCGACCAGGCGCTGGAGGCGCTGGGGACCGACCGGACCCTGGGCCTGATCGCCCGGCTGCCGCAGGACCAGGCGGAGGCGGTGGTGCTGCGGGTGGTGCTGGGGCTGGACGCCAAGAGCGCCGCGGCGGTGCTCGGCAAACGGCCCGGGGCGGTGCGCACCGCCGCCCACCGGGGGCTGCGGCGCCTCGCCGACCTGCTCGGCGGCGCGGGCGGGGGTGACGCGGCGGTCCTCGACGGGGTGCCCGCGCAGCGGGAGTCACACAGCGGTACGGCCGGTGCGGCCGGTGTGACGGATTCGCGCACCCGAACGCAGAAGGACATGTGATGGCCGACGACCACCGCTACGACTGGTTGGACAACGAGGCCGTGGAGCGGTTGCTCCGCGGCGAACCGGTGGACACGTGCCGAAACAACACCGAAGCCGACGGGCAGGCCCGGGCCGACGCCGACCGGCTGGCCGCCGCCCTCGGCGCCCTGGCCGAAACCGCACCCCTGCCCGACGGTCCGCTGCCGGGTGAGGACGACGCGGTCGCCGCCTTCCGCGCGGCACGCGCCGGGACCGCCGCCCGGGGCGCGGCCGGTGCCCCGGCGGCCCACGGGGTGCGGGGGGCCGGCGCCCGGCTCGGCCGCGTCGTCGACCGCCCCTCGCGGCTGCGCCGTCCGCTGCGGGCCGGGATGGTCGCGGTGCTGGCGGGCTGCGCGTTCGGCGGGGTGGCGGTGGCCGCCGGCGCCGGGGTGCTGCCGTTCGTACCGAACACCGCCGAGCCCCGGCCGGCGACGAGCGTCAGCGCGGCGGAGAACGGGGGCCCCGACGGCGGCGTCGAACCCGAGCTGTCCGGGCGGCCGGCGACCCCCTCCGCCGGGACCACCGGCGGCACCCGCCGCACCGGACCCGACGGACGGCCGGACGGGGAACGGGAGGGCGGGTCGCCCTCCCCGTCCAGGGGCGGCGGACACGGCACGGCGGAGGAACCGGACCCCGACCGGGCGCCCGGCACCACCGGACCGACCACCCCGGACCGGGAGCGCGGGCGCTGGCTGCGGACCGTCTGCCGGCAGTACCTGGCCGGCGACCTCCCGGAGATCGACCCCGACAAACTGCGCAGGCTGGAGCGGGCCGCGGGCGGCCCGGCGGCGGTGCGCCGCTACTGCGAACAGGTCATCCACAAGGGCCGCCCCGGTGACGGCGCCGGCCAGGGCGGCTCGGACGGCGACGACTCCGGCGGCCGCGGCGGCGACGGGGACGGCGGCGACCACGACCACGGCGGGGACAAACCCGGCGGCGAGGACGGTGGCGGCGAGGACGGCGACAGGGGAACGGGGCCGCCCGTCCCCGCCGCCCCCGCCTCCTCCGCCGACCCCCACCCCGACGGAGCCTCCGCCGCCCGCCTCCGGCACGCCGGCCACGCCCGGCCCCGGTGCCGGGGGCGGCCCGGAGACCGGCGAGGGCCCGGCGGGGTCCGGCGCACCGAGCGGCTCCGCCGCCCCGCCGTCCGCCGCACCGTCCGCCCGGTCGTCCGGGAACGCGCAGGCCGCGGCCCGCTGACGCCGCCGGTGGCGGGCGCGGCCGTCCGAGGCGAGGTCCGCATACGTGGAGCGGCCCCGGGTCTTCGGGCCGTGCCCCGGCCGGCCCCCGCTCGCGACATGTCCGTCCCCGGGCCGGTGGCGTGCGACCGCGGACCCGGCCTGCGAGGCGGCCCGCTTCGGCCCGGGTCCGGCGCCGGCCCGGCCCGGTGCGCATCGGGACCGGTACGCGTCCGGACCGGTACGCATTCGGCCGGGTCCGCGTCCGCCCCGGCGCGTACCCGGTTCCGTACCGAGGCGGTCCGGCCGCGTCCGACCGGGGACGTACCCGCCCCGCAGGCCCGCCCGGCACCGATCCGCCCCGGTGCGTAGCCCGGACCGCGGCCCGGCCGCCCACGGCCCCGGCAGTTTGCCTGGCGCGCCTCCGGCGAAGGGTCCGCGCCCGGGGGAGGGGTCCGGGCGGTGCGGCGCGAGCCGGCGCCTCCGGCGCGCAGCCCCGGCGCGCCCTTCCGGCGCGTGACCCCGGCACGCCGCCCGGAACCGAACCCGGACCGGCCCGCCCCGGTACCCAGCCCGGCCTGCGGCCCGGCCGTCCACGGCCGCGGACCCGGCACCCGGCCCGGCACCCGGCCCAGCCCGTTCGGCGGCGCCGTGCGGCGGAGCGGTACGGCGGGGAGAAAAGTTGTTTCCCGGGACGTGTGACACTTTCGGCCGCGGTAACGCTGTAAGGAACGGGCCGACTGGTCATCGGCCGCGCGGACGCCGGGGTTCCCCCCGTACCTACGGCTCCGCGCATCCTGGCGCGGGTGGGACTCGTTCCCCCGGTCCCACCCGCGCCCCCTTCCGTCCGGTGGTCCGGAACGTCCGGGGGCGCCAGGTGGTACGGGCCCTCGGCCCGGTGATGGCGGCCTAGCGGTAGACGATCACCTTGTCGCCGTTGCGCACCTGGCCGAACAGCTGGGCGATCTTCTTCTTGTCACGCACGTTGACGCAGCCGTGCGAGGCGCCGTTGTAGCCGCGGGCGGCGAAGTCCTTGGAGTAGTGGACCGCCTGGCCGCCGCTGAAGAACATCGCGTACGGCATCGGCGTGTGGTAGATCGTCGAGACGTGGTCGCGGCTCTTCCAGTAGACCTTGAACGCGCCCTCCCGGGTGGGGGTGTACTGCGAGCCGAAGCGCACGTCCATCGCCGCCTTGACCTTGCCGTTGACCATCCACGTCAGGGTGCGGCTCTTCTTGCTGATGCACAGCGCCCGCCCGGTCAGGCAGCGCTTGTCCGGCTTGGCGATCGGCCGCGTGGTGGACGGGTACAGCTGCTCCCGGGTCGGCTTCTTGGTGACGCGGTTGAGCGCCTTCCAGGTCAGCGGCCCGGCGTTGCCGGTGGTGCGGATGCGGTGCTTGCGCTGGAAGGCGACCACCGACTTCTGTGTGACCGGCCCGAAGTAGCCGGTCGGGTTGAGGTGGAAGTGCCCGGCCTGGAGCAGCCGGGCCTGGAGCTCCCGGACCTTCACCCCGGACGAGCCCGGTGCCTGCACCCCGGCCTGGCCCCCGGCCAGCGTGGTGATGTCCGCGCCCGGCTTGCCCTCCGCGGTGCCGGGGAGCACCCCGGCGCCCGACAGCGGGCCGCTCTCCAGGGCCACTTCGCGGTCCGCGGCCCGTTCGGCCGCCCGCTCCGCCGCCACCACGTCCTGCTCGGCGCGGGACAGCAGCTCGCCCCCGGCCCGCGACCGGTCGGTGTTCTCCCGGTCCTCGCCGCCGGAGCCGGTGGCGCCCGCGCCGCAGCCGGCCGTCAGCGCGGCGGCCGCCGCCACGGCCACCGCGGCGCGAAGCACCGTCGTCCGGTGCGCCCGAGGTCTTCCGTTCATGTCGTACCCCTCCCTCTGCCCTTCTCTGCCCCCATCCTCTGATGCCCGGACCCGAACAGGAGCGAACATCGGATAATCCCTTACCACATCGATAAGTTGGGCCGTCGGGGCGGGTACCGGCGCGCGCCGGCGCGCGCCGGGCGGATCCGGCCGCCGGCGCGGTTAGAGTCCCCGGCGTCAGCACCTGCCGACGCCGGGCAAGGGCCCCGGCGCACCAGCCGGGAGGGCGTGAGCCATGGCGCGCGAGTCGGAGTCCGGTCTGCCCATCGAGCCGGTGTACGGTCCCGGCGCCCTCGCCGGCTGGGACCCCGCCGAGCGGCTGGGGGAGCCCGGCGGCTACCCGTACACCCGCGGCGTGTACCCGACGATGTACACCACGCGCCCCTGGACGATGCGCCAGTACGCGGGGTACGGCTCGGCCGCGGAGTCCAACGCCCGCTACCGGCAGCTCATCGAACACGGCACCACCGGGCTCTCCGTCGCCTTCGACCTGCCGACCCAGATGGGCCACGACTCCGACGCCCCGCTCGCCCGCGGCGAGGTCGGCAGGGTCGGGGTGGCCATCGACTCGATCGAGGACATGCGGGTCCTCTTCGACAGCATCCCGCTGGACCGGGTCTCCACCTCCATGACCATCAACGCCCCGGCCGCGCCGCTGCTGCTGCTCTACCAACTGGTCGCCGAGGAGCAGGGCGTGGCCGCCGCCGCGCTCACCGGCACGGTCCAGAACGACGTGCTCAAGGAGTACATCGCGCGCGGCACCTACATCTTCCCGCCCGCCCCCTCGCTCCGGCTGACCGCGGACCTGTTCCGGTACTGCCGGGAGGTGATGCCGCGGTGGAACACCATCTCCGTCTCCGGCTACCACATGGCGGAGGCCGGGGCCTCGCCCGCGCAGGAGATCGCGTTCACCCTCGCCGACGCCGTGGAGTACGTGCGCACCGCGGTGGCGTCCGGCATGGCGGTGGACGAGTTCGCGCCCCGGCTGTCGTTCTTCTTCGTCGCCCGCACCACACTGCTGGAGGAGGTGGCCAAGTTCCGGGCCGCCCGCCGCATCTGGGCCCGCACCATGCGGGAGGAGTTCGGCGCCCGGGACCCCAGGTCGCTGATGCTCCGCTTCCACACCCAGACCGCCGGGGTCCAGCTCACCGCCCAGCAGCCGCAGGTGAACCTGGTGCGGGTCACCGTGCAGGCGCTGGCCGCGGTGCTCGGCGGCACCCAGTCGCTGCACACCAACGCCTTCGACGAGGCGCTCGCGCTGCCCACCGAGAACTCCGCCCGGCTGGCGCTCCGCACCCAGCAGGTACTGGCCCACGAGACCGATGTGACGGCCACCGTTGACCCGTTCGCCGGGTCCTACGCGGTGGAGTCCCTCACCGACGCGCTGGAGGAGGCGGCGGTGGCCCTGATGCGCCGGGTGGACGAGCTGGGCGGCGCGGTCGCGGCCATCGAACAGGGCTTCCAGAAGGCGGAGATCGAACGGAACGCCTACCGGATCGCGCGGCAGACCGAGTCCGGGGAGCGGGTGGTGGTCGGGGTCAACCGCTTCCGGGGCCCGGAGGACGAGCGGTACCAGCCCCTGCGGGTGGACCCGGAGACCGAGGCCCGGCAGGTGCGCCGGCTGGCCGAGCTGCGGGCCCGGCGGGACGGACCGGCGGTGGACCGGGCGCTGGCGGCGGTCCGCGAGGCCGCCGGGTCCGCGCCGGGCACCGCCAACCTGCTCCCGCCGATGAAGGAGGCGCTGGCGGCCCGGGCCACCGTCGGCGAGGTGTGCGGCGCGCTCCGGGAGGTCTGGGGCACCCACGTCCCCGACGACGCCCGCTGACCGTCCGGGGTCCGCCGGACGCCGCCGGTCCGCCGGTCCCGTCGGTCCCGCCGGTCCCGTCGGTCCGGCGGCGGTCCCGGGGCCGGCGGCTTCGCGCGGAGGCCGGGCGGGGCCGGGGCGCGGCTGCGAGAATGGCGGTATGTCCTCGCCGCGCCGCGCCTGCCCCGTCTGTACGCGCCGGATCGCGGTCGTCGGGGGGCGCTTCGCCCGTCACGACCCGCCCGGCCGCCGGTCCGGCTTCGACCTGGTGTCCTGCCCCGGGTCCCGGCGGATCGCACCGCTGCTCCAGGAACCGCCGCTGTTCGACGGGACGGAGCCCCCGGTGCCGGGTCAGCAGACGCTGTTCTGACCGGGCGGCCGGTACCGGGGTGCGGGCGGTTCCCGCGGGCGGTCCAGGCGGACGGTCTTCGGGGTGCGGGCGGTTCCTGCGGGCGGTCCAGGCGGACGGTCTTCGGGACGCGGGCGGTTCCTGCGGGCGGTCCCGGGATGTGGGTGGTCCCCGCCGGCGATCGGTTCCGCGGCCGGGCGGCCGGCCCGGCAGCCGGTCGGCCGGCCTGGAGGCCGGGTGGTCGGCTAGAGCAGCCGGGTGGTCAGCGCCACGTCCGGGGCGAGCGCCGTCAGTCCCTCGCACAGCGCGTCCCCGGCGGCGGTCAGCGCCCGGTCGTCCAGCGCGCCGAGCGCGTCGAGGATGAAGACCGCGCGGGTGGTGTCGAGGGTGAGCCGGGTCCGGGTGCACTGCCGCCAGTTCCAGCGGCGGCAGGTCACCCCGGCGTCGTCACGCCAGATCACCTCGCCCGGCGCCGGGTGCTCGACCACCGGCTCCCCGGCGGCGGTGGTGTCGAACTCCTCCGTGCCGTCCGCCCGGGTGAGCAGCGCGGGCCCGGCGTACCGGTCCAGGTCCTCGCCGCCGATGGGCAGCACATGGGCGACCGAGACCGCGTTGTACACGTCGGTGATCCGGTCCACGCGGGGCAGACCGGCGTCGGCCCGGCGGAGCAGCGCGTCCGCGCTGGGCCGGGTGCGCTGTGGCTTGGCGCCGAACGCGCGGAACGCCTCCCGCCAGGCGACCAGGTGCGGATGCTCGGCCACCGGTGCGCCGTCCCCCGCCTCGGCACGCCGGACCCGCTCGCGGACCGTGGCCTCGGCGGCGGCGAGCCGGGCCTCGCTGGTGGCGTCGGAGGGGCCCGGCCGCAGTCCCTCCGCGACGATCAGGAGCGCGCGGTAGTCCGGGCGCAGCTCACCGACGGACCGGTCGATCGCCGCCTTGTCCAGCCAGTTCCGGGCGTCGGACGTCACCGCGTCGGACATCGCCGCTCACCTCGTCGTTCGGTCTAAGCGGTGCCCGCGCACGGCGCCCGGCACCCCTGGATCAACGGAATGTACCAGGGGTACGGACCGGTGAACCGTGGTCGTCCGCCCGGGCGGATCCGGCCCCCGGCCCGCCGGCCGTCCGGCGTGCCGGGGCCGTTCCGGCGTGCCCGGCCGGATCGTCGGGACCGGCCGGATCACCGCGACCGTCGTGCACTCGGTACGGCCCGTGCGGTCGGTACGGCCCGGTGCGGGCCGTCACGGCGGTCCGGCCGCGTGACCGTCCCCTCGCGACCGGACCGCCGGACCGGGTTTGCGGACGGGCGGATGGGTCAGAAGAGCCCGAGGCGGGTGACGAGCATGGCGACGACCACCACGAGCGTCCACCCGGCGAGGTGCTCGACGAGCGTGGGGCCGTCGGAGGGGCCGCCGGTGCGGGCGAGCATCCGGGGTGCGGTGATGTCCGTCATGGTGTGACTCTCTCGCTCGGTGCGACGCCCGTCGGGGCGGCGAGGTGGTCGGCCGGGGGCGCGCGTCGTGCGCCAGGTACGCCGTCGCGTCGCCGCACCGGTACATCGCGGCGTCGCGCTATTCGGTGCCTCCCCCGCCGCCGTCCAGGTTGCGGCCCGAACCCGCCCCCGTAAAGGCGCGTCGGGCTTCCGGTGGGCAAAAGTGGCCGAACTCACCAGATGCCGGGCCGTTCCCGCCGTGCCGGCCAACTCGCCCCCCGGCGGCCCCTCCGTTTCGGCCCGCCCCGGCCCCGGCCCCGCGCGGCACCCCGCCTCTCCCGTACGGCTCCCGCCTCCGACGCGTAGGGTCCGGGCCCCGCCGCGAACGGTCCGCGCCCCGTACGGGTCCGGCCCCGCCCCGTACGGGCTTCGTGGGTGTACGGCTCCGGGCCCGGCCCGCCCCGTACGGGTCCCGCCGCGTACGACCGGCCCCCGCCGCGTAGGCACCCGCACGCGGAGGGGCCCCGGGCTGCCTCAGGGGAGCGCGCCCGGGGGCTCAGGGCGCCAGGATGTCCAGTTCCGCCATCGCCCCGGTGGTGATCTCCCGGGTGTACCGCTCCGCCGCCGCGGCGTCCCGCTCCCGGACCGCCTCCGCGACCCGTACGTGCAGGGTGACCGCCGCCGGGTCGGGGTCGGTGAACATCACCTGGTGCTCGGTGCGGCCGGTCAGCACCTCGGCGACCACGTCGCCGAGCCGGGCGAACATCTCGTTGCCGGACGCCCGGAGGATCACCCGGTGGAAGGCGATGTCGTGCACCAGGTACGCGTCGAGCTGCTGGCCGCGGGAGGTGGCCACCATCCCCAGGGCGTGCTCGGTCAGCTCCGCACAGTGCTCGGGGGTGGCGAGCCCGGCCGCGAGCGCCGCGGCCATCGGCTCCACCGCGCAGCGCAGCACGGTCAGCGAGCGCAGCTGGCGGGGGCGGTCGCCGCCGGCCAGCCGCCAGCGGATCACCTGCGGGTCGAAGACGTTCCACTCGTCGGGCGGGCGCACCGTCACCCCGACCCGGCGCCGGGACTCCACCAGGTGCATGGACTCCAGCACCCGTACGGCCTCCCGCACCACGGTGCGGGAGACGGCGAACCGTTCTTCCAGTTCGTCGGTTCGCAAGACCGTGCCCGGTGGGTAGTCGCCCGCTGTGATGGCCGGTCCCAGGGATGACAGCAACCGGGCGTGCAGTCCGCCCGCGCCCGCTTCCGTCGTGTTCCGCCCGGCGCCCGCGGCGGACCCGGCCCCCTGGGTCTCCATGGTGGTCAGCCTACGCGGCCCGCCTGCGAGCCAATAAGTATGACTTTTGCATCACAGACTCTTGAATACGTCGTATCACTGAGGTTGAGTGTGCGCGGCGCGGGACGAGGAGGTCCCCCGCCGGCGAGACAGTGAGGTGTTCCATGCACGCAGACCGGGTCGTCGTCGTCATGGGGGTGTCCGGTACGGGCAAGTCCACCGTCGGCGCGCTGCTGGCGGACCGCCTCGGCGTCCCGTACGCCGAGGGGGACGCCTTCCACTCCCCGGCGAACATCGCCAAGATGTCCGCCGGGACCCCGCTCGACGACGCCGACCGGCTGCCCTGGCTGGACGCCATCGGCGCCTGGGCACGGGACCACCGGTCAACCGGCGGAGTGGTCAGCTGTTCCGCGCTCAAGCGTTCCTACCGGGACCGGCTGCGGGCCGCCGCGCCCGGCCTGTTCTTCCTCCACCTCACCGGCGACCGGGACCTGATCGCCGAGCGGATGGCGGCCCGTACCGGCCACTTCATGACCGGCGCGCTGCTCGACTCCCAGTTCGCCACCCTCGAACCCCTGCAGCCCGACGAGACCGGCCTGGCCCTCGGCATCACGCCCGAGCCGCCGCTCATCGCCGACCGTGCCGCCGCCACCCTGCGCCAGGCGCGCACCGACTGACCGACCCCCCCTGCCGGGCCGTGCCCATCCACCCCCTACGGAAGCGAGTGGAACCGCCGTGACACCCTCCGCAACCGGCATGCTCGCCGCGAACGCCACCGAACCGATCACCTCGGCCGGTCACGCGCAGCTCGGCATCGCCGTTCTCGTCGGCATCGCCGTACTCACCGTACTGATCAGCAAGTTCAAGCTGCACGCCTTCCTCGCCCTGACCATCGGCTCGCTGGTGCTCGGCACCGTCGCCGGGGCCGCGCCGGAGAAGGTCATCTCGGCCTTCACCACCGGGCTCGGGAACACCGTCGCCGGGGTGGGCGTCCTCATCGCGCTCGGCTCGATACTCGGCAAACTCCTCGCCGACTCCGGCGGGGCGGACCAGATCGTCGACACCATCCTGGCCAAGGCCGACCGCCGCACCATGCCCTGGGCGATGGCGCTGATCGCGGGCATCATCGGGCTGCCGCTCTTCTTCGAGGTCGGCATCGTGCTGCTGATCCCCGTGGTGCTGCTGGTCGCCAGGCGCGGCAACCACTCGCTGCTGCGCATCGGCATCCCGGCGCTGGCCGGCCTGTCGGTGATGCACGGCCTGGTGCCGCCGCACCCCGGGCCGCTCGCCGCCATCGACGCGGTCGACGCCGACCTGGGCGTCACCCTCGCGCTGGGCGTGCTGGTCGCGGTGCCGACGCTCGTCATCGCCGGTCCGTTCTTCTCCCGGTACGCCGCCCGGTGGGTGGACATCGCCCCGCCCGAGACGATGATCGGTGCCGCGGCGGCCGACGCCCCGGGCGAGGGCCCGGCGCGCCGCCCCAGCTTCGGCGCCACGATCGCCACCGTGCTGCTGCCGGTGGTGCTGATGCTGATCAAGGCGCTGGTCGAGATCGTCGTGGACGACCCGGAGGACTCCGTGCAGCGGGTCACCGACGTCATCGGCGAACCGCTGATCGCGCTGCTCGCGGCCGTGCTGGTGGGCCTGTTCACGCTGGGCCGGGCGGCGGGTCTGGACCGCGCCCGGATCAGCCGGACCGTGGAGACCTCGCTCACCCCGATCGCCGGCGTGCTGCTGATCGTCGGCGCCGGCGGCGGCTTCAAGCAGACGCTGATCGACATCGGCGTGGGCCGGATGATCCTGGACATCTCCGAGGACTGGAACGTCTCCGCGCTGCTGCTCGGCTGGCTGATCGCGGTGGCGATCCGGCTGGCCACCGGCTCGGCGACCGTGGCGACCATCTCCGCCGCCGGACTGGTCGCCCCGCTCGCCGCCGACATGAGCACCACGCACACCGCGCTGCTGGTCCTCGCCATCGGCGCCGGATCGCTCTTCTTCAGCCACCTCAACGACGCGGGATTCTGGCTGGTGAAGGAGTACTTCGGGATGAGCGTCGGCCAGACGCTGAAGACCTGGTCGCTGATGGAGACGGTGATCTCGGTGGTCTCGCTCGTCTTCGTCCTGCTGCTGTCCCTGATCATCTAGCGCCCCGGCGCCGCGCCCCGGGACGGGCCCCCGCCGGCCCGGGGCACCGCCGGTCCGGGTCCCGCCCGTCCGGAACACCAACTGCCGCCCGGCCCCGTGCCGGGCGGCGGCGTTCCCGGCCCGGCCGGTCCCGCCCCTGCCCGCGGCGTCCCCGGTCGGCCTGCTCCCCGTCGGGGCCGACGACCCGCCCGGCCGTCGCCCGCCACCCGCCGTGCCCGGCCCGTACCGGCGGCCGCCTGCGACCGTTCCCCAACGGCGCGGGGCGCGGGCAACGGCCCGTTGGCCGCCCGTCCGGCGGCGACGTGCCCGGGTGGCCGTACGGCGGCGCGCCTGCCGGTATATCGGACGATGAGACCTTACGCTGGAGTAACGAACCCCTACGGTGAGTAACTGGGATTGGGGGTAACGATGTCAGCGGAACGCTTCTTCCCGGCACACCGACCCGTCGATCACGACCGGGGCCGGGTCCGTCGGGATCCGCACCGCCCGCACCATGTGGTGATCAGCGGCGGTTCCGTGGTGCAGGTGGTGGGCGGGGCCGACGCCCCGCCGCCCGGCCCGGGCCCGGCCGCCGGCGGCACCACGTCCGGCCCGGGGTCGCACCAGCCGGTGCCCACCTCGGGGGTGCCCGATCCCCGGGCACCGGGCCAGGTTCCGGCCGGGCCCGCCGATCCGAGGCAGGACTTCTTCGTCGGCTTCCTCGGTCAGGCGCTCGGGCAGGCCCGCACCACCTTCCGGCTGAGCGCCCTGTTCATGTCGGCCGGCGCGGTGCTGGTGCTGGTCGGCGGCGCCCTCGCCCTGGCCAGCGCCGGTGACCCGCAGGCGGATTACCTGCCGGTGGCCACCGCGCTGGGCGGCGTGATGATCACCGGTGGCGGCGGGGCCTTCGCCCTCCGTGCCGACCGCGCACGCCGTCACCTGGCGGAACAGGCCGAGCGGGTCCACGAGTCGATGCGCGCGGACCTGACCCTGGGTCAGACGCTCGGTCTCATCGACCGGGTGGACGACCAGGCGCTGCGGGACCGGCTGAAGTCGGTGACCGCGATGCGGGTGCTGGGCCTGGGGCCGGACCCGGACACGGTGACCGGGCGCCTGCTGCCGCAGGCCGTGGAGCCCGGCGCCGCGGAGGGTGAACGCCCGGTCGGCGGACCGTCGTGGGGCCCGGCCGGCCCGGTGGCCCCGGGCTGACCGGCTCCTCCCCGGGCCCGGCCGGATGTCCGGCCGGGCCCGGGTCAGGCCGGTCCGGTCCGGCCCCGGATCACTTCCCGGCCTTCTTCTTGATCTTGCGCTGTACGGCGCGGGCCCGCTTGGCCACCCGGCGGACCGTCTCGTTGCGCGGGATGAAGCCCAGCTGGGAGGGCATCGCCCCGGGCAGCGCCAGCGCGGTCAGCCGGCGCCGCTTGAAGTAGCGCCAGGTGTGGTCGTCCAGGCTGAGCGCGAGGTACCGCTCGGCGGCCGGCCGCAACTGCGGGTACAGCTGCGCCTGCATGGCGAACCCGACCGCGGTGACCAGCCCGGTGAGGTCCTTGTCCCGCACCGCGTGCGCCGTGGACGCGGGCGTCCAGGCGGCGACCGCCGCCCGGTCCTCCAGGTCCGGCAGGAGCGCGTCCACCACGGTCACCGGGATGCGGTTGCTGTTCTGGTACGGGGTCAGCCGCTCCAGCAGCACCTCGGTGCCCAGCCGCGCGGCGGGCAGCCCGTAGAAGGTGGTGGCGGTGAGCAGCGCGGTGGAGAAACAACCGACCACCAGCGCCGGCCGCATCCGCTGGTACAGCACCTCGGCCAGGACCGGGGTGTCCACCACGGTGAGCGCCGCGCCCAGCTCCCCGGCCTCCTTCTCCAGCATCCGCGACCAGCGCGCCGGGGCGGTGGGGTGCGGCTTGAAGACGATGTTGCGGTGGCCCAGCGCGTAGGCGCCCCGCACCATCCGGACGTGCAGCTCCTCCTCTTCCTCGGGGGTGAGGATGTTGAGCGCCGACAGGTACTGGCCCAGCAGCAGGGCCGGCCGCTCCGCCGAGGTGCTGAGCGCCTCCAGCTCCCGGTCCGGCACCGCGTGCGAGAGGTCGGAGAGCACCTTGGTGAAGGTGTCGGTGGGCACGATCTCCGGCTCCACGCCGAACTCGGTCAGCAGCAGCGGCTTCAGCCCCGGGACCAGGTCCAGGTGGAGCAGCCGGCGGATGCGGGTGCCGATCAGCGGGTCCAGCTTGTTGCGGGTGGGCCCGTAGCTCATCAGCCCGTCCGCGTAGACCTCCAGCGGGGAGTCCGGGAAGAGCCGGGCCAGCGCCAGCGCCGGGTCGACCTGGATGGACTCCAGGACCAGCTCCACCCGGTCGTCACCCAGGCCCCACAGCAGCCGCAGGTAACGCTCCCACATCGGCACGTCGTTGCCGCGCGGCGACCACCCGCCGGGGTGGAACGGGCGGATCGTCTCGTTCCACGACAGCACCCGGTCGAACCGGTCCCGCAGCTGCTCGAAACCGGCCATCTCGTCCAGCGACGGGGCGGTCTCCGGCACCGCGGCGTTGTTGCTCACCAGCAGCAGCCGCCGGTCCGCCGCGGGGAACATCTCCGCGTCCAGGGCGGCCGCGATGGTGGCCACGCCGTACAGGGTGGAGGCGAAGAAGATCTGGGTGCGCCCTCGGGCACCGGTCGCGGGCATCAGGCCGCCACCTCTCCGGCCACGGTCCGCCGGCGCAGCCGCCGGAGCCGTGCGGCACGTTCGTAGTCCATGGAGTCCAGCGCCGCCTTCAGCACGTCCTGCGGCATGCGCCGCATCGCCGCCGCGCTCATGGTGCGCAGCTTGCGCGCGACAGCGGGTTCGAACCGTTCGATATTCCCCAGGTGGTGGGAAATGATCGCACAATAGGTGCGCACGGCTTTCGGGAGCAGCCGGTCCGCCTCCCGGTCCCGCGCGGTTTCCTCAATCACCTGATCGAATGCGCGAATGAAATCGAGCTGCCGCACATCACCGATCTGGGTGAGCGACGTGCTCACCCCCCGCCGGTAGAAGACGCCGAGCAGCCCGACCACCGCGAAGGTGCGCGCCTCGCGGTGCAGCCGCCAGATCCACGGGCGGTCCTCCGCGGTGCGCAGCCCGTGGGTGAAATGCAGCAGGCCCTGGTCGGCGAGGCGGCGGTGGTAGATGCCCGCCCACGCGAAGGCGTAGTCCACGGAGGTGGAGCGGTCGGCGGGGAGGATGGCGCCCCGGGGGTCGAGCACCTCGTCCCGCCGGCCCACCGGCACCCGGTGCACGCTGCGGCCCCGGTTGGTGCACTGCACATGGTCGGTGCGGACGAAGTCCACCCCCAACCCCTCGATGGCGCCCAGGAGCTGCTCGTAATACCCGGGGGCGACCCAGTCGTCCCCGTCCAGGAACGTCAGGTACTCGCCGCTCGCCGCGTCCAGTCCCGTGTTACGGGCGGTGGCGAGCCCGCCGTTCTGCTCGTGACGGACCAGTACGGCCCCCGGCAGCTCGCGCCGGGCACGCTCCAGGATGTCCGGCGTCCCGTCGGCGGAGCAGTCGTCCACGAGGATGAATTCGAAGTCCTCACGCGCGTTCGCGCGCAGACTTCTGAGGGTGTCAGGGGCATAGGTCTGCACGTTGTAGAACGGCACGATGACGGAGAGCTTAACCACTCGGGTGACGCTAGGTCTCCGTCCGGCATTCGTCTTGACCTCCGTCGTACTTGAAGGTGAACGAAGAACGACGGAATGGTTAACCCGGTGCTCCGGCCTGCCGATTCTCCAACCGTCGATGTGCTGTTAACCGTTTGTTGCACTTGCGTTGGGCCCTCGCTGGAAATCGCTTCCTACCGTCGGCGACGTGCCCACTCGTACCCATTCCCCCTTGCGCGCCGCGGTGCTCGCCGACTCCGACACCCGGTGGAAGTGGGGCGCGCTCACCGCGCACCGACTGATCACCGGCACCTCGGACAGCGCGAGCGACGCCGGCCGGGGCGCCCGGGAGGCCGAGCTCGACGGCTACCTGCTGCGCGGCCGGGCCACCCCGACGGTGCGCCAGCTCGCCGAGGTGGGGGTACGGGCGCGTCAGCTGCGCGAGGTCACCGGCGCCGAGTTCGTCACCGCGGTGGACCGCGACCGGTACGACGTGATCGTCCTGTCCTGCGTCGGCGGCGCCGTCCAGGCGATGCTGCACGGCCTCGCCCGCGCGTGGGCCGGCCACGCCCGCCGCCCGGTGGTCGTCACCGGCTACGTGGGCGTGGTCTACGAGAAGCTCGCCGACGGACTGCTGCTGCGGCACGGCGCCGACGTGGTGCTCGCCAACTCCCGGCACGACGCCGACCGGTTCCGCGACGTCTACACCGGCGTCGGCGCGTCCCCGGAGAGCGTGGTGGAGTGCGCCCTGCCGTTCCTCGGTGGCGCCCCCTACGACGAGCGGGCCCGCCGCACCCGCCGGTACCCCGGCGGCACCGTGGTCTTCGCCGTCCAGCCCTCGGTGCCCGACAACCGGGCCGACCGCACCTACCTGCTGCGCCGGGCCGTCGAGCACGCCCGGAAGAACCCCGACCGCGAGGTGCTGGTCAAGCTCCGCAGCAAGCCCGGCGAGCACACCACGCACATCGAGGAGCTGCCGTACCAGAAGCTGGTGGCCAAGCTGGAGGGCGGCACCCCGGAGAACTTCCGCCTCGCCTACGGGAACATGGGCGAGGTCCTGGACACCACCGACCTGCTGGTCACGGTCAGCTCCACCGCCGCCCTGGAGTCGCTGCACCGCGGCATCCCCACCGCCGTCCTCACCGACCTGGGCATCCGCGAGGTGCTCGGCAACCACCACTTCCTCGGCTCCGGCTGCCTCGCCTCCTGGGACGAACTGGACGCCGGCTACCTGCCCGAGCCCGACCCCGGGTGGGTCGCCCGGCAGGGCGTGGCCGTCGGCGACGCCTACCGCACCGCCTTCGACGCCGCCCGCGCCCGGGTCGCCGCCCTCGCCGCCGCCGACCGGCTGCCGCCGCCGGCCCCCTACTACACGCCCACCACCGCGCCCGGGTACCTCCCGCGCATCCTGGGCCGCTACGGCTTCCAGCCCGACGGCACCCCGCGCCCCGGCGCCGCCCCCGACGCCGCCGCGGCCGGCGGCCTGCGCCGGGTGGTCCGCAACACCATGCGCGAGGCGGCCCGCGGGGCGTACCGGCACGGCGTGCAGCGGGTGGCCCCGGTGATCCGCCGGATGGGGGAGCTGTGAACCGCCCCGCCCCCCGGCCGTACCGCCGCGGCACCGGGCCGGCCGGCCCCCGTACGGCACCGCCCGTCCGCACCACCCCGCAAGAAGGCGACCCCGCCGCGCCCCGACACGGCGCACCGCGGGCCGCCGCCGTCACCGGCCGGACGGAGGAAGCGCCGTGAGCGGCCCGTCCGGCACCGAAGGAGCCGCAATGCCCCCCACCACCGAGCGCCGCGTGGTCGCCGTGATCCCCGCCCGCGGCGGATCGAAGGGCGTGCCCGCCAAGAACCTCGCCGCCGTCGGCGGCGTGCCGCTGGTCGCCCGCGCGGTCCGCGAGTGCCGCGCCGCCCGGCTGGTGACGGACGTGCTCGTCTCCACCGACGACGCCGGCATCGCCGCCGCCGCCCGCGGCGCCGGGGCCGAGGTGGTCCAGCGCCCCTCCGGCATCGCCGGCGACACCGCCACCAGCGAGGCCGCCGTCCTGCACGCGCTCGACGTCTTCGAGGACCGTCACCGGGCCACCGCCGACGTGGTGCTGCTCGTCCAGTGCACCAGCCCGTTCATCGTCCGCGAGGACATCGACGGGGTGGTCGCCGCCGTCGTCGAGGACGGCGCCGACAGCGCGCTGACCGTCGCCCCCTTCCACGGCTTCGTCTGGCGCGACGCCGCCGACGACGGCGGGTTCGGCACCGAGGCCCTGGCCGCCGCGCCCGCCGCGGCCACCACCGGACCGGCCACCGGGACCACCGCCGCGCCGGTGCCCGGCCCGGCCGCCGGCGCCGCCGGGGAGGACACCGGCAGCCGCGGCTACGGCGTCAACCACGACAAGTCCTTCCGGCCGCGCCGCCAGGACCGCCCCCAGGACCTGCTGGAGACCGGCGCCGCCTACGCGATGCGGGTGGACGGCTTCCGCGCCGAGCGGCACCGCTTCTTCGGCCGCACCGCGCTGGTGCGCACCGACCCGGCGCGGGTCCTGGAGATCGACGACCCGCACGACCTGGCCCGGGCCCGTGCCCTGGCGCCGCTGCTGGACGTGCCCCGGGCCGGCTCCCTCCCCACCCGTGCCGACATCGACGCGGTGGTCATCGACTTCGACGGCACCCAGACCGACGACAGGGTGCTGATCGACTCCGAAGGACGCGAACTCGTCGCCGTGCACCGCGGCGACGGGCTCGGGATCGCCGCGCTGCGCCGCGCCGGGCTGCCGCTGCTGATCCTGTCCACGGAGCAGAACCCGGTCGTCGCCGCCCGCGCGCGGAAGCTCCGCATCCCCGTGCTGCACGGCATCGACCGCAAGGATCTCGCACTGAAGCAGTGGTGCGAGGACGAGGGCATCGCCCCCGAGCGGGTCCTCTATGTCGGAAACGACGTCAACGATCTGTCGTGCTTCGACCTGGTCGGCTGGCCGGTCGCGGTGGCGACCGCGCACGACGTCGTGCGCGGTGCCGCCCGGGCGGTGACCACCGCACCCGGAGGGCACGGGGCGATCCGCGAGATCGCCACCTGGCTCCTCGGAAAGGAACTCTCCTAGCCGACCCCGGGCCACCGGCCGCACCCGCCCGCGGGTCCGCCGGCCGCCGCCCCGACCTGCCCCGCCCGTCGGACGCCGCCGTCCGCCGGCTGACGGCACGGCGTCGCACCGCGAGGCCGCAGCCGCCCGATCGCCTGATGTTCCGCCCCGGCCCCCATCCGCACGGCCGGGACTTCCCGAAAGGTTTCACGTGAGCTCCAACACCCGCCTCCGCACCCTCGGCGACAAGATCGTCGGCCCCGGCCACCCGGTCTACGTCACCGGTGAGATCGGCATCAACCACAACGGTGATCTGGAGAACGCGTTCAAGCTGATCGACGTGGCCGCCGAGGCCGGCTGCGACGCGGTCAAGTTCCAGAAGCGCACCCCGGAGATCTGCACCCCGCGCGACCAGTGGGACATCGAGCGCGACACCCCGTGGGGCCGGATGACCTACATCGACTACCGCCACCGCGTGGAGTTCGGCGAGGACGAGTACCGCCAGATCGACGAGCACTGCAAGAAGCGCGGCATCGCCTGGTTCGCCTCCCCGTGGGACACCGAGGCCGTCGCCTTCCTGGAGAAGTTCGACCTGCCGGCGCACAAGGTGGCCTCCGCCTCGCTCACCGACGACGAGCTGCTGCGCGCGCTGCGCGCCACCGGCCGGACGATCATCCTCTCCACCGGCATGTCCACCCCCAAGCAGATCCGCCACGCGGTGGAGGTGCTCGGCAGCGAGAACATCCTGCTCTGCCACGCCACCTCCACCTACCCGGCCAAGGCCGAGGAGCTCAACCTGCGGGTCATCAACACCCTCCAGGCCGAGTACCCGAACGTGCCGATCGGCTACTCCGGCCACGAGACCGGCCTGCAGACCACGCTCGCCGCGGTCGCCCTCGGCGCGGTCTTCGTGGAGCGCCACATCACCCTGGACCGCGCCATGTGGGGCTCCGACCAGGCCGCCTCCGTGGAGCCGCAGGGCCTGGAGCGCCTGGTCCGTGACATCCGCGTCATCGAGGAGTCGCTCGGCGACGGCGTCAAGAAGGTGTACGACAGCGAGCTCGGCCCGATGAAGAAGCTGCGCCGCGTGGCGGGCGTCGTCGCCGAGGCCGGGGACCGCGAGCCCGCCACCGTCTGACCCCGGAAGAGAACCTGACGATCCGTTAGGCAGGTCACCCACTGGTGGACACCACACCGGCCGGGCCGTCCGGCGGCCCCCGCCCCCCGCAGGCGGCCACGCCCGTGCGCCGCTCGGGGACCCCGCCGCCGGACGCGGCGCGGCAGCCCGAGACGCTCGCCTTCGTGGAGAGCCCGGTCCAGCTGCTCAACGTCCTGGAGTGGGCGTACGCCGACGCCCGGCGGACGGCGGCCCGGGCGCCGGGCGGCGGACGCGGGTCGGTGCCCGCACCCGCCGTGGCACCCGGCCCCGGACCGGGCGCGGCGTCCGGCCCCGGACCCGGTGTGGGCGTCCCGGCCGCGCCCCCGGTCCCGACCGGGACCGGGGAACCGGCCGGCCACCGTCCCGACCGCCCGGGGGCCGGTGCCGGGGACGCGGCGGCGTCCCCGGCACCGGCCCCGCCGGGCCCGTCCCCCGCGGCGCCGGCGGCCGGGGAGCCGGTGGTGTCCGACCCGGACGGCGTGCCGGTGCTCACCGGCGCGGTGGACCGGCTCACCGTGGTGGTGCTCTCCCCGCACGACCCGATGACCCGCGGCCAGCTGCGCCGGATGGCGGACCTCGCCCGCGACGAGGGCGTCACCGTCCGCTGGGAGGACGCGCGCGGCGGGGCGAGCGCCCCGTTCCGCACCATCGGCGGACTCTCCGGGCCGCTGCGGCGCGCCGAACGGATCGTCATCGGCGACCCGTTCTCGCGGTACGTGCAGCTGCTGCTCACCCTCACCCGGGCGCGCGACCTGATCGTGGTGGACGACGGCACCGCGACCATGGAGTTCATCTCCCAGCTGGCCGCCGGGGAACCGCTGGTCCGCTGGCACCGGCGGGGCAACGGCCGCGGGCCGCGCGACCTGGTCTTCGCGCCGGTCTCCGCCTCCGCGCGCCGCAAGCTGACCCCGGGCGGCGACCACCGCGTCGAGGTGTTCAGCTCCATGCCGGTGGACCCGCCCGCCGGCGTCACCGTCACCGCCAACGACTTCGCCTGGACCCGCGCCCGGTTCGGCCCGCCCCGCCTCACCGACGGCGCCGATCTGGTGGGCACCTCGCTGGTGGAGACCGGCGTGGTGGACCAGGAGCGCTACCTGGAGGCGGTCGGCGCGCTGGCCCGTGCCCACGGCGCCACCCGGTACTTCGCGCACCGCAAGGAGAGCACCGACAAGCTCCACCGGGTCACCGCGGAGATCGGCCTGGAGGTGGTCCGGCCGGAACTGCCGCTGGAGCTGATCGCCCGGCGCGGCCCGATCGGCACCTCCATCCTCAGCTTCCCCTCCACCGTGGTGCACACCCTGCCGCTGGCGCTGGCCGGCACCGGGGTCCGGGTCGCCGTCTGCGACATCGACCCGGCGTGGCTGACCAGCGGCGCCTCACCGCGGGCGCAGGGCTTCCTGTCCGGGGTCACCGGCAGCGCGCGGGACGTCCAGCGGCTGCCCGCCTCCCCGCTCAGCTCCTCCTAGACCCCGGTCCGGGCGCCCCGGACCGCCCGGCCGAGCGGGCGGTCCGGCGGGCGCCCGGAAGCCGGGCCCGGGCCGGCACGCACCGTCCGCCCGGAGGCCCCGGCGCATCGCCCGACCGGATGCCGGTCCGGGAACACCGCCCGCCCCGGCCGCCGCCCGCGTAACCGGCTGTGGGCCGCGCCGCCGCCGTCGCCCCGCGTACCCGGGCCGCCCCGGGCCGCGCTGCCGCCGCCGACCCGCGTACCCGCCGCCTCCCGGGGCACCTCCCGGGCCCGCGGTCCCCGCTCGCGGGGACGCGCGGTCGCCGGTGCCCCGGGCGTCGGCGTCCACGGGGTGAGACGCGGAACGGAATCCGCCGGGGCGGCGGACGGGGCCGGAATCTCCCGAACGCCCTTGCGTCGAACGGAAGAAGGGCGCTGTTATACCCCTCGCATCGGAAGATCATGCGCAGTCGGCCCCGTTTTACGTCCCCTATGGGGCTGAAATTTCGACGATCGCACCCGGTTCACCCGTCTGTCGGCTTACGCTTCATCAGGTGAACCACGTGATGTCCCCGGAGACCGGGCTGTCCCAGGGCGACGCCGCCGCCGAAGCGGAACCGGCCGGCGTCCTGCCCGAGGGGCTGCGCAGCGAGCTGATCACCTTCCGTCGCGATCTGCACATGCACCCCGAGCTGGGCAACTGTGAGTTCCGGACCACCGCGGCGATCAAGGCGAGACTGGAACAGGCCGGGCTCGACCCACAGGTGCTGCCCGGTGGCACCGGGGTGGTCTGCGACATCGGCACCCCGGCCCCGGGGCAGTCCCGGCTGGCGCTGCGCGCGGACATCGACGCACTGCCCATCCCGGACGTGAAGACCGTGGCGTACCGCTCCACCGTCCCGGACCGGGCGCACGCCTGCGGCCACGACGTCCACACCACCGTGGTGCTCGGCGCCGGGCTGGTCCTCGCCGGTCTGGCCCGGGAGGGGAGGCTGCCCCGGCCGGTCCGGCTGCTCTTCCAGCCCGCCGAGGAGGTGCTGCCCGGCGGCGCCGCGGACGCCGTGGAGGCGGGCGTGCTCGACGGGGTGGGCCGCATCCTGGCGGTGCACTGCGACCCGCGGGTGGACGTGGGCCGGATCGGGCTGCGGACCGGGCCGATCACCTCCGCCTGCGACCGGCTGGAGGTCGCCCTCAGCGGCCCCGGCGGCCACACCGCCCGCCCGCACCTGACCACCGACCTGGTCACCGCCGCCGCCAAGGTCGCCACCGAGGTGCCCGCGCTGCTCGCCCGGCGGGTGGACACCCGCTCCGGCCTCGCCGTCACCTGGGGACGGCTGACCACCGGCCACGCCTGCAACGTCATCCCGCAGCGCGCCGAGCTGTCCGGCACCGTCCGCTGCCTGGACCTGCCCGCCTGGCGCGAGGCGCCCGACCTGGTGCACGCCGCGGTGGACGAGGTCGCGGCGCTGTACGGCGCCAAGTCGGAGATCACCTACGTACGCGGGGTGCCGCCGGTGGTCAACGAGGAGACCTCCGCGGACCTGCTGCGCCGGGCGATGGCGGCGCGGCGCGGGCCGGACGCGGTGGAGGGCACCGAGCAGAGCCTGGGCGGCGAGGACTTCTCCTGGTACCTGGAGCACGTGCCCGGGGCGATGGCCCGGCTGGGCGTGCGGCGGGTGGGCGACACCGCCCGGCGTGACCTGCACCGTGGCGATTTCGACGTGGACGAGGGGGCGATCCAGGTCGGTGTGGAACTGTTCACCGCGGCGGCTTTGCTCGACCGACACCTTCCGTAGGTCGAATGGTCGGATCAGGTTCGCGACGATCCGATAACGGCTTCGAAGCACCCCTTTATCTGACATCTACGCGCGTTACGATGCGGCGAAACCAGCGCCAAAGGAGGCGCTTCAATCCGAAGGGGACCCCTCGTGCGCCGGGTATCCACGATCGCTGTCGCGGGCATCGCCACCGCGGCACTCGCTTTTTCCGTCACCGCCTGTGGCAGCAGCTCCGACGAGAGCGGCAAGGACGCGGGCGTCGGCCTCGCCTACGACGTCGGCGGCCGTGGTGACCACTCGTTCAACGACTCCGCGGCCAAGGGCTACGACAAGGCCCTCAAGGAGTTCAAGATCAAGGGCAAGGAGCTGACGGCCAAGGACGGGGACACCGAGGCCGACCGCTACGACAAGCTCGCCAGCCTGGCCGAGGCCGGTTACAACCCGGTCATCGGTGTCGGCTACGCCTGGACCCCCTCCATGCAGAAGATCGCCAAGGAGGAGAAGTTCAAGGACACCACCTTCGGCATCGTGGACTCGGTCGTCGACGCCAAGAACGTCGCCTCCATCGTCTTCACCGAGCAGGAGAGCTCCTACCTCGCCGGTGTCGCGGCGGGCCTGAAGACCAAGACCGACAAGGTCGGCTTCATCGGCGGCACCGACAGCGCGCTGATCAAGAAGTTCGCCGGCGGGTTCGAGCAGGGCCTGAAGGCCACCAACCCCAAGGCGTCCCTGGACGTCCAGTGGGTCAAGATCAACGACGCGGCGGGCTTCGGTATGCCGGACCGCGGCAAGGCGATCGCCCAGGGCATGCTCTCCAAGGACATCGACGTGATCTACTCGGCCGCCGGCTCCTCCGGCGCCGGGGCCATCGAGGCGACCGCGGGCAAGAAGGGCACCTGGTCCATCGGCGTCGACGGTGACCAGTACTACTCCAAGGGCCTGGCCAGCTACCGGGACACCATCCTCACCTCCGCGCTGAAGAACGTGGACGGCGGCGTCTACGACCTGATCAAGTCCGTCCAGGACGACAAGCCGCTCACCGGCGTGCAGCGGTACTCCCTCGCCGAGGGCGGCGTGGGCATCTCCTTCTCCGGCGGCTTCCTCGACGACATCAAGCCGAAGATCGAAGAGGCCAAGAAGAAGATCATCGACGGTGAGATCAAGGTGGTCGACACCTACAAGGGCTGACCGGCCCGGCCGGGACCCCGCCCCGGCCACCGCCGGCCACCGCCCGTGACGGGCCCGGGGGGACGGCTGACGCAGCGTCCGCCCGGGTCCGTCGTGTCCCGACCCCGCCCCCCCTTCCCCCAGGAGAGCGCCATCAAAGCCGCCAGCGCCCCTCAGGGCGAGCCCTCCGCCGACGCCTCCTCGGACGTCGCGGTACAGCTCCGCGGAATCACCAAGCGGTTCCCCGGAGTCGTCGCCAACCACGACATCGACATCACCGTGCGCCGCGGGACCGTACATGCCCTCGTGGGCGAGAACGGCGCCGGCAAGTCCACCCTGATGAAGATCCTCTACGGGATGCAGCGTCCCGACGAGGGCACCATCGAGATCGACGGCAGCCCGGTGCAGCTGCACACGCCCGCCGACGCCATCGTGCGCGGGGTGGGCATGGTGCACCAGCACTTCATGCTCGCCGACAACCTCACCGTGCTGGAGAACGTCGTCCTCGGCGCGGAGCGGCTGCACGGCATCGGCTCCCGCGCCCGCGCCAAGATCATGGAGATCTCCGACGCCTACGGCCTGGGGGTCCGCCCGGACGCCCTGGTGGAGGACCTCGGCGTCGCCGACCGCCAGCGGGTGGAGATCCTCAAGGTCCTCTACCGCGGCGCGCGCACCCTCATCCTCGACGAGCCGACCGCGGTGCTGGTCCCGCAGGAGGTGGACGCGCTCTTCGCCAACCTGCGCGAGCTCAAGAGCGAGGGCCTGACCGTCATCTTCATCTCGCACAAGCTGGGCGAGGTGCTCTCCGTCGCCGACGACATCACCGTCATCCGGCGCGGCACCACGGTGGCCTCGGTCGTCCCGTCCGAGACCACCCCCAAGCAGCTCGCCGAGCTGATGGTCGGCAGCGAACTGCCGTCGCCGGAGACCCGCGAGTCCACGGTCACCGACACCCCGATGCTCACCGTCTCCGACCTGCACCTGACCGCGCGGGACGTGGACGGCGTGGAGCGCGCGGTGCTGGACCGGATCAGCTTCACCATCCGCAAGGGCGAGGTGCTCGGCATCGCCGGCGTCGAGGGCAACGGCCAGGCCGAACTCGTCGAGGCCATCATGGGCATGCGGGTCCCGGACGCCGGGACCGTCACCCTGGACGGCGCCGACATCAGCCAGGCCCCCACCCGCAAGCGGCGCGAGGACGGCATCGGGTACATCCCCGAGGACCGCCACCGGCACGGACTGCTGCTGGACGCCCCGCTGTGGGAGAACCGCATCCTCGGGCACGTCACCGAGCGGCCCAACAGCCGCCACGGCCTGCTCGACCCGGGCGCCGCACGCCGCGACACCGAGCGGATCGTCGCCGAGTACGACGTGCGCACCCCCGGCATCGAGGTCACCGCGGCCTCGCTGTCCGGCGGCAACCAGCAGAAGCTGATCGTCGGCCGCGAGATGAGCCACGACCCCAAGCTGCTGATCGCCGCGCACCCCACGCGCGGCGTGGACGTCGGCGCCCAGGCCCAGATCTGGGACCAGATCCGCGAGGCGCGCCGCGAGGGGCTCGCGGTGCTGCTGATCTCCGCCGACCTGGACGAGCTGATCGGCCTGTCCGACACCCTGCGCGTCATGTACCGCGGCCGCCTGGTCGCCGACGCCGACCCTGCCACGATCACCCCGGAGGAGCTGGGCTCGGCCATGACCGGCGCGGCTTCCGGCCACCTGGAGGCAGCCGACGGCGACCCGTCCGGCGACGCCGCCCGGGACGCTGGGGGAGAGGACCGATGACAACAACTCCGCAGACCGGGGGCCGGACCTCCGGCTCCCCGCTCAAGCGCATCGACACCGAACGGGTGCTGCTGGCGGTCGCCGCCCCGCTGCTCGCCCTCGCCGGGGCGTTCCTGCTCACCTCGCTGGTGCTGTGGGCGACCGGCAAGGCGCCGTTCGACGCCTTCAGCATCATGTTCGACTACGGGCTGAAGTCCGACAGCCAGGTCTACATCCTCAACAAGGCCACCGGGTTCTTCCTGTCCGGCCTCGCGGTCGCCATCGGCTTCCGGATGAACCTGTTCAACATCGGGGTGGACGGCCAGTACCGGCTCGCGGCGTTCTTCGCCGCGGTGGTCGGCGGCGCCCTGACCCTCCCCGGCATCATCCAGATCCCGCTGATCATCCTGGTCGCCATGGCGGTCGGCGCGGCCTGGGCGGCCATCGCCGGCCTGCTGAAGGTCTACCGAGGGGTCAGCGAGGTGATCAGCACCATCATGCTGAACGCGCTGACCACGATCATCATCGGCTACCTGCTGGTGGACGAGCGGCTCGGCGAGCTGGACAAGGACACCAACATCGTGGCCACCCCGCCGCTGCCGGAGTCCAGCCACTTCTTCACCATCCCGGCCGGCGAGGGCTTGGAGCCCGTCTGGGGCTTCATCGTCGTCGCGGCCCTGGCCGGGGTCGGTTACTGGTTCCTGCTCGGCCGCACCCGCTTCGGCTTCGACCTGCGCGCGGTGGGCCGCTCGGAGTCCGCCGCCCAGGCCAGCGGCGTCAACGTCAAGCGCATGGTGCTCATCAGCATGCTGCTGTCCGGCGCCGTGGCGGGCCTGGTGGGCATGCCCACCCTGCTCAACGACTCCCACCAGTACAGCAACAACTTCCCGCTGGGCGTCGGCTTCACCGGTATCGCCATCGCCCTGCTGGGCCGCAACAACCCGGTGGGCATCGCGCTCGCCGCGCTGCTGTGGGGCTTCCTGGAGCGGGGCGCCAACCGGCTGGAGTTCGAGGGCTACGACCGCGAGATCGTCGGCGTCATGCAGGGCGTGATCGTGCTGTGCGTGGTCATCGCCTACGAGCTGGTCCGCCGCTACGGAACCCGGCGCCAGCAGCAGAAGGTCGGCGCCGAACTCGCCGCCCAGGCCCGTAAGAACGACGCGCAGGAGGTGACGGCGTGAGCACCGAGGCGACTCCCAAGACCGCCGATGTGACCCGTCCCAAGGCCGCGCCCGCCCGGCTGTCCCTCGGCAAGGCACTGCTGTTCGTGGCGGCCGCCCTGGTCCTGCTGTCGGTGGTCCGCGAGATCGTCGGCCTGGTCGCCAAGCCGGACCAGGCCGCGTTCAACAGCATCACCTCCTCCGGGCAGATCTCCGCCGCGCTGGCCATGGCGGTGCCCATCGGCCTGGCCGGCCTGGGCGGGCTGTGGGCCGAGCGGGCCGGTGTGGTCAACATCGGCCTGGAAGGCATGATGATCCTGGGCACCTTCTTCGGTGCCTGGGCCGGCTACCAGACCAGCCCCTGGGTCGGCGTCCTGGCCGGTGTCCTGGGCGGCGTGGTCGGCGGCCTGGTGCACGCCGTCGCGACCGTCACCTTCGGCGTGGACCACATCGTCTCCGGTGTGGCCATCAACATCCTGGCGCTGGGCACCACCACCTACCTCGCCAAGCGCTGGTTCGGCCCGCTGGCCGACGAGGGCGGCAGCCCCAAGCAGTCCCCGCAGGTGGACGACATCCCGGACTTCACCGTGCCGTGGGTGTCGGACCGGCTGGAGGACCTGGCGGACAAGCACTGGTTCGTGGTGTCGGACGTCGCCGGCATCCTCGGCGGCCTGGTCACCGACGTCTCGGCGCTCACCGTGGTCGCGGTCGCCCTGGTGGTCGGCACCTTCTTCGTGCTGTGGAAGACCTCGTTCGGCCTGCGCCTGCGGTCCTGCGGCGAGAACCCGACGGCCGCCGAGTCGCTCGGCGTCAACGTCTACCTCTACAAGTACGCGGCACTCGCCGTCTCCGGCGGTCTGGCCGGGCTCGGCGGCGTGTTCCTCGCCCTGGTCTCCTCGCACATCTACAACGAGGGCCAGACCGGCGGGCGCGGCTACATCGGCCTGGCCGCCATGCTCTTCGGCAACTGGCGGCCCGGCGGCCTGGCCATGGGCGCGGGCCTGTTCGGCTACTCCGACGCGCTCCAGCTGCGCGGCGGCGGCGACACCGTGCACGCCCTGGTGCTGCTGGTCGCGATCTCCCTGGCGCTCTTCGCGCTGTGGAAGGCGTACCGCAGGAGCCTGGTCGCGGCCGGCGTCTGCGCCGCCGTCGCCGCCCTGCTGCTGGTCTGGTACCTGCTCACCGACACGGTGGACAACGTGCTGGTCGGCGCCACCCCGTACGTGGTGACGCTGCTGGTCATGGCGCTGGCCGCGCAGCGGCTGCGGATGCCGAAGGCCAACGGCAAGCCCTACCGCAGGGGGCAGGGCAAATGACCGGAGCCCCCGTCGACTGGGAGGCGCTGCGCGGCGCGGCCCGGGACGCCATGTCCCGGGCCTACGCCCCGTACTCCGGCTTCCCGGTGGGTGCCGCCGCCCTGGTGGACGACGGCCGCACGGTGACCGGCTGCAACGTGGAGAACGCCGCCTACGGGGTGGCGCTGTGCGCCGAGTGCGGTCTGGTCTCCGAGCTGTTCGCCACCGGCGGCGGCCGGCTCACCGCCTTCACCTGCGTGGACCGGCACGGCGCGGTGCTCATGCCGTGCGGCCGCTGCCGCCAGCTGCTGTGGGAGCACGGCGGCCCCACCCTCCAGGTGGAGACCACGGCCGGTGTCCGTCCGCTGTCCGACCTGCTGCCGGACGCCTTCGGCCCCGCCGACCTGGCCAGGTAGCCCGCAGGGCGGGCGCCGGACCCGGGTCCGCCCGGCCCGGCGCCCGCGCCGTACCGCCGGGGGCCGGAACCCGGACGCCCCCGCCGCCGCAGGCCGGAGCCCGGCCCCGGACGCCCGCCGCGCCGTCGGCCCCCGTACCGCCCGCCCCACCAGAAAGGCCCGTACCTCATGGACGCCATCTCCGTCATCCGCGCCAAGCGGGACGGCGGCCGGCTCACCGACGGCCAGATCGACTGGATCATCGACGCCTACACCCGCGGTGAGGTCGCCGACGAGCAGATGTCCGCGCTGGCCATGGCGATCTTCCTCAACGGCATGGACCGGGCCGAGATCGCCCGCTGGACCGCCGCGATGATCGCCTCCGGCGAGCGCATGGACTTCGCCGCGCTGCCGCGCCGCACCGCCGACAAGCACTCCACCGGCGGCGTCGGCGACAAGATCACCCTGCCGCTCGCCCCCCTGGTGGCCGCCTGCGGCGCCGCCGTGCCGCAGCTCTCCGGCCGGGGCCTGGGCCACACCGGCGGCACCCTGGACAAGCTGGAGTCCATCCCCGGCTGGCGGGCGCTGCTCTCCAACGAGGAGATGATGCGGGTCCTCGGCGACGTCGGCTCGGTGATCTGCGCGGCCGGGGACGGCCTCGCGCCCGCCGACAAGAAGCTGTACGCGCTCCGCGACGTCACCGGCACCGTGGAGTCCATCCCGCTGATCGCCTCCTCGATCATGTCGAAGAAGATCGCGGAGGGCACCGGCGCCCTGGTGCTGGACGTCAAGGTCGGCTCCGGCGCGTTCATGAAGGACCTGGCGGCGGCCCGCGAACTGGCCGCCACCATGGTGGGCCTGGGCACCGACCACGGGGTGCGGACCGTCGCCCTGCTCACCGACATGTCCACCCCGCTCGGCCGGACCGCCGGCAATGCGCTGGAGGTCCGCGAGTCCGTGGAGGTGCTGGCCGGCGGCGGCCCGGCGGACGTGGTGGAGCTGACCCTGGCGCTGGCCCGGGAGATGCTCGACGCGGCCGGCCTGCCCGACGCCGACCCGGCCCGGGCGCTCGCCGACGGCTCCGCGATGGACCACTGGCGCCGCATGATCAGCGCCCAGGGCGGCGACCCGGACGCCCCGCTCCCGGTCGCCCGCGAGCAGCACGTGGTCACTGCCCCGGCCTCCGGCGTGCTGACCGCGCTGGACGCCTACGCGGTCGGCGTCGCCGCCTGGCGGCTGGGCGCCGGCCGGGCCCGCAAGGAGGACCCGGTGCAGGCCGGCGCGGGCGTCGAACTCCACGCCAAGCCGGGTGACACGGTGACCGCCGGCGAGCCGCTGCTGACGCTGCACACCGACACCCCGGAGAAGTTCGACTACGCGCTCGCGGCGCTCGACGGAGCGGTGGAGGTCGCCGCCCCGGGCACGGACTTCACCCCGTCCCCGATCGTCCTCGACCGCATCGGCTGACCCGCCTCCGCCCCGCGCCCGCCACCGGCCCCGCACCGGCGGCGGGCGCGCGGCGTACCGGGCCCGGTGCCGGGCGGAGGCGGGTCGGAGCATCCGCACGTCGACTTCCGGTACGAGTTCCGGACCACTGCTGCCGACGCGGTCGAGTTGCGGGAGGAAGAGGTCACGAACCACTCCGGGCAGTTCGCGGACATGCTGACGGGTGAGCCGTTGCGCTCCCGGGTCATGGCCGCCGCCTCCGGACGGCCGTGCCCCCTGCTGGAGCCGGACCCCGGGCGCCGGCCTCCCGTACCCCGCCGAGCGGGCGCGGGCACGGCGGAGGCCCGGCGGGCGGCGCTCGCCGGGCCTCACGCGTCCGGGGCCGTCAGCGCCCGGTCAGCCGGGCCACCGTGACCGAGGGGGCGGGACGGGTGGGCGGCGCGGGCGCTGCGCTCGGCGCGGGCGGCCCGGGTGCCCAGCAGGGTGATCCCGGCCGCGGCGAGCACCGCCACCAGGCCCAGGGACACGGTGCCGCTCCAGCCCATCGCGTGGAAGGCGACCGCGCCCAGCGCACCGCCCACGCTGGAGCCCAGGTAGTACGTGGTCTGGTACAGCGCCGAGGCCTGGGCGCGGCCGGTGCGGGCGGTCCGGCTCACCGCGGAGGACGCCACCGCGTGGCCGGCGAAGAACCCGGCGGTGATCAGCACCAGGCCGAGCAGCACGGCGGCGAGCCAGGGGGTGGCGGTCAGCAGCAGCCCGGCGGCGGTGGTGGCCACCGCCCCGTACAGCGCCCCGCGGCGGCCCAGCCGGCCCACCACCCGGCCGGCGGTGGCCGAGGAGACCGTGCCGACGAGGTAGACGAGGAAGATGGAGCCGACCACGCCCTGCGGCAGGTGGAACGGCGCCCCCACCAGCCGGTAGCCGATGACGGTGTAGACCGCGCCGAAGACCGTCATGAACAGCGCCCCCACCGCGTACAGCCGGCGCAGCAGCGGGTCGGCCAGGTGCCCGGCCACGGTACGGGCCACCGCCCGCGGCCCCTGCGGGTTCGGGGTGAAGTGGCGGGCCGGCGGCAGCAGCAGCCGGAAGGTGACGGCCGCCGCCACGGCGAGCACGGCCACCGCCGCCAGCGCCGCGCGCCAGCCCCACGCCTGGGACACCCAGCCGGTGAGGATGCGGCCCGACATGCCGCCGATGCTGTTGCCGGCCACGAACAGGCCGATCGCGCCGACCAGCGCCTTGGGCCGGACCTCTTCCGCCAGGTACGCCATCGCCGAGGCGGGCAGCCCGGCCAGCGCCGCGCCCTGCACCGCGCGGAGCGCGATCAGCCAGCCCAGGTCGGGGGCGAACGGGACGGCCACCGACACCAGCGCGGCCGAACTCAGCGAGGCCGTCATCATGGTGCGCCGCCCGAACCGCTCGGAGAGCGCGCTCAGCGGCAGCACCGCCAGCGCCAGGGCGCCGGTGGCGGCGGAGACCGTCCAGCTCGCCCGGTCCGCGGTGACGCCGAGGTCCGCGGAGATCGCCGGCAGCAGCGCCTGGGTGCAGTACAGCAGCGCGAACGTGGCCACACCGGCGGCGAACAGGGCCAGGTTCATCCGGCGGTAGCCGGGGCCGCCGGGACGCAGCCGGTCGGCGTCCGGGGTCCGTGCCGAGCTGCCGGCCCCTCCGGTGCCCGGGGTCCGGCCGGCGGGGCCGGTCCGGTCGGCGGCGGGGGCCTGCGGGGTGGTGCCGGTGCGGCCGGTCTCGCGCCCGGTGCCGACGGCCCGTTCGGTGGTGCCGGCCCGCCCGGCCTCGGTGGTCCCTCCGGCCTCGGTGGTCCGTCCGGCCTCGGTGGTCCGTCCGGCCTCGGTGGTCCGTCCGGCGGCTCCGGTGACGGCGCGGCGGGCGGCCGGGATCCGTCCGGGGGCGGTGCCCGGCTCGCGGTGGGCGCACGGCCGGCAGGGGGCGCGGCGCCCGGCCCGGTCCCCGGGCGCGGCGGTGGTGGCGGTGACGGGGGACGGCGAAGGAGAGGCGCCCACGCGTATCACGGTGGACGCCCCGGTATCGGCAGAGGGCATACCAGGACCGTAGGCCCGCCGGCTCTCATGCGTCCAATGCACAGAAACGCGATAATCGATCCCGTGCAGCATGAGCAGAGGTCACAGCGGTCGGCGTCACGGGGTCGCAACGAAAAAGACACCCGCGTCACATCGGGGACGGCGGCCCGGGGGAGTGACGGGGCGGCGGAGGGGACCGGGTCCGACCACTGGGGCCCGGCGCTCGCGCCCCGGCTGGCGCAGTTCGCCGCGGTCGCCCGGCACGAGCACGTCACCCGGGCCGCGCAGGAGCTGGGCATGCCCCAGTCCACCCTCAGCCGCGCGATGGCCCGGCTGGAGGCGGACCTGGGGGTGGCGCTCTTCGCGCGCCGCGGCCGGGCGGTCTCCCTCACCCCCGCGGGCCGCACCTTCCTCGCCTCCACCGAACGGGCACTGGCGGAGGTCGAACGGGCCGCCGAGTCGGTACGGGCGGACGCCGACCCGGCCGTCGGCAAGATCGCGTTCGGCTTCCTGCACACCCTGGGCACCGAGACCGTGCCCGGACTGATCCGGGCCTTCCGGGTGGACCACCCGCGGGTCCGCTTCCAACTGGTGCAGAACTACGGCGAGGCGATGATCGAACGGCTGCGCGCCGGTGGCCTCGACCTCTGCCTCACCTCGCCGGTCCCGGACGCCCCGGACCTGGTCGCGCGCCGGCTCGACGAGCAGCGGCTGCGGCTGGTGGTGCCGGGCGACCACCGGCTGGCCCGACGCAAGCGGGTGCGGCTGGCGGAGGCGGCCGGGGAGCTGTTCGTGACCCTGGAGCCGGGGTACGGGCTGCGGCGGATCACCGACGCGCTGTGCGCCGAGGCCGGGTTCAGCCCGCGGATCGCCTTCGAGGGCGAGGAGCCCGAGACGCTGCGCGGCCTGGTCGCCGCGGGACTGGGCGTGGCGTTGCTGCCACCCCCGCCGGTGCCCCGGCCGGGCGTCGCCGAACTGACCGTCACCGCGCCCCGGGCGGTCCGCGAGATCGGCGTCGCCTGGCTGGAGGGCCACCCGGACACCCCGCCGGTGGCCGCCTTCAAGCGCTTCCTGCTCAGCCGGCGGGGTCAGCTGCTGGCCTGACCCCCGCCCCGCCCCGGGCGGCGGCCCACTGCAGCGCGGCCCGCTCGATCCCCTCCGGCCCCGGGCACCGGGCCCGCGCGTCCGTCCTTCCGGGCCGTGCCGCTCGGACCGCCCCGCCCGAGGCGGACACCCACCGGCGCTCCCGGGCACGCCGCGGGCCCCAGGCGCCGCCGCAGCCGTGCTCGGACGGCACCGGCGCCGGCCCACCGGAGGCCCCGCCGAGAAGCCCCGCCCGGTGGCCCCGCCCGGACGCACCGTGGCGGTCGTGCCCGGACGGCACCGCCCGCCGGGGGCGCTCAGCGACGCAGGGTGCTGCCGAACCCGGTGGCCAGCGGCATCCGCAGGCCCAGCGGCGGCGGGGCGGCCAGCGCGTCGGTGACCGGCCGGGAGAAGCCCCGGGCGAAGAGCGAGCCGAGGAGGAAGTCCTCCGCCAGCGCCCGCACCTCCGAGCGGTGTTCGTGCAGCCCGTGCCGGTCGGAGTGCACCTCGAAGCGGCACACCTCCCGGTTGATCTTCTTCGCCCGCTCGGCCAGCCGGTAGGAGAGGTCGGGGTGCGACCGCTCGTCGTCGGTGCCGTGCGCGATGAGCACCTGACGGCCGATCAGCTGCTTGACCGGGTCCGGGTCGAGCGCTGCCTCCGCCTCCGGGAACCAGGGCGCCAGCGCGATCACCGTGGTGACGGCCGGGTGTCCGGCGGCGCGCAGCGCGGCGCGGCCCCCCATCCCGTGCCCGGCCAGGCACACCGGTACGTCGCCGTAGCGCCGCACCACCTCGTCCGCCGCCCAGTGGGCGTCCGCCACCGGGTGGGCCGCCTCACCGTTCCAGCCGCGGTGGCGGTAGTGCACCACGTGCGCGACCAGTCCCTCCCCGGCCCCCGCCCGGGCCAGCCGCCGGGCCAGCGGACGTACCGCGGCGGCCGCCAGCCGGGACGGCCGTCCGGTGCCCTCGGCGACCCCTCCCGGGAGCAGCAGCACCACGCCGTGTACGGTCCGTTCCGCACCCGTCGCGCCCATCGGACGCCCCAGCCTGGCGCCCCGTTCCCGCAACGTTCGCTGAGCCATGGCAGAACGATGGCAGAAGCACGGGCCCGGCCGACCCCGTGCGGTGGTCACCGTTCCGTATCGTTGTGAGTGATCTACGCGCGTAGGCGCTATGGTGCGCAGATGACGAGCGAGAACACCGAACGACCCACCCGGGAGCAGATCCGCCGCGCCCCCAAGGTGCTGCTCCACGATCACCTCGACGGCGGGCTGCGCCCGGCCACCGTCGTCGAGCTCGCGCGTGCGGTCGGTTACGACAGTCTTCCCGAGAGCGACCCGGAGAAGCTCGGCACCTGGTTCCGCGAGGCCGCGGACTCCGGTTCGCTGGAGCGCTACCTGGAGACCTTCGCGCACACCTGCGCCGTCATGCAGACCCGCGAGGCCCTGGTCCGGGTGGCCGCCGAGTGCGCCGAGGACCTGGCCGCCGACGGCGTCGTCTACGCCGAGGTGCGGTACGCCCCCGAGCAGCACCTGGAGGGCGGCCTGACCCTGGAGGAGGTCGTCGAGGCGGTCAACGAGGGCTTCCGCGAGGGGGAGCGCCGGGCCCGTGAGGCCGGCCACCGCATCCGGGTCGGCGCCCTGCTCACCGCGATGCGGCACGCCGCCCGCGCGCTGGAGATCGCCGAACTCGCCAACCGCTACCGCGACCTGGGGGTGGTGGGCTTCGACATCGCGGGCGCCGAGGCCGGGTACCCGCCCACCCGTCACCTCGACGCGTTCGAGTACCTGAAGCGGGAGAACAACCACTTCACCATCCACGCCGGTGAGGCGTTCGGGCTGCCCTCCATCTGGCAGGCGCTCCAGTGGTGCGGTGCCGACCGGCTCGGCCACGGGGTCCGGATCATCGACGACATCGAGGTCGCCGAGGACGGCACCGTACGCCTCGGCCGGCTGGCGAACTACGTGCGCGACAAGCGCGTCCCGCTGGAGCTGTGCCCGACGTCCAACCTGCAGACCGGCGCCGCCAGCTCCTACGCCGACCACCCGATCGGCCTGCTGCGGCGGCTGCACTTCCGGGCCACCGTCAACACCGACAACCGGCTGATGAGCGGCACCAGCATGAGCCAGGAATTCCAGCACCTGGTCTCCACGTTCGGCTACACGCTGGATGACATGCAATGGTTCACCGTCAATGCGATGAAATCAGCATTCATTCCTTTCGGTGAACGCCTGGCCATGATCAATGACGTGATCAAGCCCGGATACGCCCAGCTGAAGTCGGAGTGGCTGTTCCGCACGGCCCCTGTCGGCGCGCCGCTGGCCAGCGGCTCTCCGCTCGACGAGGGCTGACGGCGGAAAGTCGGGAATTGCGGCCGGGAGTTGCCTCCCGGCCGCATTCGTGTTTCCGACATGTTCGCCGAACGATCCGGCATGTTTGCCGACGGGAGAAAAGGCGGTTATTTTGCAGCCCGCTCGATATTCCGGTGACACCCGGAATCTCCCCCGAGGCAAGGGCAGAATTCATATGAAGCCAGGAATGATCAGGGCGCTGGGCACCGTCGCCCTCGGCGCCGCGCTGTTCGGCGCCGGAGCGGGCCCGGCCACGGCCGCCTCCGTCGACGGCGAACCCCTGGACACCCCGACCGTCATCCAGTTGATGCAGGACGCGGTCGACGCGTGGGCGCTCGACACCGACCCCGCGTGGGCCGGGATCGCCGGCACGTCCCAGGGCGGCAACTACGTCAGCCGGACGGACGGTCGGACCGACGGCCGGACCCAGGGCGGCATCCCCGCCGCGGGCCGCACCGACGGGCGGACCCCGGGCAGCGCCCCCGCCGCGGGCGTGCCGCACATCCTGCCCGCCCCCGGCTCCGCCAACCCCCGGTGAGGCGCGGCCCCGGGCCCGGCGCCGGACGGCGGCGCGGCCGGCCCGCCTCCGCCGGCCCGCGGGCCGCCCGCCACCGGGCCGCGGCGACCGTCCTGGTGATGTCGGCCCTGGCCCTGGCCACCGGCTGCGGTGGCTCGGACGGCGACGCGGAACCCCGGTCCTCGGCTTCCGGGACGGCCGGGCACCACGGCGGCGGTCACCAATCCCCGCTGCAGCGGCTCCTGCTGGACCAGCCCGACGTCGCCGGCTACACGGTCACCGAGCACCGCACCCCCGACCCGTCCGGGGAACTGCCCCGCTCCTCCGACCCGCGGTGCGCCCCGCTGGCCCACGCCACCGGGGAACGGCTCGGTCCGTACGCCCGGGACGTGGTCGCCCGCGGCATCAGCCGGGCCGGGGAGCAGGGCAGGGGCGTCACGGTCACCCTCGCGTCGTACCCCGGCGACCGGGCACGGCACGCCCTCGCCGCCCTCGCCCGGGCGGTGCGGGAGTGCCGCGACGGCTTCGAGGTCACGGTGCGGAAGACCGAGGTCCGCTACGAGAAGGTGCGCCCCGGCACCACCCCGCCGCGCGGCGACCGGTCCCTCGCCTACGCGATGACGGCCGTCTCCCAGGGCCAGAAGGTGCTGCTCAACTTCACCGCGGTCCGCTCCGGCCGGATCATCGCCCTCTTCGCGGGCGTGAACCTCAAGGACTACACCGCGGGCCACCGCATCCCGCAGGAACTGATCGACAAGCAGGTGGCGAAGGTGGAGCGGGCCCGGCGGACGGCGGCCCCGGCACGGCCGGAGCGGACGTCCGGCGGCACGCCGGCGGCCACCGGGTCAACGTCGACGCGGCCGGCCACGGACCCGGAGCGGTCAGGGACATCGGAGCGGTCCGGGGGCCCGGAGCGGTCCGCCTCCGCGCGGCCGTCCCCCGCGCGGGACGCGGCGGAGCGGGAGGCCGGCGGGAAGCAGGCACGCCCCTCGGCCACCGCGACCCGGCCGGACAAGGGGTCCGGGACCCCGGCCCCGCCGGAGCGGACCCCGGGCCGCGGCGCCTCCACCCCGGGACCGACCGGACCGGAGCCCACCACGACGACCCGCTGACCCGGGGCCGTCCCGCCGGCCCGGGCCCTGGCCGGCCCGGGCCGGTGCGCGGCCGGTGGCGGACACCGGCCGCCGGCCCGGGCGGGCCGGGGTACCGCCCGGCCCGGCGCCACCGGCGTCCGCCATCACCGGCGCCCGGCGTCACCGGGGCCCGGCCGGGCGGCCACGTCACCCGGGACGGGCCGGCCCCGGCGTCACCAGGCCGCGCGGGCCTTCTGCTCGTCCGGCATGAGAATCCACAGCGCCAGGTAGAGCAGGACCTGCGGGCCCGGCAGCAGGCAGGAGAGGAGGAAGAGGATGCGCACGGTCCTCGCGGGCATCCCGAAGCGCCGCGCCAGCCCGGCGCAGACTCCGGCGATCTTCCTGTCGTGACGGGGGCGGACCAGGGCGGCCATAGCGGTGACTCCTCGCATCGGGCGGGACCGTGCCCGGGCTTCTCCCGGAAGGACCCGATACCTCCACGTTAGGCTTCCGGCCCCCGGCGGGCGTCGGCCTACGGTGCGACCCCGACCCTGGGGATCGTCCGGGTCACCTGCTGCGTCCCCTCCTCCCTGAGGAGGGGGGCCGGCCCCGGCGTCTCGCACCGGCGGCGGAGCCGGGCCCGTACGGCGGGGACCACCGCCAGGTGCGCCACCGCCACCCCGGCGGTGTTCAGCAGCACCCCGTCTATGTTCACCACCTGGCCGGTGGACCAGCTGTGCGACACCTCCATCGTCAGCGAGGTCATCGCGCCGGCGAAGACCGCCCGGAACAGCGAGGTGACCGGATTGGTCACCACCCGCCCGGCGGCCAGCGGCAGCAGTATCCCCATCGGGGCGAGCAGCAGCAGACCGCTGCCGATGCTGCGCACGCCCTCCCATGTGCCGCGCTCCAGGTCGGCGCGGATGGACGCCAGCGGTTCGAACGTCGCAGGGGTCACCCAGGGCACGGTGATGGGGCGCAGGGTCAGCCAGCAGACGAACGCGAGATGGGCGACGAGGAGCACGACGCCCACTGCGCGGAAGCGGAATGCGGCCCTTCGGCCGGAACCATGACCCTGCACGCCAGACAGGACGCGGCTTCCGGGGCCCGCGGTTCCGTTGTCGCCCGCTGGTCAGTCGGCGTTACCGACCGGTCGGTGCGAAGCGGGCCCGGCGCGGACGGCCGGGGAGCCGGGCGCCCGCCCTCCGGACACCCGGGCCGGGCGTGGCCTGATCCGGCCGCCGGGTACCGCCGTACCGCCCGCCCGCCCCCCATTCGAACACCCCCGCCGCCCGGCCCGGTGCTCCGGCGGGCGGGTGTCACCTGCGGATATGCCACCGGCATGGGTCGCGGCGGGAGCGTACGGCGGACGGCCGAGGCAGGAGCGGGACGGGCCACGCCCGTGGACACACGGACGGAGCCGTACGGGCGGCCGGGGCGTACGGACCGAGCCGTACGGGCGCCCGGAGGCGGCCGGGTCCGCCGGCCGGCCCGGGGGCGTACGGCGACGCGCGCGGCCCACGACGGACGTACCGCCCGAGCCCGAACGCACCCCGAGCCGGCTCGGACCCGACACCGAACGGCCCCGAGCCGGAGCGCACCCGGAGCCCAGCGGTACGCACCCGAGCCCGAACGCACCCCGAGCCGGAGCGGACCCGGGCGCGAACGGCCCTGAGCCGGAACGGCCCCGGGACCGAGCGGTACGGCCCCCGAGCGGCCGGGCCCGGCCTACTCCACCGGCACCCCCGTGCCCGGGGCCGAGCCCGGCCGCTCCCGGATGTCCCGGGAGCAGGTGAAGCGCTGCGGGGGGACGCTCGTCTCCGGCCCGCCGAGGACCACCGAGCCGTCCCGGTCGGCGGTGGCGGGCGAGGCCGCGTAGGTGCACACCAGCTGGGCGAGCGCGTACGAGGCGAGCTGCTGCGGCTGGAGGTTGAGCCGGAGCGTGCTCTCCGGATCGCCCTCGGCGGGGCCGAAGATCTCGATCCGGTCCACCACGTCGGAGCTGAACCCGGCCTCCTTCTCGGCCCGGGACGGCTCCTCGCGCAACTGCTCCAGCAGCTCCCGGGCGTACTGCAGACGGTCCCCGGCGCTCTGCTCGTTCCCCAGCTGGGCGCTGCGGTGCACCGCCCGCAGCTGCGAGGCGCACACCAGGTACACCTTCAGCGGCACATGGCCGGTCAGCTGCGCGGTGCGCCGGTCCTGCGGGGGGTCGCAGGACGCCCGGGACGGCGCCGGGCCGGCGTCCACCGGCACCGACGTGCCGCGGATGCCGCATCCGGCGAGCAGCAGCGCCGCCGCGCCCAGCGCCGCCGCGCGGACCGCGGTACGCGCCGCCGCGCGCCGCCGCGCCCCCCGGCGCCGTCCCGCCGCCCCCGCCGTCCGGCGCCCGCCCGCGCCGCGGTGCCCCCGCGGGGGTCCGCGCCGTGCCGCGAGGCCGCGCCGTCCCGCCCGGCCGCGCCGTCCCGCACCGTGGTCCGGCGCTCCGGGGACGTCCTGCTCATCGCGGTTTCTCCTTGCCGTTCCCGGTCCGGTCGCCGTCCCCGGCGCCGCCGGCCCCGTCACCCTTCCGCGCACCGCCGCCGACACCGCCGCCGGTACCGGCGGCACCGCCGCCCGTGGCGTCCCGCTCGGCCGGCGCCAGCTCCGAGGAGTCCCGCGGCAGCCGCAGCGTGAACACCGCGCCGCCGTCCGGGGAGTTCTCCGCGGTGATCTCGCCGCCGTGGATGTGCGCGTTCTCCAGGGCGATCGACAGCCCCAGCCCGCTGCCGTCGGAGCGCGGCCGGGACGCGCTGGCCTTGTAGAAGCGGTCGAAGACGTGCGGCAGCACGTCCTCCGGGATGCCCGGGCCGTGGTCCCGGACCTTGATCACCAGCTCCTCGTCGTCGGCGTGCACCGAGACCCGCACCGGCGAACCGCCGTGCTTGAGCGCGTTGCCGATGAGGTTGGCGAGGATGACGTCCAGCCGCCGCGGGTCCAGCAGGGCCATGATCCCGCGCTCGGCGTCCAGCTCCACCGCGTCCAGCCACGCCCGCGCGTCGATGCACGCCGTCACCTGGTCCGCCACGTCCACGTCGTCCAGCACCAGCCGGGCGGTACCCGCGTCGAAGCGGGTCACCTCCATCAGGTTCTCCACCAGGTCGTTCAGGCGCCGGGTCTCGCTGACCACCAGCTGCACCGCGGGGGCGATCATCGGGTCGAGCGCGTCCGCCTCCTCCTCCAGCACCTCCGTCACCGCGGTGATCGCGGTCAGCGGGGTCCGCAGCTCGTGCGACATGTCGGCCACGAACCGCCGGCTCGCCGCCTCCCGCGCGCTCAGCTCCGCGACCCGCTTCTCCAGCCGCTCCGCGGTCCGGTTGAAGGTACGGGAGAGATTGGCCAGTTCATCGGTGCCGGACACCTGGAGGCGGGTGTCCAGCTTCCCCTCGCCCCACCGCTGTGCCGCCTCGCCGAGCCGCTGCACCGGCCGCAGCACGGTGGAGGCGGCGGCCTGCGCCAGCAGCGCGGAGCCGATCAGCGCCAGCGCGGTCGCGATCCCCAGCGACCAGGCCAGCGAGTTGAGGTCCTGCCGCTCGCTGTCCAGCGACTTCAGCATGTACGCGGTCGGCCCGCCGCCGATCACCTTGGCACCGCCGACCAGGAACGGCTCGTCGTCCTTGGTGATCCGCTGCCAGTACAGGTGGTACGGGGCGCTGTTGGCCTCGGTCACCGGACGCTTCCGGTTCACCGCCCGGCGCAGCGTCTCGGGCACCATGTCCAGCGTGAAACTCTCCGGGTCGGAGGCGGCCGGGCACTCCCCGCCGCCCTCCGGCCGGGCTATCAGCAGCACCTCGTAGTCCTGCGCGTTGTCCGCCATGTCGGTCGCCGCGTCGAGCAGCGCCGGACAGGTGGGCGCCGGCGGCAGCGAGGCGGCGTTGTCCTTGAGCGACTTGCTGAACTCCTCCAGCGCCGCGTCCTGGGTCCGGGTCAGCACCGCGTCCCGGTTCAGCCAGTACGCGATGCCCGACGCCGACACCGCGGCGGCCAGCGCCACCAGCGCGAAGACCAGCATCAGGCGCAGCCGCAGGCTCAGCCACCGCAACATACCCGCCGCCCAGCCCCGAGGCCGATCGGGCTCTTCACTCACCGCGCGGCGTCCTCACATCTCGTACCCGCGTCTCCGCGGCGCTCCCGACCTCCACGTTCCGTGCCCCGGCCGCCGCCGTGCGCGCCGCAGTGACCGGGCCCGGGGGAACGGCGGGGGCCGGTCACTGCGGCGCGTCCAGCCGGTAACCGACCCCGCGGACGGTACGGATCAGGGTCGGGGACGACGGCACGTCCTCCACCTTGGCGCGCAGCCGCTGCACACAGGCGTCGACCAGCCGCGAGTCGCCGAGGTAGTCGTGCTCCCACACCAGGCGCAGCAGCTGCTGCCGGGACAGCGCCTGCCCCGGCCGCCGGCTCAGCTCCAGGAGCAGCCGCAGCTCGGTCGGCGTGAGCTGCAGGTCCTCCCCGTTCTTGGTGACGGTCATGGCGGAGCGGTCGATCACCAGGTTGCCGAACGTCGCGGAGTCGTTGGCCTCCCGTTCGCCGCGCCGCAGCACCGCCCGGATACGGGCGTCCAGCACCCGTCCCTGCACCGGTTTCACCACGTAGTCGTCGGCACCCGACTCCAGCCCCACCACGACGTCGATGTCGTCGCTGCGCGCGGTCAGCAGGATGATCGGCAGCTGGTCGGTGCGCCGGATACGGCGGCACACCTCGAAGCCGTCGATGCCGGGCAGCATCACATCCAGCACGATCAGGTCCGGCCGCTGCTCGCGCAGCAGCTGCAGACCGTCCTCCCCCGTCGCCGCGGTGGCCACACGGTGGCCCTGGCGGGTCAGGGAGAGTTCGAGCGCCGTGCGGATGGCGTCGTCGTCCTCGATCAGCAACAGGAAAGGCACGCTGGTCATTCTGGCCTACCAATGGGCTCCAGTTCGACCGGTGAGCCTTCCCTCACCGGACCTCCCCCTGTGACAGCCCTGTGACAGTCGGCGGACACCGCCATGAAACTGGCCCGGCAATCTTTTGAGCACCGGGAGGACGACGGTCGGCCCGGGAAGCGAAACGGAAACCGAAGCAGGCTCCACCGACGGGGGCGCGAGATGAACACACTGCACAGCTCCACGAACAGCGCAGTCATTCGCACGCGCCTGCACGACGCCGGCCGGAGCACGGAGAAGTCCGGTGCCGTGAGCGGGCGGGGGTGCGCTCGCGGCGCCGGGCGTCAACGGCCTCCATACATGGTGGCCATTGACGCGACAACCCCGGGGGAACAGGGGGCAGGCCCGTACGGGGAGGCATCGGGGGAGCGGCGGACGGGGCCGCGGACGAAGGACGCCGAGGCGGCCTTCACCGCGTACGTCCAGGAACGCCGCGCCTCCCTGTACGCCACCGCCTACCACCTGACCGGCGACCGCCACGAGGCCGAGGACCTGCTGCAGAGCGCGCTGTTCTCGACCTACCGGGCGTGGGACCGGATCAGCGACAAGGCGGCGGTCGGCGGCTACCTGCGCCGCACCATGACCAACCTGCACATCAGCGCGTGGCGGCGGCGGAAGCTCAACGAGTACCCGACCGAGGAACTGCCGGAGACGGCAGGCGACCACGACGCGATGCGCGGCACCGAGCTGCGCGCGGTGCTGTGGCAGGCGCTGGCCCGGCTGCCCGAGGCACAGCGCACCATGCTGGTGCTCCGCTACTACGAGGGGCGCACCGACCCGGAGATCGCCGACATCCTCAACATCAGTGTCGGCACCGTCAAGAGCAGCATCTGGCGCTCGCTGCGCCGGCTGCGCGAGGACGACGTCCTGAGCTTCGGCCGGGACCAGGAGGAGTCCTTCGGCGAACTCGTCGCCTGAACGCCGGAGGAACGGGGGAACCACGGGGGGAACCGGGCGGCACGGGGGAAGAACCGGGGGATCGGGGGAGAACCCGGACGGGGGGAACAGGGGGAGATACCGAGGTGAGCCGGGTGTACCCGCTCGGGGGAGCGGGGGGCGCCCGGGGAACCGTCGGGGGGAACAGGGGGGACACGGGGGGAGCAACGGGGGAACACCACGGGGGCCCGTCATTCGGGGAGTGACGGAAGCGTGCGGGGCGAGCAGGGACCGGACCGCCGGGGGGCTGGTCCGGGGCCGCTCCGCCCCGCACGCGGTGCGCGGCACCGGTCGTCCTGACGCGACCGGTGCCGCGTTCGTCGTTCCGGCGGGTCCGGGTTGCCGGCGCGGGCGCGGGGGCCGGGTGCGGCACCAGGGTACGCGGGTGGGGCCGGGGCGTGGGGGGCGTGGTGCGGCGTGGAGCCGGGGTGCGGTCGTCCCGTGGGGGCGGTGGTGCGGCCCGCGGGTCCGGCCGCGGCCCGCCCGGCGCGGGGCCGCAGGCGGCACGCGTCAGGCGGGAACCTCTTCCCGGCGGCGGCCCGCCGCCGCGGTGGCGATCCGGCCCAGCGCCTCGTCGCCGCCGCACGGGTACGCGCCCAGCGCCGCGTGCCGGGCCACCAGGCCGCGCTCCGCGCGCATCAGCCGCCAGCCCCGGCGCACCAGGTACGGCGCCGACTTCCGGCCCTCGCGCAGATCCCGCACCAGCCGGCGCCGGAAGGTGGTGAGGGGCCGGCCGCGCAGGCACAGCGCGTCGGCGAGCAGGTCCAGTTCCCGGCACCGGTCGATGATGTCCGCGGCGAAGATGCCCTCCGCGATGAACAGCGGCGCACCGCCGAGGTCCAGGACCGTCTCGCCCACCCGGCCGTTGGCGGCGATGGAGTAGACGGGCACCGCGGCCCGCGCGGTGCGGCACAGTGACGCGATCGCGGCCACCGCGCCCTCGTCGTCCCAGGACCGCGGCGAGTCCCAGTCCGTGCCGCCGCCGGGCAGTTGGGGCAGCGCGGGGTCGTCGCCGTCCCGGTAGAAGTCGTCCAGGCGCAGTACCGGCAGCCCGGTACGGGCGGCCAGCGACGACTTCCCGGAACCGGACGGGCCGGACAGCAGGATGACGCGCGCGGATACGGGATCTGAAGTCACGGAACACCAGTGTGGGGCATTGGGCCACCCGGGGGACCCTCCGGGCCCCTGGGGTGACTCCCCGGGACGGCTCAACTACGCTGCGCATCCGACCGTTTCCGTACCAACGATCCCCACTGGCAGGTGCCTCATGGCTTCTTCAGCGCGTCACGTACGTACCCGGCGGCCCGCCCGCTCCCGCACCCTGCTCCGGGCCGGACTCGTCTCCGCGGCCGGAGCGGCGATGGTCGCCGGCAGCGCGGCCGCGGCCACCGCGGCGGACGGTGACACGATGCGTATCCGGACCCCGGTCAAGGCGCTCAACACCACGATGGTCAAGGGCGGTGACATCTCCCCGCCGGCCGCCCTGATGTACGCCGTCGCGCCGGTGAAGGACCTGCGGCCCAACCCGCTGGCGCAGACGCCGGTCGACCCCACGAACAACACCGTCGAGACCCAGGTCGCCGACTTCCGCCCGGTCGGGACCCGGCTGGTCACCACCCCGCTCACCCAGGGCGATGCGGTCCGGGAGCTGCCGGTGGTCGGCCAGGCCACCCAGGTGCTGCCCGGCTGACCCGGCCGTACCCGGTCGCCGCCGGCCGTCGCGGCGGCCTCCCGGACGTACGCACCGGTCGCCGCCGTCGCGGCGGCCTCAAAGGACGTACCGGCCGACCGTGACCCGGTCGGCCCGGCCGGTCCCCGTCCCCCTGACCCGGGCGAACCGGCCGGGCCGGCCGTACCCGGTGGTGCGGGGCGGCACCGACGGTGCGCGTGGGTGCCGGTGCCGCCGTCGTGGCCGGCCGGCACCGGCACCGGGCCGCCGGCCGGTCCGGGCCGCACGCCGGACGGCACGGGCGGCGGCCATGGCGGACGCCGGACCGGCGCCGGTGCCGGGCCGCCGATGCCGGACTGCCGCGATGCGGGGCCGCCGCCCGCGGACGGTGGCGGCGGCGGAGGCGTGGCGGGTTCAGATCCCGATCGGGTGCCAGACCGTCTTGGTCTCCAGGAACGCCAGCATCCGGTCGGTGCCCGGCGCCGCCGCCCAGTCCGTGGGCCGGGGCCGGAGCACCCGCTTGAGGTTGTCCGCGGCGGCCGTCTCCAGCGCCACCGCCAGCTCGCCGTGCAGCTCCCCGAAGGCGCCGGCCAGGTCGATCGCGTTGACGTCCTGGTGCGCGGCGAGCGGTCCGGACAGCTCGTTCGTCCGCCCGGAGAGCACGTTGACCACACCCCCCGGCACGTCCGAGGTGGCCAGCACCTCGGCGAGCGACAGGGCCGGCAGCGGCGCCCGCTCGCTCGCCACCACCACCGCGGTGTTACCGGTGACGATCACCGGCGCGAGCACCGAGACCAGCCCGAGGAAGGACGACTCCTGCGGGGCCAGCACCGCCACCACGCCGGTGGGTTCGGGCGTGGAGAGGTTGAAGTACGGACCGGCGACCGGGTTCGCCGACCCGGCGATCTGCGCGATCTTGTCGGACCACCCGGCGTACCAGACCCAGCGGTCCACCGCGGCGTCCACCTGCGCGGCGGCCGCCGCCTGCGGCAGCCCCTCGGCGGCGGCGACCTCGGCGGTGAACTGGTCCCGGCGGCCCTCCAGCATCTCGGCCACCCGGTACAGCACCTGGCCCCGGTTGTACGCGGTGGCGCCCGACCAGCCGGCGAACGCCTTGCGCGCCGCGACCACCGCGTCCCGGGCGTCCTTGCGCGAGGCCAGCGGGGCGTTCGCCAGCCACGTCCCCTTGGAGTCGGTCACCTGGTACACCCGCCCGCTCTCGGACCGGGGGAACTTCCCCCCGACGAACAGCTTGTAGGTCTTGAGGACACGGAGTCGCTCGTCGGACTGGTTCATCGGTCGCGCTCGCCCTCTCGATCGCTGCGCTGGTCCGACGGTCCGGCAGCCGCGTCGAGGTACGCCGCCAGACCGTGCCGGCCGCCCTCGCGGCCGAAACCCGACTCCTTGTAGCCGCCGAACGGCGACGCCGGGTCGAACTTGTTGAACGTGTTGGCCCACACCACGCCGGCCCGGAGCCGGTCCGCCATCCACAGGATGCGCGAGCCCTTCTCCGTCCAGACCCCCGCCGACAGGCCGTAGGGGGTGTTGTTGGCCTTCTCCACGGCCTCGGCCGGGGTACGGAAGGTCAGCACCGACAGCACCGGCCCGAAGATCTCCTCACGGGCGATGCGGTGCGCCTGGGTCACGCCGGTGAACAGCGTGGGGGCGAACCAGTAGCCGCTGGAGGGCAGTTCGCACGCCGGCGACCAGCGCTCCGCGCCCTCGGCCTCCCCGGCGTCGGCCAGCGCCGTGATCCGGGCCAGCTGCTCGGCGGAGTTGACCGCGCCGATGTCGGTGTTCTTGTCCAGCGGGTCGCCGACCCGGAGCGTGGCCATCCGCCGCTTGAGCGCGTCCAGCACCTCCTCGGCGACCGACTCCTGGACCAGCAGCCGGGAGCCCGCGCAGCACACGTGGCCCTGGTTGAAGAAGATGCCCGAGACGATGCCCTCGACCGCCTGGTCCACCGGAGCGTCGTCGAAGACGATGTTCGCGGCCTTGCCGCCCAGTTCCAGGGTGAGCCGCTTGTCGGTGCCCGCCACGGTCCGGGCGATGGCCTTGCCGACCTCGGTGGAGCCGGTGAAGGCGACCTTGTCCACGCCCGGGTGGGCGACCAGCTCGGCGCCGGTGCCGCCGTCACCGGTGACGACGTTGACCACACCGCGCGGCAGGCCCGCCTGCCGGCACACGTCGGCGAAGAACAGCGCGGACAGCGGGGTGGTCTCGGCCGGCTTGAGGACCACGGTGTTGCCGCAGGCCAGCGCCGGGGCGACCTTCCACGCCAGCATCAGCAGCGGGAAGTTCCACGGGATGACCTGGGCGGCCACCCCGAGCGGCCGGGGGGCGGGGCCGAGGCCGGCGTACTCCAGCTTGTCCGCCCAGCCGGCGTGGTAGAAGAAGTGCGCGGCGACGGTCGGCAGGTCGAAGTCCCGCGACTCGCGGATCGGCTTGCCGTTGTCCAGCGACTCCAGCACCGCCAGTTCCCGGGACCGCTCCTGGATGATCCGGGCGATCCGGAACAGGTACTTGGCCCGCTCCGCGCCGGGCAGCGCCGACCAGGTGGCGAAGGCCCGGCGGGCGGCCCGCACCGCGCGGTCCACGTCCTGCGGCCCGGCCTGCGCGACCTGGGAGAGGACCTCCTCGGAGGCCGGGGAGAGCGTCGTGAAGGAGGCGCCGTCGGCCGCGTCGGCGAACTCGCCGTCGATGAAGAGCCCGTAGGCCGGGGCGATGTCCACGACCGACCGGGACTCGGGGGCCGGGGCGTACTCGAATGCGTTCATGGTCGGATCAGTCCACCGTCACGTAGTCGGGGCCGGAGTAGCGACCGGTGGTCAGCTTCTGGCGCTGCATCAGCAGGTCGTTGAGGAGGCTGGAGGCGCCGAAGCGGAACCAGCGGGGGGTCAGCCAGTCGGGGCCCGCGGTCTCGTTCACCACGACCAGGTACTTGACCGCGTCCTTGGTGGTCCGGATGCCGCCGGCGGGCTTCACACCCACCTGGACCCCGGTGGTGGCGCGGAAGTCCCGCACCGCCTCCAGCATCAGCTGGGTGACCGGCAGGGTGGCGTTCACCGCGACCTTGCCGGTGGAGGTCTTGATGAAGTCGGCCCCCGCGAGCATCGCCAGCCAGGAGGCGCGGCGGATGTTGTCGTACGTCTGGAGCTCGCCGGTCTCCAGGATGACCTTCAGGTGCGCGGCGTCCCGGCCGGAGCCGTCGCCGGGGGTGCGCACGCACGCCTCCTTGACCGCCCTGATCTCCTCGAACACCGACAGGTAGCGGCCGGAGAGGAAGGCTCCCCGGTCGATGACCATGTCCACCTCGTCCGCCCCGGCGGCCACCGCGTCCCTGGAGTCCGCGAGCTTCACCGGCAGCGCCGCCCGGCCCGCGGGGAAGGCGGTCGCCACGGACGCCACCTGGATGCCGCTCCCGGCCAGCGCGGCCCGCGCGGTGGCCACCATGTCGGGGTAGACGCAGATCGCGGCCACCTGGGGGACGGTGCGGTCGGTCGGATCGGGGTGGACGCCCTTGGCGCACAGCGCCCGGACCTTGCCCGGGGTGTCGGCGCCCTCCAGGGTCGTCAGGTCGATCATGGAGATGGCGAGGTCGATGGCGTGCGCCTTCGCCGTGGTCTTGATCGAGCGGGTGCCGAGCGTGGCGGCCCTGGCCTGCAGGCCGACCGCGTCGACGCCCGGCAGGCCGTGCAGGAAGCGGCGCAGCGCGGCGTCGGAGGCGGTCACGTCCGCCATGGACGCCAGTCGCTCCGCGGCCTCGCTGCCGTATGCGGGAACTGTGGTGGGCATGGTCACCAGCTGAGCATATCTACGCGCGTAGCGGCCTGTCACCCCCTTCGGGGACGGGAGGAGAGGGGGGCGGGCCGGGCGGCTCGCGCCCGGCCGGCGACGCCGGTGTGGTCAGGCCATGCCGTCCGTTCGCCGGGACGCCTGACGGACCACCTCCCGGGCCCGTAACGTGTCCAGGCGAACACCGAAGGTGACATGCGCCGAGGGGGAGAGCAGGTGTCGTCGTTCGACGAGGAGTGGCGGGCGCTGCGGGGCAAGGCGTCGGCCGAGGCCGGGATGCGGCTGAACAGCGGAGGCGGGAAGGGGGCGGACGGACTGACGGTGCGGCGCGACGACCTGGGCGCCATCGGCAGCGCCGCGCACGCCCTGCACACAGCCCTGAACAAGGACGGAGACGGCGCCGACGAGCCGACCGCGCAGGCGGCGACCGCGCTGACCGGCAAGAACTTCGTCAGCGGCGCGGCCCTGACGAAGGCCAACGACCGGTGGTCCACGCAGCTGAAGACCCTGCTCGACGCCTGCGCGCGGATCTCCAACCACCTCGACTACACCAAGGCGGCGCACGCCAAGGACGAGGCGGACATCCAGGGGAATCTCGCCGCCGTGTCGAAGATCCGCGAGTACTGGAAATAGGGGGGAGCCGCGATGAAGTACCAGGACGTGATGGGCGCCCCGCTGGGCAAGCTGAAGACGGCCGCCGACGCGTGGGCGACGCTGGCCCGAAGCCTGGAGACGCTGGCGACCGAGGCCCGCGACGGCATGCAGGCCAAGGCCGAACGGGCCGTCTGGAAGGGCGTCAACTCCACGGTCACCCGGGAGTTCATCGGGCAGACGGCGAGGGAGTTCGCCGACGCGGCCAAGACGGCGAAGGGCATGCACGAACTGCTCTCCGACGCCCATGCGACCTTCAAGCTGGCCAAGGACAACCTGGTGCGCCTGCGGGACGTCGAGGCGCCGGAGGCGCAGGTCCGGATCGACGAGACCGGCAAGGTCTCCGCCTTGCCCCTGCTGACGGACGACGACACCGCCAAACACGACCCGGACTACGCCAAGGTGCAGAAGACCCGGCAGGACAACGCGGCCGAGTTCCAGCGGTGGATCGACAAGATCGTGGATGACTGCGGAGACGCGGACGAGTCCTTCAAGCTGGCCCTGGAGGCCAATGCCAAGGACGCGCACGACTTCACCGCGCCCGCCTACTCCTCGCTCGACCAGGAGGAGGCGGCCCGCGCCAGCCGGCTCCTGGCCAGGGGCGCGGACATCAGCAACACGGACCTCACCCAGCTGAACGAACTGCTCCTGGACAACAACCACCGCCCCACGTTCTCCCTCGCCTTCTACGACCGTCTCGGGCCGGAGAAAGTTCTCACCTTCTACGGCCAGCTCGCGGCGGAATCGAGCCGCCACGGCCAGTACGACAAGAAGTTCCTCAAGGGAGTGCAGAGCCTGCAGCGCGGACTGGGGCTCAACCTGGCCACCGCCTCCAGGGACTCACGTTTCAGTGAGGAGTGGGGCCCGGCCCTGCGGAAGTTGGGCGGTGAGCGCATCGCGGTGGCGAACGACGGCACCACTCCGCCCTACGGGTATCAGATCTTCGGGGGAATTCTTCGCTACGGAAACTACAGCAAGGAGTTCCTGACGCCTATCGCGGAGCACGTCACACAGTTGCGTGCGCATGATCCCTCCGCCTTCGACCCCAGCAGCCAAGGAGAGACGTACAAGGACGCCTTCAATCCGAGCGGGAAGAACGGGGCCGGTTACGATCCTGTGACCGCGGTTCTGGAGGCGCTCGGACACAGTCCGGAAGCGTCGAAGGAATTCTTCCACGGTGAACCGACTCTGTACAACCGGGATGGTTCCGAGGTCAAGGATCCGAGTAAGGGATCCGATCTTGATGTCAACTTCACCGGTGAGAATTCCTACCTGCAGTACTTCACCGGGGAAGGCTATGAATCCTTCCCCGACACGGACCGGACGAACACGGATCTGGTGAAAAAGTCCGATCAGTACATGCCGGAGGCGCTCGGGCATGCGCTGGAGTCCGCGACCCTGGGTAAACCCTGGGACGGTTCCGGGCCTGCGGTTCGCGACGAAAAGACCGTGGAAATCATGGACAAAGTTCTAGACGTCTACGGTGATTCTGAGCTACTGAAGCAGCACAAGGCGCTGTCCGACAGTCTCGGCCGGATGGGCGCCGCCTACATCGACGACATCAATTGGGCGATGGACAAGCGGAGTCCGGGAAGTGCCTTTTTTCCCCAAGGTGACCCGCGGCTGCACCTGGGTTCCGATGTCGATGCCGCCCGAGATTTCCTCAGCGCGGTCGGACAGCATCCGAATGCCTATGCCGCGATCAGTTCTGCGGAGCAGCTCCATGTGATGAGTCACCTGGATGGGCCCTTCGACGTGAACAGTGATCAGAACAAAGGCAATGCTCTCAATGTCGTGCGGGTCGGGGCCGAGGTCCAAGGTGTTCTGGATCAGTCGCGTGCATCGCAGATCGAGGCGGAAGGAGCGAAGAAGTATGAGGATTATGCGAAGGCGGAAGGAGATGAAGCCGCCTGGCGGAAGTTCAACACATCGGCCGTGATCACGGGTGCGGCAGGTGGATTGGTGATGACCGGAAACCCTGTGGCGGGTGGTGCGGTCATGATGGTGCCCATTGCGGTGGAATACGGATCAGGCCTGATCTCCGAGTACCTGGGGATGTCCTTGGGTGAGGCCAGCGAGAAAGACATCGAGGCCGAGAAAAAGAAGATCGAGGAGGAGAGCGACCAGAAGAGCGAACAGGTGTACCGGGGAGGCGAGCGGCGGATCACGTTGCCTGTGCAAAACTTCATCGAAAGTAACGGCATCGATGGAACATTCGAGGAGGAAATTCATATGGCGCAGTATGTCGGTTACACGCGTGGGAATGAGCTCGTAGGCCAGCAGGGGGAAGCTCCGCAGGTGGACTGAAATGAGGTGTACGGTGTCAGGCCTTGGGGTGAAGGGTCCGGTGCTTGGTCTCGCCGCGGTTATGGCGGTCGCGGGCGTTGCGGGGTGCGGTGAAAAGGAAGACCCCGTGAAGGAGGTCGTTTCGGCCGGCGAGCTGTGCGGTGGCGCTCTTCGTCACAGCCCGCGAGCGGTGGAGGAGATCTCCGGTTACAAGAAGTTTTCGAATAAGGGTCATGACTACCTCGAAACCTCGGTCGAGGTGGTTGAAGAGACCCGAAAGCAAAGGAGCCAGCATTCTCGGGGGTTGATAGGTGCCCGCAGCGTCTGTGAGATTCCGGCGGCTGGGCCGCGCAGTATGAAACTGTTGACGGACTACTATCACCCGGTGGAGCTGGATGGCAATGAAGTGCTGCCCGAAGGGCTCGTGTACGACATGGGCAAATATGCCACTGCCGACTTCACCAGTGCGCTGCTCTATTACACGTGCGTCAGCCCCGAGGTGAAGGGGTCGGAGGAAGACCCGGCGCGTATCAAGATCCGTCTCCACGTCTTCGGTCGAGACGGGAAGAAGCCCTCGCGGGACGCCCTCATGAAGGTCGCGCATTCCGCGGGGCTCTCGGTGGCTCGGGAGTTGGAGTGCGAGAACGACGGCGGGCTGCCGGAGAAGCCGGTTCTCGACGGGGTGAAGGCGCCACCGCCGAAGTGGAAGCGTGATTTCGGGCTGGTCGGCGATCCCGGGGAGGGACGGGGGCGGGGGCGGAAGGGCAGCGGCCGGAGGCGGCGGGGCGGGGGGTAGGGGAGCGGGGCCGTCCGGGGCAGTCGATGCCGTACCGCAACGTCCGGGTCATGGCTCGTCAGGCAGAATCGGCCCCATGAAGAGCCCGGACGACGACGCCTCCCCCGCCGCCCCGCAGCCGGAGAACCCCGAGCCGCGGTACGCCGACCGCGTCTTCCGTTCCCCGAGCGGCATCGCCGGGGGCGTGCTGCTGCTGGCGCTCGGCGGCTGGCTGGGGATCGACGCGGTGATCAACGGTGACGGGCGGACGCCCTGGGTGGCGCTGGCGGGGCTGCTGTGCGTGGTCCCGCTGGTGGTCGCGTTCACGCTGCGGCCGGCGGTCTTCGCCGGGGAGGACCGGCTGCGGGTCCGCAACCCGTTCCGCACCATCAACCTCCCGTGGGCCTCCGTCGAGGGCGTACGGGCCGGATACAGCGCCGAGGTGCTGGCCGGCGGCGGGAAGTACCAGCTGTGGGCGGTCCCGGTGTCGCTGCGGCAGCGCAAGCGGGCCACCCGGCGGCAGGCGCGGGCGGCGGCCGACGACCCGTCGGGCCGGACCAAGGCGCACAGCGGCGTCGACATCGACGAGAAGCTGCGGGCCCCGGCCGACCAGACCGTGGACGACCTGCGTGAGCTGGCCGAGCGCAACGCCCGGCGGAAGGGCGCGCAGGGCGAGCCCGAGGTGCGCTGGGCGGTCGAGCTGATCGCCCCGGCGGTCGCCGGGGCCGTACTGCTGATCGTCCTGCTCGCGGTCGGCTGACCGGGACCGGGGACCGTTCCCGCTGTCCCCGGCCCGGCCCTGCGGCGATCACGGCCCGGCCGCGGGCGGCGCCCCGGGCCGGGGCGGTCGCCGGGGCCGGGACCCCGGCGGGAGTTCCGCGGGACCGGGCCGGCCGCGGGGTCAGAGGCCCGCGGCTGCCGCCAGGTCGGTCTTCAGGTCGGCCAGGACCGAGTCGGCCACCGTGCGGGCCACCGAGAGGTCGTGCGGCGTCGCCACCTCGACCACGACCTCCAGATAGCACTTGATCTTGGGCTCGGTGCCGCTGGGACGCACCACGACCCGGGCCCCGCTCACCCCGTCGCGTCCGGCACCGGCACCGGCACCACCGGCCGCGTCCGCCGTCGGCGGGGCGGAGAGGTGGTAGCGCAGTCCGTCGGTGGGCGGCAGCGACCCGGTGCCCTCGCTCAGGTCCTCGGCCGAGGTGACGGTCAGCCCGGCCAGCTCCGCCGGCGGCTTCTCGCGCAGCCGCCGCATCGCGTCCGCGATCAGCGACAGGTCCTCCACCCGGGCGGAGAGCTGGTCGGTGGCGTGCAGCCCGTGCTCGACCGCGATGTCGTCGAGCAGATCGGTGAGGGTACGGCCCTGCGCCTTCAAGGTGGCGGCGAGTTCGGCGATGAGCAGCGCGGCGGTGATGCCGTCCTTGTCCCGCACGCCGTCCGGGTCCACGCAGTAGCCGAGCGCCTCCTCGTAGGCGAAGCGCAGCCCCGGCACGCGGGCGAGCCACTTGAACCCGGTCAGCGTCTCGTCGTACGGCAGCCGGGCGGAACCGGCGATCCGGGAGAGCAGTGAGGAGGAGACGATCGTGGTGGCGAAGGTGCCGGTGGCGGCGGTGCGCACCAGGTGGGTGGCGAGCAGGGCGCCCACCTCGTCGCCCCGGAGCATCCGCCAGCCCGCCTCGGAGGACGGGGCGGGCACCGCGACGGCGCAGCGGTCGGCGTCCGGGTCGTTGGCGATGACGAGGTCCGGGCCGACCGCCCGCGCGGTGGCGAAGGCCAGGTCCATGGCGCCCGGTTCCTCGGGGTTGGGGAAGGCCACGGTCGGGAAGTCCGGGTCCGGGTCGGCCTGCGCGTCCACCACCACCGGGGCCGGGAAGCCCGCGCGGGCGAAGGCGGCGGTCAGCGTGGTGCGGCCCACCCCGTGCATCGGCGTGTAGACCACCCGTACCTCGCGCGGCGAGCCCGGGGTGAGCACCGCGTCGGTACGGGCGAGGTACGCCTCGACCACCTCCTCGCCCAGGGTCTGCCACCCCCGGTCGGCGCGCGGGACGTCGTGGAGGGAGGCGACGGCGGCGATCTCCGCGGCGATCTCGCCGTCGGCGGGCGGCACGATCTGCGAGCCGTCACCGAGGTACACCTTGTAGCCGTTGTCGCGCGGCGGGTTGTGGCTGGCGGTGACCTCCACCCCGGCGACCGCGCCCAGGTGCCGGACGGCGAAGGCCAGGACCGGGGTGGGCAGTGGCCGCGGCAGCAACGCCGCCCGCAGCCCGGCCCCCACCATCACCGCGGCGGTGTCGCGCGCGAAGTCGGCGCTCTTGTGCCGGGCGTCGTAGCCGATGACGACCAGCCCGCCGGCCTGCCCCTGGTTCCGCAGGTACGCGGCGAGGCCGGCCGCGGCCCGGATCACCACGGCGCGGTTCATCCGCATCGGCCCGGCGCCCAGCTCGCCGCGGAGACCGGCGGTGCCGAACTGCAGGGTGCCGCCGAAGCGGGCGGCGATCTCCTCGGCGTCCCCGGCCTCCAGCAGCTTGGCGAGTTCGTCACGGGTGTCGGGGTCGGGGTCCTCGGCCAGCCAGGTGCGGGCACGGTCGAACAGTGCGGACTCCACGGGGCTCCTCCGGAAGGTTCGGATAGTGGCGGATGTGGCGGTGTGGTGGCTGCGGCGGGTGCGGGTCGCGCGGGCGTGGTCGAGCGGGGTGGTGCGGGGTACGTCGTGCCCGGCGGGCCGGGACGTGGATGCCGGACGGACGGGCCGGACCCGACCGGACGGGTCGGTCCGGCCCCGACCCGGACACCACGGTGCCGTATCGGGTGCCGGCCCGCCCGGCGGGGTCGGGTGGGCCGGCGTACCCGGGCGGGGACCGGCGGGGCCGGTGCGGCGGGTGTGCCGGCCGCGGGTGTTCGGGTGCTGTGATCGCCGTTCCCCGGCGCGGTACGGGTCCCGGTACCGGGCCGACCGGGCCGGCTTCCGGTACCCCGGGGCGCCGGTCCGTACACCGGGGGCGGTGGTTCGTACCCGGACGGGCCGTCGGTTCCCGGACACCGGTCCGTTCCCGGGCGCCGTTCCGTGTCCGGGCACCAGGTCCGTGTCCGGGCGAAGGCGGGCGCGGGCGGGACGGGTGTGCCGTCGCCGCCGGGCCGGTGTGCCGCACGCGGCCGGGGCCGGATGGCTCCGGTCCGTGCATCCGCCGGCGCGTCGGGTGGTGCGCCGGTGAGGCGTCGGGCGGGTGACGCCCCGGTTCCCGGGACGGCCTTCGCCGCCGGCGTCTCGCTCACCCCGGGCCCGTCCTCTGTGCGGCCCCGACCCGGGCCGCCGCGGTTGTGGTCGGGGTGCCGGCCGGGGACGCGTACCCGCCCCGCGGCCTACCGGTCCCGGGCCGTCCGTACCGGTCCCGGCGGGACGGACGACGCGGCGGCGGTACGAGAAGGGGCGGGCCGGTCACCGCGCGCCGGACGGGACCCGGCCGGCGCCGCACCCGTACCGGAACCCGGCTCGCGGCGGGTCGGCCGGGCGGGGCCACCGGACGCGTGTCGGCGTGGCGTCCGGCGGCCGTCGGCCCCCGTGGTCCGCACCGGAACGGTCGCCTCCGGTCCCTCGGCTACCGGGCCGGCCGCGTGGCCGCCGGAGTTCCCCGGGGCCGGGGTACGCGACCGGGGCCATGGTGGGCCGGTCGCCGGGCGGCACCGGTGGCTCCCGCCGGGTGCGGGCGTCCTTGCCGGGACGGTCCGCGGTGGTCATCCGCGGTGCGCCCGGCGGTGCGGACCTCAGATGCGGTCGAGCACCTTCGCCAGCAGGCTGCCCATCCGGGCTGCCGAGTCGCGGCCGGCCTGGAGGACCTCCGCGTGGTTGAGGGGCTCGCCCGTCATGCCCGCGGCGAGGTTGGTGACCAGGGAGATGCCCAGCACCTCGGCGCCCGCCTCGCGCGCCGCGATGGCCTCCAGCGTGGTGGACATGCCCACCAGGTCGGCGCCGATGGTGCGCGCCATCCGGATCTCGGCGGGGGTCTCGTAGTGCGGGCCGGGGAACTGGAGGTAGACGCCCTCCTCCAGCGTGGGATCGACCTGCCGGCACAGCTCGCGCAGCCGCGGCGAGTACAGGTCGGTGAGGTCCACGAAGTTGGCGCCCACGATCGGGGAGGTCGCGGTCATGTTGATGTGGTCGCTGATCAGCACCGGCTGGCCCGGCCGCATGCCCTCGCGCAGGCCGCCGCAGCCGTTGGTGAGGACCACGGTCCGGCAGCCCGCCGCCACGGCGGTGCGGACGCCGTGCGCGACGGAGGCGACACCGCGCCCCTCGTAGTAGTGGGTGCGGCCCAGGAACACCAGGACCCGCTTGCCGTTGATCGTGTAGGAGCGGACCATGCCCGCGTGCCCCGCCACGGCCGGGGGCGGGAAGCCGGGCAGCTCGGTGACCGGGAACTCGTGATCAGGGGTACCGAGGGCGTCCGTCGCGGGGACCCAGCCCGATCCCATGACCAGCACCACGTCGTGGGTCTCGGCGCCGGTGAGCTCACGCAGTCGCGCGGCGGCGTCGGCGGCGGCGGTGTAGGGGTCGCCCTGGCTGTCCGGGGTAGCAGATGCGTTCACGCGCATGAGGGTAGCCAAAAATTACCTACGCGCGTAGAAGTTCCGGGGGACATGTTCGGATCGTTGTGATTCGCGGTTGTACGTCGGCCGGATCCGGTGCGCCCCGGCGTGCGTCCGGCGCGCCCCTGGCGGGTACGTCCGGCGAGCGTCGGCCGCCGGCCCGCACGGGCCGGGCCACCGGCCGTGCGGCCGGCACCACCGGGGGCGCTCGTGGGGCCCCGGCCGCCGTCCGGGCCGCTCGGGCCGCACCCGAACAGATGGGGTCCGGGCTCCGGGACCCCACCCGGACCTACGGGGCCCGGGCCCGGGACCGGTCCGGCGCCGGGGCCGTCCGGGACCGGTTCGGCTCCCGCGTCACCCGGGACCGGCGCGTCAGCCCTGGTCCGGGGCCGTCCGGGACCCGTGCGCCGCCCGGGCGGGCCCCGGCGCACCACAACCGCATCGGTCGGGCCGGTCAGGCACCCGTGTCCGCCCCGGGCACCCGCCGGCGGCCCGGCCCGCCCGGCGTACCGATCCCGATCCCGATCCCGATCCCGATCCCGCGTCCCGGCCGGACCCGCCGTGCCGGCCCCCGCCCCGAGAGGGTTCAGCAGGGCCGTTTGCGCAGTTCCATCACATAGTCGTGCGGGGCGCCGGCCGACTCGGCGGCGTCGGCGATCTCCCCGAGGTAGCGGGCCGACGGGAGGCCGCCCTCGTAGCCGTTGAGGACGTAGAGCCAGGCGGTCAGGTCGCCGTCGAGGGTGTGCACCCGCACCCGCACCCGGCGGTATATGTCGAGCCCGACGCCCTCCCACCGGTCCATGGAGTCCTCGTCCATCGGGGCGATGTCGTAGAGCGCGACGAAGACCTGTGAGGTGGGGTCCTCGACGACGGTGGCCAGCGCCCCCTCCCAGCCCATCTGCTCACCGCCGAAGGTGAGCCGCCAGCCCGAGATCCAGCCCGTGCCGCGCAGCGGGGAGTGTGGTGCGCGGCGGGACATCAGCCGCGCGTCGAGGTTGCCGGCGTACGCGGCGTAGAGCGACATGGCTCCGAGGGTACGGGAGTGCGGCGGATCGGCCTCAGAGGTGGCAGGCTCGAAGAGAGATTCATACGAAAACCGGACGGACGCTCGTGCCCACGGCCCACCGAGGGCCCCGGGCGGAGTCATCTTGATGGGTGCGGGACAATGGAGCTTGTGACTCGGATCGTGATCATCGGTGGCGGACCCGGCGGCTACGAGGCGGCACTGGTGGCCGCCCAGCTCGGCGCGGAGGTGACCGTCGTCGATTGCGACGGTCTGGGCGGTGCGTCGGTGCTCACCGACTGCGTGCCGTCGAAGACGTTGATCGCCACGGCCGAGGTCATGACGACCTTCGACTCCTCGTACGAGGAGCTGGGCATCATCGTGGCCGACGACACGCCGCCGCTGGAGCAGGCAGCCCGGGTGGTGGGGGTCGATCTCGGCAAGGTCAACCGCCGGGTCAAGCGGCTCGCCCTCGCCCAGTCGCACGACATCACCGCCTCGGTCACCCGGGCCGGCGGCCGGGTGCTGCGCGGCCGGGGCCGACTGGCCCCCGGGCAGGCCGCGGACGGCTCCCGCGAGGTCGTGGTGCGGTCCGCCGACGGCAGCGAGGAGACGCTCGTCGCCGACGCGGTGCTGATCGCCACCGGCGCGCACCCGCGGGAGATCCCGGACGCCCAGCCGGACGGCGAGCGCATCCTCAACTGGACGCAGGTCTACGACCTCGACGAGCTGCCCGAAGAGCTGATCGTGGTGGGTTCCGGCGTCACCGGCGCCGAGTTCGCCGGCGCGTACCAGGCGCTGGGCTCCCGGGTCACGCTGGTCTCCAGCCGCGACCGGGTGCTGCCGGGCGAGGACCCGGACGCCGCCGCGGTGCTGGAGGACGTCTTCCGGCGGCGCGGCATGAACGTCATGGGCCGCTCCCGGGCCCAGGCCGCCAAGCGGGTGGGGGACCGGGTGGAGGTGACGCTCGCCGACGGCCGGGTGATCACCGGTACGCACTGTCTGATGGCGGTCGGCTCCATCCCCAACACCGAGGGCATCGGCCTGGAGGAGGCGGGCGTCCGGCTCCGCGAGTCCGGGCACATCTGGACCGACAAGGTGTCCCGGACCACCGCGCCCGGCGTCTACGCGGCCGGTGACTGCACCGGTGTCCTCGCGCTCGCCTCGGTCGCCGCGATGCAGGGCCGGATCGCGATGTACCACTTCCTCGGCGACGCGGTCACCCCGCTCAACCTCAAGGCCGTCTCGGCGAACGTGTTCACCGACCCGGAGATCGCCACCGTCGGCTACTCGCAGGCGGACGTGGACGCCGGCAAGATCGACGCCCGGGTGGTCAAGCTCCCGCTGCTGCGCAACCCGCGCGCCAAGATGCAGGGCATCCGGGACGGCTTCGTGAAGATCTTCTGCCGTCCGGGCACCGGCATCGTGGTCGGTGGCGTGGTGGTCGCCCCCCGCGCCAGCGAGCTGATCCACCCGATCTCGATCGCGGTGGACAACAACCTGACGGTCGAGCAGATCGCCAACGCCTTCACCGTCTACCCGTCGCTCTCCGGCTCGATCGCCGAGGTGGCGCGGCAGCTGCACACCCGTAAGACGCAGAGCGAGCGCTGACGGCGGGCCGGCGGGGGCGCGTTCCCGCGCTGCCTCCGGCCGGCCGCCGGGCAGGTACCCACTGCTGCCGGGCACGTACCCGGCCGGCCGCCGCGCGCGGATCCGGCCGGCCGCCGGCGCGTACCCGGTCGGTGGCCGTCCGCCGCCGGGCGCGTCACCCGTCGGGTGGACCGCTCACGTGTACCGCGTACCCCGCCGAGTCGCCGGCGCGCGCCCGCGGGCCGGCCGGGCCGGCCGCGCGTCCGGGGCGGTCCGGGACCGCGCGGTCGTCGTTCCGCCGGGCGCGGGAAGGGCCGTGCGGGCGCCGGCGGGAGGGCGGGCGGCGGGGCCACGGAGGACCGAGGATGTCCGGTGACGGCCCTTATACCACTTCGCGTGTTCGGGAACGAACAACTTCTGATATTTGGTGCAAGCTGCTGAAACCAGATGGTCGTTGGCGTTACTGTCAGTTCTGTGTTCGCTGCAGAACGTCGTCAATTGATCCTTGAAATGGTGCGGGCCAACGGAGCGGTGTCGCTCCGGGAGCTCGCCCGCGTCGTCCAGACCTCAGAAGTGACCGTACGGCGGGACGTGCGGGCGCTGGAGGCAGAAGGACTGCTCGACCGCCGGCACGGCGGTGCGGTACTGCCGGGCGGATTCACCAGGGACTCCGGCTTTCCGCAGAAGTCCCACCTGGCGACCGCGGAGAAGACGGCCATCGCCGACCTCGCCGCCGGCCTGGTGGAGGAGGGCGAGGCCATCGTGGTCGGGGCCGGCACCACCACGCAGGAGCTGGCCCGCCGGCTCGCCCGGATCCCGGGCCTGACGGTGGTCACCAACTCGCTGCTGGTCGCCCAGGCGCTGGCGCACGCCAACCGGGTCGAGGTGGTCATGACCGGCGGCACCCTGCGCGGCTCCAACTACGCACTGGTCGGCAGCGGGGCCGAGCAGTCCCTCCAGGGGCTCCGGGTCTCCCGCGCCTTCCTCTCCGGCAGCGGCCTGACCGCCGAACGCGGGCTCTCCACCTCCAACATGCTCTCCGCCAGTGTGGACCGGGCCCTGGTCCAGGCCGCGTCCGAGGTCGTGGTGCTGGCCGACCACACCAAACTGGGCACCGACACCATGTTCCAGACCGTGCCCACCGAGCTGATCACCCGGCTGGTGACCGACGAACCGCCCGCGCACGACGAACGGGCCGGCACCGAGTTGCAGGCGCTGGCCGACCAGGGCGTGCAGATCACCGTGGCCGGCACGGGCACCGGCGGTGGACCCGCCGGTACGGGTGGCGGAGCCGGCACGGCCGGCGGGCCCGGTGCCGAGGCCGGCGGGACGGGCAGACCCCAGCCCCGGCACGCCCCCGGCCCGCACCCCACCGGGCGGGCGGCGGCGGAGGACGGCATGCCGCTGCCCGGCCAGCGCCGGAACCACCAGCCACCGGGGCCGGGCGGCGGCCCGCAACTCCGCGCCGGGGCACCCCTGGTGGACGGTGGCCGGGGCGACACCGCACGACTCGACGGCGGCCGGATCGCCGACCTCGCCCCCCGCCGCCGCTGAGTCCCGGCACGGCACCGGGCCGATGGCCGCCGGGCCTCCGCGTCACCGCCGGGCCTCCGCGCCACCGCTGGGCCCGGAGGGCCGCCGGGTCCGGCAGGCCGCCGACGCCCCGCGCCGCCGTTCAGACCCCGGCGGCGGCCGGGCCCGGCCCGCGGGGCCCGGAGCCCGCGGTGGTACGCCGGAATCCGGTCCCGCCGTACGCCGACGCCCGGCCGTACGCCGATGCCCGTTCGCACGCCGATCCCCGTGCGTACGCGGGAATCCGCGGGGGCGCGCCGGCACCCCGGACCGGAGTGGTCAGCGGGCCTTGAGGCCGGTGAAGGTGAGCGTCAGCAACCGGTCGGCGAGCCCGGGGTCGCCCGGTGACTGCTCCACGGCCAGCGCGATGGCGTTGGTGAGCTGCATCAGATCGGCGATCTCCACGTCGGCCCGGACCGAACCGGCCTGCTGCGCACGGGTCAGCAGCGCGCTGCCGGCCCGGTGGATCGGTTCGCTGCACCGGGTCAGCTCGGCGCTCCCCTCCGCGGCCGCGCAGAGGAACGCGCGGGACAGCCCACGGTAGGTGCCGGCGTGGTCGATGACGGCGCGCAGCCAGTCGATCAGCGCACGGCACGGCTGCGGCGCCCGGGCCAGCTCCCGGGAGCGGGCCAGCAGCGCGTCCAGCTCGCCGTAGAAGACGGCGCCGATCAGCGCGGTGCGGTTGGGGAAGTGGCGGTACAGGGTGCCGATGCCCACCCCGGCGCGGCGCGCGATGTCCTCCAGCGCGACGTCGGTGCCGTGCTCGGTGAAGGCGGTCCGGGCCTCGGCGAGGAGCCGCTCGTAATTGCGGCGGGCGTCGGCGCGCTTCGGCCGCGCGGACCGCACGTCGTATCCCTGTGCCGCCTCGGCCGTCATCGCCGGTCCCTCTCCTTCCGCCGGCCCGGTGGGCCCGGCCCCGACTCAAGCATGCCATCCGGGAACGGACCGGCCGGGCGACGGCCGGTGGGAGCCCGTGGGGCGGGAGTGTCCGCACTCGGGTCCGGAACGGAGGCCTGTGGACGAGGAGCGGGTCCCGCGGGCTGGGGGCGTGTTCCGGGCGCTCACGGCGGGCACCGGCTCACCCCGGCCGCCGTAGGGCCGGGCCGGGCCGGCGCCGCGGGGACGGGGTCGGGGTCGGGCCGGCGCCGCCGCGGGGTCGGGGTCGGCCGGGGACGGATGGGGCCGGTGGCCCGCCGTGGCGGAGGCTCCGGACGGGCCGGGGTGTGCGCGAGGGCCCCGGCCGGTTCCTGGTGGGGAACCGGCCGGGGCCCTCGGGGATGTCCTGCGCCGCCGGACGACCGGGCGGCAGCGGGCTCAGTCCTTGATCTCGCAGATGACGGAGCCCGAGGAGATGGAGGCGCCGACCTCGGCGGTGAGGCCCTTGACGGTGCCGGCGCGGTGGGCGTTGAGCGGCTGTTCCATCTTCATCGCCTCCAGGACCACGATCAGCTCGCCTTCGGCGACCTGCTGGCCCTCTTCGACGGCGACCTTGACGATGGTGCCCTGCATCGGGGAGGCCAGCGCGTCGCCGGACGCGGCCGGGCCGGACCGCTTGGCCGCCTTCCGCTTGGGCTTCCGCCCGCCGGCGGCACCGGCCGCGCCCGCGGTGGCCACCCCCAGCGACGCCGGCAGCGACACCTCCAGCCGCTTCCCGCCGACCTCCACCACCACGGTCTCCCGGGCCTGCGCCTCACCCTCGGCGTCGTCCCCGGCGGGAGCCGCGAACGGCGGGATCTCGTTGACGAACTCGGTCTCGATCCACCGGGTGTGCACGGAGAACGCGCCCTCGGCCGGGGCGAACGCCGGGTCGGTGACCACCGCGCGGTGGAACGGCAGCGCGGTCGCCATGCCCTCCACCCGGAACTCGTTCAGCGCGCGCGCCGCCCGCTGCAGCGCCTGCTGCCGCGTCGCACCGGTCACGATCAGCTTCGCCAGCAGCGAGTCCCACGCCGGGCCGATCACACTGCCCGACTCCACCCCCGCGTCCAGCCGAACCCCCGGACCCGACGGCGGCGCGAACAGCGACACCGTCCCCGGCGCCGGCAGGAAGTTCCGCCCCGGATCCTCACCGTTGATCCGGAACTCGAACGAGTGCCCGCGCACCGGCGGATCGTCGTACCCCAGCTCCTCACCGTCGGCGATCCGGAACATCTCCCGCACCAGGTCGATGCCGGTGACCTCCTCGGTCACCGGGTGCTCCACCTGGAGGCGGGTGTTCACCTCCAGGAAGGAGATGGTGCCGTCCGCGCCGACGAGGAACTCGACGGTGCCGGCGCCCACGTACCCGGCTTCCTTCAGGATGGCCTTGGAGGCGCGGTACAGCTGGGCGTTCTGCTCCTCGGTCAGGAACGGGGCCGGGGCCTCCTCCACCAGCTTCTGGTGACGGCGCTGCAGGGAGCAGTCGCGGGTGGAGACCACCACCACGTTGCCGTGCGTGTCGGCCAGGCACTGGGTCTCCACGTGCCGGGGCTTGTCCAGGTAGCGCTCCACGAAGCACTCACCGCGCCCGAAGGCGGCGACCGCCTCGCGCACCGCGGAGTCGTACAGCTCCGGGACCTCCTCCAGGGTCCGGGCGACCTTCAACCCGCGCCCACCGCCACCGAACGCGGCCTTGATCGCGATCGGCAGCCCGTGCTCCCGCGCGAACGCCACGACCTCCTCCGCACCCGAGACCGGGTCCGGGGTACCGGCCACCAGCGGCGCACCCGCACGCTGGGCGATGTGCCGGGCGGCGACCTTGTCACCCAGGTCCCGGATCGCCTGCGGCGGCGGACCGATCCAGATCAGCCCCGCGTCCAGCACCCGCTGCGCGAACTCCGCGTTCTCGGAGAGGAACCCGTACCCCGGGTGCACCGCGTCCGCACCCGACTCCGCCGCGGCCGCCAGCACCTTGTCCATGTCCAGATAGCTGGCCGCCGGGGTGTCACCACCCAGCGCGTACGCCTCGTCGGCCGCGCGCACATGCACCGCGTCCCGGTCCGGATCGGCGTACACAGCCACGCTCGCGATCCCGGCATCCCGACAGGCACGGGCAACGCGGACAGCGATTTCGCCACGGTTGGCGATGAGCACCTTGCGCACGATGGCTCCCTCCTTGAAACAAGCCAAGAGTTTAGGTACGGGCAACACTTCGCGCCGAGGAGACTCCGGTGGTGAGCTTGACCACACGGAGGGTGAAACGGGTCGCACGCCGCGGGCGAAATCCCCTGTCGACCCACGGTACGCCGGGGTTCCGCGGTTCCACGGCGGTCCCGGATGTGGTCAAGGTCTCGGTCCGCACCTCGGACCACTGTCGATGTTTCTTTGTGGGGTTCCTATAAGCGGCGCACCGAATCTTTGCCCTCCGGTCGCGCCGCCGCCGCGCCACCCGCCGGTGGTCGCGCCCCCCGGTCGGTCCCGGCTCTTGTCGGCCGGGGGGTGGCGGCGGGTACGGTGCGCGGTGTCATGGCGCCATACCGCGGGTAACACCGGGGTGCGCCGACGGGACCGCGAGGGACGGGGGTGGTGCTCGGTGGGACGCAGACCGGTGGCCGTGGTCGCGGCGGTGGTGCTGGTGGCCGAGGCCGTCGGCATCGCGCTGCTCAACTGGGTCCTGGGCCTGATGGTGAACCGTCAGAAGATGTCGATGGGTGGCGTGGACCCGGACGCGATGTCCGCCGCCACCTGGGCCATGGGCGGCGTGTTCGGCCTCTATCTGCTCACCTGCGCGGGCCTGTTGCTGCGCGCCGCGGTACGCGACCGGGCCCCGGGCCGGTTCGCCCGTACCGTGCTCATCAGCTGCGCGGTGGTGCACGGCGTGCTGGGCGCGCTGACCGTCGGACTGGTGGGCTGGGGCGCGTTCGCGGTCCTCATGGTGGTGCTCGGCCTGATCGTGCTGGCGCTGTTGGCATACGACGACGGGGACCTGCCCGGCGACGGGCCCGCGGCGGCCCCCGAGGACGGCTCCCCGGCGGCGCACGGCCCCGGTCCGGCGCCCGCCTGAGCCGGGCGGAGGCGACGGTTCCCGGGGCCCCGGAACGGGCCCGGAGGGCCGTACGAGCCGTCTCATTCCGTGGACGTGGCCCCGGGCGGGGGCCGCTCGCCCCTGAGCGGCCGTCCCGTGGCCGGGTCGCCGGCCCCCGGCCCGGACTCCGCGGACACGGTCACCGGCGTGTGATCACCGGCCCCCCGGTTCGTGGTCACCGGCTCCCGGTCACGGGTCCCCGCCTCGGCCAGGGCGGCCGTGCGGCCCCCGGGCACCGGTTGTCGGTCACCGGCCCCACGGCGCGTCAGGCGCCGGACGGCGCCCACAGGTCGGTGATGGCGGTGTCCAGCTCGGCCAGGAGGCGGCGCAGCAGCGGCAGCGACAGCCCGATGACGTTGCCGGGGTCGCCGTCGATGCCGTCGATGAACGGTGCCGAGCGGCCGTCGAGGGTGAAGGCGCCGGCGACGTGCAGCGGCTCGCCGCTCGCCACGTACGCGGCGATCTCCGCGTCGGAGGGTTCGCCGAACCGGACCGTGGTGGCGGCGGAGGCGGAGGTCCGCCGGCCGGTGGCGGTGTCGATGACGCAGTGACCGGTGCGCAGCACCCCGGAACGGCCGCGCATCGCCTTCCAGCGGGCGGTGGCGTCCTCGGCGTCGGCCGGCTTGCCCAGCGCCCGCCCGTCCAGCTCCAGCACCGAGTCGCAGCCGATCACCAGGGCGCCCGCGGCCTCCGGGCGGGCGGCCACCGCGGTGGCCTTGGCCTCGGCCAGCAGCCGGGCCAGTTCGGCGGGGGTGTCGGCGGTGATGGCGTCCTCGTCCACCCCGCTGACGATCACCCGGGGGTCGAGTCCCGCCTGGCGCAGCAGGCCGAGCCGGGCGGGGGAGGCGGACGCGAGGATGACGGTGCGGCGGTCGGTCATGTGCCCCAGCGTAGGGGGTCGTCCGACGGCGGGAAGGGGCACCCGGTGGCGCGGAGGGCGCCCGGTGACGAAGGCCCGCCGGGCGGCGTGGGGGGCGCGCGCGGCGGGGCGGCAGGGGCCGGCCGGGGCCAGGTACCGGCCCGGCCGGGCCCCAGGGAGACCCGGCGGACGGCGCCGCCGGACCGCGTCCCCGGCCGGCCGGCCCTCCGGGCCCGCCCCTCGCCGCGGCACCGGCCCGCCGCAGCCCTGGCGTGGGCGCGGGCCGTCCCCGGCGGGGCGTCAGTCGGCGAGCACCGCCCGCATGACCTTCTGGGCGATCGGCCCGGCCAGCCCGCCGCCGGAGATCTGGTCCCGCGGGATGCTGTCGTCCGGGTCGATCATCACCGCCACCGCGACCGGGGAGCCGTCGCCCTTCTTGGCGTAGGAGATGAACCAGGCCAGCGGCGGGATGCTGTTGTCCACGCCGCGCTGGGCGGTACCGGTCTTGGCGCCGACGGTGACGCCGGGGATGCGGCCCGGCCGTCCGGTGCCCTTCTCGGCGGTGTCCTCCATCATCTTCTGCAGCTTGGCGGCGGTCTCCTCGGAGACGGCCTCGGACATCACCTGGGGCTCGTACTTCTCGACGGTGTCCAGGTCGGCGTCGCGCAACTCCTCGACCAGGTACGGCTTCATCAGGGTGCCATCGTTGGCGACCGCGGCGGTCATCATCGCGATCTGGAGCGGGGTGGCGACCACGCTGGACTGGCCGATGCCGGACATCGCGGTCTGCGGGCGGTCCATCTCCTCGGGGAAGACGCTCTCCGCGGCGCGGACCGGGGTGTCCACCTCGGGGTCGTTGAACCCGAACTTCTCCGCCGTCTCCCGCATGGTGTCCTTGCCAAGGTCGGCGCTGACCTTGCCGTAGACGTTGTTGCACGAGTGCTGCATGGCGACGTTGAGCGAGGCGTTCTTGCAGGGCGCGGTGGGGCTGTGGTTGGGCAGCACCCGGTTGGTGTCCGGCATCGTCCACGGGTCCGGCGACTCGGTGGGCGCGTCGATGTCGGAGTACTTGCCGTTCTCCAGGGCCGCCGCCGCGGTGATGACCTTGAACGTGGAGCCGGGGGGATAGACCTCCTTCAGCGCCCGGTTGGTCATCGGCTTCCGCTTGTCCTTCTGCAGCCGGTCCCAGGCGGCCACGTCCTTGTCGGAGCTGCCGGCGAAGTCGGACGGGTCGTAGGACGGGGTGGAGGCGAGGGCGAGGATCTTGCCGGTGTCCGGCTCGATGGCGACCACCGCGCCGGTCCGGTCGCCCAGCCCCTCGAAGGCGGCCTTCTGCGCCTTGGGGTTGATGGTGGTCACCACGTCCCCGCCGCGCCGCTTGTCGCCGGTGAACATGCCCAGGGTGCGCTGGAGGAAGAGGCGGTCGTCGGTGCCGCTGAGCAGCTTCTCGTTGAGCTTCTCCAGGTGGTTGGCGCCGTAGGTCTGCGAGGAGTAGCCGGTGACCGGGGCGTACATCTCGCCCTGCTTGAAGACCCGCTTGTACGCGAAGTTGATGCCGCCGGTCTTCACCGAACCGGTGATGGGACGCCCGCCGACGATGATGTCCCCGCGTGGCTGGGCGTACGCGTCGATCTTCACGCGGAAGTTCCGGTCGTGGTCGGCGAGCGCCTCGGCGCGGTGGAACTGCAGCCAGGTGGTGCGCAACAGCAAGGCGAGGACGAGCAGACCGGAGAAGACGGCGATGTGGCGTATCGGTCGGTTCATCGGCGTGCGGCTCCCTGCTGCCGGGCGGGCCGCCCCGGCGGGGCCGCCGCGGCGGCGTGAGATGAGGACTCGGCGGTACTGCGGAGTGGAAGAGGCGGAAACGGTGTGACCGGTTCCCGGGCCCCGGACACCCGGTCCGTCCCTGGACCCGGACCCGTCGCCGGCCCCGGACGCCGGCCCGGCCGGGCCGTCCCCGCGTCGGAGGCGGGCCGGGCCGTCTCCGTGACCGGGCGGGCGGTCCACCCCGCCACCATGATCGGGCCGGGGCGCCCCCGCGGCCAAATCGGGGCCGGGCCGCGGTGCCCGCGCCCGGCGCCACGGCCAGGTCCGGTGACGCACCGCCCGCTGCACGGCGGACGTCGCTCTCGTGAACGGACGGTCCCGGCGGGTGGCGTCGCCCCCGGACGCGCGATCGGGTGGCGTCGCGGTCCGCGGAGTGCGGTCAGGGCGCGCTCAGCAGCACCAGGGCGATGAGCACGGCGACCGCCAGCACGGTGCCCGCCCGGCGGAGCTGCGCCAGGAGTGCGGTCCGGGGTGCGGGACCCGGTTGCCGGGGATGGTCCGGGCCGGGTCGGCCCACTCGTCCGGTACCCGCTGTCCCGGCGCGGCGGCGGTGACGGCCGCCGCGCGGGCCTGAACCACCGCCAGTGCGGCGGCCAGCTCCTCGGGGGTGGGGTTGCCACGGAGAACCTTGATCATGGGAACAACCCTTTCTGGAGACGGACGTGGTGTCGTGGTGGTGCCGCCGTACGGAGGGGTCCGGCCGTGGACCGAGGCGCCCCCGCGGGCGGTGCGCGGCGGCAGGCGCCCCCTGCGGAGGCGCCCCTACGGGTATGCCCTGACAGGGCACCCTTACGACGTCCCCAGGGGGATTCCCTCACGAAGAACCCCTACGAGACGCCTCTACGGGATCCCCTACGGAGATCCCTACGGAGACCCTATGGAGATCCCCTGCGGGGGCACCCGTGCCGCGGGGCGCGCGGGGCCGCCGGGCGGGACGGCGGACCACCCGCCGGCGGCACCGCGCGCCGGCGGCGCCTACAGCGGGATGTTGCCGTGCTTCTTCGGCGGCAGCGCCTCCCGCTTGTTCCGCAGCGACCGCAGCCCGCGCACGATGTGGCGCCGGGTGTCGGAGGGCATGATCACCGCGTCGATGTACCCGCGTTCCGCCGCCACGTACGGGTTGAGCAGGGCGTCCTCGTACTCGGCGATCAGCCGGGCACGGGTGGCCTCGGGGTCCTCGGCCTCCGCGATGGTGCGGCGGTGCAGGATGTTCACCGCGCCCTGCGCGCCCATCACCGCGATCTGGGCGGTGGGCCAGGCGAGGTTCAGGTCCGCGCCCAGGTGCTTGGATCCCATCACGTCGTACGCGCCGCCGAACGCCTTGCGGGTGATCACCGTGATCAGCGGGACGGTGGCCTCGGCGTAGGCGTAGATGAGCTTGGCGCCGCGCCGGATGATGCCGTTGTACTCCTGGTCGGTGCCCGGGAGGAAGCCCGGCACGTCCACGAAGGTCAGCACCGGCACGTTGAAGGCGTCACAGGTCCGCACGAACCGGGCGGCCTTCTCCGAGGCGTCGATGTCCAGGCAGCCGGCGAACTGCATCGGCTGGTTGGCGACGATGCCCACCGGGTGGCCCTCGACCCGGCCGAACCCGGTGACGATGTTGGGCGCGAACAGCGGCTGGGTCTCCAGGAACTCGCCCTCGTCCAGCACGTGCTCGATGACCTTGTGCATGTCGTACGGCTGGTTCGCCGAGTCCGGGACGATGGTGTCCAGCTCCCGGTCGTCGTCGGTGACCTCCAGGTCCGCCTCCTCGGGGAAGGCCGGCGGCTCGGAGAGGTTGTTCGACGGCAGGTAGGACAGCAGCGCCTTGACGTACTCCACGGCGTCCTTCTCGTCCGACGCCATGTAGTGCGCGACGCCGGAGGTGGCGTTGTGGGTACGGGCCCCGCCCAGCTCCTCGAAGCCCACGTCCTCGCCGGTCACCGTCTTGATCACGTCCGGGCCGGTGATGAACATGTGCGAGGTCTGGTCCACCATGACGGTGAAGTCGGTGATCGCCGGCGAGTAGACCGCGCCGCCCGCGCACGGCCCGACCACCAGGCTGATCTGCGGGATCACCCCGGAGGCGTGGGTGTTGCGGCGGAAGATCTCCCCGTACAGGCCCAGGGCGCTGACGCCCTCCTGGATACGGGCGCCGCCGGAGTCGTTGATGCCGATGACCGGACAGCCGGTCTTCAGCGCGAAGTCCATCACCTTGACGATCTTCTGGCCGAACACCTCGCCCAGGGCCCCGCCGAAGACCGTGAAGTCCTGGGAGAACACCGCGACCGGGCGGCCGTCGATGGTGCCGTACCCGGTGACCACGCCGTCCCCATAGGGGCGGCTCCGGTCCATACCGAAATTGGTCGAGCGGTGCCGGGCGAACTCGTCCAGCTCCGTGAACGACCCCTCGTCCAGGAGGAGGGCGATCCGCTCACGGGCGGTCAGTTTGCCCTTGGCGTGCTGCTTCTCCACCGCCCGGGCGGACCCGGCGTGGGTCGCCTCGTCGATGCGGCGCTGCAGATCCGCGAGCTTCCCCGCGGTGGTGTGGCACCTCTGGCTGTTGTCGGGGGCAATCTCCGGCTCGGACATCGGGATGCGGCTCCTGCTCGTCCTCGGGGGCGGACTGGATGAGGACCGGGGAAGCGGGCCGGCCGCGGTGGGCGGTGCGGCCGCGGGGCCACGCCGCCGCTGCCGGCGACTTCCCGGTGGTCCGGGATGGTCAGGGGGTCAAGACCTACGGGCGTCCGGGCCGTACGGGATGTGCGGTCCGGACGGGGGTACGGGCGGCCCGGGGTGTTCCGGGCGCCGCGCGGATTCCGGGGCGGTTCGGGGGCGTTCGCAACCTCACAGGCGTGTTCGACCATGCTGGTACGGGGTTGTCCGGGTGGGTGACCTCGGCTACCGGCTCGTAGCGTATCGGCGGGGCCCCGCCGTGGCACTGCGTCGTTGGCCACACCTCCTGAGCCTAGGCTGGCCCGTATGAGCCCTTCCGACACCCCCGGCGGCCGGTGGTCCGACCTGGACCGCCCGCCGCTCAACGCCACGGCCCTGCGCCGGGCCCTGATCCGGCCGGGCGGCCTGTGGACCTCCCTGGAGGTCGTGCCCGCCACCGGCTCCACCAACACCGACCTGGCGGCCGCCGCGGTGCGGGGAGCGGCCGAGGGAACGGTGCTGATCGCCGAGGAGCAGACGGCCGGCCGCGGCCGGCTGGACCGGAACTGGTCCGCGCCGCCGCGGTCCGGGCTGTTCTTCTCGGTGCTGCTGCGGCCCGGCGACCGGGTGCCCGCCGAGCGCTGGGTGTGGCTGCCGCTGCTCGCCGGGGTCGCCACCGCCACCGCGCTCTCCCGGTCGGCCGGCGTGGACACCGCCCTCAAGTGGCCCAACGACGTCCTGCTGACCTCCACCCCGGACACCGGCGCCGGGCCGGGGCGGGTGCCGGCCCCCGTGGAGCGCAAGTGCGGCGGCATCCTCGCCGAGCGCGCCGGCGACGCCGTGGTGCTGGGCGTCGGCATCAACGTCTCGCTCCGCGCCGACGAGCTGCCGGTGCCCACCGCGGGCTCGCTGGCGCTGGCCGGCGCGGCCAACGTCGACCGCGACCCGGTGCTGCGCGCGGTGCTCCGCTCGCTGGAGGAGTGGTACGGCCGCTGGCGGGAGACCGGCGGCGACCCGTCCGCCAGCCGCCTCCAGCAGGCGTACGCCGCGGGCTGCGCGACCCTGGGCCGGACCGTCCGCGCCGAGCTGCCCGGCGGGCGCGCCACGGTCGGCGAGGCGGTGGCGGTGGACGGCGACGGCCGGCTGGTCATCGCCACGGCCGACGGAGCGCACGAATCGGTGGCCGCGGGCGACATCGTGCACCTGCGCGCCGCCTCCGCCGGAGAGTGAGCTACGGCACACCTGCCGTATCGTTGAGGCGGTCCGTCCAGCTCGGACGGGAGACGGCGAGTCGTGACCGGCGGTCCGGCGTGTCCGGAGGACCGGAAGAGGAAGCGGAAGGGCAGTGCGCAGGACTCGGACAGGGGGCGGGCGGTGAGCGGCGACGGCGGCGCGGACCGCGACGGGGTGGACCCGGGCGCCGCGGCACCGGACGCCGCCACCGCTGACGCCGGCCCGGCCGACGGCGGCCGGACCGGCCCCGGCGGGGGCGGCGGCACAGACGGCGGCGACGGCGGGGAGAGCGGGGAGAGCGGCGACGCCGCGGACGCGGACGGAGCCGACGAGGACTCCATCGCGCTCCGCCTGGAACAGCTGATCCTCGGCGCCGAGCGGCGGTACACCCCCTTCCAGGCGGCCCGCAGCGCGGGCGTCTCGGTGGACCGGGCCACCCGCTTCTGGCACGCGATGGGGTTCGCCGACATCGGCCAGGCCAAGGCGCTCACCGAGGCGGACGTGCTGGCGCTGCGCCGGCTCGCCGGTCTGGTCGAGGCCGGGCTGCTCAGCGAGCCGATGGCCATCCAGGTGGCCCGCTCCACCGGCCAGACCACCGCCCGGCTGGCCGACTGGCAGATCGACTCCTTCCTGGAGGGCCTGACCGAGCCCCAGGAGACCGGCATGACCCGGACCGAGATCGCCTACCCGCTGGTCGAACTGCTCCTGCCGGAGCTGGAGGAGTTCCTCGTCTACGTCTACCGCCGGCAGCTCGCCGCCGCGACCGGCCGGGTGATCCAGGCCCAGGACGACGCCGAGATGGTCGACCGGCGGCTCGCCGTGGGCTTCGCCGACCTGGTGGGCTTCACCCGGCTCACCCGGCGCCTGGAGGAGGAGGAGCTGGGCGAGCTGGTCGAGGCGTTCGAGACCACCGCCGCCGACCTGGTCGCCGCGCACGGCGGCCGGCTGATCAAGACCCTCGGCGACGAGGTGCTGTACTCCGCCGACGACGCCGGCACCGCCGCCGAGATCGGCCTGCGGCTCATCGAGACCATGGCGAACGACGAGACCATGCCGGAGCTGCGGGTGGGCATCGCCTTCGGCACGGTCACCACCCGGATGGGCGATGTCTTCGGTACCACCGTCAACCTCGCCTCCCGGCTCACCTCGATAGCCCCCAAGGACGCGGTGCTGGTGGACGGCGCCCTCGCCGAGGAACTGACCCGCACCGGCGACGCCCCGGTCTCCGAGGCCGAGGCGGCGGAGGCCGCGGCCGAGGCGGAGAAGCGCGGCGAACAGCCGCCCGGCTACCGCTTCGCCCTCCAGCCGATGTGGCAGCGCCCGGTCCGCGGCCTGGGCATCGTCGAACCCTGGCTGCTCACCCGCCGCGGCTGACCCGCGGCCCGCCGGGGCGGGCGGGTGGAGGCGGACCGGTGGACGGGAAGCGTGCGGCCGGTGGACGGTGTGCCTGACGCTTGGCTGGGGGCTGGGACGGCCCCTGCCGGGGTGGGTGTGTGGCGGGGGTGTCCGCCTCGGCCGGTTGCCGGGATGCCTGAGTGGTGGTGGCTTCCGTGCCGGCCCGTTGCCGGGTTGCAAGGTCGTTCGGGTGCCGGGGTGCGGGGTCGTTCGGGTGCCGGGGTGCCGGGCTGTGGGGGCGCTCGTACGCCCGGGGCCGGGGTGCCGCCCGGGAGGGGCTCGGGGCGCGGGGCGCAGCCGGCCCGCCCGTCCGCTTGTCCCCTGTTCCTTCGTCCACCGTCGGCCCGACCGTCCGTCCGCCCGTCCTTTTGTGCCAGCGGGTCGCCGGACCGTCGGGGCGCGGCGGCGTCCGTCCGGTGGCCGGTGCCGGATCCCCGGCCGGATGCGGGTGTACGGCGGACGCCGCCGGGCACGCGTGCGAGGGGACCGCGGGGGATGCCGCGGCCTGTGCGTGCGGCGCGTACGCCCGCGCGGCCCGGGTGTGGGCCGGGCCGGGTGTCCTCGTCCGCCGACGACGCGCGGTCGTGTGCCCGTCCGCACGGGCGTGCTGCCCCCCGCCGCCTTCGACGTACGACGCGGGCGGGCCGGACGGCGCGGGGTGTCTGGCCCCGCGGCGGGCGGGACCGTACACCGTCGTGACCGGCACCCCTGGCGGGTGTACCGGCCCGCCTGCGATGATCCGGTCAACGATCGTTAACACCGGCTCCGGGAGGGCGCATGACGGAACAGCGGTTCGGCGAATGGGTCGGCGTACGGCGGCACGGGCACGTCGCCGAGCTGGTACTCGACCGGCCCAAGGCGATGAACGCGGTCTCCTCCGAGATGGCCCGGTCGATCGCCGCGGCCTGTGCGGAGCTGGCCGGGGACACCTCGGCGCGCGCGGTGGTCCTCACCTCCACCCACGAGCGGGCCTTCTGCGTCGGCGCGGATCTGAAGGAGCGCAACTCGTTCAGCGACGCCGAGCTGCTGCGGCAGCGCCCGCTGGCCCGCTCCGCGTACACCGGGGTCCTGGAACTGCCGATGCCGACCATCGCGGCGGTGCACGGTTACGCGCTCGGCGGCGGCTTCGAGCTGGCCCTCTCCTGCGACATCATCGTCGCGGACCCGACCGCCGTGGTGGGGCTGCCGGAGGTCTCGGTGGGCGTGCTGCCCGGGGGCGGCGGGACCCAGCTGCTGCCCCGCCGGGTGGGCGCGGCCCGCGCCGCCGAGCTGATCTTCACCGCCCGCCGGGTGGGCGCCGACGAGGCCCTCGCCCTGGGCCTGGTGGACCAGCTGGCGCCCGAGGGCGCGGACCGGGCCGAGGCGCTGGAGCTGGCCGGCCGGATCGCGGCGAACTCGCCGGTGGGCCTGCGCGCCGCCAAGCGGGCGCTGCGCCTGGGCCACGGCCTGGACCTGCGGACCGGTCTGGAGGTGGAGGACGCGGCCTGGCGGACGGTCGCCTTCTCCGGGGACCGGGCGGAGGGCGTCGCCGCCTTCAACGAGAAGCGCACCCCGGACTGGCCGGGGGAGTGACCCCGGGGCGGGCCGGCCGCGGCGGTCGCCCCGGCCGCCGCGGCACCGCGTACCCCGCCGGTCATCCGGCCGCTCACCCTGGGCGCGGCCGGTCCCGCGCCACCGGCCCTTCCGGGACTCCGGTTCTTCCGGCCGTCGGTTCCTCCGAGCCCCGGCCCTTCTGCGGGCGGTCGCCGGTTCCTCCGGCCCCGGCTCCTCCGCTCCCCGACCCCGGGACCCCGGCTCCCGGACCCCGGGACCCCGGCTCGTCGGACCCCGGGCGCACGGCCTTCCCGGGCCGGCGGTCCTCTGGCACCCGGTCCCCCGCCCCGACCGCGGCCGGCCCTGGTCTCGGTACCGGGTCCGGGTCGGTGGCGGGGGACCGTGGCGCGTCCGGAGCCATGACACGCCCCCGGCCCGTGGCGTGACGGTCACCGGGCCGGCCGGGAGCCGGGCCGCCGGCCCTTTCCCGGCGAGCGTGCGGCGGGCGGTGCGCGGTACGGGCCGGGGGTGGCGGCGGGGCGCCGCCGGGCGCCTGGCAGGCTAGGCGCTCCTGCGCGGGCGGACGTCCGCCCCGGACGGTGACGCCGGGGCCCCGCGCGGGTGGGCACCGGCCGGGCCGGGGCCCGCGGACGGGCGCCGGTACGCCGGTCGGGACGGCGGCAGCCGGCCGGACCGGTGGAAGGCGGAACCGGCCGAACGTTCCTACGCTGGATGACGCGGATGCGCGCCGTGGACGTGGTCGCGCACGGCGACGGAATGCGAGGCGCGGTGACGGGCGAGGGCGATGCGCGGCTGAGAGCCGTGGTGGGGCTGGCGCAGGCCATGGCGGCGGCGCACACCCCGCAGGAGGCGGTGCGCTCGGCGGCGGTCCGCGCACGCGACGCCCTCGGCGGCGACTTCGCCGCCGTCTCGGTCTGGGAGCGCGAGAGGGGACGGCTGCGCGTCCTGGTCAACGTCGGGGACCTGGCGGAGGGCGAGGAGGAGTTCCCGGAGGACGAGTGGTACCCGGTGAGCGAGTTCCCGGAGATCGCCGAGTTCCTCCACGAGCAGTGGGCGCGCGGCGGCGAGCCGCACGCCTGGGTGGAGCGGTCCGGTGCGCCGCCCGCCGGCGGCGGCCCCGGTGCCGGGGCGGACCGCCCGCCGGGAGTGCCCCCCTGGGGGTACCCCCGGCCGGGCCGGAGCTGGGGGAGGGTGACCGCGCTGCGGCGGCGCGGCCGGGACAGCTGTGTGGTGGCCCCGATCGTGCTGCGCGGCCGCGCCTGGGGCGAGCTGTACGTGGCGCGGGCGGCGGGGCGGCCGGTGTTCGACCGCGCCGACGCCGACTTCGCCACCGTGCTCGCGGCGGTGACGGCCGCCGGGATCGCCCAGACCGAGCGGCTGGAGGAGGCCCGCCGGCTGGCGTTCACCGATCCGCTGACCGGGCTCGGCAACCGGCGGGCGGTGGACATGCGGCTGGACGAGGCGCTGGAGGCGCACCGCACCCAGGGCACGGTGGTGAGCCTGGTGGTGTGTGACCTCAACGGGCTCAAGGCGGTCAACGACACCCATGGGCACGCGGTCGGCGACCGGCTGCTGGAACGCTTCGGCTCGGTCCTCTCCCGGTGCGGGGCGATGCTGCCGGGCGCGCTGGTGGCACGGCTGGGCGGGGACGAGTTCTGCCTGCTGGAGGTGGGCTCGGAGGCGGACGAGGTGGTCCAGGTCGCCGACGAACTCTGCCGCCGCGCCGCGGAATTGGAGCTGGGCGAGGGAGTGGCCTGCGGCGTCGCCTCGACCGGCGACCCGATCGGCCCGGTACGGTCCGCCCGCCGGCTGTTCCGGCTCGCCGACGCCGCCCAGTACCGGGCCAAGGCGGCCCGCGCCACCAAGCCGGTGGTCGCGGGGCGGGAGGGCGGCCCGGAGGACCCGGTGGTCCGGCTCGCCGACTCCCCGCCGCAGGTCCCGCCCGCCGAGCGCCGCCGCTTCCGCGGCCGGCACACCCCCGCCGACGAGGACGGGTGACCCGGCCCCGGCCCGCCGACGCGGACCGGCCGCCCCTCCCGTCCCGGGCACCTCTCGCCCGTCCGGGCCCGGGGCCCGAAACCCTTCCCGCGCCCAGCCCGCCGCGGGCGCTCGTACGGACCCCCGGGTCCGGCCGCCGTCCGGCCGTACGGCTTCCCCGTCCCGGGCGGGCGGTCCGCCCGTACGGCAGGGTCAGGGCCGATCCCGCCCGCGCCCCCGTCCCTGCGCGCCCCGGTCCCGGGGCTCCGGCGCGTCCGGCCGGCGGGCCCGGTGCGTCCGGCCCGTACGGGCGGGGTCCGGGCGGTCCCGGGGCGAGCCGGCCCGCCATTGCTCGGTCCGGCTTCTCCGCCCATCCGGTCCGGTCGGGGCCACTCCGTGTCCAGGCCCGTGGGCCTGTGGCCGGTCGGCGCGGTTCGGCCGCCGTCCGGCTGTACGGCTTCCCGTCCCGGGCGGGCGGTCCGCCCGTACGGCGGGGTCAGGGCCGATCCCGCCCGCGCCCCCGTCCCTGCGCCCCCCGGTCCCGGGGTTCCGGCGCGTCCGGCCGGCGGGCCCGGTGCGTCCGGCCCGTACGGGCGGGGTCCGGGCGGCTCCTGGCGGGGCGGGGGCCGCCCGCCCCGTTGCCCCGGGTCGAAAGGCGTACCCGCTCCGCGCCCGCCGGCGGGCACCGGCATCCCCGGACGGGTGGTGACAGTTGGCGATTCAGTCTCTAGGGTTCCTGAATATGGATATGCACACTGTGGTGGTGGGGTCGTCCGGGACGACCGCCGACGATGTCATCGCCGTGGCCCGCGGCGCCGCTCGGGTCGAGCTGTCCGCCGACGCCCTGGACGCCGTCGCCGCCGCCCGGCGGGTGGTGGACGACCTGGCCGCCAAGCCCGACCCGGTCTACGGCGTCTCCACCGGCTTCGGCGCCCTCGCGGTGCGGCACATCAGCCCCGACCTGCGCGCCCAGCTCCAGCGGAACATCGTCCGCTCGCACGCCGCCGGGATGGGCCCGCGGGTGGAGCGCGAGGTGGTGCGGGCGCTGATGTTCCTGCGGCTGAAGACGCTCGCCTCGGGCCGTACCGGCGTCCGTCCGGTGGTCGTCGAGACCATGGCCGCGGTGCTCAACGCGGGCATCACCCCGGTGGTGCACGAGTACGGCTCCCTCGGCTGCTCCGGTGACCTCGCCCCGCTGTCCCACTGCGCCCTGACCCTGATGGGCGAGGGTGACGCCGAGGGGCCCGACGGGCGGCTGCGGCCCGCCGCCGAGCTCCTCGCCGAGCATGGCATCGCCCCGGTGGAGCTGCGCGAGAAGGAAGGACTGGCGCTGCTCAACGGCACCGACGGCATGCTCGGCATGCTGCTGATGGCCTGCGCCGACCTGGCCCGCCTCTACACCTCCGCGGACATCACCGCCGCCCTCTCGCTGGAGGCGCTGCTCGGCACGGACAAGGTCCTCGCCCCCGAGCTGCACGCCATCCGCCCGCACCCCGGGCAGGCCGCCAGCGCCGGCAACATGCTCCGGGTGCTGGCCGGCTCCGGCCTCACCGGCCACCACCAGGACGACGCCCCGCGCGTCCAGGACGCCTACTCCGTGCGCTGCGCGCCCCAGGTGGCGGGGGCGGGCCGGGACACCCTGGCACACGCCCGGCTGGTCGCCGAACGGGAGCTGGCCGCGGCCATCGACAACCCGGTGGTGCTGCTCGGCGACGCGGACGGCGGGCCCGGCCGGGTGGAGTCCAACGGCAACTTCCACGGCGCCCCGGTCGGCTACGTACTGGACTTCCTGGCCATCGCCGCGGCCGACCTGGCCTCCATCGCCGAGCGGCGCACCGACCGGCTGCTGGACAAGAACCGGTCGCACGGGCTGCCGCCGTTCCTCGCCGGCGACGCGGGCGTGGACTCCGGCCTGATGATCGCCCAGTACACCCAGGCCGCGCTGGTCAGCGAGTTGAAGCGGCTCGCCGTCCCGGCCTCGGTGGACTCCATCCCGTCCTCCGCGATGCAGGAGGACCACGTCTCGATGGGCTGGTCGGCGGCCCGGAAGCTCCGTACCGCCGTGGACAACCTCTGCCGGGTGATCGCCATCGAGCTGATGACCGCGACCCGGGCGATCGAGCTGCGCGCCGGACTGACGCCCGCCCCGGCGACCCGGGCGGTGCTGGCCGCGGTGCGCGAGGCGGGGGTGCGGGGGCCCGGCGAGGACCGCTTCCTCGCCCCCGACCTGGCCGCGGCGGACGCCTTCGTCCGCTCCGGCGCGCTGATCGCGGCCGTGGAGCCGGTGACCGGCCCGCTCGCCTGACTGCCCCGGCCACACCCGGCACCCCCGGCCACACCCGGCACCCCCGGCCGCAGCGGCTCGCCCTCCGGCCGGGGGCACGGGCGGCGGGGCACCAGGACCACGGGCATCGGCGACCCGGGCCGGCTCCGGGCAGGACAGCGCCTCCGGGCACGCGAGGACGGCGGGGGCCGCCCGGACCGGCGCGGACCCTCGCGGACGGCGGGCCAGCGCGGGCGGCCGGCCGGCGCGGGATTCCGCGGACCGGCGGCCGGCGTGGCCCGGCGCGGCCCCGCGGGGGTCAGTACGCGGCGGAGCGCGGGCGGCGCATCGAGGCGGTGACCATGGCTACGCCCAGGCCGAGGAAGCCCACGCCACCCACCACGTACGGGGTGACGTCCACGCTGCCGGAGTCGGCCAGGTCCGGCCCGCCCGGGGACGGGACCGGGGAGTCACCGCCGGTGGCCGGTCCGGAGACCTGCCGGGCGTACGCCGGGGACCGGCCGGCCGGCCCCTCCCCGCCCCGCGCTTCCGTGGCGTCCGCGGACGGCACGAACCACAGGGCGCACAGCATCGACCCCGCGGCGGCGGCGGTCAGCAGTGGTCGGCGTGCGGTCAAAGGATGCATCCCCCTTGAGGCTGCGGCGAATTGAGCCCCGTTGCGTCCGATCGTAGTGACCCCCGCGGGTCGCGCGGAAGCGAGGGCGCCACCGGCGCCGCCGGGCCGTAACCTCCGTCCATGGACGCTACGGAAACATCCCGATATGTACGTATCCACGTCGAGGTGGTGCTGGAGGTCACCGACGCCGGCGCGCTGACCCGGGCCGCGGTCGAACGGATCGAGGCCGACGAGTTCATGCTGGACGAGGAGCGGGACCGGGCGCGGGAGGCGGTCCGCACCGACGAGGCCGAGGCGCTGGCCTACCTCGTCGAGCCGGTCGACCTGGTCGCCGAGGTGCCCGGCGCCGAGCTGGCCCAGGCCTCCTGGAGCTGTGAGCGGACCGCGTTCGACCCGGAGGCGGCGGACTGGGAGCTCGGCGACACGGAGTGAGCGGTGAGGGGGGCGGGCCCGCCGCCGGAGGGCGGCCCGCGCGGCCTCCCCGGACGCCCGCCGGAACCGTGCGCGGCGGCGTCCGCGGGGGCCGTGGCGCCGGTCGGGCTCCCGCCTGACCGGCGCTTTTTGCTAAGTGGTATCGCCCACAGTTTTACTGAACATGGAACCGCCCGAAAGGCGCAGGCGTTCTGTACGGAGTACCGGGGCCCTTGTGAAACAAGTGTTCCGGTTCGGGGTTTTTGGGGTCCAGTAGCTATGGAGATACCTGTGATGACGGACGGTAAGCACCGCAAGGGGATAGCGGTCGCGGCCGCTGTGCTCAGCGGTGTGCTCACCCTGGCGGCGTGTGGCGGGGACGACGACAAGAAGGACGAGGGCGGCAGCCAGGGGCACGGCAGGTCGGCGGCCCAGGTCGACGAGGCCGCGGCGGCGAAGGCGTCGGACGCCAAGATCACCATCTCTCCCAAGAACGGCGCCACCAACGCCGGCATCAACAGTGACGCCAAGGTCACCGTCAGCGGTGGCAAGCTCACCAAGGTCGTGATGACCGCACCGGCCACCGGCGCGACCGTCGAGGGCACCATCTCCCCCGACGGCAAGAGCTGGACGCCGGCCGGTCAGCTGGAGCGCTCGACCCAGTACAAGATCACCGCCGAGGCCACCGACTCCCAGGGCCGGCAGGCCACCGAGAACTCCGCCTTCACCACCGTCTCGCCGGCGAACAGCTTCATCGGGAACTTCACCCCTGAGGACGGCTCCACGGTGGGCGTGGGCATGCCGGTGTCGATCAACTTCGACAAGGCGGTGACGAAGAAAAAGGACGTCCAGTCCCACATCACCGTCACCTCCACCAGCGGCCAGCAGGTGGTCGGTCACTGGTTCGGTGACCAGCGCCTGGACTTCCGGCCCAAGGAGTACTGGAAGCCGAACTCCACGGTCACCCTCAAGCTCGACCTGGACGGCGTCGAGGCGTCCAACGGCGTCACCGGCGTCCAGGACAAGACCGTGACCTTCAAGATCGGCCACTCCCAGGTCAGCACCGTGGACGTCAAGAACAAGACGATGACCGTGGTGCGGGACGGCAAGACCCTCCGGACGATCAAGATCTCCGCGGGCAGCGCGGAGAACCCGACGTACAACGGTCAGATGGTGATCTCCGAGAAGTTCAAGGAGACCCGGATGAACGGTGCCACGGTCGGCTTCACCGACGACGACGGCAAGGGCGAGTACGACATCAAGGACGTGCCGCACGCCATGCGCCTGTCCACCTCGGGCACCTTCATCCACGGCAACTACTGGGGTGCCGACTCCATCTTCGGCGCGGCCAACACCAGCCACGGCTGCGTGGGTCTGAACGACGCCAAGGGTGCCAACGACCCGAACCAGGACGGTGCCTGGTTCTACGAGAACTCGCAGATCGGCGACCTCGTGGTGGTCACCGGCTCGCCGGACAAGACCATCCAGCCGGACAACGGCCTCAACGGCTGGAACATGAGCTGGGACGAGTGGGTCGGGGGCAGCGCCACCGGCGCCTGATCCCACCCGGAGCGGACCGGACCCCCGTTCCACCACAGCGCAACCGCCGGGCGGCGGTCGGCATCCGTGCCGGCCGCCGCCCGGCGTCGTCGTGTGCGGGCCGGGGCGCCCGGTGTGGCGCGGCATCCGTGCCGGCCGCCGCCCGGCGTCGTCGTGTGCGGGGCCGGTGCCGTCGCGCGTCCTCGTCGTGGGCCGGCCCGGGGCGCGCCGGCTGCCGTCCGGTGCCGCCGGGAGCGGGCCCGGGCCGCCGGGCCGGGGTCACCCGGGCCCCGGCGGCGTGACGAGGGGGGTGCGGCGCCGGGCACCGCCCGGCGGCCGGGTCACCGCCGGGCCGCGCGCAGGTCCCGGCTCCGGACGATCCGCAGCCCGCACCCGTCGTCGTACGGGTCGCCGTCACCGCCGACCAGCGACAGCGCCGCCTGCACCGGCAGCCAGGTCAGCCCCAGCAGCCACCGCCGCACGCACTGCCAGAACCGCGGCCGGCCCGCGTCCGCCGCCCGCACCACCCGGGCCAGGCAGAGGAACTTGCCCACCGTGGTGCGGAAGAGCATCGGGCCCAGCACATGGTGCGCGAAGGACACCCCGAGCACGCAGACGGCCAGGGCGAAGGTCGAGAAGTGGTTGCCGCTGGTGGTGATGGTGCCCGCGGGCACCCCGAGGTCCGTCCCGTCCGGCAGCCGCAGCGCGATGAGGCTGCCGCCCAGCAGGGTGAGGAATCCGTCCACCACGGAGGCGCACTGCCGGCGCAGGTCCCCCACCCCGGCCGGCACCGGACGGGCCGGTGCGCCGGGGCCGCCTCCCGGGTGGGGCGGCGGGCCGGGGTACGGGTGGGCGGGCGGCGGCGAGGGCCAGGGAGTCCGAGAATCGTTCACAGCCGGACATCCTGCCGTCCGCCTGTGACGGTTCCTTCTCAGTTCGATGGCCGGCCGGCATCGAACCGCTCCGCGTGCGGCACCCCGCCGAAGGGGTTGTCGATGACGTACCGCCAGCGGCCGTCCGGACCGCGCCGGGCCACATCGGTGGCCGTGGCCCGCACGTGCACCCGGTCCCCGTCCGGCCCGGTGCCCTCGATCTCCCAGTCCACCACCAGCAGCGCCAGGCCGTCGTCGGTGACCTGGACCTCCCGCGGCCGGACCGCGATGGGCAGCCCGAGGCCCAGGAACGCGGCGTTGGCCCGCTCGATCGCGGCCGGGGAGCGGGCCGGCTCCCCGGTGGGCGGCACGAACACCGCGCCGGGCTCGTAGAGTTCCGCCACCGCCCGGGCGTCCCCGCTGTTGAACCGCGCGGCGAACACGGCGGGCAGGTCCTCGGCGGTGAGCGGCAGCTGGGTGGCGTGGGAAGTCGGTGAGGTCATGGGGCGTTCCTCTCGGTCGGGGCCGGTGGCCGGTGCGGCCCGACGATAGGAGGCGCCCTCGTGACTCACCCAACGGTTCGCCACGGCCTGCCCGACGACCCCCGGGCCCGGGTCGCGGCCCCCGACCCGGACTGCCCGGTCGAGATCGCCCTCGCCGCGCTCCGGGGCCGCTGGACCACCCTGGTGGTCCGGGAACTGCTGCGCGGCGACCACAGCTACAGCGAGCTGGCCGCCGCGCTCCCGCGCCTCTCCGACAAGGTGCTCACCGACCGGCTCGCCCAGCTCACCGACGCCGGCGTGGTGCGGCGCACCCGCACCCCCGGCTGGCCGCCGGCCGTACGGTACGAGCTCACCGCGCCCGGGGACCGGCTCGACGACGCCCTGGACGGTGGGGCCTCCCGGCTCACCGCCGCCCCGGCCGGCTGGGAGGCGGTCAGCCGCGCCCTGGTCGCGGCCGGCACCGCGACGGTACGCGGCTGCTGGCAGCGCGGCTGGCAGCCGGCCGATCTGGTGCGCGCCGTCCGCCGCGAGCGCGGGGACGGCGACCGGGTGCGGTTCCTGGTGGACATGATCGCGGCGGAGGCCAGGACGGCTCCCCGGGCGTCGGGCGGCACGGCGGGGGATACGGCCCGGGGTACGTCCGGCGGGGGCCCCGGTGGCCGTGCGGCGGACCCCCGCTGGGCCGCCCAGCTGCGGGAGCTGGACGCCCGGGTGTGGTGGGGCGGCGACGACGGTTACCTGGACGGGCTCGCCGGCCGGGAGCGCACCGACCGCTTCCGGACCGCCTCCACCGTGCTGGACGCGCTGCGGCTGGCCGGCCGGCTGCCCCGGATCCCTCCGCTGGAGCCCCCGGCGCCCCGGCGGGCGGCGGGGGCGGGGGAGCCCCGGATGCTCGGGCGCGTCCGGGCCCTGCTGGCCAAGGCGGAGTCCAGCTCCTACCCGGCGGAGGCCGAGGCGCTCTCCGCCAAGGCCCAGGAGCTGATGGCCCGCCACAGCATCGACGCGGCGCTGCTCGACGCCGGCGCGGTGTCCGGTGCCGGGCCGGACGGGGCCGAGGCGCCCGGCGCCTGCCGGATCGGGATCGACGCCCCGTACGAGGCGGCCAGGGCGCTGCTGCTGGACGCGGTCGCGGAGGCCAACCGCTGCCAGGCGGTGTGGTCGAGCGACCTGGGCTTCTCCACGGTGGTCGGCTTCGAGGCCGATCTGGAGCTGGTCGAGCTGCTGTACACCTCGCTGCTGCTCCAGGCCACCACCGCGATGAACCGGGCGGCCGACCGGCACCACGCCGGCGGGCGGTCCCGCCGTACCCGGGACTTCCGGGAGTCATTCCTCATCGCCTACGCGGACCGGATCAGGGGCCGGCTCGCCGAGGCCACCCGCACCGCGACCGACGCCGCGGCCCGCGAGGCCGCGGCCGGCGGGGCGGGCGGGCCGGAGCTGCTGCCGGTGCTCGCCGCCCGCGAGGTGGCGGTGGGGGAGACCGCCGGGCGGATGTTCCCGGAGACCACCGCGCACCGGCTCAAGGGGCGTGACGCCGACGGCTGGGCACACGGCACCGCCGCGGCCGACCGGGCCCGGCTGCGCTGACGCCGGTACCCGCCGCACACCGTGCGCGGCGGCGCCCGGCCCCGACACCCGGCCGTACGGGCGGGACCTGACGAGCGGCCCGCAGGGCGGGCCGTGACGGCAGGTTGAGACGGACGGCCGTGACGGCCGGCCCCGACGGACCGGCCCCGCGGTGGAACGTACGGGACCCGGCGGGGCCGCGGCCGGACTCGGGCGGGTAGGCCGCCGGACGGACGGACCCGGCGAGGCGGACGGGCCGCGGCAGTGCCGCCGGACGGGCCCCCGTGAGGCGGCCGGACGGCCGGACGGCCCCCGCGGGACGGCGCCGGCGGTCAGTCGCGGGCCGCGAACCGTACCGGGAACGGCCCGGTCACCGCGGCCCCTCCCGCCGCAGGACGTGGACGTCCCCCGCCTCCCCGAGGTGGCGGTAGGAGGTGCCCGGGTGCAGCTGGCGGGCGTAGGCCGCAACGTCCTCCGGGGTGCGGTACGGGTCCTCCTTCAGCGCGATGTAGTCCGGCTCGATGCCCCGGGTGTCGCCCACCCAGAAGACCCGGCAGCGGTTGGTGAGGCGGCTGATGGGGCCGACGTTCGCCTCCACCGAGGCGTCGTCGGGAATCCGGTCGAGCAGCCGCTCGGCGGCGGCCACCGAGGCCGGCTTGCGGTAGGTGTCCGGCACCGTCAGCCCGTACAGCGGCAGGGAGCTGGTCAGCGCGACCGACGCGGCGGCCACCGCGACCGGCATCTGCCGCGCGTAGGCGGCGAGCCACGGGCGCGGGCTGCGCCGGCCGCGGTCCACCGCGTCCACCAGGGCGAGGAAGACGATCGGCATCAGCACCGCGTTGTAGTGCCAGTCGGTGCCCCAGTAGTGCTCCTCGTGGGAGACGAACCGCCAGCCCAGGGTGGGCAGGACCGCCAGCAGCAGCGGTGAACGGAGCGCCAGCAGACCGGTGGTGGGCAGCAGCACCCAGGCGAGCGTGCGCAGCGCGGTGTCCAGCGGAATGGTGGCCTCCGCGGCGCCGCTGTCCATCTTCTCCCAGTAGGCGTAGTCCCCGCCCCCGTTGAAGCCGGGGATGATCACGCCCAGCGCCAGGGCCGAGGCGATCACCCCGAACGCGGCCAGCCCGATGGCGTACAGCACGACCCTGGTGTCGCCCCCCCGGCGGCAGCGCAGCCAGATGACCGCCCCGATGACCGCCACCGTGGCGCCCAGGTCCTCCTTGACCAGGACCAGCGGGGCTGCCCACAGCATCGCCGGGTACCAGCGCTCCCGGATCACCGCCTCCAGGGCGAAGGCGAGCAGCGGCATCGCGAAGGCGATCTCGTGGAAGTCGAAGTCCACCGCACGCTGCACGCCCCAGGACAGACCGTAGGCGGCGCCCATCAGCAGCCCCCGGCCGCGGCCGAACAGGTGCGCGGCGACCCGGGTCACCGGGATCACCGAGACCGCGAAGAGCAGGGCCTGGGCCACCAGCAGCGTCGCGGGCCCGGGGAAGAGCCGGTAGAAGGGGGCGATGAGCGCGGTGACCGGGCTGAAGTGGTCGCCCAGGATGTTCGCCCCGGGACCCTTGAGGTCGGCGACCGGGGCCTGGAGGTGCGCGTAGGAGCGGATGGCCTGCTCGAAGATTCCCAGGTCCCAGGACATGTTCTCCATGCGCCGGTGCCGGGAGACCGACAACAGCGTGTAGAGCACGAAGAGCACCAGGGCCAGCCAGTACGGGTCCAGCGCCGGCCGGCGGAGCGCTGCCGCCCGGGCCCGCGGGCCCGCGGGGACCGTGGAAGCGCTGCTGTCCGCCGCGGTGCCGGGCGGTGCGGTGGCGGCCGTATCCATCCAGGGTCCTTATCGTGTGGGCGTCTGGCGAAAAGATACGCGAAGGGGGTTTCCGGGGTGCGAGGACGGTTTCCGGGACGGGACCGGGCGAGGGCGGCGAACCCCGGGACGGCGGCTTCCGGAGCGTACGGGGCGGCCGCCGACCGGGACCACGGCGGCAGCGGCACGCCGGGCGGCGGCGGAACAGCGGAAGGCGACGGCCCCGGCGGCAGCGGTGTGCCGGGCGCGAGGGGGTGGCGGGGCGGGGCCCGCACGCGCGGCGGGAGCGGTGTCCGCGGCGCGGACGGTACGGCCGGCGGGGGCTTCGGCCCGGAGCCGGCCCGGAGCCGGGTCCGGGCCGGGGTGCGTGGGAGGACCGGCCGGGCGGGTGCCGTGGTGCTCACCGCGCTGCTCGCGGCCGGCGGGTGCTCGGTGGACCCGGACGGTTCCGGCGGGCCGTCCGCCGGCGGCGGTCCAGCGCCCGACCGGCGGGTGGTCAGCCCGCTGCGGAACCCGGAGGGGACGCGGCCGGGGCTGGCGCCGGTGACCTCGGACGCGGACCGGGCGGCGGCCCGGGCCGTCATCGAACGGGTCGCGGTGAAGGGCCCCGGGCCGCGCACCGGATACGACCGGGACCGGTTCGGCCACGCGTGGACGGACACCGCCGACGGCGTGCCGTGGGCGCGGAACGGCTGCGACACCCGCAACGACCTGCTCCGGCGGGACGGCCGCGAGCTGCGGTTCCGGTCCGGCTCCGACTGCGTGGTGATCGCCATGACGCTGTCCGACCCGTACACCGGGCAGCGCGTCGAGTGGCGGAAGGAGAAGGCCGCCGAGGTGCAGATCGACCATGTGGTGCCGCTGTCGTACAGCTGGCGGATGGGCGCCGCCCGGTGGCCGGAGGACAAGCGCGAGCGGTTCGCCAACGACGCGCTCAACCTGCTGCCGGTCCTGGGCCGGGCCAACACCGCCAAGCGGGACTCCGGGCCGGCCGCCTGGCTGCCCCCGAACCGCTCGGTCCGCTGCGCCTACACGCTCCGGTTCGCCCAGGTCACCCTGGAGTACGACCTCCCGGTGACGGCGGCGGACAAGGCGATGATGCTCCGCCAGTGCGGCGGCTGACGGACCGCCGGGCGGTCCGCGCGGTGGCCCCGGCGGCCCGGGTGGTCGAGGCGCCGGCCCGGACGGCGGGCGGGGCGTCCGGCGGTCCCGGGGGCCGGGCCGGTGGTGACGCGGGTGGCGCGGCCGTTGGTCCCGGTGGTGGCGCGGGTGGTGGGGCCGGCGGTCCCGGTGGTGGCACGGGAGGTCCGGCCGGCGGTCCCGGTGGTGGCCCCGGCGGCCCGGGTGGTGGCCCGTACGGTGGCCCCGGCGGCGGGTCCGGAGGCGGACCCGCCGGTGGTGCGTACGTCGCCGGGGACGGGTACGCCGCCGGTGGTGCGTACGGCGGTGGTCGCCGGTACGCCGTCGAGGGCCGGCACGCCGTCGGTGGTGCGGCCCGGCGCCGTACGGGGTGCGGCGGGGCCGGGCGGCATCAGCCGGCCTTCTTCCAGTCGTTGCAGTTGTTGGTCTTGAAGTAGGCGTCACCGGGGGCGATGGTCACCACGCCGGAGCCGGTGACGTTCTCGTTGGCGGCGATGGACTCCAGACCGTGCAGGGCGTCCTTGTCGCGCTCCCAGTAGCAGCCGATGTCGCCGTCGTTCCCCGCGGACTTGTAGGTGCCCGGGGCGATGTCCACGCCCACCCGGTACATGCCGCCCTTGCCCGAGAACTCGGTCTTGGGGGTGCCGCCGGCGGCGGGCTTGTCCGGGACCGCCTCCCAGTCGTTGCACCCGTTGGACTTGAAGATCTTGTCGGTGGGCTTGATCGTCACGTACGAGGCGCCGGTGACGTTGTCGTTGGCGAGGATGGAGTCCATCTCGCCGCTGGAGTCCTTCGCCCGCTCCCAGTAGCAGCCGCCGAGCTCGTCGTTGCCGGTGGTCCGGTAGGTGCCGGGCTTGACGTCGGAGCCGACCTCGAAGGTGCCGTCGCCGTCGATGGCCGGCTCGGCCTTCTCCTCCTTCTTCTCCGTGCCCTTGCCGGAACCGCCGCCGGAGTCCTTCCCGGCCGACTGCGTGGTCCTGTCCTTGGAGTCCTTGTCGTCGCCGCCCCCGCCGGCGGCGGCCGTACCGATGGCGGCCACCACGACCACCGCACCGATGCCGGTGAGGACCTTGTGCCGGGCGAACCAGTTCTGCCGCTTCTGCGGGGGCTGGGCGTGAGACATCGACATCGGGCGCACCTTTCGGCAAGGGAAATCTGTGAGTTCCGCCGTCGCGGCGGGGCCGTTCAACGGGATCAATAACAGCACGAGCTGTGAACCGAGTCAACACGGTTCACAGGGGTACGCCGATTCACGACGTGAAGGGGTCTCTCCGTGGTGCGCGGGTATGCTCGACGCCACGCAGCGCGGCTCAGTAGGGACACGGCAAGGCGACGGGGTGGGCCGAGGGCGGGGAACAGCCGGCGACGGACGTGACGGGTGACGATGTGACAGACGGCAACGGAGTGATGGGCAACGACGCGGCACCGGACGGACCGGCGCCCTCCGCCGGGCGGCGCGGGACGACGGGCGGTCCGGCCGTCCCGGAGGCCACCGCCACCGAGGTGACCGCCGCCGGGATCGCCCGGCTGGCCGGCGTCGGCCGCGCCGCCGTCAGCAACTGGCGTCGCCGCCACGCCGACTTCCCCCGGCCGGTCGGCGGCACCGAGACCAGCCCCACCTTCGCGCTCCGCGACATCGAGCAGTGGCTGCGCAGCCAGGGCAAACTCGCCGAGGTGCCGCTGCGGGAACGGGTCTGGCAACTGCTCGCCGGGCACCCCGCCGGAGCCGCCGTCGCCCTGCGGCACGCCGGTGCCGTCCTGCTGCTGGTGCGCCACCGGCCCACCGCCTGGGACGAGCTGCGGGCCGCACCGGACGCCCAGCTCGCCCAGTGGCTGCCGACCGCGCTCGCCCCGGTCCTCACCGCCCGGCTCGGCGAACACCACCCGGTGCCGGTGCCGGACGCCGCGACCCTGCTGGCCGACGTCGCCCTGATCCGCGGCGCGGCGCAGCTCGCCACCGAACTCGGGCCGTGCGAGGCGTACGAGTTCCTGCTCGGCCGCCATCTCGACGCCAACCCGCGCCAGTACACCCTCACCCCGCCCGGCCCGGCCGAGCTGATGGCCGACCTCGCCGGGGTCACCACCGCCACCGCCCGCACGGCGACCGCCGGCGCCCCGGCCGGCGCCGGCCCGGACCAGGAGGACCCCGCGGCCTGCGACGGGCCCACCGTCCTGGACCCGGCCTCCGGCACCGGCGGCCTGCTGCGCGCCGCCACCGCCGCCCGCCACCGCCACGCCCAGGAGGCCGACCCCGACCTCGCCGCGCTCACCGCGCTGCGGCTGGCCCTGGACTTCGACACCCCGGTCCGGGTGCGCGCCGGCGACACCCTGCGCGCCGACGCCTTCCCGCAGCTGACCGCCGACGCGGTGATCTGCCACCCGCCGTTCAACGAGCGGAACTGGGGCCACGACGAACTCGCCTACGACCCGCGCTGGGAGTACGGCTTCCCGGCCCGCACCGAGTCCGAGCTGGCCTGGGTGCAGCACGCGCTGGCCCGGCTCCGGGACGGCGGCACCGCGGTGCTGCTGATGCCGCCGGCCGCCGCCTCCCGCCGGTCCGGCCGGCGGATCCGCGCCGACCTGCTGCGCCGGGGCGCGCTGCGCGCGGTGGTCGCCCTGCCGGCCGGTGCCGCCCCGCCGTACGGCATCCCGCTCCACCTGTGGGTGCTGCGGCGCCCGGGCGCCGGGCAGCCGGCCGCCCCCCAGCTGCTGCTGGTGGACGCCGCCGAACTGGCCGCGCCGGGCGGCCCGGGCGCCGGCCCGGGCGCGGGCCGGGACAAGCTCGACTGGCCGGCCGTGCACCACGCGGTGCGCGCCGCCTGGCAGGACTTCGACCGGCACGGCACCGTCGCCGAGGAGCCCGGCGTCCGCCGCTCGGTACCGGTCATCGAACTCCTCGACGACGACGTCGACCTCGCCCCCGCCCGCCATCTGCCGCCGCCCGCCGCGGGCGGCGGGGCCGCCGAACTCGCCGCGGTGCGCGACCGGCTCGCCGACACCCTGGTCCGCACCACCGCGCTCACCCCCGGCGCGCCCTCGCCCACCGGCCCGGCCCCGGCCGCCACGGCCTCCGCCGCCGGCGCCCGCTGGCCCATGACCACCGTCGGCGAACTCGCCCGGGCCGGCGCCCTGGTGCTGCGCAACGGCGGGCCGGCCACGGCCGCGGCCGGCGACGGCGGTGCCCCGCCGCTGCTCACCGAGCACGACGTGCTCGCCGGCACCGGCCCCTCCGGCACGCTGCCGCCGGCCGCCCGCGGCGACCGGGCCGCCGCCGAGGAACCGGTGCTCACCGAGGCCGGCGACGTGGTGGTCCCGGTGCTCGGCGGTGGTGCCGTGGCCCGGGTCGTGGACGGCACCACCGCCGGGGCGGCGCTCGCCCGCAACCTGTGCCTGCTCCGGCCGGACCCGGCCGCCCTGGACCCCTGGTTCGTCGCCGGCTACCTGCGCGGCAGCGCCAACCAGCGGCAGGCCAGCAGCTACGCCTCCACCGCCACCCGGCTCGACGTGCGGCGGCTGCAACTGCCCCGGCTGCCGCTGGACGAGCAGCGCCGCTACGGGGAGCGGTACCGCGCCCTCGCCGCCTTCGAGGAGGCGCTGAAACTGGCCGGCCGGCTCGGCGAGCAGCTCGTCCAGGGGCTGTACGACGGGCTGGCGGACGGCACCGTACCGCCGCAGTGAGCCGGCGCGCCCGCGCGGCCCGGGCCGGTGCCCGCGCCGTGCCCGCCCGTGGTCGCCCCGGCCCGCGCGGCCCTGGACCCGCGCGGCCCCGGCCGCCTGTGGTGGGGGGTGCCCGCGAGGCCCGGGCGGGCGAGGGCGGGTGCCCGGGTGGTGAGGAGGTGCGTGGTCCGCGCGCGGTGGCGCGTGGTCGGGTCCGTGGTCGTGCCCCTGGCCCGGCCGTACCGTCCCCATGCCGCCGGTCCCACCGGGACCCGCCCCGCTCCGCGCGGGCGGCCTCCGGCCCCGGCTCCGGGTCGACGTGGAGGCCATCTGTGGACATGCGGACATGTGGATATACGGGCATAGGGACATGTGGGCGTGCGGGGGTGACGGGGGGCGCGGGTGAACAGGGGGGGGCCGGTGCGCTCGCGCGGGGAGACCGGCCGACGGGCCGCCGGAGCCCGTCGGGGCCCGAGGGCGCCGGGGCCTCCGGGCCCGCCGGCTCCCGGCTCTTGCGGCCCCGGCGCCGGTGCGTTCGGTCGGGGCCGGTGCGTGCCGGCCCGGCAAGGCCCCGCGGGGGCATCCGCGAACGCCCACCGGGCCGGGCCCGGAGCGGGGCGCGGGTGCCCGGGCGCGCCTGCCCGGCGCCGGCCGCACCGGGTCGCCCCACGCCCGGGACCGCCCGGCTGCCCCGGGCCCTGCGGCGGCGGGCCGGCCGACCGGTGCCCCGGGCCCTGCGGCGGCGGGCCGGCCGACCGGTGCCCCGGGCTCTTCGGCGGCGGGCCGGCCGACCGGTGACCCGGCGGCGGTCGGGCCCGCGAACCAATCCGCACCACCCGGGTCACACACCCCGCGCCGGTGTATACGCTCAGGCCAACCTCGCACCCCAGGAGCATCGATGAACGGCCCAGGCCCCGGCCCCGGCTACCCGCACCCGCAGCAGAGCCGCCGCACTCCCACCCCGGCGGTCCTGGTGCTGATCCGGGTTCTCTTCGTCGCCGTCACGGTGTGCACCGTGGGCTTCCTCGGCTGGGTGCCGATGCTGCGGCTGGCCATCGTGCGGCGGCGGAACACGGACTGGGCGCTGTTCTGGACGGTGCTGGCGCTCACCCTGGTCTGCGCCGGCTTCCTCACCGAGTCCAACTCCGACCACATCTCCTCCGACATCGCCATGGCCGCCCTGCTCGTCATGGCCGCCGGCGTCGTCGCGTACTACCTGGTGACCGACATCCGGCTGCACCGGACCGGGCCCGGCGCCGGCCCGTTGCAGCCGGCCGGGGCGGGCCACCCCTACGCCCCGTACGCCGCCGCGCCCGGGGCCGTTCCCGGTGCCGTCCCCGCGCCCGGGTTCGTCGCGGGGGCCGCCGCGGGGCCCGTACCCGCCGCCGGCGCCGTCCCGGCGGTGGCGGTACCGCCCGGCTACGGCTATCCGCAGCCCGGGTCCTACCCGCCCCGGGGCCGGCCGGCCATCCCGCCGCCGGTCACACCCCGCCCCCGGGGGCCCGCGGGTCACCCGGCCTCCGGTCACACCCCGCCGTACGCCCCCGTCACCGGCCCCCGGGCCCTCGTCGCTCCAGCACCCGCAGCACGCGCAGCACGCGCAGCACGCCCCGCACGCGCAGCAGCCGCAGCCGGCCCGGCAGGCGCAGCAACCCCCGCCGTCCGCACAGCCCCCGGCGCCCCACCCGACGCAGTCGCAGCCGTCCCATCCGTCACACCCGTCCTCGCAGTCGCAGCCGTCCCCGCAGCCGCGGCCGTCGCAGCGGATCGGGCAGGTCCGTGCCGAACTGGACGAGCTGAGCGATCTCCTCCGCAGGGAGCAGGAGCGGTGAACGGACGTCTCGTCGCGGACCGCTACGAGCTGTCCACGCTGATCGGCCAGGGCGGCATGGGCCAGGTGTGGACCGGGTACGACCGGCGCCTGGACCGGCGGGTGGCGGTCAAGCTGCTCCGCCCGGACCGGATGGCCGGGCCCGGCGGCCAGGGCACCGAGGACGCCGTCGAGGAACTGCGCCGCCGGTTCGTCCGCGAGTGCCGGGTCACCGCCCAGGTGGACCACCGGGGGCTGGTGACCGTCCACGACGCGGGCAGCGACGGCCCCGACCTCTACCTGGTGATGAGCCTGGTCGAGGGCGCCGACCTCGCCGACCACCTCGCCGAGCACGACCCGTACCCGTGGCCCTGGGCGGTGAGCGTGGCCGCCCAGCTGTGCGCGGTGCTCTCCGCGGTGCACGCGGTCCCCATCGTGCACCGCGACCTCAAGCCGCGGAACGTGATGGTCCGGCAGGACGGCACGGTCACCGTGCTCGACCTGGGGGTGGCCGCCGTGCTGGACAACGACACCACCCGGCTCACCCACACCGGCTCGCCCATCGGCAGCCCCGCGTACATGGCGCCCGAGCAGGCGATGGGCGGCGCCGTCGGCCCGTACACCGACCTGTACGCGCTCGGCGTGCTCCTCCACGAACTGCTCGCCGGCACCGCGCCGTTCGCCGGCTCCACCGCGCTCGGGGTGCTCCACCGCCACCTCTACGAGGCGCCGGTGCCGGTCCGCCGGCTCCGCCCCGAGGTGCCCGAGGCCCTCGAAGCGCTGGTGCTGCGGCTGCTCGCCAAGGACCCGCAGGAGCGCCCCGCCGACGCCCACGAGGTGTACCAGGCGCTCGCCCCGCTGCTGCCCCGCCCCGGGCACGACACGCCCCCAGCGGCCCCATGGACCCCACCCGCCCCTTCCTGCGGCCGCACGCCCCCTGGCCGGACCGGCCCGTCGCGCCCGCCACGCCCCCGGCGGCGGCCACCCCGCCGGCGCCCGTGCCGGACATCGCCGGCGCCGTCGACCAGGTCAAGTTCCTCCTCGACCAGGGCCGCATCACCCAGGCCGTGGACATCCTCGGCGGGGTGCTGCCGGCCGCCGCCGCCCGGCACGGCGAGCACTCCGCGGTCGTCCGGTCGCTGCGCAAGCAGTACGCGGCCACCCTGATGGACGACGGGCAGTACCGCCGGGCCCTGCCGGAGCTGCGCCGCCTCGCGGACGAGTACGCCACCGAGTCCGGCCCGGACGCCGTCCGGCAGGCGCTGCGCTTCCGCTACGAGGCGGCGCAGTGCCTGGAACAGCTCGGCGAGGCCGCCGCCGCGCTCGTGGAATACCGCGCGGTGCTGCCGTACTTCGAGAGCCAGGCCGCCGCCGACCCGGGCGAACCGCTGGAGATCCGCCGCCGGATCGGCCATCTGCTGCTCGCCGTCGGCGACCGCGCCGCGGCCCACGACACCCTCGCCCGGCTGCTGTACGACGCGGAACTGGTGCACGGCCCGCACCACCCGCTGCCCGCCGAGGTCCGCCGCACCCTGCACTGGCTCGGCCAGGTCCACGGCTGACCCGGCGGGCCGGGCCGCCCCGGCGCGCCCGCCGGCCCGTACGCCCGGCGCCGCCGCGGCCCGGGCCCGTACGGCGCCGGCGGGACCGGCGCGGCCGGAGCCCGTACGGCGGGACCGGCGCGGCCGGGCCCCGGTACGGCCGGCGCCGCCGCACTCCGGAGACCCGGTACGGCCGGGAACCCGCACCACCGGGGGCGCCCTCACGATCGGGAGCCCGACGACCGGGCGTCCGCACGACCGGGGGCCCGCACGAGGACCCGCGCGCACCGGGGCCCGCCGGCCGGACACCCGCGGGTCCGGGCGGGGGACCGCGCCGAACGGGTGCCCCCGGCGCTGCCGAACGAGTGGCCCGGCCTGCCGAACGGGTGGGCTCCCGAGGCCGCCGGGGGCCTGAACCGGCCACCCGGGGCCGCGTCCGCGCTACCCAACTCCTTGCGAATCGTTGGTCCCACCGGTAGCTAGCCGGGGCCCGGACTCCCTACCATCTCGCCAGATCAACGCTCGTCGCCCGACCATCGCCCAAGCCGGGAGGCTCACTGATGATCCGCCGCCGCACAGCGCTCTCCGTCTCCGCCGCCTCCGCCGTGCTCCTCGCGGCCCCACTCCTCACCGCCTGCGGCAACGACGCGCGCCCCGGGGCGGCGGCGGTGATCGACGGTGAGCGGATCACCGTCGCCCAGCTCCAGGCCAACGTCCGGGTCGTCCGCGACGCGCAGCGCGAGTCCCCGCAGGCCCGGCAGCTGGTGGCCGGCTCGGGACGGCTCAACCAGGACGTCCTGGCCCGGCTGATCAAGTACGAGGTGATCGAGCGGGCGGCCCGGCAGAGCGGGGTGACCGTCACCCGGCGCGAGGTCCAGCAGGCGCGGAAGCAGGTCGAGTCCCGGCAGGGCGGGGCCGACACGCTCCGCGCGCTCTACCTCCAGCAGGGCGTCGCGCCGCGCCAGATCGACCAGGAGGTCCGGGTCGGCGTGACCCGCGTCAAGCTGGACCGCGCACTCGGTCCGCAGGGCGCGAGCGAGCTGCTGGTCCGCACCTCCAAGGCGCTCGACATCGAGGTCAACCCCCGCTACGGGACGTGGGACGACATGCGCGGCCTGGCCCTGGCCCAGGACCCGTGGCTGCGCCCGGCGGAGGCCGGCCGGCAACAGCAGCAGCCCGCGTGACCGGCCGGCCCTGACCCGGGCCGGCCGGACACCGTACGGACCGCCCGGTGCCGGTCCGTACGGTGCGCGGGCGCGCGGGGGCCGGACGGCGCCCCGGACCGGGTGGTCCCGCCGTCCGGCCTCCGGGCCGCGCGGGGACGGCCGGACGGGTGGCGGACGGTCTGCGTTACGTTCGAAGGGTGAATCCTGCACCCCACAGCGCCCAGGGCCGCCTGGTCCTGCTCACCACCAGCCACCGTGTCGCCCCCGGCCTGCTCTCCTGGCCCGCCTGGCAGGCGCTGCGCGGCGCCGACCGCGTCCTGTGCGCCGACCCCGGAAACCCGCAGCTGCCGTATCTGCGGGAGGCGGGGATCGTGGTCGAACACGCCGAGCCGGACGCCCGGGAACTCGTCGGCTACTGCGCCGACGGCGGACGCACCGCCCTGGTGATCACCTCCGCCGAGGGCGAGACCGCCCTCACCGACGGGCTGGCCCGGATGGCCGGGTCCGGGCGCGAGCGGATGCCCGACCTGGAGCTGCTGCCCGGCTCCTACGACCTGCCGGGCGCCCGGCTGCTGGACCTGGTGCAGGTCATGGACCGGATCCGCGCCGAGTGCCCGTGGAGCGGCACCCGCACCAGCGAGGAGCTGGTGAAGTACGGCCTCGAAGAGGCGTACGAGCTGGTCGAGGCCATCGAGGAGGGCGACCGGGAGGCGCTGCGCGAGGAGCTGGGCGACGTGCTCCTCCAGGTGGTCTTCCACGCCCGGATCGCCGAGGACCACCCGGACGCCCCGTTCTCCGTCGACGACGTGGCCGGCGGCATCGTGGAGAAGCTCATCCGTCGCCACCCGCACATCTTCGGGGAGGGCACCGCCGAGACCCCGGAGGAGGTCAGGGCGAACTGGCTGCGGACCAAGGCGGCCGAGAAGCGGCGCAGCTCGGTCACCGAGGGCGTCCCGCTCGCCCAGCCGGCCCTCGCCCTCGCCGCCAAGCTGGCCTTCCGGGCCCGTACCGCCGGGCTCGACGTACCGCTGCCGCGCGGCGAGGGCCCGGGGTACGAGCTGCTGGCGCTCGCGGTACGCGCCGAGGCGGAGGGAGACGGGGAGACCCGGAGGGCGGCGGAAAAAGGGACTCCGGGGTTCCGTACCGGCCGCATGGGGTGGCATAAAAGGGGTACTCACACCATATGAGTACTTTCGCCAGTGTTGAGTTCGCCGCACGCGATCATCTGGTCGGTATCGGCCCGCTGGTGGCGGGGATCGGCGTCGTCATCTTGCTCGTCGCGGCCGTCTGGTGGGGCATCCGGGTGGCCGCCAGGGAGCGCCGTCCCACCGAACCGCAGCCGCGCGCCGGTGCGTGGCAGACCGCCGAGGAGCACCGGAGCGGTCATGTGACGTCGGAGGACCACGGCCCGGGCCACCAGGAGTCCGAGCGCCACTACGAGCGGTACGGACGCAAGCCCACGGAGGTACCGCGGGACGGGGTCCGGCACATGCCGTACGAGTTCGGCAACTTCGGCAGCGAGGAGGACCCGGAGAAGAAGCCCACCAAGTGGACCCCGGGCCACAGCGGGTCCTGGGGCACCGGCTGAGCGACGCGGCCCGGCCCGCTGGCCGGGCCGGACCGCGGCGGAGCGCGCCGCCGGACGTGAGCGTTGGCGTCCGGCGGCGCGCTCCGTGCGTGCTGCGCCGGCGCTCGGCGCTCGTCACACGGCACGGGCGGTGCGCGGGACGCTCGGTGCGGGCGCGCGGCCGGGGCGCTCGCGTGCGGCGGGGTGCCGACGGGCCGGCGCGGCGGGGTACGGGGTACCCGATGGGCCGGCGCGGCGGCGCCGGAGAGCACCTGACGCCGGCGGACGCCGGTCGGCCTCGTGCGCCCGGCCGACCCCCGGGGTGCCGGTGGGCCTGCCCCCGCCGCCCACCGCCCGCCCGTGCCCGCCACCGCCGACCCGCGCCGCACCCCGCGATACGGTCGAACCGTGCCCGACCAGCCCCACCCGTCCCATCAGCCCGACCCGTCCCACGAGCCCGGCCCGTCCACCGGGCCCGAAGGCCGTGGGCCCTGCCCGGCCGGTCGCCCGCACCGGCCCGGCCCGTCCGCCGGAGCCGATGACGACCGTCCCGGCCCGTCCACCCCTCCCGGCGCCCACGCGTCCGGCCCGTCCGCCGGAGCCGATGACGACCGTCCCGGCCCGTCCACCCCTCCCGAGGCCCGCGAACCCCACCCGTCCGCCACACCCGGCGCCCACTCGTCCGGCCCGTCCGCCGCAGCCGACGGCGAAGAGTCCTGCCCGGCGGCCGTAGCCGACGGCGGAACGTCCGGGCCGGCGGCCGTGCCCGAGCTGTTCAGCTGGCAGTTCGCCGCCGATCCGTACCCCACGTACCACCGGCTGCGGGAGCGGACGCCGGTCCACCGGACCACGCTGCCCAGCGGGGTGGAGGCGTGGCTGGTCACCCGGTACGCCGACGCCCGGCAGGCGCTGGCCGACCAGCGACTGTCCAAGAACCCGCTGCGGCACAGCGAGAACGCCCACGGCAAGGGCAAGGTCGGCATCCCCGGCGAGCGCAGCGCGGGCCTGATGACGCACCTGCTCAACATCGACCCGCCGGACCACACCCGGCTGCGGCGGCTGGTGTCCAAGGCGTTCACCCCGCGCCGGGTGGCCGAGTTCGCCCCCCGGGTCCAGCAGCTCACCGACCGGCTGATCGACGGTTTCGCCGGGCGCGGGGAGGCCGACCTCATCCACGAGTTCGCGTTCCCGCTCCCCATCTACGCCATCTGCGACATGCTCGGCGTCCCGGCCGAGGACCAGGACGACTTCCGGGACTGGGCGGGCATGATGATCCGCCACGACCTGCCGGACGGCCGGCGCACCCCGCGCGGCGGGGTGGCCCGCGCGGTGAAGCGGATGCGGGCGTACCTGGCCGAACTGATCCACCGCAAGCGCGAGGCACTGGCCGGCGACAGCGGGGCGGACGACCTGATCTCCGGCCTGATCCGGGCCAGCGACCACGGCGAGCACCTGACCGAGAACGAGGCCGCGGCGATGGCCTTCATCCTGCTGTTCGCCGGCTTCGAGACGACCGTGAACCTCATCGGCAACGGCGCCCACGCCCTGCTGCGCCACCCCGCCCAGCGGGAGCTCTTCCAGCGGGCCGTCCACGACGGTGACGAGGCGCTGCTCGCCGGGGCGGTGGAGGAGCTGCTGCGCTACGACGGCCCGGTGGAGATGGCCACCTGGCGCTTCGCCACCGAGCCGCTGACGCTGGGCGGCGCCCGGATCGCCGAGGGCGACCCGGTGCTGGTGGTGCTCGCCGCCGCCGACCGCGACCCCGCGCGGTTCCACGATCCGGACACCCTGGACCTCACCCGCCGGGACAACCAGCACCTCGGGTACGGACACGGCATCCACTACTGCCTCGGCGCCCCGCTCGCCCGGCTGGAGGCGCAGACCGCCCTGGCCACCCTGCTGCGCCGGCTGCCGGACCTGCGGCCGGCCGTGGAACCGGACCAACTGCGCTGGCGCGGCGGGCTCATCATGCGCGGACTGCGCACCCTTCCGGTGCGGTTCACCCCGGAGTGCTCCGCCCCCGCCGGAACGGCCCCGGACACCCCCGCGGAACGCCCCGCCACCAGCGGGAAGTGACGCAGGGTCAGGACGTGATCTCCGCGTGACCTCGGCTACATCGGCTTGTGACTCCCGGGTGGCCCGATTATCTTCGGGCGACGACCCACAGCCGTCACATGAGAGGCGATCGCATGCGTTCCGGCACCGGTCGGCACCGCCGTCCCCGTCAGGCCCCAGCCATCGTCGTAGCGGCGGGGGTGACCGGCGCGGGCATCGCACTGCCGCTGCTCGGTGCCTCCGCCGCCCACGCCGCGGACACCCACACCTGGGACCGGGTCGCGGAGTGCGAGAGCGGCGGGATGTGGAGCGCCAACTCCGGCAACGGCTTCTACGGCGGCCTCCAGCTGACCCTGGACATGTGGAAGACCTACGGCGGTACGGCCTACGCCCCGCGCCCCGACCTCGCCAGCAGATCCCAGCAGATTGCCGTCGCCGAGACGATGCTGCGCGACCGCGGGCCGCAGGGCTGGCCGGCCTGTGCCCTGGACGCCGGTCTCACCGAGGGCGGCGCGGCCCCCGAGGTGAACCCCGGCCGCACCACCGCCCCGCTGCCCGACCCGTCCGAGGACGACCGCCCGGACACCGGGGACCGGACGCCCGCGGACCGCACCGGTCCGGCGGACCGGACCGCCGGCGAGCTGGACGGCGCCCGGGACACCGCGACCGGCCGGGACGCCGCCGGCGAGGACCGCGCGGACCGGGACACGGCGGGGCGCGGCGAGCGGCCCGCCACCGACGCGGACGGCGACCGGGACCGCTCCGGCGGCACCGGCGACCCGGACGGCCGCACCGGCGACCGGGCGCCGGCCGGGACCGACGGGCGCAGCGGCGAGATGGCCGACGGCCGCTCCGGCGAGATGGCCGGCGGGCCCGCGGACGGGCGTACGGACACCCCGGCCGGCGAGGAGGCCGAGGGCCGCTCCGGCACCGCGCCCGGTGACGCCCCGGACCGGGACGCGGCGGACCCCGCGCCCGCCACCGGCACCGGCAAGCACCGCGGCGCCCCGGACGACCGGCCCGCCGGTGACGGCGAGCGGGGCGGCGGGCGCCACGCCGACCGGAGTCAGCAGCGGGACACCCCCGGGACGCCCGGCAGCGGCGCCGACCGCTACACCGTGCGCCCCGGTGACAACCTGTCGGTCATCGCCGAGGACCTCCAGGTGCCCGGCGGCTGGCCGGCCCTCTACGACGCCAACGAGAAGACCGTCGGCGACGACCCCGACCTCATCCACCCCGGACAGCGGCTCGTGGTCGAGGAGGGCGCCGGAACCGCGGCGCCCTGACGGCAGCGCGCCACCGGGACGCAAGTGGAGTGACGAGGAGGGCGCAGGCGGGCGCCGAGGGGGCGCGGACGAGGCGCCGGCCGGGTGCTGACGGGGTGTCCGGGCGGTGTCCCCGGTCGGCGCGCCGCCGGCCGGGAACGGGACGGGGGGCGCGCCGACCGCGGCCGGGGCGCGAGCGCACCCCGGCCCCGGGATCGGCGGACCGTGCGCCGGACCTGACGGGGGGTCGGCGCACGCTCCGGCCTGCCCTCGGCGCAGTGCTTCCACCTGATCTGTCCGGTTTGCTGAAAGTGAGATATGGATCTCGTTCTCTCACTGGTCCAGCACTCTTGACCGGACTCGCGGCATACGTCCTGACCTGCATTGATAACGAATCGTTAGCAACGAACCAAGGTAAATCGCACAGCTGTTGGGGTTTGAGGTCCTCCGGGTGTTGTGCTTACCGTCGTCCTCGTCCGCCACTGCGGGCACCGCCGACCGGCACGCCGAGTCCTGCCACCGGTCGGAGGGTCGGTCGACGCGTCAGCGCCGAAGGCAGGAGCGGGGGACCCAGGATTCACGCCGGGCTCACCCCCGGCTCGGGGTTAAGCCGGGTACGGACTTCCGTATCCGGCCGGGCACCTCACATGGCCCGCACCCGACAGCTCACCTCGCAGGCGTCGGTGTGAGGAAAAGAAGCCAGCATGTTCAAGTCCAAGGGCAAGCACCGCCGTCCGTCCAAGGCGACCCGCATCGCCACCCTCGCCGGGGTCACCGGCGCCGCGGTGGCCGCGCCGCTGCTGGGCGCCGCCGGGCAGGCGTCCGCCGCCACCACCTCGCAGTGGGACGAGGTCGCCCGCTGCGAGTCCGGCGGCAACTGGTCGATCAACACCGGCAACGGCTACTACGGCGGCCTGCAGTTCTCGGCGTCCACCTGGGCCGCGTACGGCGGCACCGCCTACGCCCCGACCGCCGACAAGGCGACCAAGAGCCAGCAGATCGCGATAGCCCAGAAGGTGCTCGCCGGCCAGGGCAAGGGCGCCTGGCCGCACTGCGGGGTCAACCTGACCAGCGGTGGCTCGGCCGGCACCGGCAGCAGCACCCCGGCCCAGCGCCCGCAGCAGCAGACCCAGCCGAAGCAGCAGTCCCAGCCGCAGCAGCAGACCCGCCAGGCCCAGCCGCAGCAGCAGGCCCCGCGGCACGCCAAGCCGCAGGCGCAGCCGGAGGCCGACCGGTCCGCGCAGCCGGCCCCGACCACCCGCTCCCAGCAGCGCACCGCGCCGACGACGGTGCAGCGGGGCGACGGCGAGTACGCCGTCCGGGCCGGCGACACCCTCTCCACCATCGCCGCCGCGCACCACGTCCAGGGCGGCTGGGCCAAGCTGCACGAGCTGAACGAGGACGTCATCACCGACGCCGACCTGATCTACCCGGGCCAGCGGCTCCACCTGAGCTGACCCGTACGACCGGGCCCCGCCGCACCCACCCACGCCGAGGCGGGGCCCGCACCGGCCGGTGGCGTCCCGCCGCGGTGGACTTCGAGGGTTCCGGAGCCACCGCGGCGGGGCCACCGCCCCGGACCGGCCGTGGCGCGGGCCCGCCCCGACGGCACGCGCCGCCCGCCCGGACCCGGGGCCCCGGTCGCACCGGGGCCACGCCGCTCACCGGGTCCCGGGCCCCGGCCGGTCCGCCGCCGTCCCCGTGCCGCTCGCGCCGGCCCCCTGATCGCACCGGGGGACACGCCGCGCACCCGGTCCCCCGAGGACCGGGGCCGTGCCGCACACGGGCCCGGTGCCGACCGCTCCCCGTCCCCGGCGCCCGCCCAGCCGTGGCCGCCGCTCGCCCCCCGGCGTTCGCGGTCGCCGGCGCCGGGTGCGGCGCCCACCGGCCCTCCCGGCCCGCACCCGGTGGCCGGGCGGTCGGCGCCCCGGGCCCGCACCGGGCGCTCCGGCCGGGCGTTGGCGGTTTCCCGCCGCCGGGCGTCCACCGTCCGCCGGTCCGTCGCTCGCCGGTTCCGCGGTCCCACCGCTCGCCGGTTCCGCCGTCCGTCCGGCCCGCCGTTCGCCGTCCGGCCCGCCGTTCGCCGTCCGACCGGGCGGTCACCGTCCCCCCGGTCCGCCGTCCGCCGTGTCCGCCGTCCCCAGGGCGAGGTGCGGCGGCAGCGGTCCCGGCGGTCCGGCGGGGCCCGTCTCCGCTGGGCCCCGCCGGGCCGGACGCTGCACCCCGGCCCGCCGTACGGACCGCCCGGCCCCTCCGCTCGGGGGCCGGGCGGCCCTGCACCCGTGCCGCGGCCGCGCAGCCGCACCGCTGAGCAGTCCCCGGCCCGGGACATCCCGGCTCCGGCCGTACCCACCCGGTTCTCCCCGCTCACCCCGCCCGCTCACGCCGTCCCGCCCCGGCCGCGTCACCCCTGCCGTCCGGGCCTGCCTCCCGTGCGGAGGGCTCCGTCACCCCCGTGACGGCGGGCCCTGCGGTGATCCCCCCGTCCTCCCCGGCAGCCCCGCCCCGGCCGGGCCACGGCCCGGCAGCCCGTCCCGACCCACGTCCCGTCCCCCACCCGCGCCGCCCGGACCCGCTCCCCGGCCGCCCCTCGCCCGGCCGGCCGGCCGCCCTCGCCGCGTTACCGGCCGCCCCCGCCCCGCGGCGGTCCCGGTGGGCCGTCCGGGCGGGTGCCGCCGACCGGCGTGGCGGGGCCGTGGCGGGGGCGTACCGTCTCGTACCCCGGGCGTCGGGAGGGATCGGGCTCCCGGTCCGGTTAGGCTCATGCTGCAGACGCAGACCCACACGAAGGAGATCCTCGTGCCGTCCATCGACGTCGTCGTAGCTCGCGAGATCCTCGACTCGCGAGGCAACCCCACGGTCGAGGTCGAGGTCGGCCTCGACGACGGCAGCACCGGCCGTGCTGCCGTGCCGTCCGGCGCCTCGACCGGCGCCTTCGAGGCCCTGGAGCTGCGGGACGGCGACAAGAGCCGCTACGGCGGCAAGGGCGTCGAGAAGGCCGTGCTCGCCGTGATCGAGCAGATCGGTCCGGAGCTCGTCGGCTACGACGCCACCGAGCAGCGCCTGATCGACCAGGCGATGTTCGACCTCGACGCCACCCCGGACAAGTCGTCGCTCGGCGCCAACGCCATCCTCGGTGTCTCGCTCGCCGTGGCGCACGCCGCCTCGGAGGCGTCCGACCTCCCGCTCTTCCGGTACCTCGGCGGCCCCAACGCGCACCTGCTGCCGGTGCCGATGATGAACATCCTCAACGGCGGCTCGCACGCCGACTCCAACGTGGACATCCAGGAGTTCATGATCGCGCCGATCGGCGCCGAGTCGTTCTCCGAGGCGCTGCGCTGGGGCACCGAGGTGTACCACACCCTCAAGGCGGTGCTGAAGGAGCGCGGCCTGTCCACCGGCCTCGGCGACGAGGGCGGCTTCGCCCCCAACCTGGACTCCAACCGCGAGGCGCTGGACCTCATCCTGGAGGCCATCCGCAAGGCCGGTTACACCCCCGGCCAGGACGTGGCGCTCGCGCTCGACGTGGCCGCCTCCGAGTTCTACAAGGACGGCAGTTACGTCTTCGAGGGCAAGGAGCGCACCGCCGCCGAGATGACCGCGTACTACGAGGAGCTGGTCGACGCCTACCCGCTGGTCTCCATCGAGGACCCGCTCTTCGAGGACGACTGGGACGGCTGGAAGACCATCACCGCCAAGCTCGGCGACAAGGTCCAGCTCGTCGGTGACGACCTGTTCGTCACCAACCCCGAGCGGCTGGGCCGCGGCATCGAGGAGAACGCCGCCAACGCCCTGCTGGTCAAGGTGAACCAGATCGGTTCGCTGACCGAGACCCTGGACGCGGTCGAGCTGGCCCAGCGCAACGGCTTCAAGTGCATGATGTCGCACCGCTCCGGCGAGACCGAGGACGTCACCATCGCCGACCTGGCCGTCGCCACCAACTGCGGCCAGATCAAGACCGGTGCCCCGGCCCGCTCCGAGCGCGTCGCCAAGTACAACCAGCTGCTGCGCATCGAGGAGATCCTGGACGACGCCGCGGTCTACGCGGGCCGCTCCGCGTTCCCCCGCTTCAAGGGCTGACCCCGGCGCGGCACCCCGCCCGGCGCCACGGCGCGGGCCGGGGTGCCGGCCGGCCGTTCCGCACGCGTTCCGACCCCGCCCCGGTCCCGTACCGTGGGCGGGACGGACCGCACCGACGAGACCGAGGCAGGGAGGCGGCATGGGCACGGACCGGGACCGGTTCTCGACCGCGACCAGACTCAAGGCGCTCGGTGAGCACGCCGCGGCCCGGGTCTACCGGGCGCGGGGCCGCCGCAACCGCCTCACCGGCCGCGCGGCGCTGCTCGCCCTCGTCGTCTGCTCCATGGTGGTGGCCCTCGCCTACCCGATACGGCAGTACGTCTCCCAGCGCTCGGACATCGCCGAGCAGCGGCGGCGGGCCGAGCAGGCCGCCGAGGAGGGCGAGAAGCTCCGCGAGGAGAAGGCCCGGCTCCAGGACCCCGCCTACATCGAGCGGCTGGCCCGTGAGCACCTGCACTACGTACGGCCCGGTGAGACCGGCTTCAGCATGCTCGGCGGGGCCCGGGACACCGGCCGCGCCGACGACCGGGGCGCCGGCGCACGACCCTGGTACCACAAGCTGCTGGAGGGCCTGGACACCGCGGACCGCGGGCCGAGCCCGGCGCCCGGTCCCTGATCCGGCGGCCGGTCCCGGCCCCGCCGGCGTCACCGCCGCCGTGGCCCCCGCCGCCGGGCCCCGCTGCCGACGCCCGCCCGCGGGCCGCCGGTGCCCCGGGCCCGCCGGTGGACGTCCCGGCCCGCGCCCGGCCGTCCGGCACCGCCCCTCCGCCTCCTCGTTCCAGCCGTCCGGCCCAGCCGTTCGTACCGACCGACCGCCCCAGCCGTCCGCCCAGCCGTTCGTACCGACCGAAGAGAACCCTCACCCATGGACACGCCCCCTCCGCAGACGGAGCCCACCCCGCCCACCGAGGCGGACATCGCAGCCTTCCAGGAGCAGTTGGGCCGCCCGCCGCGCGGCCTGCGCGCCATCGCCCACCGCTGCCCGTGCGGCAACCCCGACGTGGTGGAGACGGCGCCCCGCCTGGAGGACGGCACGCCGTTCCCGACCCTGTACTACCTGACCTGCCCGCGCGCCGCGTCCGCCATCGGCACCCTGGAGGCCGAGGGCGTGATGAAGGAGATGACGCAGCGGCTGGCCACCGACCCGGAGCTGGCCGCCGCCTACCGGGCCGCGCACGAGGACTACATCTCCCGCCGGGACGCCATCGAGGTGCTGGAGGGCTTCCCCAGCGCCGGCGGCATGCCGGACCGGGTCAAGTGCCTGCACGTGCTCGTCGGCCACTCGCTGGCCGCCGGGCCGGGGGTGAACCCGCTGGGCGACGAGGCGATCGCGATGCTGCCCGAGTGGTGGCGCAGGGGCCCGTGCGTCACCCCGGCCGCCACCGGTGACACCGGCGACGCCGGGCGCCCCGGCGGCGCGGCGCGGGGCGACGACGGGGAGGACGGCCGATGAGGCGCGTCGCCGCCATCGACTGCGGCACCAACTCCATCCGGCTGCTGATCGCCGACGCGGACCCGGACACCGGCCGGCTGCGCGAGCTGGACCGGCGGATGCGGATCGTCCGGCTCGGCCAGGGCGTGGACCGCACCGGCCGGCTGGCCCCCGAGGCGCTGGAGCGCACCTTCGCGGCCTGCCGCGAGTACGCCGACGCCATAGCGGCCGAGGGCGGGGTGGACCGCATCCGGTTCGTCGCCACCTCGGCCTCCCGGGACGCCGAGAACCGCGCCGACTTCGTCCGCGGCGTGGTCGGCATCCTCGGCGTGGAACCCCAGGTGATCAGCGGCGACGAGGAGGCCGAGTACTCCTTCACCGGCGCCACCCGGGAACTCGCCGGGACCCGGACCGAACCGCCGGTCCTGGTGGTGGACATCGGGGGCGGCTCCACCGAGTTCGTGCTGGGCGAGGACCGGGTGCGGGCGGCGCGCAGCGTGGACATCGGCTGCGTGCGGATGACCGAGCGCCACCTCGCGGTGGACGGCCGGGTCGCCGACGTGCCGACCGCCGCTCAGATCGCCGCGGTGGAGGCGGACATCGCCGCCGCGCTGGACCTCGCCGCGCGGACCGTGCCGCTGGAGCAGGCGCGCACCCTGGTCGGACTGGCCGGCTCGGTCACCACCGTCGCCGCCATCGCGCTGGGCCTGCCCGCCTACGACTCCACCGCCGTGCACCACTCCCGGATCTCCCTGGAGCAGGTCCGGGAGGTCACCGGCCGGCTGCTCACCTCCACCCACGCCGAACGGGCCGCCATCCCGGTGATCCACCCGGGCCGGGTCGATGTGATCGCGGCCGGCGCCCTGGTGCTGCTGAAGATCATGGAGCGCGTCGGGGCCGCGGAGGTCGTGGTGAGCGAACACGACATCCTGGACGGCATCGCCTACGCGGCGGCGTCCGGGTCGCCCGGGTAGGCGGTCCGCCCGGCGGCAGCGCCCCGCCCGCCCCCGTCGTCCCGGCTTGCGGGTGGCGCCGGAGGGTAGCCAACTCCCTTCGGGGGGTGCCCGGTTGGCGGGTGACCGGGTCAAACGGCGGGGGGTGGGCGGAGGTTGGCGCGATCCGCTCGCTAAAGTCGTTCCTGAAGCGACGGGAGTGACGGAAGCGACGGGACAGGCCAGAGGGGCCGGAGCGACCGGTGCTGACGGGAGCCGGCCGGGCGGCCGCAGCCCGCTGACGCCGCCGGAGCGGCCGGGGCACGGCCCGCGGGCCGCTCGGCGCGGCGCGGGTGCCCGGTGCGGCGGTCCGGACGGACGGCGGAGGCCGGAGAGTGGTGCGGCGGCGGCCGGGCCCGCGGCGGACCCGGGTGAACGGATGAGGTGCGCGACGATGTGGCCACGGGTGGACGGGATGCGCGGGCTGGAGCTGGGGTCGCCGGGTGCCGTGCGCGACCGGCTCAACGCCCTGGTGCTGGCGGGTGAGAAGCGGGCCACCACGGTGCTGCTCGCCGAGTACGCGGAGGAGGCCGAGGGGATGGACCACCCCGGGGAGCGGCAGGCCCTGCTGGACAACGACGGCCGCCGGGTGGCCACCCTTGAGATCACCGGCGTCGCGACGCACCTGTTCGGCGAGGTCCCGTGGGAGCACGCCGCGGCCGAGGGCGAGGGGGACGCCTCCGTGGAGGAGTGGCGGGCCGGACACCGGCGGTACTGGGCGGAAGCCGGGACCCCGGTGGACGACGCCACCCCGGTGGTCTGTGTGGCGTTCCGGGTGCTGGAGGACGGGTGACGGCGGTGACCGCCTCCCGGACCGGCCGTGACCGCCTCCGGGGCCGGACGGCGGGGCGGCGGAGGGCGCGTGCCGGAGCCGGCGGACCGGCGGGGCCGCGGATGCCCGGAACCGGCGGCTCCGGGCCGTCGGCCACGGCCGGCCGGACCCCGGCGCGGTGCGTCCGGCAGGCCCCGGAGAAGGGTCCGCGCGGGCCCGGCGAGGGGGCCGCAGAGGCCCCCGGGGCGGCCCCGGGTACGGCCCGGTAGCCCCCGCCGGGAAAAACTTCGTGAAATCCTTCACATGAAAAATCGGTGCGATGGCCACATCCTGAGGTCATCGAGCCCCTTTTCATGCGCCAGCAAGGGTCGTTGACCGTCTTCCGCCGTGATTCCCAAGGGGGGCCAGGGGGTCCGGGAACCGGCTGGTTCAGCCGCGGCGGGCGGTCCCGACGCAGATCAACAGGGGTGAACAACGTACCCGCGCATGATCTGGTTCCCTCCGCCGGGTATGGCGTGGGTCACGTGGGCGGCGGAGTGTAGCAGATGCCTTTCGCATCCTTGTGAAGGGGCTCACGAGCACCCCCCCAACGGGTGCTGGATACTCGAATCATGAGCACCACGGAGCGTCCCAGGATCCTCGTAGTAGGCGGTGGGTACGTCGGCCTGTACGCGGCGCGCCGCATCCTGAAGAAGATGCGGTACGGCGAGGCGACCGTCACGGTCGTGGACCCGCGCTCGTACATGACGTACCAGCCCTTCCTCCCCGAAGCTGCTGCCGGCAGCATCTCCCCGCGGCACGTCGTGGTTCCGCTGCGACGCGTGCTCCCCAAGGCGGAGGTCCTCACCGGTCGCGTCACGACCATCGATCAGGACCGCAAGGTCGCCACCGTCCAGCCGCTGGTCGGCTCGGCCTACGAGCTGCCCTTCGACTACCTGGTCGTGGCGCTCGGCGCGGTGTCCCGGACCTTCCCGATCCCCGGGCTCGCCGAGAACGGCATCGGCATGAAGGGCATCGAGGAGGCCATCGGCCTGCGCAACCACGTCCTCGAACAGCTCGACAAGGCCGACTCGACCACCGATGAGGAGATCCGCCGCAAGGCGCTCACCTTCGTCTTCGTCGGCGGCGGCTTCGCCGGTGCGGAGACCATCGGCGAGGTCGAGGACATGGCGCGGGACGCCGCCAAGTACTACCCGAGCATCAAGCGCGAGGACATGCGGTTCATCCTCGTCGACGCCGCCGACAAGATCCTCCCGGAGGTCGGCCCCAAGCTCGGCAAGTGGGGTCTGGAGCACCTCCAGAAGCGCGGTGTCGAGGTCTACCTGCAGACCTCCATGGAGTCCTGCGTCGACGGCCACGTGGTGCTCAAGAACGGCCTGGAGGTGGACTCCAGCACCATCGTGTGGACCGCGGGTGTCAAGCCCAACCCGGCGCTGGCCCGCTTCGGCCTGCCGCTCGGCCCGCGCGGCCACGTGGACACCGCCGCCACCCTGCAGGTGAAGGGCACCGACTACATATGGGCCGCGGGCGACAACGCCCAGGTGCCGGACCTCGCCGTCGGTGAGGGCGCCTGGTGCCCGCCCAACGCCCAGCACGCGCTGCGTCAGGCCAAGGTCCTCGGCGACAACGTCATCTCGGGCATGCGGGGCTTCCCGCAGCGCGAGTACAAGCACGCCAACAAGGGCGCCGTGGCCGGCCTGGGCCTGCACAAGGGCGTCGCCATGCTGGTCTTCGGCAAGATGAAGATCAAGCTGAAGGGCCGCCTCGCCTGGTACATGCACCGTGGCTACCACGGCATGGCGATGCCGACCTTCAACCGCAAGATCCGCGTGCTCGCCGACTGGACGCTGGGCATGTTCCTCAAGCGCGAGGTCGTCTCGCTCGGCGCCATCGAGAACCCCCGCGAGGAGTTCTACGAGGCCGCCGCGCCGGTGTCCGCGGCCGCGGCGAAGAAGGCCGACAGCCCGGTCGAGGGGGCCAAGACCTCCTGACCCGGCGCGGCCGGCCCGGACGCGCGCCACGCGCCGGGCGGGCCGCCGATGGTCCACAACGCCGAAGGGCGCTCGCCAATCCGTGGGGCGAGCGCCCTTCGGCGTACCCGTGTCCGGGCCGGCTCGCGTCCGCCCCCGGCCCCCGTACGCGTATCCGGGTGCGGCGACGGGGAGCGGGGCCGTGCCGGGGCCGGACGGGACCCGCCCGCCCGCGCGAGGGCGCCCACGCGGCCCGTACCGCCGCGCGCCCGGCGTACCACGCCCGCGCGTCCCCGCTCCGTCGCGCAGGGCGGGCGCGGGTCTGGCTGTCCCCGCTCCCGTCGCCCACCGCGCCCGCGCGTCCCCGCCGCGCGCGTTCCCGTCGTACCCCGCGCCCCGCGGCCCGCGCCCCGCACGTCCGCGGCCATGGCGACGTACGCCGCGCACGGCCGCGTACCGCCGCGCACGGCGCCGTGCCGCGCGCCCGCGCCCGCCGTGAACCCCCGGCCGTCCCGCCGCCCTCCCGCCACGGGCGGGAGGGCGGCGGGACGGGCGTCGCCGGGGCCGTTCGGCTGAAACCCTCCTTTACCGTTTCCAGACGTGCCTGCGGGACTGGACTCCGTGCCCCACGGTGTTTACGTGGTGGGTGAACCCTTCCATGACCCGCCATCACGGAGGTGCGACATGGCCGATGCCGCCGAACGGCTCACCGCGCTCGCCGAGGAGGTGCTGGGAGCCCCGCTCCCGGTCCGTATCCGGGCCTGGGACGGCAGCGAGGCCGGCCCTCCCGTCACGACCGGAGCGGCGGCCGCCGGCGCCCCCGTCCTGGTGCTGCGCCGCCGCCGGGCGCTCCACCGCATGCTGTGGAAGCCCGGCGAACTGGGTCTGGCCCGGGCCTGGGTCGCCGGGGACATCGACGTCGAGGGCGATCTGTACGAGGTGCTGGACAAGCTGGCCGGGCTGCTCTGGGAGCGGGAACCGCGGTCCGGGCGGAAACCCGGCCCCGCGGCGCTGCTGCACGCCGTCCGCGACCCCCGGCTGCGCGCCGCGGCCCGCGAACTGCTCGCCCTGGCCGGGCCCGCCCTGCCACCGGCGCCGCCCGCCGAGGAGGCCCGGGAGCGGCGCGGCCCGCTGCACACCCTCCGCCGGGACAAGGCGGCCATCAGCCACCACTACGACGTCGGCAACGACTTCTACGAGATGGTGCTGGGCCCCTCGATGGTCTACTCGTGCGCCTACTGGGACCGCCCCGGTGACGACGCCGGCGCGCTGCCCAGGCCCTTCACCCTGGAGGACGCCCAGTACGCCAAACTCGACCTGATCTGCCGCAAGTTGGACCTCGCCCCCGGTCGCCGGCTGCTGGACGTGGGCTGCGGCTGGGGGTCGATGGTGCTGCACGCCGCCCGGGAGTACGGCGTCCGGGCGGTCGGCATCACCCTCTCCGAGGAGCAGGCGGCGTACGCCCGCAAGCGCGTCGCGGACGCCGGGCTCACCGACCGGGTGGAGATCCGCGTCCAGGACTACCGGCGCGTCACGGACGGGCCGTTCGACGCCATTTCCTCCATCGGCATGGCCGAGCACGTCGGGTCCGCCCAGTACGCCCGGTACGCCGCCGACCTGTTCCGGCTGCTGCGCCCCGGCGGACGGCTGCTCAACCACCAGATCGCGCGCCGTCCCGAACCGGACGAGGAGGCGTACGAGGTCGACGAGTTCATCGACCGGTACGTCTTCCCCGACGGGGAGCTGGCCCCGGTCGGCCGGACCGTCGCCCAGCTGGAGGAGGCCGGTTTCGAGGTGCGGGACGTGGAGGCGCTGCGCGAGCACTACGCGCTGACGCTGCGCGCCTGGGTGGCCAACCTGGAGGCGAACTGGACGCGGGCGGTCCGGGCCACCTCCCCGGGGCGGGCCCGGGTCTGGCGGCTGTACATGGCGGCGTCCGCGCTCTCCTTCGAACGCAACCGGATCGGCGTCAACCAGGTGCTGGCCGTCCGCACGCCGGAGTCCGGCGCGTCCGGCATGCCGCTGCGGGCCCGCGACTGGCGCGCCCGCTGACCGTGTCCGGCCGGCCCCGTGCCCACCGGCCGGCCCCGGCAGCGGGAACGGGCGGGCCCGCGGCCCCGGGGCGCGGGTGACCACGCGTCACCCGCGCCCGCGCTGCGCGCCCCACCCGTGCCCGTGCCCGCGCCCACGCGCGGCACCCGCGGGCGCGGCGGGCCCCGGAACACGCGGCCCGGGGCCCCGGGAAACGCGCCGGGGCCCCGGGACGCGGTCGGCGTCCCGGGGCCCCGTTCGTGCGGGCCGGCCGTGGTGCCTACTCGGCCTTGATGGCGGCCAGCATGTTGAGCTTCGCGGCGCGGCGGGCCGGCCAGAGCGCGGCCAGCACACCGACCAGTCCGGCCAGCACCAGGAAGATCACGATCCGGCCCCAGGGCAGCACCAGGGTGTAGGTGGACAGGCCGCTGGCGATCAGCTCACCGGCCGCCCAGCCGAAGAACAGACCCAGGCCCACCCCGAGCACCCCGCCGAAGAGCGAGATGACCAGCGACTCCAGCCGGACCATGCGCTTGATGCCGCGCCGGTCCAGGCCGATCGCCCGCAGCATGCCGATCTCCTGCGACCGCTCGAAGACCGACATCGCCAGGGTGTTGATGACGCCCAGGACGGCGACGATGACCGCCATGCCGAGCAGGCCGTAGAGCATGTTCAGCATCAGGTTGAAGAACTGGGCGATGTCGTTGGAGACGTCGTCCATGGTCTGCACCCGGATCGCCGGGTTGTCGCCGAGCGCCTTCTCCAGCTTCTCCTGGGTGGCCTCGGTCGGGCCGCCGTCCGTCTTCAGCATCACCTGGAAGTCGTTGACGCGGTCGACGTGCGGGGTGAGCGTGGCGTTGTCCACCATGACCCCGCGGATCATCTCGTTGCCCTCGTAGATCCCGCCGACCTCCATGGTCTCCCGGGCGCGGTCCTCGAAGGTGACGTCGAGGGTGGTGCCGACCTTCCAGCCCTTGTCCTCGGCCATGTCCTCGTCCACCACGACGGTGTTCCCGCGGAGCGCGGAGAACGAGCCCGCGGAGAACTTGAGGTCGACCAGCTGCTGAATCTCCTTGCCGTCGACGCCCATGATCGTCTCGTCGTCCCGGCCGATGAGCGTCTCGGACATCCGCAGCGGGCTGGAGGCGGTGACCACGTCCAGGCCGGCCAGCTTCTTCCCGACCTCGGGGGAGAGCGGCGTGCTGGAGTCCACGTCGCCCATCGAGACGAAGAAGTCCGCGCTCAGGGAGTCCCGGGCCATCTTGTCGATGCTCTTCTGCACGCTGCCCGCGATCACCGTCAGACCGGTGATCAGGGTGAGTCCGATCATCAGCGCGGAGGCGGTGGCGGCGGTCCGGCGCGGGTTGCGCACCGCGTTCTGCCGGGCCAGCTTGCCGGAGATGCCGAAGGCGCGCAGCACCGGGCCGACGGCGGCGATCAGCGGCCGGGACAGCAGCGGGGTCAGCACGAAGACGCCGATCAGCAGCACCACGGCGCCCAGCCCCATGATGGTCTTGCCGTCGTCCATGGAGGTGCCGCTGATCACCATCACGGCACCGATGGCGGCCAGTACGGCGCCGATGCTGTTGCGCACCACCAGGCTGCGGGTGGTGGCCACGGCGTGCACGCTGTTCATCGCGGCCACCGGGGGGATCTTCGCGGCGCGGCGGCCCGGCAGCCAGGCGGCGAGCACGGTCACCACGACACCGACCACCAGGGCGGTGATCACGGTGTTCGGCGAGATGACCAGCGGGCCGTCCGGGACGGTGGCGCCGGTGGAGCTGAGCAGCGAGCGCAGCCCGGCGCCGATGCCGATGCCGGCCACCAGACCGACCACGGACGCCACCAGACCCACCAGGGTGGCCTCGATCAGCACCGAGCGGGTCACCTGGCGGCGGCTGGCGCCGACCGCGCGGAGCAGGGCCAGCTCCTTGGTGCGCTGGGCGACCAGCATGGTGAAGGTGTTGGCGATGATGAAGATGCCCACGAAGAGCGCGATGCCGGCGAAGACCAGCATGATGGTCTGCAGGGTGCTGCTGCTCTGCTCGATGGCCTCGGCCTGGTCGTCGGAGAGCTTCTTGCCGGTGAAGGACTCGGCCTCGCCCTTGGGCAGGATCTTGTCCACCGCGGCCTTCAGCGCCTCCTGGGAGGTGCCGGGGGCGGCCTTGAGGTCGATCTCGTTGTACGCGCCGGGCTTCGCGAACAGCTTCTGCGCGGTCGGGGTGTCGAACAGCGCGAGCGAGCCGCCGGCCGCGACGTTGCCGTCGTCGGTGGTGAAGACGCCGGTGATCTTCTGCTCCAGCACCGGGCCGTCCACCGAGAGCCGGATGGTGTCCCCGACCTTGTAGCCGCCCTTGTCGGCGCTCTTGGTGTCCAGGGCCACCTCACCGGCGGCGCGGGGTCCGCGGCCGTCCTGCATGGTGTAGCGGGAGTCCTTGCCGTCCTTGCCCGGGTAGTAGTTGGACCCCATGGTGGAGAAGCCGGCGCCGAGCAGGTCGCCGTCCTTGTCGGCCAGGGCGGTGAATCCGGAGACGGAGGCGGTGACCCGCTCCACGCCCGGCAGTGCGGAGGCGCGGTCCAGGAGCTGCTGGCTCAGGTCGGGGGCGGCGCCGGGCTTGTTCTTGTCGGCGTCGTCGGTCTCGGGCTTGATGGCGACGTCGACGTGGCTGAAGCCCTTTTCCGAGCTCTTCCGGTAGGCGTCGGAGATGGTGTTGGTGAACACCAGGGTGCCGGCGACGAACGCCACGCCGAGGAAGACGGCGAGCACGGTCATCAGCAGCCTGGCCTTGTGCGCGAGGACGTTGCGCAAGGCGGTACGGAACATGGGTGTGGTCAGTCCTGGTCAGAGGGCCGGTACGGGCGGCGGCGAAGCGTTCGGCGGGGCCGGTGGCCGGCCGGTCGGCGCGGCGGGCGGTGCCGGGGCACGTCCTGGTCGGGGACGGGCCCGGGTGGGCGGGAGGCCGGCGGTAAGCCGGCCGCGGGTCAGCTGACCCGGCCCTTGGCGTCGAAGCGCTTCATGCGGTCGAGCACGGTGTCGGCGGTCGGTTCCCGCAGCTCGTCGACGATGCGGCCGTCGGCGAGGAAGACCACGCGGTCCGCGTAGGAGGCGGCGACCGGGTCGTGGGTGACCATCACGACGGTCTGGCCCAGCTCGCGCACCGAGTTCCGCAGGAACCCGAGCACCTCGGCGCCGGAGCGCGAGTCGAGGTTGCCGGTGGGCTCGTCGGCGAAGATGATCTCGGGCTTGCCGGCCAGCGCACGGGCCACCGCGACCCGCTGCTGCTGACCGCCGGAGAGCTGGTTGGGGCGGTGCTTGAGGCGCCCGGACAGACCCACGGTCGCCACCACCTGGTCGAGCCAGGCCTGGTCCGCCTTGCGGCCCGCGATGTCCATCGGGAGGGTGATGTTCTCCAGCGCGGTCAGTGTCGGCAGCAGGTTGAACGCCTGGAAGATGAAGCCGATCTTGTCGCGGCGGAGCTGGGTGAGCTTCTTGTCCTTGAGGGTGGTCAGCTCCACGTCCCCGATCCGCGCGGAACCGCTGGAGATGGTGTCCAGCCCGGCCATGCAGTGCATCAGCGTGGACTTGCCGGAGCCCGACGGTCCCATGATCGCGGTGAACTCGCCCTGCTGGAACGAGACCGAGACGGCGTCCAGGGCGACCACCTGGGTCTCGCCCTGGCCGTAGACCTTGGTGAGGTCCGTGGCGTGCGCGGCCGCCGCGGTGTAGCGGGGGGCCGCCTGGACGCCGGAAGGGGTGGTGGTCACGGGGAGCGCTCCTGTCGGATCGGAAACCTGTCGGACGGACGTCAGATCTGTTCGAGGTGACTCCATCGTCCCCGCTCCGCACGGGCCGCGGATCAGCCCGTGTGCCCGTTCCGGGAGCGACCAGGGACGGATACCGGTGGCCGGATCCTCATCCTTGGGTAGGAGGAGCCGCCCGGACGCACGGGCGGAGCCGGTGGTTCCGGCTGTCGGGGCGGGCGGGACGCCAGGGGACCGAGGGGCCGCCGGGGCGTGGGGAGGGGCCGCGCAGCCGTGCGGCGCCGGGGCGCCCTGCCGGGCCCGCGCCCTGGCCCGCGCCCGGCCCGGGGTGTCCGCGGGCACGGACGGAACGGTTCCGCCGCGTGCGGGTGCCTCGGCGGCGCCGGAGGCCGCCGGGCCGGGCATCGAAATTCCGTCATTCACTGTCACTATCGGACCGCATCCGGTGACCAGCTTCATACGGCCCCTGGCATGTGCCAGGGGCCGCGCCCGGTTACTGATGCTCCCTCAGTTGCCAATAAAATAAGACAACCTCGGTTTCTCGTTCCGCTGTTCGGGGTGGGCTCCCCGGATAGGCTCGTCTCTGCTCTCCTTGGTGCGGGTCGTGCGCGCGTGACCTGAGAGCCAAGCCCGGATGGTGGAATGCAGACACGGCGAGCTTAAACCTCGCTGGCCTTCGGGCCGTGCCGGTTCGAGTCCGGCTCCGGGCACGCGCGGCCACCGGGCCGCACGCTGTGTACGGGACCGGTCGCCGACCGTCCCCGCGGCCCCGCCCGGGACCCCCTCCTCCGGCTCCGGATCCTCAGGGCGCCGGCCTTCCTCCCGGTCCCCTTCTTCCGTCGAGTCGTCCGCCGGGTTCCGTGCTCCTGCCGGGTCGTCCTCCGGGCTCCGTTCGCCCGCCGGGTCGTCCTCCCGTGCCGTTCTCCTGGTGGGTCCCCCTTCCCGGGCCTGTCCTCCTGTCGGGTCTGGCCTCTGGCCGGGCCTGTCTCCTCGCGCGGACCGGTCCTGCCGTGCGCCGTCCCGGGGCCGCCCCTGTCCGGGGGCGGGGCGAGGGTCGCAAGGGCCACCGGACGCGGGCGCCGGTCACCGGATCGGGCGGCGCCCGCGGGGGTGGCGGTGGGGGTGCGGAGCGGCGTGCCGCCGGCCGGGCGCGGCGCGTCCGGCACCCTCGCCGTGCCGCCCCAGGGCGCCCGCGGACCCCGCCCCGGGGCCGGGAAGGGCAGGAATATCCCCGCGTCCCGGGGCAAAGATCCTCCTAAGATCCTGCCTGAGTACTAGGGTGCTTCCTTTGCTTACCCATTACTCTTGAGTCAAGGTCGCGCAGGGCGGCCATGGAGGAGTGAGATGAGGAGCAGCAACCCGGTCTTCTCGCGCCGTGGGTACGGTCGCGAAGGGGGCAATGCGGGCTTCGGCGCTGCGCCGCAGGCCGGGGGCCCCGCCGCGGTCCAGGGCAACCCCTACGCGCAGCCGCAGGCGGGCAATCCGTACGCCCAGCCGCAGACGCCCACCAACCCGTACGCGCTCGGTGACCAGCACAACCTGAGCCCCGACCAGCTGCAGCAGATGTACGGCGCACCGCCGGCCGGTCCGCTGCAGACCGGTCGCATGACGATGGACGACGTCGTCATGCGCACCGGGATGACGCTCGGCACGGTGATCGTCGCCGCCGCGGTCGCGTGGGCGGCCCAGCTGCCGATCGGCGTGGGCATCGGCGCCGCGCTGGTGGCGATGGTGCTCGGCCTGGTCCAGTCGTTCAAGAGCAAGGCCGTCCCGGCGCTCATCATCGGGTACGCCGCGTTCGAGGGCCTCTTCCTCGGCGTCATCAGCCAGTACTTCAACGAGCGCTGGTCGGGCATCCCGATGCAGGCCGTGCTGGGCACCATGGCGGTCTTCGTCGGTGTGCTGGTGGCGTACAAGACCCGGCTGGTCCGGGTGGACGCCCGCTTCATGCGCTTTGTGCTCGCCGCCTCCATCGGCTTCGTGCTGCTGATGGCGGTGAACCTGCTGTTCGCGGCCATCGGCGGCGGTGACGGCCTCGGCTTCCGCAGCGGCGGCCTGGGCGTGGTCTTCGGCATCATCGGTGTCCTGCTCGGTGCGGCCTTCCTCGCCATGGACTTCAAGCAGGTCGAGGACGGCATCCGGTACGGCGCCCCGCGCGAGGAGTCGTGGATGGCCGCCTTCGGCCTCACGCTCTCGCTGGTGTGGATCTACCTGGAGCTGCTGCGACTGATCGCGATCCTCAGGGAGCTGTGACCGGTCCGGCGTGAGCCGGCGAAACACACATGAGGGCCCGCGGCGGACACGCCGCGGGCCCTCTCGTCGTACGGTCCCCCGGCCGCCGCCCCCCGCCTGCTGTCGGCCACGTGCCCGGCGGGGGGCCGGCGGCCCGAGGACACCGCTTAGGCTCCTCCCGTGACCGATGTGACCCCGTTGCTGACCGCCGTGGACCGCTTCGCCGACCGGTTGCGCGCCCTGCCCCAGTCCACGCTGACCCGTGGCGCGGCGGCGGAAGGGCTCGCGCTCGCCCGCGAGTTGGCCCGCCGCGCCCAGCACATCGAGGAACCCGGCGGTGAACCCCGCACCATGCCCGACATCGGTGTGTTCGGGGTCGGCGATCAGGTGGCCGTGGCCGGGCACGACCTGGCCGAGGCCCTGCGGCGCGTGCCGGGGGCCGAGGCGGAGGTGGCGGACGCGGTCGCCCTGGTGTCGGCGGCGGCCCGGAGTGCCGAACCGCCCCTCCGCTGAGACGTCGCGGCCGGGCGGCCCATGACCCCGGGGCGGCCGCCGGTGACGCCGGGCCGGGGCACCTTCGCGGGGGCGGTGCCCGTCGCGCCGGGGCGGTCCGTGTCGCCGGGGCGCCGCCGGCCGCGGACTACAGCGAGGCGATGACCCGGTCGGCCAGCACGTAGACGCTCTCCTCGCCACAGCCGAAGGTCAGCGCGTAGGCACCGGAGACACCGGAACTGCCCAGCAGGACGGGCGCCCGGCCCTCGTGCAGGGCGGCGGCGAGCCGGTCCGCGGTCTCCGGGTGGCCGGGCGTCATGCAGATCGTGGTGCCGTCGGCGAAGACGTACACGTCGAGGGTGCCGAGCGGGCCGGGCCGGACATCGGCCAGCGGCACCCCGGCCTCGGACAGTTCGGCGAGCCGGCGGGTGGTCCGCTCGTGATCGCTGACCACGGGCGACGGGGAGAAGTCGGGGTGCGAGGGGTGGCGCCGCCGGGCCGCGGCCAGCTCCGGGGACTCGGCCGGTTCGCCGGACTCCGCCTCGTGGCCGCCCGGCGTCTCACCGGTGACACCGCCGAACCGTGCGGCGCCGGGCGCCTCGGCGGCAGGGTCGTGCAACTCCGCTCCGGGGTCCGGGGCGAACGGGTCCCGGCCGGCCGCGTCGGGACCGGACAACGGCCCCTCGGCGTCGAACAGGGACGGCTCCAGACCGGCGAAGTCGGCCTGCCGGGGCACGTAGAGCTGGAAGTCGGCACGGTCGTCCAGCAGGGCGTCGAGCGGGTTCTCGCCCAGACCGGAGAGACCGCCGAGCAGCGAGTGGGCGTCCCCGCCCGCGGTGGCGCCGGTCACGTCGCGCGTCTCCTGCGCGGCCCAGAACGCGCGGGCCTCGGCCAGCTCCCGCTCCCGCTCTTCGGCGAGCGCGTCGGCCACCGCCGCCCGTATCTCGGCGGCGGGGGTGGTGCGCGCGGCCGGTACCGCCGCCTGCTCCTGCCGCAGGTCGGCGATGGCGGCCAGCTCGGTACGGAGGCCGGAGATCTGCCGGCGGAGGCCGCGAGCGGTGTGCAGGGCGGCGACGCCCATGGCCGTGGCGGTAGCCGCGGCCAGCAGGAGGGCAAGGGTCATGACGCTCACTGACGTACTCCCGGTTGCGGTTGATCCCCCGAATTCCTACCCCAGCTTGACCTGACCCGCAGAGTCTTGTCAGTGCATAACGTCACCAAAGGGGCGGGCATTTCGTCCCTGAGCGCCTGGGACGCCCCCGCTGACCTGCACAGACACCGAACCCCCAGGACGTAGGTCACATCCTGGGGGAGATTCGGTCACAACTGGGTGCTTTGCCGGAACCGGCGGCCCAGCGGCCCGGCGGCCCGGCCTCGGCCACCGGCCCACCGGGAGGCCCGCCCACCCGCCGGGCCCCACCCTCCACTTCGGCTCAGCTCAGCCGCGCGTGTTGATCGGTCGCGGTGAGTTTCGCTTCCGTTGCGGGCGGGTGCGGCCGGGCGCGGTGGGGTGTGGGCGGTGCTGTGGGCCGCCCCCACCCTCCACTTCGGCTCAGCTCAGCCGCTCGATGACCATCGCCATGCCCTGGCCGCCGCCCACGCACATCGTCTCCAGGCCGAACTGCTTGTCGTGGAACTGGAGCGAGTTGATCAGGGTGCCGGTGATCCGGGCGCCGGTCATGCCGAACGGGTGGCCCACCGCGATCGCGCCGCCGTTGACGTTGAGCTTGTCGAGGTCCACGCCCAGGTCCCGGTACGAGGGGATGACCTGCGCGGCGAACGCCTCGTTGATCTCGACCAGGTCGATGTCGTCGATGGTCAGCCCGGCCCGCGCCAGCGCCTGCCGGGACGCCTCGACCGGCCCGTAGCCCATGATCTCGGGGGAGAGGGCGGAGACGCCGGTGGAGACGATCCGGGCCAGCGGCGTCACCCCGAGCTCGCGCGCCTTGGTGTCGGACATGATCACCAGGGCGGCGGCACCGTCGTTGAGCGGGCAGCAGTTGCCGGCCGTCACCAGCCCGTCCGGGCGGAAGGCGGGCTTCAGGCCCTGGACGCCCTCCAGCGTGGTGCCGGCGCGCGGACCGTCGTCCTTGCTGACCACCGTGCCGTCCGGCGTGGTGACCGGGGTGATCTCGCGCTCCCAGAAGCCCTTCTTGATGGCCTCCTCGGCGAGGTTCTGGGACCGCACGCCGAACTCGTCCATCTCCCGGCGGGTGATGCCCTTGAGCCGGGCCAGGTTCTCTGCGGTCTGGCCCATCGCGATGTACGCGTCCGGGATCAGGCCGTCCTCGCGCGGGTCGTGCCAGTCCGTGCCCTCCTGCCCGGCCCGCTCGGCGGTGCGCGCCTCGGCCTCGGCGAACAGCGGGTTGTGGGTGTCCGGCAGCCCGTCCGAGGTGCCCTTCACCCCGCGCGAGACCATCTCCACGCCGGCCGAGATGAAGACGTCGCCCTCACCGGCCTTGATGGCGTGCATCGCCATCCGGGAGGTCTGCAGCGAGGAGGAGCAGTAGCGGGTGATGGTGCAGCCCGGCAGGTGGTCCATGCCCATCTGCACGGCGACGATCCGGCCCAGGTTGTGGCCCTGCTCGCCACCGGGCAGGCCGCAGCCCAGCATCAGGTCGTCGATCTCGCGCGGGTCCAGCTCGGGCACCTTGGCCAGGGCCGCCTGGATGATCTCCGCGGTCAGGTCGTCCGGCCGCAGGTCCTTGAGCGAGCCCTTGAAGGCGCGACCGATGGGGGAGCGGGCGGCAGAGACGATCACGGCTTCGGGCATCACGGCTCCATACGGGAAGAAGGCTGGACTGAAGGGGAAGTTACCCGGACGTATCCCGGCGGTCACGGTCTACCGGCTGTGATGCGGGCCTCTTTTCTAAGCGAGCGCTCAGGGGTGGTGGCGTGGGGACGGCGCCGGGCCGCGGCGCGGTACCGGTGACGCCGGTGCCGCCCCGCCCTCCCGGTGGGGGCCTGGCCTCCGGCGGTCCGCCGTGGACCGGGCCCGTGTGACGGGGGTGCGGCGGGCCGGGTACCCACGGCCGGCCCCGTCAACCGCCCCGGCCCGGGACCGTTCAACCACCCCGGCCCGGGGTTCCTCAACCGCCGCGGTCCGGGTCTCCGCAACCCTCCTGGGCCCGGGTCTTCGGCCCGTACGCCACGGGCCGGGGTCACCGGGGCGACGACTCGGACGAGGAAGCGCCGGGCGGGCCCCCAGAGCCATCCGTCCTCCCTGGCCCACCCGGGCCCTCCGACCCACCCGGGGGCCCGGAGCCGTCCGGGCCTCCGGAGCCGTCCGGCCGCCGCCCGGTGCCGGACGGGGCCCCGGAGCCCGGTGCACCCCAGGCACCGCCCGGTACCCCGGCGCGGTCCCGGTCCCGGGTGCCGGGCGGGGGCGTCGCGCCGGCCGCCTCGGCGACCACCTCCGCGGCCGCGGGCAGCCGCCGGCGCCGCCGGCGCAGCAGCAGCGCCCAGGGGCCGCGGGCCGCCCGGACCTCCGTACCGGCCTCGGCCGCCGCCTCCGCCGCGGCGCGCGCCACCGGCAGGTAGCCCTCCCGCCGGGCGGGCTCCGGGGTCTCGTCCTGCGGCCAGAGCCCGAGCGAGGCGCAGAGCGTCGGCAGCACCGCCATCGCCGCGGTCGCGTACCCCTCCGCCGACGGGTGGTAGGAGTCCGGCCCGAACAGCTCCCGGGGACGGGCCGCGAACTCCGGGCCGAGGAGGTCGCCCAGCGACACCGTCCGCCCGCCCTCCTCGACCACCGCGATGGTCTGGGCGGCGGCGAGCTGCCGGCTCAGCCGGCGGGCGACCCAGCGCAACGGCTGGTAGACCGGTTCGATGGTGCCCAGGTCCGGGCAGGTGCCGACCACCACCCGGCAGCCGGCCGCGCGCAGCCGGCGCACCGCCGCGGCGAGCAGCCGGACCGACTGCGCCGGGGGCACCCGGTGGGTCACGTCGTTGGCGCCGATCATGATCACGCAGACGTCGGGCGCCGCGTCCGGGTCCGCCAGCAGCAGTCCCACCTGCCGTTCCAGGTCCTCGGAGCGGGCGCCCGTGCGGGCCACGTTCCGCAGGTCCACCGGACGCTCGGCGACCGCCGCCAGCCCGGAGGCGAGCAGCGCGCCCGGCGTCTGGCTGGGCCGGTGCACGCCCTGCCCGGCGGCCGTGGAGTCGCCGAGGAAGGCCAGGCGCAGCGGGGTGCGGCCGTCGCGCCGTGCGAAGGCGAAGCCGTATCGGCCGTCGGCGGACGGCGGCGCGTCCTCGGTACCGCCGATCACCCGCCTGGCCACCGACACCTCGGTCAGCAGCAGCCCGACGGCCATCCCGCCGAGCAGCCCGATCCCGCCGCCGCCGTAGGCCGCGGCGGTGGCGATCCGCCGGGCCACTCTCGCCCTGGACATCGACATGGCCGCACCACCCCGGCTCGCACACCCCGTCACTGTCTTGTTGCCCCGTGTGGCAGTCCTCGCAACGCGCCAGGTGGGGGGCGGGCGCGGATTAGGCTGGCAGTACGGGCCGCCACGGCCCGCCCCTTGAACGCGGAGGGCCGCCCGTACCCGGGCAGGCGCCCCGCACAACCTGGAGTAGGGCGTGCACTACTACGAATCGATGATCGAGCTGGTCGGCAACACCCCGCTGGTGAAGCTCAACAACGTCACCGAGGGAATCCGGGCGACGGTGCTCGCCAAGGTCGAGTACTTCAACCCCGGCGGCTCGGTGAAGGACCGCATCGCCGTGCGGATGATCGAGGCGGCCGAGCGCTCCGGCGAACTGAAGCCGGGCGGCACCATCGTCGAGCCGACCTCCGGCAACACCGGCGTGGGGCTGGCCATCGTCGCCCAGCGCAAGGGCTACAAGTGCATCTTCGTCTGCCCGGACAAGGTGTCCACGGACAAGATCAACGTGCTGCGCGCCTACGGTGCCGAGGTCGTGGTCTGCCCGACCGCGGTCGACCCCGAGCACCCCGACTCGTACTACAACGTCTCCGACCGCCTGGTGCGGGAGACCCCCGGGGCCTGGAAGCCGGACCAGTACAGCAACCCGAACAACCCGCGCTCGCACTACGAGACCACCGGCCCGGAGCTGTGGGAGCAGACCGAGGGGAAGATCACCCACTTCGTCGCGGGGGTGGGCACCGGCGGCACCATCAGCGGCACCGGCCGTTACCTGAAGGACGTCAGCGACGGCAAGGTGAAGGTCATCGGCGCCGACCCGGAGGGCTCGGTGTACTCCGGCGGCTCCGGCCGCCCGTACCTGATCGAGGGCGTCGGCGAGGACTTCTGGCCCACCGCCTACGACCAGACGGTGGCCGACGAGATCGTCGCGGTCTCCGACAAGGACGCCTTCCAGATGACCCGGCGGCTGGCCAAGGAGGAGGGCCTGCTGGTGGGCGGCTCCTGCGGCATGGCCGTGGTCGCCGCGCTCCGGGTCGCCGAGGGCCTCGGCCCGGACGACACCGTGGTGGTGCTGCTGCCGGACAGCGGCCGCGGCTACCTGTCGAAGATCTTCAACGACGACTGGATGGCCGACTACGGCTTCCTCGACGAGGCGGGCCCGTCGGTCCGCGTCGGTGACGTGCTCCAGGGCAAGGAGGGCGGCCTGCCCTCGCTGGTCCACATGCACCCCGACGAGACCGTCGGCCAGGCGATCGAGGTGCTCCGCGAGTACGGCGTGTCCCAGATGCCGATCGTCAAGCCGGGCGCCGGACACCCGGACGTGATGGCCGCCGAGGTCGTCGGCTCGGTCGTGGAGCGGGAGCTGCTGGACGCGCTGTTCACCCAGCGCGCCTCGCTCACCGACCCGCTGGAGAAGCACATGAGCCCGCCGCTGCCGCAGGTCGGCTCGGGCGAGCCGGTCGAGGACCTGATGGCGGCGCTCGGCGACGCCGACGCCGCGATCGTGCTGGTGGAGGGGAAGCCGCAGGGCGTGGTGAGCCGTCAGGACCTCCTCGCCTACCTGGCGAAGGCCCCGCGGTGACCCGCCGCTGAGCCGCCCGGCCCCGGGACCGCCGGCCCGGACTCCGCCGGCTCCGGGTGCCGTCGGCCTGTCGGCTCTCGGGTGCTGTCGGCCCGGGGTTCCGCCGGTTCCGGGTGCTGCCGGGCCGAAGGCCCGTCGGCCCGGCGGGTACGGCGTCCCGCGGGCAACGGGCCGCGCCCGGCCCTCCGCAACGGCACGCACCCGGTCCCGGCACCCCGGTCCGCACGGCCGGACGGGCCCGGTGTCAGGCCGTGCGGACCGGGCCCGGCGTCAGGTGACCGTCAGGAAAAGGGGCGTCTGCGGGGACCGGCGTCAACGGTACGTAGGCGTCACGCGCTCGCAGCACGCGGTTAACACGGATGCGGCACATTGGAGGGCGTCGGCAGGACGACACCGACACCCAGATGCGGCGACACGGACCTCCGGAGCGGCTCCCGGACCTCCTTGGTCGCCCGAGACGCGGCAGACCGGCCCTGACCCGGCCCGCGTCCCGCGCGGGGACCGCCGTCGTCCCGCCCTCGGTGCTCACACCGGGGTGCGGCGGTCCCCGCGCCCTCTCTCCTCTGTGCTGCCCCTCGCCCGGTCCGGCGAGGTGTGTGCGACTGACGTGCCGTCACGAGATGCTCGGCCGACGATGGTTGCCGACCGGGGCCCCGGTCCGGCCCCGGGTGTCTCACGCTGCGGACACCGGGTACACCGGATGCACATGACGCCGAACACGCCGGCACACCGGCCGCGGGACTCCGCGGCGGGGCACGTGCGACGGGTCGTCATCCGGCGGCCGGCGGGCCCACGACCGCGGACCCCGGCCGGCGGGATCCGGACCATGGCGGACCCCGGCCGGCGGGCCGTCAGCCATCGGCGGCCGGCCCGGGGCGGACGCGGCGAAACGGCCGTCCGCTCGGGGCCGGCCGGGCGGTCAGTCCTCGGACCGGCGACCGGGTTCACCGTCCTGCCGCCTGCCGCGGCGCAGCCAGGAGGCGCCGGTCAGCGCGTGCACCGCGTTGACCCCGAAGATGCCTCCCCAGGCGATCAACAGCCCCGGCAGGCCCTCGTTGACCACGGCGATCGCCGACAGCGGGATGGCCAGCACCAGCGAGACCGCCACGAAACCGAACCGCTCGCCCACCCCGAAACCCTCGCTCGCCGCGGACTGCGGGCCGCCCAGGGGGGACGGGCGGGCGCCGCCGCGGGCCGCGGCCATCTGCTGTTCGGCCAGGTGCCGGCGCACCTGCCGGTCGGCGGTGTCGTTGAAGCGCTGCTCGACCTTCTCCAGGAAGGAATCGACCAGTTCGTCCTCGTACGCCTCGCCCAGCTCCTTGCGGGTCTGGAGGGTCACGTCGAGGTCTCGTCTCAGTTCGGGGTCACGGGCGTCCATACGATCGACGGTACGGTCACGGAGTGCGGTTGTAAGTAGGGCTAGCCCCCCGAAGTGCGGCGGGGCCACCCCGAGTGACCGCCGGGTGTCCCGTACCGCCCGCCGGCGTCCCCGGCGCCCGACGGCGGCCGTACCGCCGCCGGACGGGTGCCGCGGGGCCGCCGGGACCGGACGCGGGCCGCCGAAGGTCCGCCGTAGGTTCGCAGAGTCCGCAGAGTTGCCGAGTACGCCGAGTTCGCCGAAGGAGCTGTCCATGGCCGCACCCCTGCTGTCCTCGCTCACCGAGCCGGGCGGTGACCGACCCGACGCGCTGACCGTGGCCGGCCGCGCCTGTTCCCGGGAGGACCTGCTCGGTGCCGCCGGCGCGGTGGCCGCCCGGATCGCGGGCGCGCCGGTGGCGGCGGTGCGGGCCACCCCCACCCTGGAGACGGTCGCCGCGGTGGTCGGCGGACTGCTGGCCGGAGTGCCGGTGGTGCCGCTGCCTCCGGACTCCGGACCGGCCGAACGCGACCACATCCTGCGGGACTCGGGCGCCGCGCTGCTCCTGGGCGGCGAGGACGGGGACGGAGGGCAGGCCGAGCCGGTGCCGGTGGACCTCACGGAACGGGCCGCCTGGTCGGAGCCCGAGCCGGAGCCGGACGCGACGGCGTTCATCCTGTACACCTCCGGCACCACCGGGGCCCCCAAGGGCGCGCTGATCTCCCGCCGGGCGGTCGCCGCCGACCTCGACGGGCTGGCCGACGCCTGGGCCTGGACGGCCGAGGACACCCTGGTGCACGGCCTGCCGCTGTTCCACGTGCACGGTCTGGTGCTCGGCGTCCTCGGCGCGCTGCGCACCGGCAGCCGGCTGGTGCACACCGGGCGCCCCACCCCGGAGGCATACGCGGCGGCCGGCGGCAGCCTCTACTTCGGGGTGCCGACCGTGTGGGGCCGGGTGGTACGGGACGAGAGCGCGGCCCGCGCGCTGAGCGGTGCCCGGCTGCTGGTGTCCGGCAGCGCGCCGCTGCCCGCGCCCGTCTTCCGCGGGCTGGAACGGCTCACCGGCCGCCGCCCGGTGGAGCGGTACGGCATGACGGAGACCCTGATCACCGTCGCCGCGCGGGCCGACGGCGACCGGCGCCCGGGATACGTGGGCACTCCGCTGCCCGGGATCAGGACGCGGGTGGTGGCCGAGGACGGTGCCGACATCGGGGAGCTGGAGGTGTCCGGCCCGACCCTCTTCGACGGCTACCTCAACCGCCCGGACGCCACCGCCGCCTCGTACGCCGCCGACGGCTGGTTCCGCACCGGCGACATCGCGGCCATCGAGCCGGACGGCAGCCACCGGATCGTCGGCCGGGCCTCCACCGACATGATCAAGTCGGGCGGCTACCGGATCGGTGCCGGGGAGGTGGAGAACGCGCTGCTGGACCACCCGGCGGTGCGCGAGGCCGCGGTCGTCGGGGCGCCGCACGAGGACCTGGGCCAGGAGATCGTCGCCTATGTGGTGGCCGACGGGGTCGGGGAACAGGACCTGATCGACTTCGTGGCCGGGCAGCTGTCGGTGCACAAGCGCCCGCGGAAGGTGCGGTTCCTGGAGGCGCTGCCGCGCAACGCGATGGGCAAGCCGCAGAAGAAGCTGCTGCCGCCGGCCTGAGCGCGCGGCCCGGGGCCGGGAGCCCGGGCCGTCCGCCGTCCCGGGGCCGGCCCGGGCTCCCGGGGGCCTGGGCATGGGAGCCGGGCTCGGTGGCCGGTTCCGGGATTCGGGGGTTGGGCTCGGTGGCCGGTTCCGGGAGTCGCGCCGGGGCCGGAGCCAGGACCAGGGCCGGGGCCGGGGCCCGAGGTTCGGGACCGCCTCGGCCCCCCGTGCGCCCGGGTCGGCTCGTCCGGCTCGTCCGGGCCCTGGCTCGTCGGGGTGTGGGGTGCGTCCGCCCGCGTCCGGTCCGTGTAGGGCGGGAGGTGCGCCCGCGCGGCCCGCGCCGGTGCCGTTCTGCCGGACCACCGGCGGACGACGACCGGCGGATGACAACCGACGGTCCACGGGCGACGGGCGGCGGTCCGGCACCGTACCTGCGGGCGCCGCCCGCAGCACCGTCGGGGCGCCGGCCCGCCGGGGCGGGTGACGTTCCGGGCGGGCCGCCACCCGGCCCGGCACGGTCACCCGGTCCGTACGCGGGCCGGCCACCGGGTCCGGCCCGTGCGTGACAACGGCACGCCCGCCCAGGCCACCCGATCGCCCGGACCACCCGACCGGGCCACCCGATCGCCCGGGCCGCCCCGGCCCCGGTCGCCCGGGCCGCGCGGGGGCCGGTGGGGCTCGCATATGGTTATGCAGTCCCTGGGTGTGTGAATCGGGCGGAGGGCGTACGCCATGGGTGCGGGTACCGCAGGAGGCCACGGCGACCGGAACGGCACCGCCCGGCGCGCCGCGCGGAGCGGCGGTCCGGGCGCGCGGGCCACCGGCACGCCCGCCCCCCGGCGCACCGGGATCGCCGGCCCCCGCCGGGCCGGCCGCGGATCCGCCGGCATCCCCCGACGGGTCAACCCCTGTCCCCCTGGCGCCCGCCGGACCGGCCCACGGACCCACCGCCCCCGCCGGGCCGCCCGCCGGATCGCCCGCCCCTCGCGGCCACCGCCGGGGCGATCGGCCACGCGGTTCCCGCCGGGTCTGGGCCCGACGCCGGGCCGGCCCGGCTGCTGCGACTGTTCGAGGGGCACCGGCTCACCCCGACCCAGCGGCGCATCGCGCACTGCATGGTCCGCCGGGCCGCGGACGCCCCGTTCCTGTCCAGCGTCGAACTCGCCGAGCTGGCCGGGGTCAGCCAGCCGTCGGTCACCCGGTTCGCGGTGGCCCTCGGCTTCGACGGATACCCGGCGCTCCGCAAGCACCTGCGGGACCTCACCCCCGCCCCGGCCCCGTCGGGCGGCGCGCACAACGAGTACCAGCAGGCGGTGCAGGAGGAGATCGAGAACCTGCGTCAGCTCGCCGCGCAGCTCGCCGACACCGGGCCGGTGATCCGCGCCGGCGGGCTGCTCGCCGGCTCCCGGCCGCTGCCCGTGCTCGGGCTGCGCGCCGCCTCCGCCCAGGCCCGCGGCTTCGCCTACTTCGCGCGCAAGGTCCACCCCGACGTCCGGCTGCTCGACGAGGGCGGCACCATGCTCGCCGACCGGATCGACGCGGCCGTCCGGGCCGGGGCCACCGCGCTGCTCTGTTTCGCGCTGCCCCGCCACCCGCGCGAGGTGGCCGAGGCGCTGGAGTACGCCCGGGGCGCGGGGCTGACCGTGGTCACCGTGGCGGACAGCGCGTTCGCGCCGGTCGCCCGCCACAGCGACCTGCTGCTGCCCGCCGCGGTCGGCACCGGTCTGGCCTTCGACACCGCCTGCGCCCCGATGCTGCTGGGCCGGGTGCTGCTGGAGGCGATGTGTGACGCGCTGCCGGACGCCCAGGCGCGGCTGGAGGAGTTCGACACCCGGGCCGCAGCCCGGGGGCTGTTCCTGGACTGACGCCCCGGCCCGGCCCGAACGGTGGGTCCCGCGCCGGCTTCCCGGCCCGGCCTGTGGGGCCCCGCGCCGGCCCCGGCAGCGCCTCCACCGCGCCGGCCGGACGCGCGGCCGGGCCCGGCCGCCCGCCTCACCCTGGGTCCGCTCCGCCTCACCCGGGTCGGCCGGCGCCCCCGCGCCACGCCCGGAGCGCCCCTCACCCGAGCCCGGACAGCGCGTCCGGGTGGGCGCCGCCGCTCTCCGCGACGATCTCCGCCACGGTCTGCGGGCTGCGAACCGTCGCGAACCGGACCCCACCGTCCCCGCCAGCCCCACCGCCCCCGCCGCTCTGGGTCCCGTTCCCGCCGTCCCCGCCGGCGCCACCGGTCACGAACCCGTACACCCCCGGCCGGGGCAGGCTGTTGTACGCGAAGTGGTGCGAGAAGTAGTACGCGCCGGTGTCCAGCAGCGCGGTCAGGTCGCCGGGCGCCAGCGGCGGCAGCGGCCGGGCCACCGCGAGCAGGTCGCCCGCGAAGCAGCACGGTCCGGCCACGTCCTGCTCGACCAGCGGGGACTCCGGCTTGGGGCGCCCGTCCGGTCCGTAGGCGGCGACCCGCAGCGGCCAGGAGCCGGGCGCGTAGACGGTACGGACCGCCAGTTGCGCCCCGGCGTGGGTGACCGCGATGGGCCGCCCGCCGGCCTCCTTGGCGTACTCCACCCGGGCGAGCACGGTGCCGTACTTGGCGATCAGTGACCGTCCGAACTCGGTGACCAGGCCGTACCGCCCGTCGAAGAGGCCGGGCACCGCCGACCGCAGCGCGTCCGCGTAGTCGGCGAAGGTCGGGCCGGTCGCGTCGGAGGCGAAGTTGACGGGGAGTCCGCCACCGATGTCCAGGGTGTCCACCTGGCGCCGGCCGGCCGCCCGGTTGATCTCCTCGGCCAGCTCGTAGGCCGCCCGTACGCCCTGGACCATCAGCTCCAGCGGCACACCCTGCGAGCCGGTGTGGGTGTGCAGCCGGGTCAGCCACGGCCGGTCGAGGAAGGCGCGCACCACCCGGTCGCGGGCCCCCGCGTCCCGCAGCGCCACCCCGAACTTCGAGGTCGCGGTGGCGGTGCTGAGCGCCTCGATGGTGCCGCCGCCGACCTGCGGGTTGACCCGCAGCCCCAGCGGGGACGCGGTGCCGCCGGCGGCCACCAGCGCGTCCAGCCGGGCCAGCTCGCCGAGGTTGTCGGCGTTCACCGCGATCCCCAGGGCGAGCGCCTCCCGCAGTTCGGCGGGCGTCTTGGCCGGCGAGTCCAGCACCGTGTGCTCCGGGCCCACCCCGGCCGCCCGGGCCACGGCCAGCTCTCCGGGGCTGGCCACCTCGCAGCCCAGCGCCTCCTCGGCGAACAGCCGCACCACCGGCACCAGTGCCGCGGCCTTCACCGCGAAGGTGTGCAGCACCGGGGTGCCCGGCGCGGTGACCCGATCGAAGGCGGCGTGCAGCGCCCGGGCGGCGGCCCGGATGCCGGCCACGTCCAGCAGCCCGATGACCGGCCGGTCCGGGCCGATCAGCCCCTGGGCCACGGCGGCGCGTACCGCGAGGTCCCGGCGCGCGACGAGCCCGGCGGCGCCGCCCGGCCCCTCCCCGGCGCCGGGCACCGAGCCGTCCCCGGAGCCCGGTACGGACCCGCCGGCCACGGACCCGCCGGGCACGGACCCGGCCGGCGGCCCGTCCCCGGAACCGGGCACGGATCCGCCGGGGCGGCGGCGGAGGGGGTGCGGGGGTGCCGGCGCGGATCGGTGGTCATGGCACCAGCGAACCACCGGGTGGCTCCCCGGCGCGTCCCCCGCGACGCTGTTGACTAGAGGTATTCACTGCGGACAAGATGTGAATATCTTGATCCAGGTGCGCCGGCCGCCGGTGTGCCGCTCGACGCGCCGGGGCGACACGCCAGGCCGAGGAGAGGGAGGCACGTCCCATGTCAGGACCGCGACCCGTGCGGGCCCCGCGAGGTACCGAACTCAGTGCCCGGGGCTGGCAGCAGGAAGCCGCGCTGCGGATGCTCCAGAACAACCTCGACCCCGAGGTCGCCGAACACCCCGACCAGCTCGTCGTCTACGGCGGCACCGGCAAGGCGGCCCGCGACTGGCGCTCCTTCGACGCCATGGTCCGCACCCTGCGCACGCTGAAGCAGGACGAGACGATGCTGGTCCAGTCCGGCCGCCCGGTCGGCGTGATGCAGACCCATGAGTGGGCGCCGCGGGTGCTGATCGCCAACTCCAACCTGGTGGGCGACTGGGCCACCTGGGAGGAGTTCCGCCGCCTGGAGCAGCTCGGCCTGACCATGTACGGGCAGATGACCGCCGGCTCGTGGATCTACATCGGCACCCAGGGCATCCTCCAGGGCACCTACGAGACCTTCGCCGCCGTAGCGGCGAAACGGTTCGGCGGCACCCTCGCCGGGACCATCACCCTCACCGCCGGACTCGGCGGCATGGGCGGTGCCCAGCCGCTCGCGGTCACCATGAACGGCGGCGTCGCGATCTGCGTCGACTGCGACCCGCGCGCCATCGAGCGCCGGATCGAGCACCGCTACCTCGACGTGCGCGCCGACAGCCTGCAGCACGCCCTCCAGCTGGCCACCGACGCCCGCGACCGGCGCGCCCCGCTCTCCATCGGCGTGCTCGGCAACGCCGCCGAGCTGGTCCCGCAGCTGCTGGAGGCCGGCGCGCCGATCGACATCGTCACCGACCAGACCTCCGCCCACGACCCGCTGAGCTACCTGCCGGTGGGCATCCCGTTCGAGGAGATGGCCGGGTACGCCGCGGAGAAGCCGGCCGACTTCACCCGGCGCGCCCGCGAGTCCATGGCCCGTCACGTGGAGGCGATGGTCGGCTTCCAGGACGCCGGCGCCGAGGTCTTCGACTACGGCAACTCCATCCGCGGCGAGGCGAAGCTCGCCGGCTACGAGCGGGCCTTCGACTTCCCCGGCTTCGTGCCCGCCTACATCCGCCCGCTGTTCTGCGAGGGCAAGGGCCCGTTCCGCTGGGCCGCGCTCTCCGGCGACCCCAAGGACATCGCCGCCACCGACAAGGCCATCCTCGACCTGTTCCCGGAGAACGAGTCGCTGGCCCGGTGGATCAAGCTGGCCGGCGAGCGGGTCCACTTCCAGGGCCTGCCCGCCCGGATCTGCTGGCTCGGCTACGGCGAGCGGGAGAAGGCCGGCGAGCGCTTCAACGACATGGTCGCCGACGGCACCCTCCAGGCCCCGCTGGCCATCGGCCGCGACCACCTGGACTGCGGCTCGGTCGCCTCGCCGTACCGGGAGACCGAGGCGATGCTCGACGGCTCCGACGCCATCGCCGACTGGCCGCTGCTGAACGCCATGGTCAACGTCGCCTCCGGGGCCTCCTGGGTCTCCCTCCACCACGGCGGCGGCGTCGGCATGGGCCGGTCCATCCACGCCGGTCAGGTCTCCGTCGCCGACGGCACCCCGCTGGCCGGCGAGAAGATCCGCCGGGTGCTCACCAACGACCCCGGCATGGGCGTCATCCGGCACGTGGACGCCGGGTACGAGCGGGCCGAGGAGGTCGCCGCCGAACGCGGCGTGCGCGTCCCCATGCGGGAGGACGACCGGGGCCGGGACGACCGGCAGGACGACCGGCGGGAGGGCGGCAGCCGGTGAGCAGCGACCAGCCGGCCGGGCCCGCCGCCCCGTCCATGGACGCCGCCTCGTACAGCTCCTTGGGAATGGTGGTGGTGGCCGTCCCGCCCGGAGCGCCCGGCACGGCCGGTTCCGCCGGGGCCTCCTTCCACGCGATGTGGCGGGAGCTGCTGCCGGTCGGCCGGCACGCCGGCACCGGCGGCTACCGCCGCTACGCCTGGACCGCCGCCGACGCCGAGTGCCGGGACTGGTTCCGCGACCAGGCGCGCGCCCGCGGCCTCGGCTACGAGGTGGACCGCAACGGCAACCAGTGGGCCTGGCTGGGCGACCCGGCCGCCGGGGACGCGGTGGTCACCGGCTCCCACCTGGACTCGGTGCCGGACGGCGGCGCGTTCGACGGGCCGCTGGGCGTGGTGTCCTCCTTCGCCGCCCTGGACGAGCTGCGGGCCCGCGGCGCCCGGCCCGCCCGCCCGCTCGCCGTGGTCAACTTCGGCGACGAGGAGGGCGCCCGCTTCGGCCTCGCCTGCGTCGGCTCCCGGCTGGCCGCCGGACAACTGACCCCCGAGGCCGCCCACCGGCTGAAGGACGCCGACGGGGTGACGCTGCCGCAGGCCATGGAGCGCGCCGGGTACGACCCCGGCGCGATCGGCCCGGACCCCGAACGGCTCGCCCGGATCGGCGCGTTCGTCGAGCTGCACGTGGAACAGGGCCGCGCCCTGGACCTGTCCGGCCACCGGGTCGGCATCGCCTCCGCCATCTGGCCGCACGGCCGCTGGCGCTTCGACTTCCGCGGCGAGGCCAACCACGCCGGCACCACCCGGCTGGAGGACCGGCGCGACCCGATGCTCACCTACGCCGAGACCGTGCTCGCCGCCCGGAAGAAGGCCCGGCTGGCCGGCGCGCTCGCCACCTTCGGCAAGGTCGCGGTCGAGCCCAACGGCGTCAACGCCATCCCCTCCCTGGTCCGCGGCTGGCTGGACTCCCGCGCCGCCGACCAGGAGACCCTGGACGCGGTGGTCGCGGAGATCGAACGGTCGGCGCGGCGCCGCGGCGAGCGCGACGGGGTCGCGGTGGACGTGGTCCGCGAGTCCTTCACCCCGGTGGTGGAGTTCGGGCACGCGCTGCGCGACCGGCTCGCCGCGCTGCTCGGCGACGCGCCCGTGCTGCCCACCGGCGCCGGGCACGACGCCGGTATCCTCTCCGGGTCCGTGCCCACCGCGATGCTCTTCGTACGGAACCCCACCGGCGTCTCGCACTCGCCCGCCGAGACGGCGGCCGAGGACGACTGCCTCGCCGGGGTGACCGCGCTCGCCGACGTACTGGAGGGCCTGGCGTGCAGCTGACCGCGCAGACCTACTGGGCCGAACACGCCTGGCTGCCCGCCGGCCCGGCCGACGGGGAGCCGGCCGGCCGGGTCGAGTCCGGCGTGCTGGTGGAGACCGGCGCGGACGGCCGGATCGCCGCCGTGACCGGCGGGGTGGCCACCCCGCCGCCCGGCGCCGTCCCGCTGCGCGGCCTGACCGTCCCGGGCCTGGCCAACGCCCACTCGCACGCCTTCCACCGCGCGCTGCGCGGCACCGTGCAGGCCGGCTCCGGCACCTTCTGGACCTGGCGCGACGTGATGTACCAGGTGGCGTCCCGGCTCACGCCGGACAGCTACTTCACCCTCGCCCGCGCCGTCTACGCGGAGATGGCACTGGCCGGCATCACCTGCGTCGGCGAGTTCCACTACGTCCACCACGCGCCCGGCGGCACCCGCTACGCCGACCCCAACGCCATGGGGGAGGCGCTGATCGAGGCCGCCGCCGAGGCCGGCATCCGGATCACCCTGCTGGACACCGCCTACCTCTCCGCCGGGTTCGGCGAGCCGCCCACCCGGCCGCAGCTGCGCTTCAGCGACGGCACCGCCGACGCCTGGGCGGAACGGGCCGCCGCGCTCACCGGCCGCCCGCACGCCCGGATCGGCGCCGCCGTCCACTCGGTGCGCGCCGTCCCCGCCCCCCAGCTCGCCACCGTGGCCCGCTGGGCGGCCGACCGCGCCGCGCCGCTCCACGTCCACCTGTCCGAGCAGACCGCCGAGAACGACGCCTGCCGCGCGGCGCACGGCCGCACCCCCACCCGGCTCCTCGCCGACCACGGCGTGCTCGGCCCCCGGACCACCGCCGTGCACGCCACCCACCTCACCGACGAGGACATCGCGCTGCTCGGCGGCAGCGGCACCGGGGTGTGCATGTGCCCCACCACCGAACGCGACCTGGCCGACGGCATCGGACCGGCCCCCCGGGTGGCGGCCGCCGGCAGCCCGCTGAGCCTGGGCAGCGACAGCCACGCCGTGATCGACCTCCTCGAAGAGGCCCGCGCCATGGAGCTGAACGAGCGGCTGAACGCCCGTACCCGCGGCCACTGGACGGCGGCCCGGCTGCTGACCGCCGCCACCGCCGGCGGACACGCGGCACTCGGCTGGGACGGCGCCGGACGGATAGCCGCCGGCGCGCCCGCCGACCTGACCACCGTCGCGCTGGACTCGGTGCGCACCGCGGGCCCGCCGCCCCGGCTGGCGGTGGAGACCGCGGTGTTCGCGGCGACCGCCGCGGACGTCCGGCACACCGTGGTCGCCGGCCGCCAGGTGGTGCGCGACGGGCACCACCTGCTGGTGCTTGACGTGGCGCGGGAGCTGTCCGCGTCCATCGCGGCGCTGCACGACTGAGCCGGGTGGGTACGGCCGTGCCCTCCCGGACGGCCGTACCCCCGCCGTACGGCCCCGCCCGCGCCGGACCGCCCTGTCCCGCCGGACGGGGCCGGACGGGCCTCTGCCCACCGCCCGCCGCCCGGCCCGCCCGCACCCGGCACCCCACCGCCGCCCGTACCGCGACCCCGACCCGAGCAACCCGACCCGAGCAACCCGGCGCCCCGGCGGCCCGGGAAGGAGAGCACCCCGCGATGACCCCCAGCCCCGCCCGCACGACCACACCCCCGCTCGGCGCGCCGGCCCGCGCCCACCGGCCCCGGCCCCGGACCACCACCGCCGTCACCGGCATCGGCACCCTGGTCACCAACGACCCCTCGCTCGGCGCGGGCCCGCTGGGCCTGGTCCGGGACGCGGCGGTCGTCATCGAGGGCGGACACATCGCCTGGGTGGGCCCGTCGGACCGGGCGCCCGCCGCCGACAACCGGGTGGACGCCCAGGGCCGGGCGCTGCTCCCCGGCTTCGTGGACTCCCACTCCCACCTGGTGTTCGCGGGCGACCGCACCGAGGAGTTCAACGCCCGGATGTCCGGCCGCGCCTACTCCGCGGGCGGCATCCGCACCACCGTCGCCGCCACCCGCACCGCGTCCCGCAACGTGCTCTCGGACACCGTCGGCCGCCACGTCCGGGAGGCGTTCCGCCAGGGCACCACCACCATCGAGATCAAGTCGGGCTACGGGCTCACCGTCGACGACGAGGCGCGCTCCCTGGACATCGCCGCCGCGCACACCGACGAGGTCACCTATCTGGGCGCGCACATCGTCGCGCCGGAGTTCGCCGACCGCCCGGAGGACTACGTGGCCCTGGTCACCGGTCCGATGCTGGACGCCTGCGCGCCGCGCGCCCGGTGGATCGACGTCTTCTGCGAGCAGGGCGCGTTCGACGGCGACCAGGCCCGGACCATTCTGACCGCCGGAGCCGCCCGCGGCCTGGTGCCCCGGGTCCACGCCAACCAGCTCTCGTACGGGCCGGGGGTGCGACTGGCGGTGGAGCTGGGCGCCGCGTCGGCCGACCACTGCACCCACCTCACCGACGAGGACGTGGACGCGCTGGCGAACGGGACGACCGTCGCCACCCTGCTGCCGGGCGCGGAGTTCTCCACCCGCTCCCCGTACCCGGACGCCCGCCGGCTGCTGGACGCCGGGGTCACGGTCGCCCTCTCGCCGGACTGCAACCCGGGGTCGTCCTACACCAGTTCGATGCCGTTCTGCGTGGCGCTCGCGGTCCGCGAGATGGGGATGACCCCGGACGAGGCGGTGTGGGCGGCCACCGCCGGCGGCGCCGCCGCGCTGCGCCGCACCGACGTCGGCCGGGTCGCCCCCGGCGCCCGCGCCGACCTGACGCTCCTCGACGCCCCCTCACACGTCCACCTCGCCTACCGGCCGGGCGTCCCGCTGGTCGCGGCGGTGTGGAAGGACGGGGTGCTCGGCCACGGCACCGGCTGACCCCAGGGCCCGCGCCGCCCGGGCCGCGCGCCGGCCGGGCCGCGCGCGCCCCGGGACGTGCCCCGTACGCGCTCCGGGGGGCGAGCCCCGGCCCGCCCCGGCACGAACTTCTGACGAACCCGTACGCGCGCCCCGGACCTGAGGCCCCCGGCAGCCCCGGTACGCACCGAGGGCCCGCGCCGGAACGAACCGGGCGGGCCCTCGCGGGGGGCGGGACGGAGCGTTCACTCCTCGACCAGCAGCCCCTTGCGGAGCCGTACCAGCGTCCGGGAGAGCAGCCGGGAGACGTGCATCTGGGAGATGCCCAGCTCCTCACCGATCTCGGACTGCGTCATGTTCGCCACGAACCGCAGGGACAGGATCTTGCGGTCACGGGACGAGAGCTTGGCGATCAGCGGCTTGAGCGACTCGACGTACTCGATGCCTTCGAGGCTGTGGTCCTCGTAGCCGATGCGGTGCGCCAGGGCCCCCTCGCCGTCGTCCTCCTCCGGCTGGGCGTCCAGCGAGCTCGCGGTGTACGCGTTGCTCGCGGCCATGCCCTCGACGACCTCTTCGTGCGACAGTCCGAGCCGCTCGGCCAGTTCGCCGACGGTCGGCGCGCGGTCCAGCTGCTGGGCCAGCTCGTCCCCGGCCTTGGCCAGGTCGAGTCGCAGCTCCTGCAGTCGGCGCGGTACCCGCACCGACCAACTGGTGTCCCGGAAGAACCGCTTGATCTCGCCGATGATGGTCGGCATCGCGAAGGTGGGGAATTCCACGCCACGGCTGAGCTCGAAGCGGTCGATGGCCTTGATCAGACCGATGGTGCCCACCTGAATGATGTCCTCCATCGGTTCGCTGCGGGAGCGGAACCGGGAGGCGGCGAATTTCACCAGTGCGAGATTCAGTTCGACCAGGGTGTTACGGACGTACGCGTACTCGTGCGTCCCCTCCTCCAGCGCCTCCAGGCGCTCGAAGAGCGTTTTCGACAGTGCCCTCGCATCCACCGCGCCCACCTCGTCGTACGGCGGGATCTCGGGCAGGTCGTCCAGCGGTCCGGCCTGTCCGGGCAGGGTGGGTTCCTCGTGCGAGGGGATCGACGAGGCGAAGTCCTCCAGGGTGTAGGAGCGCGATTCGTCGAGCTGGGGTGACATGGTGTCTCCTCCAAAGTTCTCGGCATATGGCAGCCGAAGCCATAAGTCTTCCTGCGGTGAGCGGCGCCTCCAAAGCCGACTGGGTCGGGTGTGTGTTCACTACGCCTACAGGGATTCACCCGCCAATGGCAAGTCCAAGATGTCCGTATTTGGCGAAGTATAGGAATTGTTCGGCTACCGGAGACGGTGGCGAAGGCGTAGTGTTCGATGCGCGCAATCGACAACCACGAGACGCCAGAAGAGGTGCGCACATGGACCGTGGGATGGTCGGCAGCACGAGCAGAGGCCGACTCCAGGTCGACGTTCGGCACCATGGGGCGAGCGCGGTCGTGACCCCGGTGGGTGAGTTGGACCACCACACCGCGGAGGTGTTGCGGGAGCCGCTGGAGAAGAGTGTCGAGGAGGGGCGGGTCCGTCTGGTGGTGGACTGCTCCAAGCTCGACTTCTGCGACTCCACCGGACTCAACGTCCTGCTGGGCGCCCGCCTGAAGGCGGAGGCCGAGGGGGGCGGGGTCCATCTCGCCGGTATGCGTCCGGTCGTCGCCCGGGTCTTCGAGATCACCGGGGCGGAAGCGGTCTTCACCGTCCACGACTCCCTCGACGCCGCACTCGACGAAGGGCCGTGACGTATGTCACCGGTTGCTCCGGACGCGGGGCGCGGCCCCAAGTAGCGGGTGTCGCCGGGCCCCGGGCGGGCAGGAGACACCTGGACCGGTTTACATGGACCGGAACAAAAGAGTCATGTCCGACATTTCTGATCCCTGAATCGGTGAATCGGTGAGGTGAAGCGCTGATGAGCACCACGCGGCCGTACCCACCGGGCGACCTCGGCCCGGACTCGGACGGCGCCGCCGTTGGGCCGTCCGCGCCCTCGGCCGGCCAGTCCCGCCGACTCCGGCTCGCCGGGGCCGGGGCCGTGGTCCCCAGCGCCCGTGACTTCACACGGGAGGCGTTGCGCGAGTGGGGCTGGTTGCCGGCCGCCACCGCGGATCAGCGCGCCGCCGCCGAGGACGTGCTGCTCGTCGTGTCCGAACTGGTCACCAACGCCTGCCTGCACGCCGGCGGACCGGAGGAGCTGCGGGTCAGCTACCAGGGCAAGGTGCTCCGCCTGGAGGTCTCCGACCTCGGCGCGGGCACCCCGGCCCCCCGCACCCCGCACCGCGCCGGCCGCCCCGGCGGCCACGGCATGTTCATCGTGCAGCGCCTCTGTCTGGACTGGGGCGTGCTCCGCAGTGCCGACGGCACCGGCAAGACGGTCTGGGCCGAGCTGGCCGCACCCGCCTGACACCCGTCGCGCGCCCGCCGGCGGGGGCGCGCGTCCGCTGACGCGTGTCCCGTGCCGGCGCCCGTCCCGCGCTGGCGTGCGTTCCTGGTGCACGTCCCTGCCCGGGACCGTTCGCACCCGGCGCCCCTGTCCGGCGGGCCCCGCCCGGCCGGCGGCCCGCCTCGTGCCCGGCGCCCGGCTCCCGTCCCGTCCGTCACCGCTCGCGCGACGCGTTTCTTCGGCGTACGTCCCTCCCCGAGCCCGTGCGCGCCCGGGCGCCCGGTTCGCGGCGTGCGCCCCGGGGCGACGCCCGTACCCACCTGGCCGCGCCACTCGGGCGCGCCCGACACGCTGTGCACTGCTCCGGACCTCACGCCCGCGCCTCCGCGACCACGCACCATCACGCGGGCGGGGCCCCGGGCACCGGCCGCCGCCCCGTACGCCGTTGACCCGTCCCGATGCCCTGCCGGGCCCTCGCCGGTCCCCGGACCCGCCCCCGCCGGTATCTGGGCCTCCCGGGCGCCTCCCGGCCCCGGAGGCGCGGTGCCAGGCCCCCGCGCCCCCGGCCCGGCACGGTCCGGGGTCCTCCCGGCGGCCCGGCCCCCGACACCGACCCAGACCCCGAGGCGGCCCGGACTCCCGAGGCCGGCCCCGGCCACCCGCGAGCCCCGGCACCCGGCACCGGGCACCCGGCACGGCCCCCCCCGGGGAGGCGGGAACGCCGGAGGGCCCGGCGCGGTGTTCCGCGCCGGGCCCTCCGGTCGTGGCGACGGCGGTCCCGTCCCGTGCGGCGGCCGCCGCCGGGGACCGCCGCCACCTCAGTGGGCGTCGCCCAGGATCTCCACCATCTTCTTGCGGTACATCCACACCGCGAAGCCGGCCAGCACCGCCAGCGAGGCCTCCAGGGCGAGGATGCCCTGCCCGCTGAGGTCCACGCCCGCGATGGAGAGCAGACCGGTGGTGCAGTCACCCGCGGTGACGGCGAGGAACCACACGCCCATCATCTGGCTGGCGTACTTCGCCGGCGCCATCTTGGTGGTCACCGACAGGCCGACCGGGGAGAGGCACAGCTCACCGATGGTCTGGATCATGTAGATGGAGACCAGCCACATCGGGCTGACCTTGTCGCCGTTCTCGGCCATGCCCATCGGGATCACGAAGATGAAGAACGAGGCGCCGATGAGGAACAGGGCCATGGCGAACTTCACCGTGGTGTTGGGCTCACGGTTGCGCCGCGCCAGCGCCAGCCAGATCCAGGCGAAGACCGGGGCCAGGGCCATCACCCACAGCGGGTTGACCGACTGGAACCAGGACGCCGGGAAGTGGATGCCGAAGACGCTGTCCGCGGTCTTGGAGTCGGCGAACGCCGACATCGTCGAGCCGCCCTGGTCGTAGATCATCCAGAACATGGCGGCGGCCACGAAGAACCAGATGTACCCGGTCATCCGCTTCTGCTCGGCGGCCGACAGGTCCTTGTCCCGCTTGATGCGGACCAGCACACCGGTCGGGATCAGCAGACCCGCGATGGTGATCGGGACCAGCGCCCAGTTGAGGGTGAAGTGCCCGGAGACGCCCACCACGGTGTAGAAGACGACGGCGACGGCCAGCCAGAGCAGGCCCTTGCGCAGCCAGGAGTTGCGCTCCTCGACGGTCAGCGGCGTGGGGACCTGGCTGGAGCGCGGGGACAGGTGGCGGGTGCCGACCAGGAACTGGATCAGGCCCAGCGCCATGCCCGCGGCGGCCAGGGCGAAGCCCAGGTGCCAGTTGACCTGCTCACCGACGGTGCCGATGACCAGCGGGGCGGCGAAGGCACCGATGTTGATGCCCATGTAGAAGACCGTGAAGCCACCGTCGCGGCGCGGGTCGTCCGGCCCGTCGTAGAGGTGGCCGACCATCGTGGAGATGTTGGCCTTCAGCAGGCCGGAACCGAGCGCCACCAGCGCCAGGCCGACGAAGAACATCGCCTCGCCGGGCAGGGCCAGCGCCAGGTGACCGGTCATGATGATGCCCGCCGCCACGGCGACGGTCTTGCGCGGACCCCAGACCCGGTCACCGAACCAGCCGCCGGGCATGGCGAGCAGGTAGACCATGGCGAGGTAGACCGAGTAGATCGCGACCGCGTTGGTCTCGCTCATTCCCAGGCCGCCGCCCTGGCTGTTCTCGCCGGCGTCGGGGCCGCCGGAGATCAGGTACAGAACGAGCAGGGCCCTCATGCCGTAGAAGCTGAAGCGCTCCCACATCTCGGTCATGAAGAGAGTGGCCAGTCCGCGGGGGTGGCCGAAGAAGGTCTTGGTCGCGGCCTGGGGGTTGCCCCGGCCCGCGCCGTCCTTCGTCAGGCTGGACGCCATGGGTGATTCCTTCGATCGGTCGCTCTGCATCCACCCGGGGGTGGAATCAGCACGGCTCCTGGCACAAAGAAGACCTCCGGCGCGTCGTGCGAGCCAAAGGTCCCCGGGTAGTGCTACTACAGACGTGCCGTCACGATAAGCCACGCCATCAGCCGAATTGGGCCCCATGAGAGATACGTCACGGGTGTTCCCTGCAACTGTTCACGTTACGTGACTGGCGGAGTGCGCCCTCCGGGCGTATACCCGGCCGGACTACCATCACTCCATGACCCGAGTACTGCTCGCCGAGGATGACGCGTCCATTTCGGAGCCGCTCGCCCGCGCCCTGCGCCGCGAGGGGTACGAGGTCGAGGTGCGGGAGGACGGGCCCGGTGCGCTCGACACCGGCCTGCAGGGCGGTGTGGACCTGCTCGTGCTCGATCTGGGGCTGCCCGGCATGGACGGGCTGGAGGTCTGCCGCCGGCTCCGCAACGAGGGCCACGGCTTCCCCGTCCTGGTGCTCACCGCCCGCGCCGACGAGGTGGACACCGTGGTCGGGCTCGACGCCGGGGCCGACGACTACGTCACCAAGCCGTTCCGGCTCGCCGAGCTGCTCGCCCGGGTACGGGCCCTGCTGCGGCGCGGCGCGGTCGACCCCCAGCAGCAGCCGACCACCCACGGGGTGCGGATCGACGTGGAGTCGCACCGCGCCTGGATGGGCGACGAGGAGCTGCAGCTCACCGCGAAGGAGTTCGACCTGCTGCGGGTGCTGGTGCGGGACGCCGGGCGGGTGGTCACCCGCGACCAGCTGATGCGCGAGGTGTGGGACACCACCTGGTGGTCCTCCACCAAGACGCTCGACATGCACATCTCCTGGCTGCGCAAGAAGCTCGGCGACGACGCGGCCAACCCCCGCTACATCGCCACCGTCCGCGGCGTCGGCTTCCGGTTCGAGAAAAACTGACCCGGCCTGAGACGGTGGTGCCATGCGCCGTCGTCTGATCAATTCCACGCTCGCCGTGGTGCTCGTCGTCATCGCCGTCTTCGGGGTCTCCCTGGTGATCGTCGAGACCCGCACCATCGAGAACAGCGCCCAGGAGAGCGTGGAGTCCGACGCCGTCCGGCTGGTCAGCATCGTGGACGGCCGGCTGATCGGCGGCGAGGGCATCACCTCCGGCGTGCTCCGCGACCAGGTGGAGGAGGGCCGCTACGCGCGGATCGACATGCCCGGCGACAAACGGGTGGAGATCGGCGAGCGGCCCTCGGGCAGCGTGATCTCCGCCACCCGGGCCGGTGAACAGGGGGAGACGGTCACCGTCCAGGCGTCCCGCTCCACGGTGACCCGGGAGGTCGGCCGCACCCTGCTGATCATCCTCGCGGTCGCCCTGCTCGCGGTGCTGGCCGCGGTGCTCCTCGCGGTGCGCCAGGCCCGCCGGCTCTCCGCGCCGCTCACCGACCTCGCCGAGACCGCCGAGCGGCTGGGATCGGGGGACCCGCGGCCGCGCCACCGCCGCTACGGGGTGCCCGAGCTGGACCGGGTCGCCGATGTGCTGGACGCCAGCGCGGAGCGGATCGCCCGGATGCTCACCGCCGAGCGGCGGCTGGCCGCGGACGCCTCCCACCAGCTGCGCACCCCGCTGACCGCGCTCTCCATGCGGCTGGAGGAGATCACCCTCACCGACGACCTGGACACCGTGAAGGAGGAGGCCACGGTCGCGCTCACGCAGGTCGAGCGGCTCACCGACGTGGTGCAGCGGCTGCTGACCAACTCCCGCGACCCCCGGACCGGCTCCGCCGTCAGCTTCGACCTCGACGAGGTGGTCAAGCAGCAGATCGAGGAGTGGCGGCCGGCCTCCCGCAGCGAGGGCCGGGCCATCGTCCGCTCCGGCGCACCGGGGCTGCGGGCCGTCGGCACCCCGGGCGCGGTCGCCCAGGTGCTGGCCACCCTCATCGAGAACTCGCTGATGCACGGCGACGGCACGGTCGCCATCCGCACCCGGGTCACCGGCAACCAGGCGGTGGTGGAGGTCACCGACGAGGGGCCGGGGGTCCCGGCCGACCTGGGTTCCCGGGTCTTCGAGCGCACCGTCAGCGGCCGCAACTCCACCGGCCTGGGCCTGGCCGTCGCCCGGGACCTGGCGGAGGCCGACGGCGGACGCCTGGAGCTGCTCCAGCCGCACCCGCCGGTCTTCGCGCTGTTCCTCAGCCGGGCCGGGGACCCGCCGCCCGCCGACGCGGGGTGAACGCGGGGTGAACCAGGGGGCCCGCGTCGCCCCGCCGCGGGGCCGACGCGGGGAACCGGGCGTCCGCCGCCGGCCGGCTGGGGTGAGCCGGGTGTCCGCCGCCCCGCTGACGCGGTTCGAACCAGGGACCCGCCGCCGCCCGTGTCCCGCACCCGGCCCGAGGCCCGAGGTACGGCCCGCGTGCGGCCCGGCGGGTTACGTCCGGACGCGGGCGCGGAAGCCGGCGGGCCCCCGAGGGGCGCCGCCGGCCGGGCGCTACTGCTCGTCGGCCGCCCCGGCCGCGGCCGGGCGGTGGGCCGGCCGCGGCCCGGTGGCCAGCAGCGGGGCGGCGGGCTCGCGCCCGGCGGTGCCGCCCCCGGCGGGGCCCTCCTCCGGGACCGGCAGCGCCCGGAACACCCAGGACCGGTAGGACCAGAAGCGGAACAGGGTGGCGATGCCGATGCCGACGAACTTGAACACGTTGCTCTGGAGCTGGCTGTCCCACCCGAACCCGTACGTCGTGGTGAACAGCAGCCCGTTCTCGATCACCAGGCCCACGCCGCTGAACAGCAGGAACAGCGACATCTCCCGGGTCCGGCCGCTCTTGGCCCGGTCGCGGTAGGTGAAGTAGCGGAACCCCAGGTAGTTGAAGACGATGGCGACGGCCGTGGCCACGATGCCGGCCCGCACCATCGGCAGCTCGGTGGTGTGCCGCAGCAGGTTGAACACGCCCAGGTTGACCAGGACGCCCATGCCGCCGACCGCGCCGAACTTGGCCACCTCGCGGACGAGCTGCTCCACCTGTGCGCGCAGTGTGCGCCGTTCACTCATGGTGACGCTCAGCCCCGTCCATCGCTGGTGACAACTCGGACCATGCTAACCAGCCGCCCCGCCCGGTGCCCTGGCGACGCCGGAGCGGGGGGTGGCTCCCCGGCCCCCCGCCCCGCCCACCGTGCTGGAGGATCCTCCAAGGGCGGGCCCGGTGCCGGTTCGCCGGGCGTTTACTCTGGTGGGGTGACTTTCCCGGTAGTCGGCATGGTCGGCGGTGGCCAGCTCGCCCGTATGACCCACGAGGCAGGCATCCCGCTCGGCATCAGGTTCAAGCTGCTCAGCGACACCCCGCAGGATTCCGCGGCCCAGGTGGTGAACGACGTCGTCATCGGCGATTACCGCGACCTGGACACCCTTCGTGCGTTCGCACAAGGCTGTGACGTGATCACCTTCGATCACGAGCACGTGCCCACCGAGCACCTGCGTGCCCTGGAGGCCGACGGCATCGCGGTGCGTCCCGGCCCCGACGCGCTGGTGCACGCCCAGGACAAGGGCGTGATGCGGGCGAAGCTCTCCGAGATCGGGGTGCCCTGCCCGCGCCACCGCATCGTGCGCGACCCGGCGGACGTGGCCGCCTTCGCGGCCGAGGGCGTCCCGGGCGGCGCGGCGGAGCCCGGCGACGGCTTCCCGGTGGTACTCAAGACCGTCCGCGGCGGCTACGACGGCAAGGGCGTGTGGGTGGTGCACTCGGTCGAGGAGGCCGCCGCGCCGTTCCGCGCCGGGGTGCCGGTGCTCGCCGAGGAGAAGGTGGACTTCGCCCGCGAGCTCGCCGCCAACGTGGTCCGCTCCCCGCACGGCCAGGCGGTCGCCTACCCGGTGGTGGAGTCCATCCAGACCGGCGGGGTGTGCGACACCGTCATCGCCCCGGCGCCGGACCTCCCCGAGGAGCTGTCCGCCCGGGCGCAGCAGATGGCGCTGCGGATCGCCCAGGAGCTGGGGGTGATCGGCCACCTGGCGGTGGAGCTGTTCGAGACCCGCGACGGCCGCGTCCTCGTCAACGAGCTGGCGATGCGCCCGCACAACTCCGGCCACTGGACCCAGGACGGGGCCGTGACCTCCCAGTTCGCCAACCACGTCCGGGCGGTGCTGGACCTGCCGCTGGGCGACCCGCGGCCGCGGGCGAGGTGGACGGTGATGTGCAACGTGCTCGGCGGCGACTACCCGGACATGTACCAGGCGTACCTGCACTGCATGGCCCGCGATCCGCAATTGAAGATCCACATGTATGGCAAGGACGTGAAGCCGGGCCGTAAGGTCGGCCATGTCAACACCTACGGCGACGACCTGGCCGACGTCCGCGAACGCGCCCGGCACGCCGCCGACTACCTCAGAGGGACCATCACCGAATGAGTGCCGACGCGCGCAGCCCCCACCCGTCGCCCCGCCCGCAGCCCGTCGTCGGCATCGTCATGGGCTCCGACTCCGACTGGCCGGTCATGGAGGCCGCGGCCAAGGCGCTGGACGAGTTCGAGATCGCCTACGAGGTGGACGTGGTCTCGGCGCACCGGATGCCGCGCGAGATGGTCGCCTACGGCGAGGGCGCGGCCGGCCGCGGGCTGAAGGTGATCATCGCGGGCGCGGGCGGCGCCGCCCACCTGCCCGGCATGCTCGCCTCGGTCACCCCGCTGCCGGTGATCGGCGTCCCGGTCCCGCTGAAGTACCTCGACGGCATGGACTCGCTGCTGTCGATCGTGCAGATGCCCGCCGGGGTGCCGGTGGCCACCGTCTCGGTGGGCGGTGCCCGCAACGCCGGCCTGCTGGCCGCCCGCATCCTCGCCACGCACGACGCCGACCTGCTGGAGCGGATGCGGCACTTCCAGGACGAGCTGAACGAGCAGGCCACCGAGAAGGGCAAGCGGCTGCGCTCCAAGGTGGAGGGCGCCGGCCGGTTCGGCTTCTCCGGCTGAGCCCCGTCCCGCGACCCGACCGCCCCCGGCGCCGGCCCCGCCCGGCCGCGCCGGGGGCGGTGCCGTGCGCGGACGGCCCGGGGACGGCACTGTGCGGGGACGGTCCGGGGCGGTGCCGGGGACGGGGCTCCGGTACCCGGGCGGCGGCCCGCCGCCGGAGGGCCGCGGTGGGCGCGTGACTTCACCCGGGGCCCGTACGAGGATGGGCCGATGACCGATCTTCTCGCACAGGCGCACGCACTCCTCTCGGCCCACCCGGTGGTCGACGGCCACAACGACCTCCCGTGGGCCCTCAGGGAGCACGTCCGCTACGACCTCGACCGGCTCGACGTGGGCGCCGACCAGAGCGGGCGGCTCCACACCGACCTGCCCCGGCTGCGGGCCGGAGGGGTGGGCGCCCAGTTCTGGTCGGTCTACGTCCGCGCCGACATGGGCGGCGACGACGCGGTGAGCGCCACCCTGGAGCAGATCGACGTGGTCCGGCGGCTCACCGAGCGCCACCCGGAGCAGCTCCGGCCGGCCTTCACCGCCGACGACATGGAGGCCGCCCGCGCCGAGGGCCGGATCGCCTCGCTGATGGGCGCCGAGGGCGGGCACAGCATCAACTGCTCACTGGCGACCCTGCGCGCCCTGTACGAGCTGGGCGTGCGGTACATGACCCTGACCCACAACGACAACGTGCCCTGGGCCGACTCGGCCACCGACGAGCCCCGGGCCGGCGGGCTGACCCGCTTCGGCGAGGAGGTCGTCCGGGAGATGAACCGGCTGGGCATGCTGGTGGACCTGTCGCACGTCGCGGACGGCACCATGCGGGACGCGCTGCGGGTCTCCGCGGCGCCGGTGATCTTCTCGCACTCCTCGGCGCGCGCCGTCTGTGACCACCCGCGGAACATCCCGGACGACGTGCTGGCCCAGCTGCCCGCCAACGGCGGGGTGGCGATGGCCACCTTCGTGCCGAAGTTCGTCCTCCCCGAGGCGGTGGCCTGGACGCGGGCGGCGGACGAGAACATGCAGGCGCACGGGCTCCACCCGCTGGACACCACGGCGGAGGCGATGGCCGTCCACCGGGCGTTCGAGGAGGCCAACCCGCGCCCGCTCGCCACCGCCGCGACCGTCGCCGACCACCTCGACCACATGCGCGAGGTCGCCGGCATCGACCACGTCGGCGTCGGCGGCGACTACGACGGGACCGCCTTCACCCCGGCCGACCTCCCGGACGTCGCCGGCTACCCCCGGCTCGTCGCCGAGCTGCTGGACCGCAAGTGGTCCCCGGCCGACCTGGCCAAGCTCACCTGGAAGAACGCGGTGCGGGTGCTGCGCGACGCGGAGGCCGTGGCGCGCGACCTGCGGGCCACCACCGCGCCGTCCATCGCCACCATCGACCAGCTCGACGGCTGAGGCGCCCGCGCCGCGCCCGGGGCGCGGTGGCGGCCGGCCGCCACCGGCTGCCGCTCGCGCCCGTGGCCGGCCGCATGCGGCGGCCCCGGTCGGCGGCTGCCCGAGCCACCGCGGCCGGGGCCGCCGGCGTACGGACGTGCCGGATGAGCCGGATGAGCCGGTACGGCCCTGCCGGCTGCGCCGGGGACGGACCCGCCGGGCACGGCACCGGCGCCCCGCCGCTCGCATGCGGCCCCGCCCGCGGGCCGTCGCGTACGGCTCCGCCCGGGCCCGCCGCGGTCGGTCAGAAGCAGAGACAGAACGGGTGGCCCGCCGGATCGAGGTAGACCCGGAAGTCCCGCTTCCCCTCGTCGCCCTGCACCAGCTTCGCCCCGAGCGCCAGCACCTCGCGCTCGGCCTCCTCCAGCCGCTCCTGCTCCACGTCGAAGTCGAGGTGGAGCTGCTGGGAGTGCTCCTCGCTCGGCCACTGGGGCGGTACGTACCCCTCCGCCCGCTGGAACGCGAGCACCCGCCCGCGGCCACCGGGCCCGTGCACCTCGACCCAGTCCTCCCGCTCGCCCTCCACGGTGCCGCCGAGCACCGCGGCGTAGAACCCGGCGAGCTTCCGGGGCTCCGGGCAGTCCAGAACCGTCACGCCCAGGGTGGCGATGGCCATGTCTTCATTCCTTCCACGTCGCTGTTACCGGTACCCGATTCCAGCCGGTAACTCGTTACCTCATCATCCCCTCCTGCCGGTAACACAGCAACCGGCGATGCGGGAATGTACCGGGCATGTGCGGCGTCCGGGGCCCTCCGTGTCTCGTGGCGCGCGTACCCGGCCCCGCGTACCCGGCCGTGCGGAGATGAGTCCCGGCGATGCACCGGGCCGGTCCCGGGCGCACCGGCCGCGGGGCGCGCGGGGGAGGGCACGGGCCCCGTTCCGGCCGGGCGCACCGGCCGCGGGCCTCCGGGCGCCCGCGGCCAACGGCGGACGTGCGGCCGGATCCGCGGCGGTCGCCGGGGCGGGGGCTCCGGTAGCCTGGCCAAGGTGCAGCAACCCGGCCACCGGAGCCCCGCCCCCGCCCCCCTCACCCTGGTCCAGGACCTGGTGAACACCCTGGACGTGGAGTCCGGGCAGGACGCGCTGGCCACCGCGGACGGGCTCGAAGGGTTCCTCGCCGCGCAGGGGCTGGCCCGGCTCCGCCCGGGGCCGTCGGACCTCCCCGCCGTCCGGGAGCTGCGGGAGGCGCTGCGCGCGGTCTGCCTGGCGCACACCGGGACGGACGTGCCGCCGGAAACCACCGCCGTGCTGGACCGCCTGCTCGCCGGCGCCCCGCTGGTCCTGGCGATCGACGCCGCCGGGAACGCGTCACCGCGCCCGGCCGCCGGGCTGACCGGGGCCGCGGCCCTCACCGCCGAGATCGCCGCCGGGATCGCCACCGCCGTCGCCGACGGCACCTGGCCGAGGCTGAAGGCGTGCCTGGCCGACAACTGCCGCTGGGTCTACTACGACCGCAGCCCGGCCGGGCGCAGCCGCTGGTGCACCATGGCGGTCTGCGGCAGCCGCGCCAAGATGCGGGCCTACCGCGCCAACCGTGCCCGCCGGGGCGCCTGACGGCCGGCCCGCCCGGCGTCCCCGGCGTTTCCGGTCGCCCGGGCCGCCGCAGAACTCCCCCCGGGGCCGCCGGCCCGTCCGGGACGCTTCGGACCGCCGGGACCGACGTGCCCGTGCCGCCCCCGTCCCGAAGGGCGGACGTGGCGGCCGGTACGAGACAGAGCAGAGCAGTGCAGAGCGAAGCAGTCGGAACAGGAGATGCCATCGACGACAAGGGTGAAAAAATACGATATGTGGATGTCCTGCGCAGGAATCACGTGGTGGTCACGGGCCGGACGGACGGCCCGGTGGTGATGCTGGCCCACGGGTTCGGCTGTGACCAGAACCTGTGGCGCCTGGTGACACCCGCCCTGGCGGAACGGTTCCGGGTGGTCCTCTTCGACCACGTGGGCGCGGGCTCCTCCGATCCGGCGGCGTGGGACGAGGAGCGGTACGCCACGCTGGACGGGTACGCCGACGACGTGCTGGAGATCTGCCGGACGCTCGGCCTCGGCCCGCTCACCTTCGTGGGGCACTCCGTGAGCGCCATGATCGGTGTCCTGGCCGCGGCCCGGCGGCCGGAGTACTTCGCGAAGCTGGTGCTGCTCACCCCGTCCCCCCGCTACATCGACGACCGGGACTACCGGGGCGGGTTCAGCGCCGAGGACATCGACGAGCTCCTGGACTCCCTGGACAGCAACTACCTGGGCTGGTCCGCCACGATGGCCCCGGTGATCATGGGCAACCCGGACCGCCCGGAGCTGGGGGAGGAGCTGACCAACAGCTTCTGCCGTACCGACCCGGCCATGGCCCGCGTCTTCGCCCGGACCACCTTCCTCTCCGACAACCGCTCGGACCTGGAGCGGGTGACCGTGCCGACCCTGGTGGTGCAGTGCGCGCAGGACGCCATCGCGCCGCCGGAGGTGGGCGCCTTCGTGCACACGCACATCCCCGGCAGCCGGCTGATCACCCTGGACGCCATCGGGCACTGCCCCCAGCTGAGCGCCCCGGAGGCCACCACCGCCGCGATCGCCGACTTCGCCGCGGACACCCGGTGACCTCCGCGGCCGACGATCACCGGCCCGACCCGGATCCGGACCCGGCGTCCGGGTACGGCGATCCGGCGGCCCTGGAGGCGCTGGCCGAGGAGAGCGCCGAGGACCTGTACGAGAACGCGCCGTGCGGCTACCTCTCGACCCTCCCCGACGGGCGGATCATCAAGATCAACGCCACCCTGCTGGGCTGGCTGGGCCACCGGCGCGAGGACGTCGTGGGCCGGAAGCGGTTCGCGGACCTGCTCACCGTCGGCGGCAGGCTCTACCACGAGACGCACTTCGCGCCCCTGCTGCGGATGCAGAAGGAGGTGCGGGCGATCGCCCTGGAGCTGCGGACGGCCGGCGGCGGCCGGCTGCCGGTCCTGGTCAACTCCGTCGTCCGGACCGACCCGGCCGGGAAGCCGCTGCTGATCCGCAGCACCGTCTTCGACGCCCGCGACCGCCGCAGCTACGAGAAGGAGCTGCTGCGCGCCCGGCACGAGGCCGAACGCGAACGCCGCCGCCTGGCGCGGGTGACCGCCACCCTGCAGCGCACCCTGCTGCCGCCGGCGCTGGAACCGGTACCCGGACTCGACGTGGCCGCCCTCTACCGCATCGCCTCGCCGGACGAGGTGGGCGGCGACTTCTACGACCTCTTCCCCCGGGCGGACGGCGCCTGGGCCCTGTTCCTGGGCGACGTGCGCGGCAAAGGCGCCGAGGCGGCGGTGGTCACCTCGCTCGCCCGCTACACGCTGCGCTCGGGGACCGTCTACGACCCCGACCCCGCCGCCGTGCTCCGCCACCTCAACGCCGTCCTCACCGCCGAGAACGAGGACCGCGAACCCTACTTCCTCACCATCATCATGGGCACCCTCGTCCCCGACACCGACCGCGGCGGCTTCCGGCTCACCCTGGCCGGCGGCGGCCACCCGCCGGCCCTGCTGCTGCGCGCCGACGGCACCGCGCACCTCCTGGAGACCCCGGGCGGACAGCTCCTCGGCGTGGTGCCCGACGCCGACATGGCCGAGACCACCGTGCACCTCGCCCCCGGCGACTCGCTGCTCCTGTACACCGACGGACTGACCGAGGCCCGGATCCACGGCACCGGGCAGCGCTACGGCGACGAGGCGCTGCTGGACTTCGCCGCACGCCTGGCGCCGGCCACCGCCCAGGAGGTCGTCGCCGCGGTCCGCCGCCTGCTGGACGGCTTCGGCCCGGGCCTGGACGACGACACCGCGGTCCTGGCGATCGGGGTGCCGGCCTCCCCGCGCGACGGCGTCCGGCACCCGCCCCGCCCCGGCGGCTCCGCGACGCGGTGAGGGCGGGCGCGCCGGGTCCCCACCCGGACAGCGGTGCGCCCCGCACCGGGCACCGGCACGGGCACGGACGAGGGTGTCAGGCCCGGGGGCGGCCCATCGCGCGGAACTCCCAGCCCGCCTCGCGCCAGCGCTCCGGGTCCAGCGCGTTGCGGCCGTCCAGCATCCGCCGGTCGGCCACCACCTCGCCCAGCGCCGCCGCGTCCAGCTCCCGGAACTCTCGCCACTCGGTCAGGTGGAGCACCGCGTGCGCCCCGGCCGCCGCCTCCAGCGCGCTGGGCGCGTAGCCCAGGGTGGGGAAGAGCGCCCGCGCGTTCTCCATGCCCTTGGGGTCGTACACCGTCACCTGGGCGCCCTGGAGGTGGATCTGCCCGGCGACGTTGAGCGCGGGGGAGTCCCGGACGTCGTCGGAGTCCGGCTTGAAGGTCGCGCCGAGGACCGCGACCCGCTTGCCCAGGAAGCTGCCGCCGACCGCGCCGCGGGCGAGGTCCACCATGTGCACCCGGCGCCGCATGTTGATCGAGTCCACCTCGCGCAGGAAGGTCAGCGCCTGGTCCGCGCCCAGCTCGCCGGCGCGCGCCATGAAGGCCCGGATGTCCTTGGGCAGGCAGCCGCCGCCGAAGCCGATCCCGGCCCGCAGGAACTTCCGGCCGATCCGCTCGTCGTACCCGATCGCCTCGGCCAGCTTCGCCACGTCGCCGTCGGCCGCCTCGCAGACCTCGGCCATGGCGTTGATGAAGGAGATCTTGGTGGCGAGGAAGGAGTTCGCGGCGGTCTTGACCAGCTCGGCGGTGGGGTAGTCGGTGACCACGAACGGCGAGCCCTCGGAGACCGGCCGGGCGTAGATCTCGCGCAGCAGCTTCTCCGCTCGCTCGCTCGCCACGCCCACCACGATCCGGTCCGGGTGCAGGGTGTCCTGCACGGCGAAGCCCTCGCGCAGGAACTCCGGGTTCCAGGCCAGCTCCGGCTCCACGTCCGCCGGGGCCAGCTCCGCCAGCCGGGCGGCCAGCCGGGCCGCGCTGCCCACCGGCACGGTGGACTTGCCGACCACCAGCGCCGAGCTGCGCAGCCGCGGCGCCAGCGACTCCAGGGCGGCGTCCACGTAGCTCATGTCGCAGGCGTACTCGCCCCGCTTCTGCGGCGTGTTCACGCAGATGAAGTGGATGTCGCCGAACTCGCCGGCCTCCTCGTAGGAGGTGGTGAAGCGCAGCCGCCCGGTGGAGCCCTCGATGCCGGCCACGTGCCGCCGCAGCAGCTCCTCCAGGCCCGGCTCGTACATCGGCACCTTCGCCGCCGCGAGCATCTCGATCTTCGCGGGCACCACGTCCAGTCCGAGCACCTCGAAGCCCAGCTCGGCCATGGCGGCGGCGTGGGTGGCGCCGAGGTAGCCGGTGCCGATCACGGTGATCTTCAGGGCCATGCGGAACTCCATGGTGGGTACGGTCAGCGGTGCGCTGCCTGAGCATAGTCCGGGCGGCCTTGGCGGGCCCCCGCCGCGGGGCGGACGGGCCCCGGCGGTCCGTCCCACGGGTGCCGCCCTCCGCCGGAACAACGCGCCGCCGGCCGCCCGGGGGAGTCCGGGCGGCCGGCGGCGGATGCGTCACTTGTCCGAGACGGTGACCTTCTCGTCGTTGTTCAGCTGCTCGACCAGCTGCTTGACCTTGGGCGCGTCCCAGATCAGGTTGCCGTTGATCTCGCCGGAGATCGGCATGTTCATCGACTTGCCGTCGCCGCCGGTGATGCCCTTCATCGCCCAGAACATCTCCGCCAGGTCCATCAGGCCCATGTCCTTGTCCACCACGAGGGTGTCCAGACCGGCGCCGAGGGTCGGGTAGAGCTTGAACGGGTTCAGGATGGTGCCCGGCGTCGCCGTCTGGCTCGCCAGCGCCGCCAGGAACTTCTGCTGGTTCTTGGTCCGCTCCAGGTCGCTGCCGAAGGCGTACCGGGTGCGGACGAAGGCGAGCGCCTCCTCACCGTTGAGGGTCTGCTTGCCCGCCTCGAAGTCGGCGCCGGACTTCTTGTCCTTGAACGCCTTGGGGATGTCCATCTCGACCCCGCCGACCGCGTCCACGATCTCCGCGAAGCCGCCGAAGCCGATCTCCGCGTAGTGGTCGATGCGCAGCCCGGTGTTGTACTCAACGGTGCGCACCAGCAGCTGCGGGCCGTCGATGGAGTAGGCCGCGTTCAGCTTCTTCTCGCCCAGCGGGCCGCGCGTCTTGCCCGACTCGGAGCCGACGAAGGACGGTATCTTCACGTTCGAGTCGCGCGGCAGCGAGATCATGGTGTTCCCGTTCTCGCCGACGTGCAGGATCATCATCGAGTCGGTGCGCTTGCCCTCGACCGTGCCGGTGTGCAGCTTCTTCTTGTCCTCGTCGGACATGCCCTCCCGGCTGTCCGAACCGACGATCAGGTAGTTGGTGCCCGCGCCGCCCTCCGGCCGCTCGATCACCTTGCTCAGGTCCACGTCGCGGTTGAGCTTGGAGTCCGCCCAGAAGTAGGTGGCGACCGAGACCACCAGCAGGAACGCCACGAACGACACCAGGCCGATGGTGATCCGCTTCTTCCAGTTCACCGGACGCCGCGGCCGGGCCGGCCGCGCCCCGCCGGGCGCGCCGGGGCCCTGCGGGCCACCCGGGCCGCCCGGTCCGGCACCCCGGCCGTAGACCTGACCGGTGTTGTACCCGTCGTCCGCGCCGTAGCCGTCCTGCCCCAGCCGCTCGCCGTCGCGCTGCCGGGGCACCGGGCCGCCGTGCGGCGACAGCCCGGGGGGCAGCGGCGGCTCCGCGGGCGGCCGCTGCCGCGCCCGCGCGGGGTCACGCCGCACGTACGGCATGGCACGCGCACCCTCCGGCTCGGCACTGCCGCTGCCTCGCCCGTACCTCTCTCCGTCGGCGTCGGACCGCCCCTGGGGCCACTCGTTCATGGGAGGAGTGTGCCCGGTGCGCCCGGGCGCGTAGAGGGCGGGTGCCGGATCGGGCCGGTGCTGTTGCAGACCTGATGCAATCGCGTCGGATGTGTGTACGTTTGCGTTTCTCGCCCCGCATAGAGTGGACGCATGATCGAGCAGCCTGCCCCTGAGCAACCGCCCGGGAAGCCCACCTCGGCGTCCCGCACCACGCTCAGCCACATCATGACCGCGAGCGACACCAATCTGCTGGGCACCGTGCACGGCGGCGTGATCATGAAACTGGTGGACGACGCGGCCGGGGCGGTAGCCGGCCGGCACTCCGGCGGCCCGGCGGTGACCGCGTCGATGGACGAGATGGTCTTCCTGGAGCCGGTCCGGGTGGGCGACCTGGTCCATGTGCACGCCCAGGTGAACTGGACCGGACGCTCCTCCATGGAGGTCGGGGTCCGGGTGCTCGCCGAGCGGTGGAACGAGTCCACCCCCGCCACCCAGGTCGGCAGCGCCTACCTGGTCTTCGCCGCGGTCGACGAGGAGGGCCGGCCCCGGCCGGTGCCGCCGGTGATCCCGGAGACCGAGCGGGACAAGCGCCGCTACCAGGAGGCACAGATCCGCCGGACGCACCGGCTGGCGCGGCGCCGCGCGATCAAGGAGCTGCGCGCCAAGCGGGCCGCGGAGGGCATCACCGACTGAGGGCGGCCCCGCGCCCCCTCCCGCCCCGGGCCTCGCCGCCGCCGCACCCGGGCCAGGCCCCGCCGGACATGCGTACCGGGACGACCCCGCGGCCGTCACCGCTCCCGCGGGCAGTCCACCTGGTCGCCGGTGACCGCGCCCCGGCTGCCGTCGGCCCGCGCCCGCGGCGAGTCCACCCGGACCCGCCGCACCGTACGGTGCTCCGCGCCGACGGTGACCCGCATCACCGGGCCCCGCCCCGCCACCGGCCGCAGCCGGGAGCCCGGCAGCGCGGCCCGCAGCGAGCGCGCCGAGCGGTCCCAACCGGGGTCGTACTCGATCACGGTGCGCCCGGCGTCCCGGACCGCGGCGTTGGCCGGGGTCCCGGTGGTGGCGAAGCCGGCCGCGCGCAGCTCGCGGTCCACCCGGCGGCCCAGCCCCTTGGCCGAGGTCCCGTTGAGCACCTGCACCCGGATGCGCGCGGGCGCCACCTCCACCAGCGCCGGCGCGGGCGACCGCCGCCCGGTGTGCGCCGCCAGCGGACGGTCCTCGCGGATGGCCCGGAACAGCCGCTCGGCCTTGGCCCGGTCCCAGGTCACCGTCGAGCCGACCCCCGGCACCTGGTGGCCGAGGTCGTCCAGCGGCACCGAGACGAACTCCGACGAGGCCGGGTCCAGCCCGCGCATCGCCCGGCCCAGCGCCACCAGCTCGTCGCCGCCGAAGCCGTGGTCGGCCCGGACGGAGTCGAGCAGGCCGGAGGCCACCCGGTTGAGCTTCACCGGGTTGAGCAGCACCCCGCTGTCGGTGACCCGGCGCAGCAGTGCCGCCAGGAACTGCTGCTGGCGGCTCATCCGGCCCAGGTCCGAGTCGCCGTCCACGTGGCGCGAGCGCACGTACTGGAGCGCCTGGCCACCGCTGAGGTCGTGCGAGCCGGCCGGCAGGTCCAGCCCGGTGTGGCTGTCCCGCAGCGGGCGCGGGGTGCAGATCCGCACCCCGCCGACCAGGTCGACGGTCTTCATGAAGCTGGTGAAATCCACCTCCAGGTAGTGGTCGATGTGCACGCCGGTCAGCTGTTCCACGGTGCGTACGGTCAGCCGCGGGCCGCCCTCCGCGTACGCCGCGTTGATCTTCTGCGGGTGGGCCGGGCGGTGCCTGCCGGTGACCGGGTCGGTGTGCGCCGGGATGCGGGCGTAGGAGTCCCGCGGCAGGCTCACCACGCTCGCCCGGTCCCGGTCGGCCGACAGGTGCACCAGCATGAGGGTGTCGGTGCAGTGGCAGGGCGCGCCGCCCAGCCGGTAGCGGGTGCGCTGCCGCTCGGTGATCCGGTCCCGGCCGTCCACCCCGACCACCAGGATGTTCATCCCGTCGCCGTCCCGGGGCCGGTCGGGGAGGCCGCCGAAGACGTCCACCCGCTCGATCCCGGCCTCCAGCCCGGTGAGCATCGCGTGCCCGGCGCCGGCGGTGGTGAGCACCAGCACCGCCAGGGTGGTGGCCAGCCGCAGGCCCCCAGCGGCGGCGGCGCGGCGGACCGGGGCGCGGCTGCCGGTCGGGGACCGGCGGGGCGGGCCGGGGGGCGCGGGGTGCGGGCCGGTGGTGCGGTCACGGGACGACCTCCGGGGAGCGGGAGCGGACGGCGTGACGACCGTAGGCCCATACGATGAGCGCCGCGGACCCCCACGCCGCCGGCCGACCCCACTGCCACCCGGCCGGGGCGTTCCGGTGTCCACCATTAGCGGTAACGTGGGCGTGATACCTGCCCGTCACCCTTCAGGCGCTGCCGCGTTGGCGGCTGCCGCCACGGGGCCGTGACCCGTCTCCCCGAGGAACGATGTCCGATCAGCAGCCGCCGGCCGTTTCCGTGATCATGCCGGTGCTCAACGAGGAACGCCATCTGCGCAATTCCGTCCGGCACATCCTGGCCCAGGAGTACGCCGGTGAGATGGAGGTGGTGATCGCCCTCGGCCCGTCCACGGACCGTACCGACGAGATCGCCGCCGAACTGGTGCGCGAGGACCCGCGGGTGCACACGGTGCCCAACCCGTCCGGCCGCACCCCCGCGGCGCTCAACGCCGCCATCAAGGCGTCCCGGCACCCGGTCGTGGTGCGGGTGGACGGCCACGGGATGCTGTCGCCGAACTACATCGCCACCGCGGTCCGGCTGCTGGAGGAGACCGGTGCGCAGAACGTCGGCGGCATCATGCACGCCGAGGGCGAGAACGACTGGGAGCACGCCGTCGCGGCGGCGATGACCTCGAAGATCGGGGTGGGGAACGCCGCCTTCCACACCGGCGGCGAGGCCGGCCCGGCGGAGACCGTCTACCTGGGCGTCTTCCGGCGCGAGGCGCTGGAGCGGCAGGGCGGCTACAACGAGGAGTTCATCCGCGCCCAGGACTGGGAGCTGAACTTCCGCATCCGCGAGGCCGGCGGGCTGATCTGGTTCTCGCCCGAGCTGAAGGTCTCCTACCGGCCGCGGCCCAGCGTCCGGGAGCTCGCCAAGCAGTACCGGAACTACGGCCGCTGGCGCCATGTCGTCGCCCGCTACCACCAGGGCTCCATCAACCTGCGCTACCTCGCCCCGCCGACCGCCGTGGTGGCCATCGCCGCCGGCCTGGTCACCGGCGCGGTGCTCACCCCCTGGGGCTTCGTGGTGCCGGCCGGCTACCTGGCGGCGATCGCCGCCGGTTCGGTCCCGGCCGGCAAGGGGCTGCCGGTCAAGGCCCGGCTGCAGATCCCGGTGGCGCTGGCGACCATGCACATGTCCTGGGGCTGGGGCTTTTTGACCAGCCCCCGCTCGCTGGCGAAGAAGGTCATCGCCAGCCGCCGGCCGGCGGTGCTCGCCCGCTGATCCCGGACGGACCTGCGGGCCCGGGGCCACCGACGACGGCCGAGGGCCGGACCACCGCGGAGGTGGTCCGGCCCTCGGCCGTTCGCGCCGGTTCCGCCTCCCGGCCACCGGTCCCGGTCACCAGGCCCGGACGGGCCGTCCTGGTCACCGGGCCCGGATGTGGGTCCCCGGCCGCCGGCCCGGGCCCGCACGCAGCCGTACGGCGCCGACGGGGCGTCAGCCGGTGCGGCGTCAGAAGGTGTGGCCTTGGTCCACCGGCATGCACGCCTTCTCGTCGCCGCCGTTGAGCAGATCGGCGGTGCTGGGCGTCTTGTCCTCCTCCTCGTCCTTCCCGGCCGACTTGGGGTAGGCGGTGCCCTCGCGCCAGTCGGAGCCCACCACCAGCGTCACCTGGGTGACGGCGACGGAGTGCCGGACCGCCTTCTTGGGCAGCCCGAGCGCCTTGGCCACGGCGAGCGCGTCCCCGTGCAGCTTCTCGGACGGGTAGGCGATGGTGGTGTCCACCTGCGAGCGGGGTGTGGCGTCGGCCTTCGCCTGCGCGTAGCCGGCCTGCACCAGCACGTCGGCGAGGACCGCGGCCCGCTGCGGGACCGGGCCCAAGGTGGTGGTCCCGGTGCCGTTCTGCACGGTGACGGGGAGTTCGTTGACCGCCGTGGACGGCTTGGGCGCCGGCTTCTTCTTCGGCTTCTTCTTGTCCTTGCCGTCCAGCGCCACGTCGTTGCGGACCAGTGAGAACAGCTTCTCGGCGTCCTCGGGGTGCGGGATGACGTGCGCGTCGGGGTCCCGCGGATCGGGCACCCACGGCATCGTCGTCATGGTGATCCGCTTGGTGGGCACCTGCTTCAGCTCGTTGCCCAGGTCGTACAGCTTCTTGACGTTGAGGTCCGGGTCGACGGTGAGCGCCTTGGTGGCGGCATCGGCCAGGTCCATCAGCTTCCCCGGGTCGGAGAGCTTGGCGTTCTTCTTCAGCTGCCGGACCATCGCGCTCATGTACATGTGCTGGGCCTTGGCCCGCGCCAGGTCGCTCTGGCCGGCGAAGCCGTGCCGGGTGCGCAGCCACTGGAGCGCCTGCCGGCCCTTCACGTACGTCTCGCCCCGCTCCAGCCGCAGCCCGGAGGACTTGTCGTAGACGTTGGCCTGGACGCACACCGGCACGCCGCCGACGGCGTCGGCCATGTCCACCACACCGGAGAACTCGATCTTCATGAAGTGGTCGATGGGGATGCCGGTCAGGTCCTCCCAGGTGGCCACCGTGCACCCCGGACCGCCGTGCTGCATGCTGGCGTTGATGATCTTCGAGTCGGTCTCGGGGTAGACCGTGCCGTCCTCGTCCACGCACTCCGGGATCTTCACCCGGGTGTCCCGGGGGATGGTGATCACCGACATGTTGCTGCGGTCGGCCGACACGTGCACCAGCATCTGCACATCGGCGCGCGGCTTCTCGCCCACCGTGTCCCGGGCGCCGCCGAGCTTGAGGTTCTCCGCGGAGTTACGGCTGTCCGAGCCCAGCAGCAGGATGTTCAGCGGGGTCTCGCCGTCGGCGTTCGGCGCCGCCCGGTCGAGCTTGTTCTTGCCGAGGTTGAGGGTTTCCTTCTTCAGGTTGTTGTTCAGGTGCTGGTAGTACAGGTAACCGGCGCCCGCCGCGCCCAGGATGAGTACCGCCAGCGCGAGCGCGGACCACTTGAGGATGCGTATCCCCTTGCTCCGCCGCCCGCCTTTTCCACCGCCCTTGCCGGCCGGGGGCCGCCGCCGGCCGCGCCCGCCGTTCCGCGGCGCCGGCACCGGGCTCTTCCCGGACCGCTGCGCGGCGCGGCGCTCGGCCCGGGTGGACGCGGGCGCGTCCCCCGTGCCGGCGGGGGAGCCCGCCGCGGCGCCGGAGGCGTCCGCCGCCGCGCCCCGGCCGGCACCCGCCGGCCCGCCGGCCGCCTCCGGGCCCTCGTACGGGCTGTCGTCCCTGCCCTGCTCACGGGCCTCTGGCGCGCGCCGGCGGCGTCCCTCACCCCGCGCCCTTCTCTCCTGCTCCATCGGGCCTCCCCGTCGTTCAGGCGGTGCGTCCGGCCCGATGGGCGGGCATGCTCCGGTCCGTCGTCGTCACTGCGGCGTCATGGCGGCGCCGGTGTCGCGGGCCGGCGTTGGCCGCCGGCCCCGCTGCTACTTCGCTGATACTGCCGGGCAGGGCCGTCGGAACCGGCCCCACCCGGCCCCGAGGACGTCTGTGGACGCCCCCGGGTTCACTTGGCGCAGACGTTCTTGTCGTCGGCGCCCAGCCGCTGGAGGTCCTTCGGGGCCTTCTTCGGGGCGGCGATGGGCATGCCGGCCCCCTTGAAGTCGCCCCCCAGGATCAGCGTCATCTCGGCCGCCGGCCCGGCGTCCTGGTCGGCCTGCTTCAGCGCCGTGCCGGGCAGCCCCATGGCGGCGGCCAGCCGGCGTGCCTGGTCGGCCTGGTCGGGCCCGTACTCCAGCGTCGTCTTCGGCTGCTCCGCGTCCGCGTTGCCGCCGTTGCTGGAGCGGATCATGCCCGCGGTGTTCTGCATCCAGACCACGGTGTCCTGGGCGGCCCCCAGCCGCCCGCTGCCGTTGAGCACCTTCACCCGCACCTCGGCCGGGTCGGCCTGCGGCCCCTTGAGCCGGGCCTCCGCGGCGGCCTTGGCGGCCTTCTCCTTCTTCTTGACGTCGGTCAGCGACACGTCCTCACGGATCATCGCGAACAGCGGCTCGGCCTTGGCCTCGTCGATCAGCACGGTGGCGCCGTCGCTGTTGTCCACCACCGGCACCGTGACGAAGGTGACGTGCTTGAGATCGACCTTGCTCAGGTTGGTCGCCAGGTCCTTCAGCTTGCCGACACTGCCTATGCCGGTGTCCACGGTGAGCGCCTTGGTGGCCGCGTTCGACAGCTTCCAGAGCTTCTTGGGGTTGGTGAGCGTGCCCCCGGACTTCATCTTCCGCATCATCGAGCTGAGGAACTGCTGCTGGAGCTTGATCCGGTCCAGGTCGCTCTCGAAGCCCACGCTGTGCCGGGTGCGCACGAACGCCAGCGCGTCCTCACCCTCGATGGTGTGCCGGCCCTTGCTCAGCTTCAGCTTCGACTTCGGGTCGTCTATGTCGTGGGCCAGGCACACCTCGACGCCGCCGATCGCGGACGACAGCGTCTTGACGGCGTTGAAGTCCGCCATCATGAAGTGGTTGACCTCCAGCCCGGTGAGCTTCTCCACCGTCTTCCAGGTGCAGCCGGGGTCCCGGCCGTTCTGCCCCAGGCTGGTGTTGAAGCGGACCCCCTGCTCACCGGGGATCACCTTCTCCGAGCCGTCCTCCTGCACGGTGGGGCAGTCCGGGATGTCGGTGATCATGTCGCGCGGGATGCTCAGTGCGGTGGCGTTGGAGCGGTCCTCGGAGACGTGGAAGAGGATGGTGGTGTCGGCGTGGCCGACGCTCCCCTCGTCGCCGTAGCCCTCGTTGCCCTTGCCGTCCCGCTTGTCGGTGCCGATGACCAGGATGTTCATCGGGCCGTCGATCACCGCGGCGTTGTCCTCGCCGGGGATCCGCACCTTCTTGATGTTGCCGTTGAGGTGCTGGTAGATCAGGTAGCCGGCCACCGAGGTGCCGACCAGGAGGAAGGCGAGCGTGCCGCCGCTCCAGTACAGCACCTTCTTCTTGGTCGACTTCTTCGGCTTCTGCTTCCGGCGGCTGACCGGACCGGACGGCTTCCCGGAATCCGCGGAATCGCCCGGTTTGTCGGACGGATGCTTTCCGGCCGCCCGGCGGCGCCCGCCGCGCTGCTCCGGGGCCGCGCTCCGCTCCTCCTCGGGGGCCGGCCGCCTGCGTCGCCCGCCGGTTCTGCCCGGGGCCGGGATGTCGGAGGCGGGCGCCGGCTCGGGGGCAGGGCCCAGCCGCAGTTCGTAACTGCCGGTCTCAGGGTTGAACACCCACTGGTCGGCGGGGTCGATGCCGTCGTCCTGCCCACGGCCTTGCGTGTCCACGGTCGCCTGTGTCCTCCGTCGATACCACGCGGCGCCTCCCCCTCAAGGCACCCGGTAAGTCAGCTGTTCGGTGCGCGGCGAGCTTCGCACGGCGCGCCGGGAGCGCTCACACTATCCGCCCCGTTCGGCGTCGAGCGACGCCGGTGACAAATTCCACTCCCATACAACTGGGCAATCCGCCCAATCCTTTCGAGATCGCTTTGAGATCGCTTCGACATCAATTTCCCGGCGCTACGTCGTGGCTTGACCCTTTTGCTCACATATGCCGGGCGGGGTGGTGCTCATGGCCTCGGTGGCCGACAGCGGCACCGATCGCCCCGTGGGGGTCGGCGAACCCCCGTCCCCGGGCGCCGTGCCCTCCGCGGCCTCCTCCGCGCCGTCGTCACCGGCCGGAGGCACCTCCTGGTCCAGCCGCAGCCGGCGGAAGAGCTCCTCGGCGTCCGGCTGCACCAGCTCGTCCCGGTTGGGGTCGAGCGCGTAGGGCTGCCGGGGCACGGTGAGGAAACGGATGCGGTCCTGCGGAACGGCACGGATGTCCTGCGTCAGGGAGTACAGCTTCCGCAGCGAGCCGAGCCCCGGGTCGGTGGTGAGCGCGGAGGTCGCCGCGTCCAGCACCGGGAACAGCCGCCGCGGATCGAGCAGCACGCCGTTGCTGCGCACCTTCTTCAGCAGCGAGCCGAGGAACTCCTGCTGGCGGCCCATCCGCGAGGTGTCGCTGCCGTCCCCGATCCCCTTGCGGGCCCGTACGTACCCCAGGGCCTCCTCGCCGTACAGCGTCTGCCGGCCGGCGGGCAGCCGCAGATGGGCGTCGGTGTCGTTCACCGGCCGGTCCAGGCAGACCTCGACGCCGTCCACCGCGTCCACCATCCGCTTGAAGCCACGGAAATCGATGATCATGTGGTGGTCGATCCGGATGCCGGTCATCTTCTCCACGGTGCGGATGGTGCACGCCGCGCCACCGAACTGGTACGCCCAGTTGAACTGCGCGAACCGGGCCTCGCGGTCGGTGCCGTCCGCCGCCCGGCAGGCCGGGATCTCCGTCATCAGGTCACGCGGGATGCTCACCGCGGTGGCGCTCCGGCCGCCGGCCGCCAGGTGGAGCAGGATCGTGGTGTCCGACCGCTGGGTGCCCGAGTCCTGGCCGTACTTGCTGTTGCCCTTGCCACCGCGGGTGTCGGAACCGATCAGCAGGATGTTCCGGGCGTCCCGCGCCACCGGCACCGCCACCGGGCGCTCCGCCTCGTGCCGCTCCAGCTCCCGCTGGGTCACCGGGTCGGTGCGGATGTTGGAGTCCAGCCGCTGGTACAGCCACCAGCCGGTGCCGGCCACCGCCACCAGCAGCACGGCGGCGGTGAGCGCCAGCACCCGGGCCACCCGGCGCCGGCGGGACGGCCGGGCACCGCCCTTGCCGCCCTTCCCGGGCCTGCCGCGCCTGTCCCGCCTGCCGGGCTTCCGGGAGGACGGGGGAGGGGTGTCACCGTCCGCGGCGTCGGTCCGCGCGGTGCCGGGGTCCTCGGAGGCGTCGGGGTCTGCCGCGGTGCCGCCGGCGGTCGTACCGGGGTCCGTGGGACCGGTGGCGGCGGTGGCACCCGGGGCGGTGGCGCCGGGGTCCGCAGCGCCGCCCTCGCCGGCGGCCGTGTCCGCGCCCTCGCCGGCGTCCGCGTCCGGCCCGGGGCCCCCGCCCGCGCTCCCGTCCGCGTCGTCCGGGTCACCCGCGCCCCCGTCCGGCCCGGCGCCCGCGGAGGTGTCCGCGTCCTGGACACCGGCGTCCGGAGCCCCCGGGCCCGTGGACGCCGCCCCGGGCGCGGCGGTGCCGTCGGCCGTGTCGTTCGTGTCCTGGCTGTCCGTACCGGCGTCCCCGGAGCCCGTGCCCGCCGCCGGCCCGGTGGCGTCGGGGCTGCCGCCACCCGCGGTCATGCCCGTGTCCGAGGTGCCGGCGTCCCCGGAACCGTCACGCGTCGTGTCCCCACCCGTCACGTTCGCCCGTCCTCCCCGCAGCGGGACCGGCTCCTGGGCGGGTCCCCTGCCACCGCCCACCGAGGGGCGTCGATACGCGTCCCCCGGAGAGGTACCGAAGGCGCTCGCAGGACCAGACAGGTGAAGCCCGGGCAGGGTTGTACGGATGACGGACACCTGTGCGGATTTCCGGAAACGCGGCGGCCGCGGCGCGACCGGACGACCCGGACGGCACCGCACGCCGACCCGCGAGGCCGGGGCGCCCCGCCCCCGGGATGCGCCCCTGAGACGCGCCCCTGAGTGCCCGTGCCGAACGGATGGGTCCGGACACACCTCGGGCCGGGTACCGGGACGGCCCCGGCACCCGACCCGCCGGCCGGTGCGTCGTCAGACGGCGAGCGCGGTGACCCGCTCGCTCTCCCGGCGCTTGTCCAGCCCCTCGGCGCCCAGCCGGTCCAGGTGGCGGCAGAGCACCACCGAGCCGCCGCCCGCCAGCGGCGCGAACAGCCCGGCGGAGACGCCCTCCCAGGTGTCGTACGGCAGGCCGGACAGCAGCCGGGAACCCGGGCCCAGCCCGCGCCGCGCGGCGTCCGCGCGGGCCCGCTCCACGACCTGGGCGGCGGTCAGCTCCGTGCCGTCCACCCGGAGCGCGGGGGCGTCCGGGTCCACCGGGGCGTACGGCGCGAACCGGTCGCCCTGGCCCGGCACCTCGACGGCGTAGTCGGTGAAGCCCTGCGGCGGCTGCGGGAACCGGCCGCCGAGCGGGCGCAGCGCCAGCGCCACCCGCTCCCCGGGGCACGCGCGCGCCGCGTCGAGCGTGTCCGGACCGCTCACCACCAGGTCGGCGCCGGCGGGATCGCCACCGAGGTCGGCGACGACCCCGGTGGAGGAACAGGCGAGCAGCCAGACCGCGGTCTGCCAGTGCGCGGGCAGCAGCAGCGCCAGCCGGTCGCCGGGCTCGGCGGCCAGGTCGCCCTGGAGCAGGTTGGCGGTCTTCGCCACCCAATTGGCGAGGGTGGCGACGGAGAGTTCCACGCGCTCGCCGGTGGCGTCGTCGTAGAAGGTGACAAGCGGACGGCCCGGGTCCGCGGCGAGCGCGGATCGCAGCAGGTCGGCGGGGGTGCGGTCGGTGGCGTTCATCGCCGCCAGGGTACGCGCCGGGGCCCGCTCCGGCAGGGAGTGGCGGAGGGCCGGGCAGGCTCCGGCGACGTGTCCGAAGTGTCCAGAAAAATGGACAGCAGTGTGACTATGTGTTCACCATTCACTACATGCGTGCATTCCTGGCATCCTCTGTCGCGGTGGTCTGCGCGACCGCTCTCGCCCTCCCGCTCGCGGCGCATGCGTCGGCGGCCGGTTCCCCCGCCCCGCCCGGGTCCCGGGCGCGCGCCGACCTGCCCGGCAGCACCCGGTCACTGCCGCTGACCGCGCCCGGCGGCTCGCTGCGCCGCCCGGCGGCGCGGGACGCGGAACGGGGGGTGACCGCGCGGAACATCCGCCCCTTCGCGCTCGTGGGAGTGGTCTGGGACGACCCCGCCGCCGACCTCCGGGGCCGGGTCCAGGTGCGGACCCGGGCCGCCGGCACCGGCGTGTGGTCGGCCTGGCGGGACCTGCAGACCCACAACGACGACGCCCCGGACGCCGGGTCGCCCGAACGCCGGGCCGGCCGGGTGCGCGGCAGCACCGCCCCGCTCTGGGTGGGGAACTCCGACGGCGTGCAGGCCCGGGTGCGGCCCGAGGCGGGCACCGGCACCCGGCTGCCCGCCGGACTGCGGCTGGAACTCGTCGATCCGGGCGAGGCACCCACCGGGCGGGCGCTGACCGGCCGTCCGCCGGCCACCGACCCCGCGGGCGGGGACTCCCCGGACACCGAGCCGCCCGACCACGGATCGGGCGACTCCGGCTTCCCGGAGACCGAGACCCCGTCCTCCGAGGAGGCGTCCGGTCCCGAACCCGCCGCGCTGGGACCACTGGTCCTGGAGGAGGAGGCCGTGGCGCCGGGTGCCGCCCCGGGCGCCGCCCCCCGCCCGCGCATCGTCACCCGCGCCGGATGGGGCGCCGACGAGAAACTGCGCGAAAGCAAATTCAGCTACACCAAGACGGTCAAGGCCGCCTTCGTCCACCACAGCGCCACCGGCAACAACTACAGCTGCGGCCAGGTCCCCGCCATCCTGCGCGGCATCTACCGCTACCACGTCAAGAGCAGCGGCTGGCGGGACATCGGCTACAACTTCGCCGTGGACAAGTGCGGCAACGTCTACGAGGGCCGGGCCGGCGGGGTGGCCCGGGCCGTGCTCGGCGCCCACACCCTGGGCTTCAACAGCAACACCATGGGCGTCGCGGTGCTGGGCACCTACGGCTCCGAAAGCCCGCCGCAGGCCGCGCTCGACGGGCTGGCGAGACTCACCGCCTGGAAGCTGGGGCTGTTCGGCCGCAACCCGAACGGCAGCACCACGCTGGTGTCGGCGGGCAGCAACAAGTACCGGCAGGGCGTGAAGGTCAAGCTGAAGGTGGTCTCCGGGCACCGGGACGGCTTCGTCACCGACTGCCCCGGCGGACGTCTCTACAGCAAACTCGGCAGCGTCCGATCGGCCGCCGCCCGTCTCCAGGGCCGCTGACCGGGCCGTGCGCCACGGCTCATAAACTGACGGATCCCGACGCCGCCCGAACAGCCGGCGGGCGGGTGACGGCGGGAGCCGCGGCGACGCGGGGACGGCCGTGACGGCAGGAACACCAGCAGGAAGCAGAGACGATACGTGGCACTCGCGTCGAACCCGCCGGAAGCGATCCTGCTGGTCGGAGGGAAGGGAACCCGGCTGCGCCCGCTCACGGTGAACACCCCCAAGCCGATGGTCCCGGCGGCCGGCGTCCCCTTCCTCACCCACCAGCTGGCCCGCGCCCGCGCGGCCGGGGTCCGCCACATCGTGCTCGCCACCTCCTACCTGGCCGAGGTCTTCGAGCCGTACTTCGGCGACGGCTCCGCCTTCGGCCTCCACCTGGAGTACGTCACCGAGGAGGAGCCGCTGGGCACCGGCGGGGCCATCCGCAACGTCGCCACCCGCCTGACCTCCGGCCCCCACGACCCGGTCCTGGTGTTCAACGGCGACATCCTCACCGGCCTCGACATCCGCGCCCTCATCGACACCCACCGCAGCACCGGCGCGGACGTCTCCCTGCACCTGACCCGGGTGCCGGACCCGCGCGCCTTCGGCCTGGTGCCCACCGACGCCACCGGCCGGGTGACGGCCTTCCTGGAGAAGCCGCAGACCCCCGAGGAGATCGTCACCGACCAGATCAACGCGGGCGCGTACGTCTTCACCCGCTCGGTGATCGACACCATCCCGACCGGGCGCCCGGTCTCGGTGGAGCGCGAGACGTTCCCCGGCCTGCTCGCCGCGGGCGCCCACCTCCAGGGCATGGTGGATTCCACCTACTGGCTCGACCTGGGCACCCCGCAGGCGTTCGTCCGCGGCTCCGCCGACCTGGTGCTGGGCCGGGTGCCCTCCCCGGCCGTCCCCGGCCGCCGCGGCGACCGCCTCGTCCTGGCCGGCGCCCAGGTGGCCCGCGACGCCAAGATCACCGGCGGTACGGTCATCGGGGCCGGCGCCCGGATCGGCTCGGGGGTGCGCATCGACGGCAGCGCGGTCCTGGACGGAGCCGTCGTGGAGGACGGGGCCCAGGTCCGCGACACCCTCGTCGGCGCACGGGCCCGCATCGGCGCCCGTACCGTCCTGGACGGAGTCGTCGTCGGCGACGGCGCCCTCATCGGCCCGGACAACGAACTGCGGGACGGCGCCCGCGTGTGGTGCGACGCGGACATCCCCCCAGGAGCCGTCCGCTTCTCCTCCGACCTCTGACCCACCCGCCCCCACCCCGGGCGGAAAACGCACACGGAGGGCGAAGGGACCCCGGAGCCGGAAACCACCACCGGCCACGCCGAGTGAACGAGCAGCCGAGCCGCAGGGCCGGGGCCCACCGGCAACGGGGATCGGCGAGCGGCCGGGCGGAGCACCGACCACGCGCGGAGGGCGGCGGGGCGGCAGGGCCGGGGCCCGCCGGCAACGGGGATCGGGGAGCGGCCGGGCGGCAGGGGGGGAGCACCCGCCACGCGCGGAGGGCGGCGGGGCCGCAGGGCCGGGGGCCACCGGCAACGGGGATCGGGGAGCGGCCGGGCGACAGGGGGGAGCACCGACCACGCGCGGAGGGCGGCGGGGCCGCAGGGCCGGGAGCCCGCCGGCAACGGGGATCGGGGAGCGGCCGGGCGGCAGCGGGGAGCACCGACCACGCGCGGAGGGCGGCGGGGCCGCAGGGCCGGGGGCCCTGGACACTTTCGTATATTTGTGGCGCAATCGCCGGGTTCCGTCCGTTCCCGGGGGTTGCGCCGTAAATATACGGTCCAGGGTCCCCGAAGCCCGGAGGCCCCGCCGCCCGGCCCCCGCACCGCGGACCCCGCACCACGCACCCCGGACCAGGCACCCCGCACCGCGGACAGACGCCCCCGCACCGCGGACAGACGCCCCGCACCGCGGACAGACGCCCCGCACCGCGGACCCCGCGCCCCGCCCCCTGGACTCAGATGTCCCGGAAATCCCGCACCGAGTACCGCGGAGCCCGCCGCGGCGGTACCCGCCCCGAGAGCAGGACCAGCCGGGCCGCCCGGTGACGCTGCCCCGGATAGGGCCCGAGCAGCTCCAGCATCGTCGCGTCGTCCGCGCCGCGCCGCCCGGTGAGCGCGTAACCCACGATCCGGGGCAGGTGCAGGTCGCCGACGGTGATCGCGTCCGGGCAGCCGTTGCTCCGCTGGAGCGTCTCCGCCGCCGTCCACGGACCGATCCCGGGAATCGCCTGGAGCCGTGCGGAGGCCGCGGGCAGTTCCATGGCTGCCGCCTCCTCCAGCCGACGGGCCGCACGGGCAGCCCGTACGACCGTCGCCGAGCGCTTGGCGTCCACACCGGCCCGGTGCCACTCCCAGGACGGGATCATTGCCCAGCCACGGGGGTCGGGCATCACGCACAGCCGGTCGTTCGGCCCGGGCGCCGGTTCACCGAACCGCCGCAGCAGCAGCCGCCAGGCCCGGTACGCCTCGTCACTGGTGACCTTCTGCTCCAGGATCGAGGGGATCAACGACTCCAGCACCAGCCCGGTGCGGGCCAGCCTCAGACCGGGATTCCGCCGGTGTGCCTCGTGGACCAGCCGGTGGCGGGGGGTGAACACCGAGGGGTCGTCCTCGGCTCCGAGCAGTGCGGGAAGCGCGTCCAGCAGCCAGGGGCCGCCCGGCCCCCACGCCTCGGCCACGATCTCCGACGAGCCGCGGGCGATCCGCAGGGTGCCCGGCCCCACCGGGGTGCGGCTGGCCCGCCACACCGAGCCGTCCGCCTCGACGCGGAACGCCGGATCGCCCGGACCCCGGCGCAGGGGCCCCAGGGTCACCCCCAGATTCAGGGGGAACGGCGGCACCCACCGCCGTTCCCGGGCCGTACCGGCGGCCGGCCGGGCAGCGGGTACGACGAGCCGCCCACCGCGCACGGTGGTACGGGTGACCGGTCCGTTCTCCACAGAGCCTTCCTGCCTGACGCGCTGCTTACGAGGGTAAACGGACCACCCGACCACCCCGAACGAAGTGACCCCACCCCAACGAACGAACCCGCCCGAAACGCAACCGCGACCCGGCACGAACGAACCCCCCGCCCGAAACCGACGCAACCCCCCCGCCCGAAACGCAACCCCCCACCCGGAACCAACCCCGGCCCGGAACCGACCCCGATCCGAAACGCAACCCCCGACCCGGAACGAAGGAACCCGCCCCAGAGACCGACGCAACCCCGACCCCCGAAACTCCCTACCGCACCACCGTGAACGCCTCCGCCCCCCGCGCCGCCCGCGGCTTCGGCGGTGCCGCCGGGTGCCCGACCGCCACCGCCCCCATCGGGTCCCAGTCGGCGGGCAGCTCCAGCACCTCGCGCACCACGTCCCGGCAGAACATCGTGGAGGACACCCAGGCCGAGCCCAGCCCCTCGCCCGCCAGCGCGACCAGCAGGTTCTGCACCCCGGCACCGGCGGCCACCACGAACATCTCGCGCTCCGCCGCCGCCCGCCGGGCGTCCGGGTACGGGTGCGCCCCGTCCGCGACGAGGCAGGGCACCACCAGATAGGGCGCGTTGCGCAGCACGTCACCGCGCCGCACCCGCCGGGCGATGCTCTCCTCGCCGAACCCGTCCCGGCGCAGGTCGGCGATCCACGCGTCACGCATCGCGTCGAGCAGCCGCAGCCGCACCTCGGGGGTCTCCAGCAGGACGAACCGCCACGGGGTGGTGTGGTGCGGGGCGGGTGCGGTGACCGCCGCCGCGACCGCGCGCCGGACCGCCCGGCCGTCCACCGGGTCATCGGTGAACTCCCGGATGGTGCGGCGCAGCGTGACGGCCTCGCGTACCGCCTCGGAGGTGCCCAGCCGGAACATGTCGTCGGCCGGGTCGCGCACCAGGGCCCGGGCGCCCGGCTGAGGCCCGTCGTCATCGGCCGCGGTGACGTGCGGCAGCCCGCGGACCACCGCCACCGGCAGCCCTCCGGCCTTGCCCTTCACCAGGTCTCCGGCGGCGGCCAGCTCGTCGGCGGTGGCGACCACGGTGACCTGGAGCGGGTTGCCGTGCGCGTCGGTGCCGCCGCGCAGGTCGTCCAGGACCCGTACGCCGGCGGCGCCGATCGCCACATCGGTGAGCCCGTTCCGCCAGGGGCGGCCGAAGGTGTCGGTGAGGACCACCCCGACGGTCACCCCGAGGGTCTCCCGGATGCCGTCCCGGATGCGCCGCGCCGAGGCGTCGGGGTCCTCGGGCAGCAGCAGCACCGTCCCGGCCGGGGTGTTGGAGGCATCGACCCCGGCGGCGGCCATCACGAAGCCGTGCCGGGACTCCACGATGCGCAGCCCGCCGCGGCGGGCCACCACCCGGACCGACTCGGCGTCGATGGCGGCCTCCCGGTCGTCCGCCCGGACGCTCCGCCCCTCCGCCTTGCTGACGATCTTCGAGGTGACCAGCAGGACGTCCCCGTCGGCCAGGCCCGGCAGGCCCTCGGCGGTGGCGGCGCCGGCGATCAGCTTGGCGAGGTCGTCGCCGGGGCGGATCTCGGGCAGGCCGGGCAGCGCCCAGACCCGGTACGCGGGGGCGGACGCGGCGGCGGGCACGGGGGCGGACGTGGCGGCGGTCATGCCCGCACCTCCTCGGCCAGCTTCAGCGCCTCGGCGGCCATCCGCGCGGTGGCCGCCACGTCGGTCATCATCAGCGGGACCGCGCGGCAGCGGATGCCCGCCTCCTCCACGTCCGCGACCGCGCCGGCGTCCACGGTGTCCACCAGCCAGCCGTCGAGCAGGCCGGAGCCGTAGTGCCGGGCGACGGCCGCGGCGGTGGACTCCACGCCCACGGCGGCCAGCACCTTGTCGGCCATGCCGCGTACCGGGGCGTCGCCGACGATGGGGGAGAGGCCCACCACCGGGACGTCGGCCTTCGCGATGGCCTCCCGCACGCCGGGGACGGCCAGGATCGTGCCGATGCTGACCACCGGGTTGGACGGCGGGAAGAGGATCACGTCGGCCGCGGCGATGGCCTCCAGCACACCGGGCGCCGGTGTGGCCTGTTCCGCACCCACCGGGACGATGGCGTGGGCCGGGACCTGGGCGCGCAGCCGCACCCAGTACTCCTGGAAGTGGACCGCCTTACGGGCCGGCGTGCCGTCGGCCGGGGCGTCCGGGTCGTCGATGAGCACATGGGTCTCGACCCGGTCGTCGGTCATCGGCAGCAGCCGGACGCCCGGCTGCCAGCGGGCGCAGAGCGCCTCGGTGACGGCGCTCAGCGGGTAGCCCGCGGCGATCATCTGGGTCCGGACGATGTGGGTGGCGAAGTCCCGGTCGCCGAGGCCGAACCACTCCGGCCCCACGCCGTACGCGGCGAGTTCCTCCTTGACCGTGAAGGTCTCGTCGGCCCGGCCCCAGCCCTGTTCCTCGTGGATGCCGCCGCCGAGCGTGTACATCACGGTGTCCAGGTCGGGGCAGACCTTCAGCCCGAAGAGGTGGATGTCGTCGCCGGTGTTCCCGATGACGGTGATGTCGGCGTCGGGTACCGCCGAGGTGAGGCCGCGAAGGAAACGGGCGCCACCGATACCGCCCGCGAGAACCACAATGCGCATGGGGCGATTGTGGCAGGCCGGTCCGGGCCGGGCCGGTGGGCCCGGCCCGGACCGGGCACCCGTCACCGGCCGGAAACCGCCCTACCCGGAGACGCCGCCCCACCCGGAGCCACCGACCCGCCGGACACGAGCCCACCCGAGGACACGACCCCGCCGGACGAGGGCACGACCCCACCGGCAGCCGCCGCCGGGCGGGCGAGCGCCGCGATCCGTTCCTGGCTGGGGTGCATGGGCATGTCGGTGAGCCCGGGGTGGTAGATGTGCAGGCTGACGGCCGGTTCCAGGGCGTCGTTGGCGATGTCGTGCACATAGCCGGGGGCGAAGACGCGCTGGGTGCCCACGGTCAGTGTGTGCCGGGTGGTGCGCGGCCCGGTGCCGCAGCGCTCGGTGAGGCGCCCCTGGAGCACGGTGAGCAGGCCGGAGGAGGCCCCGTGGTCGTGCGCCCCGGTGCTCTGGCCCGGGACCCAGCTCAGCAGCCAGACCTCGTAGCCGGGGCCGGTGCGCAGCCGGTGGTACCAGCGGCTGGTGGCGTCGTAACGGACGAGCGGGGCCCAGCCGGCGCGGTCGTCCGCGATCCGGCGGGCCAGGCCGGCGAAGGCGGCGACGGTGGTCGGGTGGTCGGGTACGGGCGGCAGCAGATGCGGGATGGCGAGCGGGTCGCCGGCGATCTGGACGTCGCTGTTCATGGTCGGTTCCTCGGCTGCGGTGCAGCGAAAGCTGGAAGCGGAAAGCTGGCGGACCGGAACGGTCAGGAACGCGGGAAGCCGGAGCCTTGGGGCATCAACAGCTGGAACAGCGACAGCGAGCCTGCACAGCGCAGCGGAACCCGTGGGTACGGGTCGGCTGGTGCATGGGGGTCACTGGCATGGGGACAAGGAGAGCCGGTGCGGGGAGCCGCTGTCAACTTGACGATCGGTTTACGGCCGCTCCTTCACCCCATCCGGCTACCCGCCGTGCAGAAAGGTTTGTTCTCCGAAGAACGGGAGAGGTGGCGCACATCCGGTGCTCCTGTGCAACGGGTGCGGCGCGGGCGACGTCTTCACGCCACGGGAGGCGTTGTGAGGGCGGCTCGGAAACGTGTCTGTTTTAGGTATATTTGAACACTTTCCGCGCTTCCTTGGTTCCGCAGAGTGAATAAGGGGCTCAATAGCAGATCCCGGCTTGACTGGCCCGGATCGGCACACTTGTAATTTCACTCGTGTCGTTCGGCGGCGATCTTCGCCGGGCGGCGCGGGGACGTAAAAACAGACGAGGGGCGCACATGACCGAGTTGTTCCAGCAACTGCTGGTCGAAGAGGCGGATGAGGAGCTCGGTTGGCAGGAGCGCGCACTGTGCGCCCAGACCGATCCCGAGTCGTTCTTCCCGGAAAAGGGCGGTTCTACGCGCGAGGCGAAGAAAGTCTGCCTTGCCTGCGAGGTCCGTTCCGAGTGCCTTGAGTACGCCCTCGCCAACGACGAACGCTTCGGCATCTGGGGCGGTCTGTCGGAGCGTGAGCGTCGCCGGCTGAAGAAGGCCGCGGTCTGACCGGACCACCGGCCATCGCCCGTACCGGCGAGCCCCCGGCCCGCGCCGGCTCTCCGGCCGCCGGACCACCGGGCCTCCGGCCATCGCCCGTACCGGCGAATCCCCGGCACACGCCCGGCTCTCCGGCCCCCGGACCACCGGCCGTCCGGCCCCCGGCTCCTGTCGGCCCGTCGGCCCCGGACCTCCGGCTCCCCGCCGGCCGGCCGGTCCCCGGCCCTCCGCCGGCCCCTGCTCCGCGCCGGCTTCCCGGCACGCCGCCGGCCCCCGGCTCTCCGTCCACCACACGGTCCGCCCCCCGCGCCCGGGCGCAGGGAGGCGGACCGCTGCTGTGCCCAGCCGTTAGTGTGGGGTGCCCCTGGCCCGGCCGGGGGCCTCGAACGGCGCGCCGGCGGCCCCACCGGCCGGGCGCGTCCACGCAGTCCAGCACCGCAGTCTCCCGGGGGCCTGAAGGCCCACAGCGGCTCCGCCGCGGGCCCCCGCACCCCGTCGGAGGGCCCGTACCTCGATGTCCGTGCACAACCAACCGGCAGTCAGCCACCCGGCGGGTGCCGCCGGCTCCGTCCCCGGCCCCGTACCAGGCTCCGGCTCCAGCTCCGTCCCCGGCTCCGTCCCCGGCTCCGTCCCCGGCCGGGCGCCCGAGTTCCCCCGGCACGTCGTCACCGCCGTCCTGGTCGCCCACGACGGAGCCCGCTGGCTCCCCGACGCCCTCGCCGGGCTGACCGGCCAGGAACGCCCGGCGCAGCACATCGTCGCCGCCGACACCGGAAGCACCGACGACTCCGCCCGGCTGCTCACCGACGCCCTCGGCCCCGACCGGGTCCTCCACCTCGCCCGCCGCGCCGGCTTCGGCACCGCCGTGGACGAGGCCGTCCGCGCCGCCCCCGCCCCCGGCCGGCTCCGGCCCCACACCTCCGGTCAACCCCGGTCCGGCGCCCGGCCGGACGGCCGGGCCGGCGAGCCCGTCCACTGGCTGTGGCTGCTGCACGACGACTGCGCCCCCGCCCCCGACGCCCTCGCCGCCCTCCTCCGGGTCGCCGACAGCAGCCCGCGCGCCGCGATCATCGGCCCCAAGCTGCGCAGCTGGTACGACCGCCGGCAGCTCCTCGAAGTGGGCGTCAGCATCGCCCGCAGCGGCCGCCGTTGGACCGGCCTGGAACGCCGGGAGCAGGACCAGGGCCAGCACGACCAGGTCCGCCAGGTCCTCGCCGTCTCCACCGCCGGCATGCTCATCCGCCGCGACGTCTACGAGGAGCTCGGCGGCTTCGACCCGCGGCTGCCCCTGATGCGCGACGACGTGGACCTGTGCTGGCGTGCCCAGGCGGCCGGCCACCAGGTGCTGGTCGCCCCCGACGCGGTACTCCGCCACGCCGAGGCGTCCGCCCGCGAGCGGCGCCCGGTGGACTGCGTGGGCCGCGCCGCCTCCCGGCCGCCGTCCGACACCGGCGCCGGCAAGCGCCTCGTCCCGCACGGCACCTCCCCGCACCGGGTGGACAAGGCCGGCGCCGTCTACACCCTGCTCGTCAACACCCGCGGCCCGCAGCTGCCCTACGTGGTGGTGCGGCTCGTCCTCAGCACCCTGCTGCGCACCCTCGCCTACCTGGTCGGCAAGGTGCCCCGGCAGGCGCTCGACGAACTCGCCGGACTCTTCGGCACCCTGATCCGGCCCCAGAAGATCCTCGACGGCCGCCGCCGGCGCGGGAAACCCCAGGTCGAGGCCGCCGAACTGCGCCCCCTCTTCCCGCCGCCCGGCGCCACCGTACGCGCCACCGTGGAGCAGATCGCCGGAGACCTCGGCCGGCGCTCGGAGGCCGAGGCGCCGGCCGCCGGACGGCACGGCGCGGTGGAGTCCGGGCCCGGCGGCGACGACGCCGACTTCCTGGAGGTCGAGCAGTTCGCCCGGCTGCGGCGGATCGCCCGCAAGCCCGGGCCGATGCTCTTCGCCGTCCTGCTGCTGGTCTCCTTCGTGGCCTGCCGCGACCTGATCGGCGGCGGCTCGCTGGCCGGCGGCGCCCTGCTGCCGGTGCCCACCGACGTGATGGACCTGTGGGCGCGCTACACCGACGGCTGGCACCCGGTCGGCACCGGCGGCACCGAACCCGCCCCGCCCTACCTGGCGGTCCTCGCCGGGCTCAGCACGGTGTTCCTCGGCAGCACCGGGTTCACCCTCACCCTGCTGCTGGTCTGTTCGGTACCGCTGGCCGGCATCACCGCCTACTTCGCCTCCCGTCCGCTGGTCTCCTCCCGGCTGCTGCGCGCCTGGGCCAGCGTCGCGTACGCCTTCCTGCCCGCCGCCACCGGAGCCCTCGCCAACGGCCGCATCGGCACCGCCGCGCTCGCCGTGCTGCTGCCGCTGATGGCCCGCGCCGCGGTCTCCGCACACGGCTTCGCCGGCGCCGCCGCCCGGACCCGCCCCAGCTGGCGCGCGGTGTGGGCGTACGCGCTGCTGCTCACCTTCACCATGGCGTTCACCCCCGTGGTGTGGCCGATCGCCGCCGTCCTGGGCCTGGGCGTGCTGGCGCTGCGGGTCCGCCAGGGCGGCACCGGGCAGCTCACCGTCCACGGCCTGCGGCTGCTCGCCGTGCTCGGCACCCCGCTGCTGATCCTCGCCCCCTGGTCGCTGCCGCTGCTGGTGCACCCCGGCCGCTTCCTCGACGAGGCCGGGCTGAGCGACGGCTACGGCGCCGCCTCCGCACTGGACCTGCTCGCCCTCAGCCCCGGCGGTCCCAAGGGCGGCGGCACGCTGCTGCTGCTCGGCTTCGTGCTGGCCGCGCTCGGCGCGCTGCTCCGCGGCGAACGCCGGGCGGCGGTCGGCACCGCCTGGGCCGTGGCGCTCACCGGCCTGCTCTTCGCGGTGGCCGGGAACCGCTCCGGCTGGGCCGGACCGGCCACCCTGGTCTACGGCCTGGCGCTGCTGTCCGCCGCGGCGGTCGGCGCCGAGGGCGCCCGGGAGCGCGTCGCCGCCCGGAGCTTCGGCTGGCGGCAGCCCGCCGCCCTGCTGGTGGTCGCCGCCTGCGCCGCCGCGCCGCTGCTCGCCGCGCTGAGCTGGATGGCGGGCGGCGCCGGCGGGCCGCTGGAACGGCGCGACCCGGTGCAGGTGCCGGCCTTCGTGGCCGCCGAGGCCGGCAACGAGGACCAGGCCCGCACCCTGGTGCTCGACGACGACCACGACGGGATCGACTACGTGCTGGTGCGCGGCGCGGGCGCCCGGCTCGGTGACGCCGAACTCGCCTCCCAGGCGGGCAGCGACGCCCGGCTCGACACGGTGGTCGCCAACCTGGTGGCCGGGTCCGGCGCCGACCAGACCCGCCACCTCGGCGACTACGCGGTGCGGTACGTGCTGGTCCGTCAGGGAGCCCCGCGCGCACTGGTGAAGGTGCTGGAGACCACCCCCGGCCTGACCCGGCTCAGCCAGGAGGACGGCACCACCCTGCTCCGCGTCAACCAGCGCGTCTCCCGCGTCACCATCGTGCCCGGCACCGGCGGCGGCGCGTCCGCCGGCGCGGACGGGGCGGCCCCGGTCCCGGTGGCCTCCGGCCCGGTCGAGGCCCACACCGAGATCCCCGACGGACCCGACGGCCGGGTGCTGCGCCTCGCCGACAAGGCCGCGCCGGGCTGGCGGGCCACGCTGGACGGCGAGCCGCTCACCTCCGTCACCGTCGACGGCTGGGCCCAGGGCTTCGAACTCCCGGCCGGCGGCGGACGCCTGGACCTCACCTACGAGACCCCGCTGACCCGTACCGCCTGGGTGTGGGCGCAGGCCCTGCTCGCCGTGGTGCTCGTGGTGCTCGCGCTGCCCGGACGCCGCCGGGAGGTGGACGACGACCTGCCCGAGGCGGAGGCCGCGGCGGCCGCGGCGGCCATGGAGGGCGACGGACGCCGGGCCCGCCGGCTGCGCGCCGCCGCCGAGGCGGCGGGTCAGGACCGCCCGGCCCCGGCCGGCCCCGGCGCCCCGGCACCGGGCGTCTCCCGGCCCCCGCGGCGCGGAACCGGCCGCCGCGTGGGGTGCCGGGCCCGTCCCGCAGGCCCCCGCCGGCCCTCGGGGAGCCTGGACCCGTCCCGGCCCCGCGGTCCACCCAGGAGGCCGCCCGGCAGGTCCCGGGCCGGATGGGCGCGGACCAGGGGGCCCCCCGGACCAGGCGGGTGCGACGGGCCCCGGCGCCGGCGCACCGGCGGGCGGCCCGGTCGTACCCCCGGCGCCCCCCACGCCGCCGTCCCCCTACGCGGCACCCCCCTGTCCCCCTACGGGACCTCCCCGTCCCCCCTACGGGACGCCGACGGCCCCGACCCCGACCTCGTACGGGTCCACCCCCGGCCCCGACCGAGGCCCCCCTACGGGCCGTCCCCGACCCCGGCCCCGTACGGGTCGTCCCCCGCTTCCGCCGGCGCGGGTCCGGCCGCCCGGCAGGTCCCGGGCCGGATGGGCGCGGACCAGGGGGCCCCGGACCAGGCGGGTGCGACGGGCCCCCTGGTCCGCGCCCACCCGGCCGCCCCGGACGGCGGGACACCCTCCTACGACGGGTGGCAGGCCCAGCCGTACCCGTCCGGGACGTACGGACAGGAGGCCGGCGGGTACGCCGGCGACCCCTACCGGGGCGGCCACCCGGCCGGCCCGTACCGGGGCGGCCACCCGGCGGGGGCGCAGGGCGCGGACACGGGCTACCCGGCGGCCCAGGCGCACGGGACCGGCTACCCCGCCGCGGGCCAGGCGCACGGGACCGGCTACCCCGCCGCGGGCCAGGGCCCGGACGCCGGTTACCCGGCGGGGACGCAGGGTTCCGCCGGATACCCGGACGGTTCCTACGGCGGCTCCGGGTACGGCGGTGACGGATACGCCGGGAACGGCTACCCGCCCGACGGATACGGCGGGGGACACCCCGGTGCGGGCCATACCGGCGGCGGCCATCCGGACGCGCAGCCGTACCCGGCCCCCGCCGGTTACCCGGGCGTCCCCGGATACCCGGACCCCACCGGTTACGACGGGTACGGGCAGCACCCCCCGGCCGACGGCGCGCCCTCCGCGCCGGGTGACACGACGTACGGCGACGGCGGTTCCGGCCCGCGCCGTGACGGGAGCGAGCAGCAGCGATGAACCGTACGACCATGTCCCTGATCGCCGCGGTGGTGGCCCTCGCCGCGGTCACCGGCGTCGCCACCCTGGCCGACCCCGCGCAACCGTCGGGCGGCTCCGCGGCCTCCGCCCGGCTGCCGGTGGACCGGTCCACCCTGCTGTGCCCGGCCCCCAGCTCCTCGGACCTCGCGGAGACCACGTACACCGCGTTCACCCCCCGGGCCGCCGACGGCAAGGACGGCACCGACGGCAAGGGCGGCGCCGACGGGGAGGCGAAGGCGGGCCGCGCCACCCTGCTGCCCGCCGCGGGTGAGAACCCCGCCGACGACCCGGCGGCGGGCGACGGCGACCCGGCAGGGGACGGCGACACCGCGTCCGGGGACGGTGACGCCTCGGGCAACGGTGACGCCTCCGGCGACGGCGACGGGAAGAAGCCCCGGGAGGCGGGCGGAGAGCCGGTGGCGCCGGTGAAGGAGCCCGGTACCCCGGTCACCGCGACCGCCGACGGCGCGGAGGCCCCCGCCCTGATCGGCGAGGCCGACGGCCGGCTGGCCCCCGGCTGGAGCGTCCAGCAGACCACCACCGTGGACGCCGGGGTGGGCCGCGGCCTGCTCGGCGCCGCCTGCACCGCGCCCGACACCGAGTTCTGGTTCCCGGCCGTCAGCACCGCGAGCGACCGGCAGGACTACGTCCACCTCACCAACCCGGACGACCGGACCGCCGTGGTGGACCTGGAGATGTACGGCGCCGAGGGGGAGACGGACGCCGAGGCGGGCGAGGCGATCCAGGTCCCGGGACGGTCCACCGTCGCGGTGCTGCTCGCCACCCTCGGCGAGCGGCCGGAGATCAACGCCACCCTGCACGTGACGGTCCGCACCGGCCGGGTCGGCGCGGCCGTCCAGGCGGCCGACACCAACCTCGGCGGTGACTGGCTGCCGGCCTCCGCCGCGCCCGCGCCGGCGCTGGTCCTCCCCGGCATCCCGAAGGACGCCACGGCGGTCCGGCTGGTGGCGTACGCGCCGGGCGACGACGCCGACCTGACGGTGCGGCTGGCCGGCCCGTCCGGCTCCATCACCCCGGCCGGAAACGGAACCCTGCACGTCAAGAGCCGGATGACCGCCGCCCTGGACCTCGGAGACGTCACCAAGGGCGAGCCGGGCTCCCTGGTGCTCGCCCCGGAGAACGCCGACCGGGGCAAGCCGGTGGTCGCGGCCCTGCGCGTCACCCGCGGCAAGGGCGACAAGCAGGAGACCGCGTACATCCCCGCCACCCCGGCCATCACCGAGCGGGGCACGGTCGCCGACAACCGGGCCGAGGGCACCACCCTCTCCCTGGTGGCCCCCGAAGAGGCGGCGAAGGTGCGGATCACCGCGTCGGCCACCACCGAGGGCGGCGCCCCGGTCACCGAGACCCGCACCGTCAAGGCCGGCACCACGGTGTCGCTGGACCGGCTCCGGCCGGCGGCGGACAAGGGGGTCTACGCGATCACCGTGGAACACCTCTCCGGTGGCCCGGTGCACGCGGCCCGCATGCTCGCGCTGCCCGATGACGGCGTCCCGATGTTCACCGTGCAGACCCTCCCGGACGACGGGGGCACGGTGGAGGTCCCGAAGGCGGAACAGGATCTCTCGCTGCTCAACGAGTGAGGGGCCGGGCCGCGCAGCGCCCCCGCGCACCGCCGGCCCGGGCCGGGCCGCCGGGCGGGCAGTGCCCGGGCGAACCCCGCCGGAGGGCCCGTACGGGAAGTCCGGCGGGGAGGACCCGTACGGGAATTCCCCTCGGGAAGATGCCGTACGGGCCCGGCGGAACCGTGGTGCGTGCCCGGCTCCCGGAGAACCGGACCGGAGGAAGCCGGCGCCGAGGACGGCCGGCCGGCAGAGCGTCGAGCGGGACCGTCCGACGCAGGCCACCGGAACGATTCACCCGGGCCCGGCTCATGGGGCCGCCGACCGGGCCCGTCGGGGCCGGCTCTGGGGGCCGCCGGCCGGGTGGGCCACGTCGCCCCGGCCCTGGCGGGCCGCGAGGCCCGGCCTCAGTCCTGGCCGTACCGCGGGTCGACCGATTCCGGGGCGAGCCCGAGCAGTTCGGCGACCTGCTCCACGACCACCTCGTGGATGAGCGCGGCCCGCTCGTCCCGGCTCTTGGAACGGATCTCCACCGGCCGCCGGTAGACCACGATGCGGTCCCGGCTGTCGCCGTGGCCCGCGACGAAGCGGCCCAGCGGCACCGACTCACCGTCCCAGAGCGCCCCGCCGTCCGGCTCCAGCCCGTCATGGCCGAAAACCGGCACCTCCAGCACCGTGAACTCCACCGCGGAGAGCTGCGGCCAGCGCCGCTCCAGCCGCTCCGCCGAGTCGTGCACCAGGTCGAGGAAGGATTCCGCACGGCTGACCGACAGCGGCACCTGGGGAGGGGCGATGGGCCCGCGCATCCCCCGGCCGTGCCGGTCACGGCGGCGCGGACGCGGATCGGACGGCGGGGGTGGCGGTACGGACCTGGTCATCACTGACGAGAGTAGCCCTCGGGACCCGTCCGGCAGGGGCTTCGGGTGACTGTCCGTCGGGCACGGTATGAACATTCCGGCCACGGTGGGTGTGAGATCGGCCGTCTCCAGAAAGGCCGGTCCTGCTCTACCCACCCCCCGGGACGTCCCTCCCGGCCCCCGCCCGGAATGATCGCCAACCCGGTCAACCAGGACTCGGCCCAGGTCAGAAGGTGTGTTCGCGTATCGGACGGGACGGGCGAACCGGGACGACACGGTGGAGTGAGCTGAGGGAGAGTCGTCGCGGCCCGCTCAAGAGTGCGGTACCGTCCAACGTCGTGAGCCCTGTACGTCGCTGTTCGCGCACCGCGTGCGGTCGTCCCGCCGTCGCGACGCTGACGTACGTCTACGCGGATTCGACCGCCGTTCTCGGACCGCTCGCGACCTATGCCGAACCCCACTGCTACGACCTGTGCTCGGAGCACTCCGAGCGGCTGACCGCGCCGCGCGGCTGGGAAGTGGTACGCCTCGCGGTGGACACCGGCCCGGCCCGGCCGACCGGTGACGATCTCGAAGCACTCGCCAACGCGGTACGCGAGGCCGCCCGCCCGCAGGAGCGCGCGGCCGGCGCCGGCGGTGGTCACGGCGGCATCGGGCCCAACGGCCGTGAGACGGACGCCCGGGAGGTCGCCCGCCGCGGCCATCTGCGGGTCCTCCGCTCGCCGGACTCCTCCTGACCCTGCCGGGTCCTCCCAGAGGTTCCCCCACCCGGCATCCCCGGTCCTCTCCGGTTCATTCCCGGCCTTTCCCCGAGCCGTCGCCGCCCGCCGCGCCCGTCCTGGCGCGGGACACCCTCAGCGGCCCCACCGGGCGGCGGCCGGGCCGTATCCGGGATCGTGTCCGGTGCCGGGCCGGGCACACCTCCGGGACGACGTGGCGTGGCGCACGTCCGCCGCACCCGTTGCGATCAGCTCCTGCGGGTAGGTTTGAGGCACCGTAGAGACCTCCAGAAGGGGTTGGCTGTGCCCGACTTGTCGCAGATCGTGAAGGCGTACGACGTGCGGGGAGTGGTCCCGGACCAGTGGGACGAGTCACTCGCCGAGCTCTTCGGCGCCGCCTTCGCCCGGGTCACCGGCGCGGCGGCGATCGTCGTCGGCCATGACATGCGCCCCTCCTCGCCCGGCCTGTCGAGCGCCTTCGCCCGGGGCGCCGCGACGCTGGGCGTCGATGTGACCGAGATCGGCCTGTGCTCCACCGACCAGCTGTACTTCGCGAGCGGGCAGCTGGGCCTGCCCGGCGCGATGTTCACCGCCAGCCACAACCCGGCCCGGTACAACGGCATCAAGATGTGCCGGGCCGGCGCCGCCCCCGTCGGCCAGGACAGCGGACTGGCCGAGATCCGGGCCCTGGTGGAGGAGTGGTCCACCACCGGTGCCCCGGCCCCCGCGGACACCCCCGGCACCGTCACCCGGCGGGACGTGCTCGCCGACTACGCGGCCCACCTGCGGTCCCTGGTCGACCTCACCACCATCCGGCCGCTCAAGGTCGTGGTGGACGCCGGCAACGGGATGGGCGGGCACACCGTGCCGAGCGTCTTCGAGGGCCTGCCGATCGACCTGGTGCCCATGTACTTCGAGCTCGACGGCACGTTCCCCAACCACGAGGCGAACCCGCTCGACCCGAAGAACATCGTCGATCTCCAGGCCCGCGTCCGCGAGACCGGTGCCGATGTCGGCCTCGCCTTCGACGGCGACGCCGACCGCTGCTTCGTCGTCGACGAGCGCGGCGAGCCGGTCTCCCCGTCCGCCATCACCGCCCTGGTCGCCGCCCGTGAGCTGGCCAAGCACCCCGGCGGCACGGTCATCCACAACTGCATCACCTCCTGGTCGGTGCCCGAGGTCGTCAAGGAGAACGGCGGCACCCCCGTCCGCACCCGGGTGGGGCACTCCTTCATCAAGGAGGAGATGGCCCGCACCGGCGCGATCTTCGGCGGCGAGCACTCGGCGCACTACTACTTCCGCGACTTCTGGAACGCCGACACCGGCATGCTGGCCGCGCTGCACGTGCTCGCGGCGCTCGGCGGCCAGCAGGGCAGCCTCTCCGAGCTGGTCGCCGCGTACGACCGGTACGCCGCCTCCGGCGAGATCAACAGCACCGTGGCGGACCAGGCGGGCCGGGCGGCGGCGGTCAAGGAGGCCTACGCCGGCCGTGACGGCGTCGAACTCGACGAGCTGGACGGGCTCACCGTCACCGCCGCCGACTGGTGGTTCAACCTCCGCCCCTCCAACACCGAGCCGCTGCTCCGCCTCAACGTGGAGGCCCGCGACGCGGCGACCGCCGAGCGGGTCCGCGACGAGGTCCTCGCCATCGTCCGGGCCTGACCCCCGGCCCGCGCCGGCCACTCAGGACCCGGCGGGCGGTGCGCGGGGGCGGTCTGGACGACCGCCCCGGCGTACCGCTCGCCGGCACCCCGCGCCGCTCACCCGGCACGAGTGTTCGCACCAGTAGGGGGGCGTCCGACCGGTGCGGGCACCGTCCCGTAGGGGGGCGCCCAGTCCTCGGGGGAGCCCCAGCCCGTGGGGCGGCCCGGTCCCGTAGTGGGCGCCCTGCCCGTAGGGGGCGCCCGGTCCCGTAGGGGGTGGTCCACCGGTGGTCCACCCCGATGCGGACGTCCGCCGCGCCCGCCCGTACGGGCATCCGCAGGGGCACCCGGACCCGGGTCCGGGCGCGGCTCGCCCGGCCCTGACCCGGCGGTAGGCTGACGAGACCATGCCCACCCCCGAAGGGAAGCCGACGATGCCGCTCGAAGCCGGTCTTCTGGAGATCCTCGCCTGCCCGGCGTGTCACGCCCCGCTGCGTGAGGAGTCCGGCCCGGACCGCCACGAACTGGTGTGCACCAGCAAGGACTGCGGCCTGGCGTACCCGGTGCGGGACGGCATTCCGGTCCTGCTCGTCGACGAGGCCCGCCGCACCTCCTGACCCGGCCCCCGCCCGGGCAGCTTCCCCACCGCGGGCCGGGACCTCGCAAATCGGCCGACTGCCCCGGCACTGCCGACCGGGCCGGCAGGTCCCGCCCTCCCGTCCGGACGGGAAAGGGGCGCGCGCGCAGGTGCGCGGCGATGCCGCCCGGCCGTACGGACGGGACGTGTGCGGGCGCAGGCACGGTGAACCGACGGCCTCCGGCTCCGGGCTCCCGGTTCCCCTCGGCGTGCCCGTCTTCCTGGCCTGACCGTGCACCGGCCGGTCGCGACCACGCTCCGCGGTCCGTCCGCCGCGTCACGCACCAGGTGCCGGCGCGCGAACCTGACCGCCGCTCCGGCGGCATCCGGCGCGACACCGCGTCGCCGGGCGATGACGCGACCGGCCACCGTCGCGATTCCTGCTCGCCGGCCGCTGCCCACCGCCGCCGACCGTCACTGTCGACCGCCGCCGTCGGTCGCTCGTTCCGGCCGCCGGGCGCCCCTGCCCGCCGATCGCCCGGCCACCGAACCCACCACCTCCCCGCCCGCCGTCGCCCGGAACCGCCGCCCGCCCCGGGTTCGCCCGGATCGCCCAGGTCCGCGCGACACGCGGACCCCCGACCCCCGGTATCTCCGGCACCCGGACCCGAGGCCTCCGGACCCGAAGCACCGGACCCGGCGCCCCGCACCGTGAACGCGTCCGGCCGCGCCACGCGGAGATCGCCGAGGGCGGGGTACACGGGGACACAGCGGTACCGCCCGGGGTACGTTCGGGTCCACGGGACCGTGCGCCGTACCGCCGCCCGGCGCACGACCTCGGCGACCCCACGAGCCGGCGCGGGAACCGGGGCCCACCGCACCACCCGGGCGCGGCAGGCCCACCGCACGACCCGGGCGCGGCAGTGCCCTCCGTACCACCGGCACGCGGTGCGTGGCGTCGGCCGTGACCCGGGCGCGGCGGCACCGACCGCACCGCGACGCACCCCACACACCGCACCGCTACGGCGATCGGAGGCCCAAGCCCGATGCTCGACGAATCCCTTCTCGATGCCCCGGACGCCCTCGCCCGTGCCGACACCCGGGGGCTGCTGCGCGGCGCCGCCGAAGCGGGTGCCCGGGTACGCTCCGCCGCCCGGCACGCCGCCGAGGCCGGCATCCCCGGCCTGCGGCCGGACGGACGCCCCCGCGCGGTGCTGGTCGCGGGTCCGGGCGCGGCCGGCAGCTGCACGGCCGACCTGCTCGCCGCGTGGACCGGCGGCAGCTGCCCGGTCAGCCTGATCGCGCCGGCCGGCGTGGCCCCCGCCCCCGGGGCGCTGCGCTGGACCCTGCCCGGCTGGGCCGGGCCGCTCGACCTGCTGCTCATCGCCACCCCCGACGGGTCCGAGCCGGGCCTGCCGCGCCTGGTGGAACAGGCGTACCGCCGGGGCTGCTCGATCGCCGCCGTGGCGCCCGGGCGCTCCCCGCTCACCGAGGCCGTCGGCCAGGCGCGCGGACTGGCGGTGCCGCTGGCCGTCGCGGGCTACCTCGCCACCCCCTACGCCACCGACGCGTACGACGCGGAGGGCGAGGCGTCGGAGGAGGACCAGGCCGCGGCCGCCGGGGCCTTCGACCCCCGGACGCCGGACACGGCCGAGGACGGCGGCCCGGACGCCACCGGGGCGCGGCACCCGGCGCACGCCCCCACCGGACACGCCGACGACCCGCCGGGCACCGCCCCCGACGAGAGCACCGGACCCGCGCTGCCCAGCACCCTGTGGGCCCTGCTCACCCCGCTCCTGTCGCTGGTGGACCGCATCGGCCTGGTGGACGCGCCGCCGGACGCGCTCGCCCGGGTGGCCGACCGGCTGGACCGGGTCGCCGAACGCTGCGGCCCGGCCATCGCCACGTACTCCAACCCCGCAAAGGCCCTCGCCGCCGAGCTGGCCGGGGCCCTGCCCCTGGTGTGGACCGAGGGGCCGGTGGCGGGTGCGGCCGGGCGCCGCTTCGCCGGGCTGCTCGCCGCGCTGGCCGGCCGCCCGGCCCTCGCCGCCGAGCTGCCTGGCGCACTGGCCGCCCACGGCGCGCTGCTGACCGGCGCCTTCGCGGGCGGCGCCGACCCCGACGACTTCTTCCGCGACCGGGTGGAGGACCCCGAGGCGCTGCACGCGCGCATCGTCCTCTTCCGTGACCAGCAGACGCCCGGCAACTCCGCCGTCCCGACCGCCCGCGAACTGGCGCTCGCCCACGACACCCCGATAAGCGAGCTGGAACCGGCCGACGGCACCCCCCTGGAGAGCGCGGCGGAGCTTCTCGCCATCGCGGATTTCGCCGCCGTTTACCTGACGCTCGCTTCCGCAGAGAGATCATGACTACGGGCGGTGGATGGCGCTCACCCGGCTGACCCGGCAGGCGGGTCACGGGCGGGTGCCGACCGGTGCCACCAACGGCGCCGACCGCCGGCCGGACCGGACCGAACCGGAACCACCGGACCGGGTGCGGCCGGACCGCACGCCGGCGCCACCGGCCCGGCCCGCCACCGGACCGCGCACGGCCGGACCGCACGCCGACGCCACCGGCCCACGCCGGCCCGGAACCGGCACCGGTCGGCACCGGCACGGGCCGGCACCGGCACGGGACGGCCGGCGGTACCGGACCGGACCCGCACCGAACGCGGCCGCGGCAAACCAACGCCCACCGGCACCGGAACGGCACCGGACGGCACCGGAACGGCACCGGCACCGGAACGGCACCGGCACCGGCACCGGCCCGGCACCCCGGACGGGACGTGCACCCACGCCCCGCACACCCGCACGACCCGTACGACACAGTGAGGAACGCAGCGAACCATGGACCGCCTCGCGAACACCGTGCGCCCCTACGCCTGGGGCTCCACCACCGCGATCCCTCAGCTCCTCGGCGTCCCGCCGACCGGTGAGCCGCAGGCCGAGCTGTGGATGGGGGCCCACCCGGCGGCGCCGTCAAGGGTCGACCGGGGAGCCGGCCCGGCACCGCTCACCGAGGTCATCGCCGCCGACCCGGAGGGCGAACTCGGCGCTCCGGCGGTGCGCCGCTTCGGGCCGGAGCTGCCGTTCCTGGTGAAGCTGCTCGCCGCCGCCGCACCGCTGTCCCTCCAGGTCCACCCCGACCGGGAACAGGCGCGCGCCGGCCACGCGGGGGAGGAGGCGCGGGGCGTGCCGCTGGACGCGCCGCACCGCACCTACAAGGACCCCAACCACAAGCCCGAGATGATCTGCGCCCTGACGCCGTTCACCGGTCTGTGCGGCTTCCGGGCCCCGGAGGAGACCGCCGAGGTGATGGCCGCCCTCGACATCGACTCCCTCAAGCCGTACGTGGACATCCTGCACGCGCACCCCGAGGCGGACGCGCTCCGCGAGCTGCTCACCGCCGTGCTCACCGCCGACCGGGCGGCCATGGCGGAGACGGTGGAGCAGGCCGCCCGTGCCGCCGAACGGCTGAGCGGCCTCGGCGGGCCGCACGCCGACGCCTACGCCGCGTACGCCGTCCTCGCCCGGCACCACCCCGGGGACCCGGGCGTGATCGCCGCCATGCTCCTCAACCACGTCCGGCTCCAGCCGGGCGAGGCGCTCTACCTCGGCGCCGGCGTGCCGCACGCCTACCTCGACGGCCTGGGCGTGGAGATCATGGCGACCTCCGACAACGTGCTGCGCTGCGGCCTGACCCCCAAGCACGTGGACGTCCCCGAGCTGCTGCGGGTGGTCCGGTTCGAGAGCGGCCCGCCCGCCGTGCTGCGGCCCGAGGCGGACCCGGACGGCGAGGAGGTGTACGACACCCCCGTCGACGACTTCCGGCTCTCCCGCCACGTGTGGGCCGAGGGCGCCGCGCCCCGGGCCCTGCCCGCCACCGCCCCGCAGATCCTGCTCTGCACCGCCGGGACGGTCCGGCTGCGCGCCACCGCCGCGCCGGCCGGCCGGCCCGGCGCGGACGTGTCCCTCGGCCCCGGGGAGTCGGTCTTCGTCCCGGCGGGGGAGCGCGTCGAGGCGGCCGGGGCCGGCACCCTCTTCCGCGCCACGGTCGTCGTCTGACACCGCCCTTTCCGCGCCACGGCCGCGGTCCGATGCGCGGACCGGGGCCGCGGCCCGGCACCGCCCTCCCCGCGCCGCGGTCGCGGCCCGGCACCGCCGCTCCGGCCGTGCGCGGATGAGCTGCGACAATGGCCCGCCGTGACACGGTGGGAGACAGCAGGAGTGCCGACAGGCGGAAGGGATAACCGGCTCGTATGAGTGCATCAGGCGGAACCAAGGCGATCGTCGCCGCGCTGGGCGCGAACCTGGCCATCGCGGTGGCCAAGTTCGTGGCGGCGGCGGTCAGTGGCTCGGCGTCGATGCTCGCCGAAGGCGTGCACTCGCTCGCCGACTCGGGCAACCAGGGACTGCTGCTGCTGGGCGGTAAGAAGGCCAAGCGGGAGGCCACCCCGGAGCACCCCTTCGGCTACGGGCGCGAGCGGTACATCTACGGCTTCCTCGTCTCCATCGTGCTGTTCACCATCGGCGGCGTCTTCGCCCTCTACGAGGGCTACGAGAAGATCCAGCACCCGCACGAGATCGAGCACTGGTACTGGCCGGTCGGCGTCCTGGTCTTCGCCATCGTCGCGGAGAGCTTCTCCTTCCGTACCGCGATCAAGGAGTCCAACGCGGTCCGGGGCGCGCTGGGCTGGCGCCAGTTCGTCCGCCGCGCCAAGGCCCCCGAGCTGCCCGTCGTCCTCCTGGAGGACCTCGGCGCGCTGGTCGGCCTCGTCCTCGCCCTGGGCGGGGTCAGCCTGGCGCTGGCCACCGGCGACGGGGTGTGGGACGGCGTCGGCACGATGTGCATCGGGGCCCTGCTGGTGCTGATCGCCCTGGTCCTCGCCGTGGAGACCAAGTCGCTGCTGCTCGGTGAGGCGGCCGACGTGGACCAGGTCGCCCGGATCCGCGAGGCCGTGGTGGACGGGGAGACCGTCACCCGCCTCATCCACATGCGCACCCTCCACCTCGGCCCGGAGGAGCTGCTGGTCGCCGCGAAGATCGCGGTCAGGCACGACGACACCGCCGAGACCATCGCCCGCGCCATCGACGCCGCCGAGGCCCGTATCCGCGAGGCCGTGCCCATCGCCCGGGTGATCTACCTGGAACCGGACATCTTCAATGCGGAGGCCGCCGCGTCGGGCTCCACGGTCACCTGGTCACCCGCCCCCTGACCACCCGCCCCCGGGGCCGGCCCGCCCCACCCCACGGGCCGGCCCCCGACACGGACCCGCACACCCCGCGCTCCGTACCCCGCATCTCCCGGGCGCCGGCCCGTAGGGGCACCCGCAGGCCGGCCGCCCGGGGTGCTCCCAGGACCGGCTCGCCGCAGCACCCCCCTCCCGCAGCCCCCGCCGCGGGCGCCCCCCCACGGCCGCCCACCGCCGGCGTCCGCCCGTCCCCGGTCCCCGTCCGGCATCCGGGCGCGGGAACCGCCCCCGCCCACCCGGCTCGCCACCCCCGGCGTACGCCCGTCACAGCCCGGTACCACCGGCAGGCGCCGGCGCTCGCGGGCGCGCCGGCCCGGCCGAAGTCCGCCCCCTCGGGCTGGGGCGGACCGCGCCCCCCGGTGTAGATTCGTGACCAGAGCCAGACGTCGCTGCTGATGGCGGTCGGGTGGTCCGTACGCGGACCGTCCGAGGGAGAGAGGGCCTTCGACGGACTGCGCTGTGAGTGACGGATGCACCCGCGATCCCGCGCGGTGCACCGGTTCGTCGCGTACGCGCACAGCCGTGCGTACGCGGGACCGCGCAGGAATTCCGCCACCGCATGCCCAGCCGAGACCACTCTCGCTCGAACCCATGGAGGACAACCTCATGACCACCGCCGCCAACGGTCAGGACTTCAAGGTCGCCGACCTGTCCCTGGCCGCTTTCGGCCGCAAGGAGATCACCCTCGCCGAGCACGAGATGCCCGGCCTGATGGCGATCCGCGCCGAGTACGCCGAGGCCCAGCCGCTCGCCGGCGCCCGTATCACCGGATCGCTGCACATGACCGTGCAGACCGCGGTCCTGATCGAGACCCTGGTCGCGCTCGGCGCCCGGGTCCGCTGGGCCTCGTGCAACATCTTCTCCACCCAGGACCACGCCGCCGCGGCCGTCGCGGTCGGCCCCGACGGCACCCCGGAGGACCCCCGGGGCGTGCCGGTCTTCGCCTGGAAGGGCGAGACCCTCGAAGAGTACTGGTGGTGCACCGAGCAGGCCCTGACCTGGCCGGACGCCGAGACCGGCGGCCCGAACATGATCCTGGACGACGGCGGTGACGCCACCCTGCTCGTCCACAAGGGCGTGGAGTACGAGAAGGCCGGCGCGGCCCCCTCGGTGGACACCGCCGAGAACGAGGAGCACCGGGTCATCCTGGAGCTGCTCAACCGCACCCTCGCCGAGAGCCCCCAGAAGTGGACCCGGCTGGCCTCCGAGATCCGGGGCGTCACCGAGGAGACCACCACCGGCGTGCACCGCCTGTACGAGATGCACCGCGAGGGGACGCTCCTCTTCCCGGCCATCAACGTCAACGACTCGGTGACCAAGTCGAAGTTCGACAACAAGTACGGCTGCCGCCACTCGCTCATCGACGGCATCAACCGCGCCACCGACGTCCTCATCGGGGGCAAGGTCGCGGTCGTCTGCGGCTACGGCGACGTCGGCAAGGGCTGCGCGGAGTCGCTGCGGGGCCAGGGCGCCCGCGTGGTGGTGACCGAGATCGACCCGATCTGCGCGCTCCAGGCCGCGATGGACGGCTACCAGGTGGCCACCCTGGACGACGTGGTGGAGACCGCGGACATCTTCATCACCACCACCGGCAACAAGGACATCATCATGGCCTCCGACATGGCCCGGATGAAGCACCAGGCCATCGTGGGGAACATCGGCCACTTCGACAACGAGATCGACATGGCCGGCCTGGCCGCGGTCCCGGGCATCGTCAAGGACGAGGTCAAGCCGCAGGTCCACACCTGGACCTTCCCCGACGGCAAGACGATCATCGTGCTGTCCGAGGGCCGGCTGCTCAACCTGGGCAACGCGACGGGCCACCCGTCCTTCGTGATGTCCAACTCCTTCGCCAACCAGACGATCGCCCAGATCGAGCTGTTCACCAAGCCCGAGTCGTACCCGACCGACGTCTACGTGATCCCCAAGCACCTGGACGAGAAGGTCGCCCGGCTCCACCTGGACGCGCTCGGCGCCAAGCTGACCACGCTCCGCCCGGAGCAGGCCGCCTACATCGGCGTCCCGGTCGAGGGCCCGTACAAGCCCGACCACTACCGCTACTGAGCCCCGGCGAGGCCGGCCGGTTTCCCCGGTCGGCCTCGCCGACCGGTCGGTTTCAGGCCCCCGCCGGGCAGGCGGGGGCCTGATCCGTCGGCACCCCAAGGACCGACCATGCCCCGCGGCCGTTACTCGCTCCACGACCCCCACGACCACACCCCCCTCGGCGAAGAGCACTTCCACTGCGCCCCCGGGCCCACCGGCTGGCGCTACGTCTCCCAGCTCACCGCCCCCGCCGGGACGGCGCCGGCCGCGGACGTTGCGCACGGCGCCGCCGACGGCCCGTCCGTCACCGGCTCCGTCGATCTCGCCCTGGACGAGCTGGGCCGCCCGGTCCGGCTGGAGCTGCGCGCGGCCGACTGGCGGGTCCGGGGCGCCGCCCTGGACGGCATCACCTGGGTACGGACCGACCCCACCGGCGAACACGCGACCGAGGGGAACGTCGCCGCGCACGCCTTCACCGGCGCGTCCCCCGCGTTCCTGGTCGCCACCTCCCGGCTGCTGCGCCTGGCCCCAGGGGGGCCCGCCACCCGCGTCCGCCTGGTGGCCCTCACCGCCCCGGTCCTCGCACCGCGCACCGTGGACCAGTCCTGGGCGCTGGTCGCCCGGACCGCGCACGACGCCGGCACCGGACCGCTCATGGTGGACGAGTACCAGGTGAGTGCCCTGGACACCGGGGAGCGGTACAGCGTGTACATCGCGGGGGACGTGGTGCTGGCCGCGCCCGGCGTCGAGCTGGAGGACCTCGACACCCCGCCCTCGGTCTTCCCCTGACACCGGCCGGTGCCGGGCCAGGACGGCGGAGCCCGCACGGCGGACGCTCCGGACCGGACGGCGCCAGGCGGACACCGCCGCCCGGAGGACGCTCCGCCCGCCCCCGGCGGCGTGATGTGCATCCGACCGCCAGGAGCTGCTAATCTCCTGTTCGCCCCGAGACACCTGTTGACACGGGTGGGCAGGGGAGGTAGGTTTTAACGGTTACGAGAGGGGGCGAGCCCCCCGTAGCCGTTGGCGTCTACGACGCTCCGCCGGGACAGTGAGCCCGGTGGGCACCTTCGAAAGCATTGGAACGCAAACGCCGATTAGGTCGGCGGAAGTGATTCTGATAAAGTCGAAACCACCGAACGGCGGAAATAAAAAACCGTCGAGCGGCAGGCCACTCCAACGGCCACCGGAAATGAAATCCGAACCGGGAACGGAACGGAAAACGGATCTGGTAAGGTTGGAAACACCGAAGGGAAGCGCCCGGAGGAAAGCCCGAGAGGGTGAGTACGAAGGAAGCGTCCGTTCCTTGAGAACTCAACAGCGTGCCAAAAGTCAACGCCAGATATGTTGATACCCCGTCTCCGGGCCGGTGAATGACCGGGAGTCGAGGTTCCTTTGAAGAAACACACACAGCGAGGACGCTGTGAACCGTTGGGACTATTCCTCCTGACGGTTCCGCTCAACGCGAGTGATGCCCCGATCACGGGGAAGCATTCACGGAGAGTTTGATCCTGGCTCAGGACGAACGCTGGCGGCGTGCTTAACACATGCAAGTCGAACGATGAACCCGCTTCGGTGGGGGATTAGTGGCGAACGGGTGAGTAACACGTGGGCAATCTGCCCTGCACTCTGGGACAAGCCCTGGAAACGGGGTCTAATACCGGATATGACGCGTGACCGCATGGTCTGCGCGTGGAAAGCTCCGGCGGTGCAGGATGAGCCCGCGGCCTATCAGCTTGTTGGTGGGGTAATGGCCTACCAAGGCGACGACGGGTAGCCGGCCTGAGAGGGCGACCGGCCACACTGGGACTGAGACACGGCCCAGACTCCTACGGGAGGCAGCAGTGGGGAATATTGCACAATGGGCGAAAGCCTGATGCAGCGACGCCGCGTGAGGGATGACGGCCTTCGGGTTGTAAACCTCTTTCAGCAGGGAAGAAGCGAAAGTGACGGTACCTGCAGAAGAAGCGCCGGCTAACTACGTGCCAGCAGCCGCGGTAATACGTAGGGCGCGAGCGTTGTCCGGAATTATTGGGCGTAAAGAGCTCGTAGGCGGCTTGTCACGTCGGATGTGAAAGCCCGGGGCTTAACCCCGGGTCTGCATTCGATACGGGCAGGCTAGAGTTCGGTAGGGGAGATCGGAATTCCTGGTGTAGCGGTGAAATGCGCAGATATCAGGAGGAACACCGGTGGCGAAGGCGGATCTCTGGGCCGATACTGACGCTGAGGAGCGAAAGCGTGGGGAGCGAACAGGATTAGATACCCTGGTAGTCCACGCCGTAAACGTTGGGAACTAGGTGTGGGCGACATTCCACGTTGTCCGTGCCGCAGCTAACGCATTAAGTTCCCCGCCTGGGGAGTACGGCCGCAAGGCTAAAACTCAAAGGAATTGACGGGGGCCCGCACAAGCGGCGGAGCATGTGGCTTAATTCGACGCAACGCGAAGAACCTTACCAAGGCTTGACATACATCGGAAAGCGCCAGAGATGGTGCCCCCCTTGTGGTCGGTGTACAGGTGGTGCATGGCTGTCGTCAGCTCGTGTCGTGAGATGTTGGGTTAAGTCCCGCAACGAGCGCAACCCTTGTTCTGTGTTGCCAGCATGCCTTTCGGGGTGATGGGGACTCACAGGAGACTGCCGGGGTCAACTCGGAGGAAGGTGGGGACGACGTCAAGTCATCATGCCCCTTATGTCTTGGGCTGCACACGTGCTACAATGGCCGGTACAAAGAGCTGCGATACCGTGAGGTGGAGCGAATCTCAAAAAGCCGGTCTCAGTTCGGATTGGGGTCTGCAACTCGACCCCATGAAGTCGGAGTCGCTAGTAATCGCAGATCAGCATTGCTGCGGTGAATACGTTCCCGGGCCTTGTACACACCGCCCGTCACGTCACGAAAGTCGGTAACACCCGAAGCCGGTGGCCCAACCCCTTGTGGGAGGGAGTCGTCGAAGGTGGGACTGGCGATTGGGACGAAGTCGTAACAAGGTAGCCGTACCGGAAGGTGCGGCTGGATCACCTCCTTTCTAAGGAGCACATGGCCGACTGCGAGCGAATGTCTCGCACGGTTAGCTCATGGGTGGAACGTTGACTATTCGGCGCATCTGGTTCGGTGGAACCACTAGTACTGCTTCGGCGTGGAACGTGGGTCTGATCGGCCGGGTGGGCCGGGCACGCTGTTGGGTGTCTGAGGGTGCGAGCGCTGCTCGCCCTTCTCGATGCCGGTCTCGGTGAACTCCGCACGTGGTGTGGGGGTGACGGGGGACGGGTCGTTGTTTGAGAACTGCACAGTGGACGCGAGCATCTGTGGCCAAGTTTTTAAGGGCGCACGGTGGATGCCTTGGCACCAGGAACCGATGAAGGACGTGGGAGGCCGCGATAGGCCCCGGGGAGCTGTCAACCGAGCTGTGATCCGGGGGTGTCCGAATGGGGAAACCCGGCAGTCGTCATGGGCTGTCACCCGCTGCTGAACACATAGGCAGTGTGGAGGGAACGCGGGGAAGTGAAACATCTCAGTACCCGCAGGAAGAGAAAACAACCGTGATTCCGGGAGTAGTGGCGAGCGAAACTGGATGAGGCTAAACCTTGAGTGTGTGATACCCGGCAGGGGTTGCGCTCAGGGGGTTGTGGGAATGAGCTTCAGTCGTCTGCCGGCGGCTGGGCGAGTCAGAAACCATTGCGATAGGCGAAGGGCATGCGAAAGGCCCGGCGTAGAGGGTAAGACCCCCGTAGCTGAAATCGTGGTGGCTTGCTTGCTCATCTCCCAAGTAGCACGGGGCCCGAGAAATCCCGTGTGAATCTGGCGGGACCACCCGCTAAGCCTAAATATTCCCTGGTGACCGATAGCGGATAGTACCGTGAGGGAATGGTGAAAAGTACCGCGGGAGCGGAGTGAAATAGTACCTGAAACCGTGTGCCTACAAGCCGTGGGAGCGTCGCACATCGAGCTTGCTCGGTGTGTCGTGACTGCGTGCCTTTTGAAGAATGAGCCTGCGAGTTTGCGGTGTGTTGCGAGGTTAACCCGTGTGGGGAAGCCGTAGCGAAAGCGAGTCCGAATAGGGCGGTTGAGTAGCACGCTCAAGACCCGAAGCGGAGTGATCTAGCCATGGGCAGGTTGAAGCGGAGGTAAGACTTCGTGGAGGACCGAACCCACCAGGGTTGAAAACCTGGGGGATGACCTGTGGTTAGGGGTGAAAGGCCAATCAAACTCCGTGATAGCTGGTTCTCCCCGAAATGCATTTAGGTGCAGCGTCGTGTGTTTCTTGCCGGAGGTAGAGCACTGGATAGGCGATGGGCCCTACCGGGTTACTGACCTTAGCCAAACTCCGAATGCCGGTAAGTGAGAGCGCGGCAGTGAGACTGTGGGGGATAAGCTCCATGGTCGAGAGGGAAACAGCCCAGAGCATCGACTAAGGCCCCTAAGCGTACGCTAAGTGGGAAAGGATGTGGAGTCGCAGAGACAACCAGGAGGTTGGCTTAGAAGCAGCCACCCTTGAAAGAGTGCGTAATAGCTCACTGGTCAAGTGATTCCGCGCCGACAATGTAGCGGGGCTCAAGCGTACCGCCGAAGTCGTGTCATTGCAGTACATACCCCCAACGGGGACTGTGATGGGTAGGGGAGCGTCGTGTGCCGGGTGAAGCAGCACCGGAAGGTAGTTGTGGACGGTTCACGAGTGAGAATGCAGGCATGAGTAGCGATTCACACGTGAGAAACGTGTGCGCCGATTGACTAAGGGTTCCTGGGTCAAGCTGATCTGCCCAGGGTAAGTCGGGACCTAAGGCGAGGCCGACAGGCGTAGTCGATGGACAACCGGTTGATATTCCGGTACCCGCTTTGAAGCGCCAAACATCGAGGCGAGCGATGCTAAGTCCGTGAAGCCGCCGGGTGATCCTTCGGGTGATCTCGGAGTGGTGGAGCCGATGACCCAGACTTGTAGTAGGTGAGTGATGGGGTGACGCAGGAAGGTAGTCCAGCCCGGGCGGTGGTTGTCCCGGGGTAAGGGTGTAGCCCGAGAGATAGGCAAATCCGTCTCTCATATGAGGGTGAGACCTGATGCCGAGCCGATTGTGGTGAAGTGGATGATCCTATGCTGTCGAGAAAAGCCTCTAGCGAGTTTCATGGCGGCCCGTACCCTAAACCGACTCAGGTGGTCAGGTAGAGAATACCGAGGCGTTCGGGTGAACTATGGTTAAGGAACTCGGCAAAATGCCCCCGTAACTTCGGGAGAAGGGGGGCCATTTCTGGTGATCCGATTTACTCGGTGAGCTGGGGGTGGCCGCAGAGACCAGCGAGAAGCGACTGTTTACTAAAAACACAGGTCCGTGCGAAGCCGTAAGGCGATGTATACGGACTGACGCCTGCCCGGTGCTGGAACGTTAAGGGGACCGGTTAGCTTGGTTTCGACCAGGCGAAGCTGAGAACTTAAGCGCCAGTAAACGGCGGTGGTAACTATAACCATCCTAAGGTAGCGAAATTCCTTGTCGGGTAAGTTCCGACCTGCACGAATGGCGTAACGACTTCTCGACTGTCTCAACCATAGGCCCGGTGAAATTGCATTACGAGTAAAGATGCTCGTTTCGCGCAGCAGGACGGAAAGACCCCGGGACCTTTACTATAGCTTGATATTGGTGTTCGGTTCGGCTTGTGTAGGATAGGTGGGAGACTGTGAAGCATGCACGCCAGTGTGTGTGGAGTCGTCGTTGAAATACCACTCTGGTCGTGCTGGATGTCTAACCTGGGTCCGTGATCCGGATCAGGGACAGTGTCTGGTGGGTAGTTTAACTGGGGCGGTTGCCTCCTAAAGGGTAACGGAGGCGCCCAAAGGTTCCCTCAGCCTGGTTGGCAATCAGGTGTTGAGTGTAAGTGCACAAGGGAGCTTGACTGTGAGACCGACGGGTCGAGCAGGGACGAAAGTCGGGACTAGTGATCCGGCGGTGGCTTGTGGAAGCGCCGTCGCTCAACGGATAAAAGGTACCCCGGGGATAACAGGCTGATCTTCCCCAAGAGTCCATATCGACGGGATGGTTTGGCACCTCGATGTCGGCTCGTCGCATCCTGGGGCTGGAGTCGGTCCCAAGGGTTGGGCTGTTCGCCCATTAAAGCGGTACGCGAGCTGGGTTTAGAACGTCGTGAGACAGTTCGGTCCCTATCCGCTGTGCGCGTAGGAGTCTTGAGAAGGGCTGTCCCTAGTACGAGAGGACCGGGACGGACGAACCTCTGGTGTGCCAGTTGTTCTGCCAAGGGCATGGCTGGTTGGCTACGTTCGGGAGGGATAACCGCTGAAAGCATCTAAGCGGGAAGCCTGCTTCGAGATGAGGGCTCCCACCCACTTGATGGGGTAAGGCTCCCAGTAGACGACTGGGTTGATAGGCCAGATATGGAAGCCGGGTAACCGGTGGAGTTGACTGGTACTAATAGGCCGAGGGCTTGTCCTCAGTTGCTCGCGTCCACTGTGTTGGTTCTGAAGTAACGACCGTGTTGTGTCCGGTTGGTTAACTTCATAGTGTTTCGGTGGTTATTGCGTTAGGGGAACGCCCGGTTACATTCCGAACCCGGAAGCTAAGCCTTTCAGCGCCGATGGTACTGCAGGGGGGACCCTGTGGGAGAGTAGGACGCCGCCGAACAATTTTTCTGGCTCCGGTCGGGACTTCGGTCCCGACCGGAGCCTTTTTGCGTTTGTGCAGTTCCACGTGGACCTCTGCCCGGAGTCTTTTCTGCGGGGTTTTCCCGGGTTGGGCCGGCTGCGGTGTGTTGTCTGAGGGGCTCATCCGGCTCCGGCGCGTCGTGCTGTCGCGGAGGCCCGTCCGGAATCGGCTCGTCCTGGATATGGAGTCGTGGTCTGTGCGGGGGTAGCCATCGTTCTCAGCCCCGAGAGTGCGGCTCCGGGCCGCCGTAGGCGGGCCGGTTCATAGGGCGCCGGCGGCCTCACCCGGGGGTGATGATCCGGCGGCGCCGGAATGGTCGGGCGCCCCGAGGCGAACGGCGGGCACGAGCACCCAACGGGGCGTGCGAGGACGCCTGCCTGTGCGACTTCCTCTGCGTGTTCCGCGGCCGCGTATCTCTGGCAGGAGCGCAACGTGGCTCTGCCTCATCACCAGCGTCCCGGACTCGTGGACACGGGACCGACATACGTCGCCCCCGGGCCGGCGCACCGGCCCGGGGGCGACGTCGTCTCGAATCAGCCGGTCCGGTCCGGGCCGGGGCCGGGACCGTGCGGTGGCTTCGGTACGCCGTCCGCCGGGACACCGGTGGCGCGGGCGAGTTCCAGGTCGAGGGCCTCGCGACGGATCCGCTGGTCGATGTAGAGGAGCGCGGTGACCCCGGCGGTCAACGGCAGCGTGAGGGTGGTGCTCAGGACGCCGCCGAGACCGATCACGGCGAGGAACGTCCAGCTGACCGAGGTGTCCTCGCCGGACAGCCAGTCGGTGGCGCTGTCGCCGCCGAAGGCCATCGCCACCATGCTGGTGGGGATCTCGACGACCGCCTCGACCACCAGCACGATCACCAGGACCAGCAGCTGGATGCCGAACACCCGCCACCAGGCCCCGCGGACCAGCTTGGCCGAGCGCCGCAGGGCGGTGGTGACCCCCGCCTTCTCCAGCATCAGCGCGGGCGCGGCGAGGCTGTACCGGATCCACAGCCAGATCCCGGCGCCGAGGCCGGCGAAGCCGCCGAGCAGTGCCAGGGCGGCGCCCGCCTCCTCCGCACCGGCCAGCGCCAGCAGCACGCCCGGGGCGAAGCCGGCCAGCAGTGCCCCGAAGACGATCAGCGGGAGCAGCAGCACCAGGCCGCACAACCGGGGCAGCTGCGGGCGGGCGGCTCGCCAGGCCTCGCCGGCGCCGATGCCGCGGCCCAGGACCGCACGGCCGGTCACCACGGTGAGGAGGGCGGTGGCCGCCACCGTCGCCAGCACCCCGATCAGCACGGTCGCCCCGTTGCCCAGGGTGCCGCCGATCGCGTCGAGGGTCTGCTCCGCGGTCGGGGTGTCGTCGTCCAGGTCCTCCAGGCCCGAGACGTCCCGGAGCCACAGGCCGGTCGCCAGGGTGGCCAGGGTCTGGGTGACGACGGCCACGGCCAGGGCGATGCCCAGTACGGTGCGCCAGTGGGCGCGCACGGTCGCCACGGCGCCGTCCAGGATCTCGCCGACGCCCAGCGGGCGCAGCGGGATCGTGCCGGGCCTGGGTGCCGTCATCGCCGGGGCCCAACCGCCTCCCCAGCCGGGCGGGGCCCCGCCGACGGCAGGCGGGGGCGCGGTGCCGCCGCCCGGGGCGGTCCACCGGCCGGCGGGCGGCTGCCGCTCGGCCCACTTGGCGCCCCACACAGGCTGCTGCGGCGGGCCGTCCTGAGGCGCGGGCCGGCCGGGCTCCCCGCGCCGACCGTCGCCGCGGTCCTCGGGCTCGTCGGCGGAGGAGGACCCGGGCGGCGGGCCCGGAGTGTCGTTCATCGTCGCTCCTTCTCGCTGCCCCGCCGCCGGTGCGGCGGTGGCCGGTCGGCTGCCATCGTGCCACGGGACCCCCTGGTCCGGGGCGGGCCCGCGGGTGCGGCGCCGCGTCCCCCGCGGCGTGCGCCTGCCGCGCATTCCGGTCCGTGTACCCGTCCGTCCGCGCAGGCCGGGCGGACGGTTCCCGTCGTCCCGGGGTGGGGACGCACGCCAGGGCCGGCGCCTTCCGCGGGGGGTCTGCGCACGGCCCGGCTGTCCAAGGCCGGGGGCGGGACGGCGGGAAGGTGCACACCGAGGCGTCCGGCCGGGTACCGTACGAGGCCGTGATCCCTCGCCCCCGGCCGCGCGGCTCCCGCCGCGCCGTCGCCGTGCGGAGGGTCCGGCCGACATCCGACCGCTGACACCGGTGGAACCGGGCGTCGGCGCACCGTCACCGTCCGCAGCGCACGTCTGCCCAGGTCAGTGGCATGAATCACCTACGTCTATCGACCGGATGCGAAAATGGGATGATGTCGATATGAAGGGACGTGTCCTTGTCGTCGACGACGACACCGCACTGGCAGAGATGCTCGGCATCGTGCTGCGCGGCGAAGGCTTTGAACCGTCGTTCGTCTCGGACGGGGACAAGGCTCTGGCCGCATTTCGCGAGGCCAAGCCGGATCTGGTGCTGCTCGATCTGATGCTGCCCGGACGGGACGGCATCGAGGTGTGCCGTCTCATCCGTGCCGAGTCCGGCGTGCCGATCGTCATGCTCACCGCCAAGAGCGACACGGTCGACGTCGTGGTCGGTCTGGAGTCCGGTGCCGACGACTACATCGTCAAGCCGTTCAAGCCCAAGGAGCTGGTCGCCCGGATCAGGGCCCGGCTGCGGCGCTCCGAGGAGCCCGCGCCCGAGCAGCTGACCATCGGTGACCTGGTCATCGACGTGGCCGGGCACTCGGTGAAGCGGGACGGGCAGTCGATAGCGCTGACCCCGCTGGAGTTCGACCTGCTGGTGGCGCTGGCCCGCAAGCCGTGGCAGGTGTTCACCCGCGAGGTGCTGCTGGAGCAGGTGTGGGGGTACCGGCACGCGGCCGACACCCGTCTGGTCAACGTGCACGTGCAGCGGCTGCGCTCCAAGGTCGAGAAGGACCCGGAGCGCCCCGAGATCGTGGTGACCGTACGCGGCGTGGGCTACAAGGCCGGGCCGAGCTGACATGTCCGGGAACGGCTCCGCTCCGCGGCCCGGCGCACCGGGCGACGGCGCGGTGCACAGCGGGTCCACCGGACGTCCGGTGGACCCGGCGGGCGACATCCCGCTCCTGCGCAGGCTGTGGAGCGGTGGACAGCTGCTGCCCGACGGGGCGACCGGGGGACCGGTGCACCCGCTGGTCCGGATGTTCGGCCGCTGGGTGCGGCGTCCGCTGGTGCCCGCGCTGCGGCTGTGGCGGCGCAACATCCAGCTTCGGGTGGTGGCCACCACCCTGCTGATGTCGCTGGGCGTGGTGCTGCTGCTGGGCCTGGTCGTCATCGGGCAGGTGCGGAACGGTCTGCTGGACGCCAAGCGGCACGCCGCGCAGGCGCAGGCCGCCGGCGGGTTCGAGGTCGCGGAGCAGATGGCGGAGGCCGCCGACGTCCGCCGCCAGGACGAGGCGGGAGCCGCGGCCGGCCAGAAGCAGGACGCGGCGACCTGGCTGAACAACCTCGTCCACCAGCTGGCGAGCGGCGGCAAGGGGTCGTACTCGGTGGTCGCGCTGAGCGCCCCGACGGCCGGTGCGGCGGACCCGTCCGTCGCCAACCGCGGCCCGCGGGTCTCCGGCGACATCCTGCCCAAGAGCGTGCCCGCGGGCATCCGGGAGCAGGTCGTCAGGCGCGGCGAGGTGTTCGAGCAGTACTCCACCATCGTTCCCGAGCACAAGGGCGCGGAGGCGGCGCCGGCGCTGGTCATCGGCACCCTGCTGGACGACAACGAGGGCAAGCCGTACCAGCTGTACTACCTGTTCCCGTTCACCCAGGAGGAGAAGTCCCTCAGCCTGGTGAAGGGCACCCTCGCCACGGCCGGGGTGTTCCTGGTGGTCCTGCTCGGCGCGATCGCCTGGGTCGTGGTGCGGCAGGTGGTCACCCCGGTGCGGATGGCCGCGCGGATCTCCGAGCGGCTGGCCGCCGGATTCCTGCAGGAGCGGATGAAGGTCTCCGGCGAGGACGACATCGCGCGACTGGGCGAGTCCTTCAACAAGATGGCCCAGAACCTCCAGGGCAAGATCCAGCAGCTGGAGGAGCTGTCCCGCATGCAGCGGCGGTTCGTCTCGGACGTCTCCCACGAGCTGCGCACCCCGCTGACCACGGTCCGGATGGCGGCGGACGTCATCCACGAGGCGCGGGAGGACTTCGATCCGGTGACCGCGCGCTCCGCCGAACTGCTCATCGGCCAGCTGGACCGCTTCGAGTCGCTCCTCGCCGACCTGCTGGAGATCAGCCGGTTCGACGCGGGGGCGGCCGCGCTGGAGGCCGAGCCGATCGACCTGCGCGACGTGGTCAACCGGGTGGTGGACGGTGCCGAACCGCTCGCCGAGCGCAAGGGCAGCCGCATCCTGATCCGCGGCGCGGAGTACCCGGTGGTCGCCGAGGCCGACGCCCGGCGGGTGGAGCGGGTGCTGCGCAACCTCGTGGTCAACGCCGTGGAGCACGGCGAGGGCCGGGACGTGGTGGTGCGGCTCGCCGCCTCGCACGCCGCCGTCGCCGTGGCGGTGCGGGACTACGGGGTCGGGCTGAAGCCGGGGGAGGCGACCCGGGTGTTCAACCGCTTCTGGCGTGCCGACCCGGCGCGGGCCCGTACCACCGGGGGCACCGGGCTGGGGCTGTCGATCGCCGAGGAGGACGCGCGGCTGCACGGCGGCTGGCTCCAGGCGTGGGGCGAGCCCGGCGGCGGCTCGCAGTTCCGGCTGACCCTGCCGCGTACCGCCGGGGACGCGCTGCGCACCTCGCCGATCCCGCTGGAGCCGGAGGACTCGCGCCGCAACCGGAGCACCCCGGGATCCGGCGGCCAGGGCGGCGGCCCGAAGGCGCTGCCGGGACAGATACGCCCGGCCCTGCCGCCGGGTGCGTCCGCCCCGTCCCTACCGGATGCCACCGTCCCCGGCGGGCCGGGCCGGGTCATTCGTTCCACCACCGACACCGGATCGGAGGGCCGTCCCCGTGGCCGTTGACCGACACCGCTTCCCCCGCGCGCCGCACCGCCGCCGGGCCGCCGCGCCCGCGCTGCTGGCCTGCGGCGTGATGGTGCTGGCCGGCTGCGCGTCGATGCCCGGCAGCGGGGACGTGAGCCGGGTGGACTCCTCGCTGCGCAGCGAGGACGACTCCCAGGTGCAGGTCTACGGGGTGAGCCCGGCCAAGGGGGAGCAGCCGTCCGGCCTGGTCTCCGGGTTCCTGGAGGCCACCACCAGCGACGAGGAGACCTTCGCCACCGCCCGTGAGTACCTGTCCCCGGCGGTGGCGTCCAAGTGGGACCCGTTCGCCTCGATGACGGTCCTGGCGGACGCCCCGGACCTGGCGACGCGCCGGGACCGGGACGGCGAGGGCGTGACGGTGGAGGTGACCGGCACCCAGCTGGGCACGGTGGACGCCCACCACGCGTACGCGCCGGGGGAGAAGCCGTTCAAGCAGCGCATCCACGTGTCGAAGTCGCAGGGCCAGTGGCGGATCGACGAACCGCCGCCCGGGCTGATCATCACGGAGGCGGACTTCCAGCGCCTGTACCGCTCGGTGAACAAGTACTACTTCGCGGAGCTGGGGCCGGACGCCGGCAGGTCGCGGCTGGACGACGCGGTGCTCGTCGCCGACCCGGTCTACCTGCGCCAGCGCATAGACCCGGTGGGCACTAGTGTGCGGGCGCTGCTGGACGGGCCGACCAGCTGGCTGGACCCGGTGGTGCGGACGGCGTTCCCGCGCGGAACCGAGCTGCGCGGGGCGAACCGGCCGACGCTGGACGACTCCGACGAACTGCAGGTGCGGCTGAGCCGGCAGGCCGCCGGGGTGGACGGCTCGCGCTGCCGGCAGATGGCGGCGCAGGTGCTGTTCACCGTGCAGGACCAGATGACCAACCAGCTCAGCGGGGTGCGTCTGGAGCGGTCCGACGGCTCCGAGCTGTGCTCCCTTTCCCGGGACGTGGCGGTCGGCTACCGCCCCGACAACGGCAGCCGGGGGCACCAGTACTTCATCGACGAGGCGCACCGGATGGTGCGGCTGGCCGACCGGGACGAGAAGGCGCGGCCGGTCCCCGGCCCGTTCGGCGACGACGGCGCCCAGCTGGGGTCGCTGGCGGTGGCCCGGGACGAGCGGCTGGCGGCCGGCGTGTCGCGGGACGGCACCGAGCTGTACGTGGCGGAGCTGCGGGAGGGCGCGGACCGCGGCCCGGCGCGGCTGCGCAGCCGCGCCGCCGACCCCGGGCAGCGGCTGTCGACGCCGACCTGGGACGGGCTGGGCGGGCTGTGGGTGGCCGACCGGGACCCGCGGCGCCCGCGTCTGCTGCGGCTGCGGGACGGCATCGGTGAGCCGGAGCCGGTGCGGGTGTCCGGGCTCGGCGAGGGGCGCATCGAGGAGCTGCGGGTCGCCGCGGACGGGATGCGGGTGGCGCTGCTGGTCCGGGACAAGGGGCACACCAGACTGCTGCTGGGCCGGATCGAGCGCGACCGGGCGCCGGAGGGACTGCAGCTGTCGGTGGAGGGGCTGCGGGCCATCGCGCCGAAGCTGGAGGACGTGGACGCGGTCTCCTGGGCCGGCGGCAGCAGGCTGGTGGTGGCCGGCCGGGAGTCGCAGGGCGTGCAGCAGCTGCAGTACGTGGAGACCGACGGGTCGCACGCCGATGTGCCCTCGCCCCCCACCCCGAACCGGGCCGACGCGCTGGCGGCGACGGAGGACCCGGCGCGGCCGCTGCTGGCCAAGTCGATGGACGGCATCGTGCGGCTGCCTCCCAACGGCGACTGGAAGACGGTCGCCAAGGTGGGGACGGCACCCGCCTACCCGGGCTGACCCCCGTGGGGCCGGGCCTGTGTGGGGCCGGGCCCGTGCGGGCTCGGCCTGTGTGAGCCCGGCCCCGTGTGGGCCCGGGTCCGCCCGGGCCGGCTCGGGCCTCTCGTAGGCCTGCCTTCTGTGGCCCGGGCCTGTGTGGGCTCGGCCTGTGTGAGCCCGGCCCTGTGTGGGCCGGGGCGGCTCGGGCCTCTCATCGGCCTGCCTTCTGTGGGCCGGGCCCGGGCTCCTGTGGTTTCGGGCCTCGTCGGCAGTGTCCCCTGCCGGCCGAGCCCGGGCCCTCGTGGTCCCGGGCCCTGTTCGGCCCGGGGCCGTCGTCCGCCCCGGGCTGCGTGCCCGGGGCGGCCCTCGTCCGGGCTGCCCGCCCGACCCGGGCCGACCTGCTGTTTCCCGCTGGTGCCGTGGTTGTCCACAGGGCGTTGTCCACAGGGGTGGCGCCCGCGGGGGCGCCGGGGGACAGTGGAGGCACGGGGGTGAGCGACCATGCGGGTGTGGTGGCAGGAGATCACCGGGCTGGTGCTGCCGGCCGGGTGTGCCGGGTGCGGGCGGCCGCGGACGCCGTTGTGCGAGGGGTGCCGTACGGCGCTGTGCGCCCGTGGGGCCCGGCGGGTGCGGCCGTCGCCGGCGCCGCCCGGGCTGCCGGCGGTGTACGCGGCGGCCGGGTACGCGGACGTGGTGCGGGCGGTGCTGCTGGGGCACAAGGAGCGGGGCGGTCTGCGGCTGGCCGGGCCGCTGGGTGAGGCGCTGACCGGGGCGGTGCGGAAGGCGGGCGGCACCCCGGGCCGGGCCGGAGGGGCCGGGGTGACGGGCCGGGGCCGCTGCTGCTGGTGCCGGTGCCCTCGGCGCGCCGGGCGGTGCTGGCCCGCGGGCACGACCCGGTCCGGCGCCTCGCCCTCGCCGCGGCCCGGGTGCTGCGCCGGGACCGGGTGGCGGCGCGGGTGGTGCCGGTGCTGGCGCAGCGCCGGCCGGTGGCCGACCAGGCCGGGCTGGGCGCCCGGGAGCGGCTGGCGAATCTCGCCGGGGCGCTGGAGGTGGTGCCGGGCGGGGCGCGGCTGCTGGCGCCGGGGCGGGTGGTCGTGGTGGACGACCTGGTGACCACGGGGGCGACGCTGGCGGAGGCCGCCCGGGCGGTGCGGGCGGTGAGCCGGCCCGTGGCGGGCGCCGCGGTGGTGGCCGCACCACCGGTTGCGTTCGTGTGGAACCGGAACTCCAATAGGACATAAATCGTTGCAGCTCATACGAGGCCGCTGGCAGACGAGTGGAGGTTCGTGCCGGTAAGGGGGTGCCGACTCCCGTCCGGGCGGGCTATGTTCAGTGGTGAGGGATGCCGGTGGGTATGCCTCGGATGTTCCCTTGGTGCGCTTTCTCGCCTCCCTTCCGGAAGATTGAAAAACGCGAATGGGAATGGTGTCGCTGGGGGAGGAGGAGTGAAAGCCGCCAAGTCGGGGCTCCGGAGATCTCCGGGGCCTGGTGCAGCAAGGGATGCGCTCCGCCTCCTCTCCGACGACGGAGCGCCCCCGGAACGGAGTTCTGCGTGGACATCGTCGTCAAGGGCCGCAAGACCGAGGTGCCCGAGCGGTTCCGCAAGCACGTGGCCGAGAAGCTGAAGCTGGACAAGATCCAGAAGCTCGACGGCAAGGTGATCAGCCTGGACGTCGAGGTGTCCAAGGAGCACAACCCGCGTCAGGCCGACCGTTCCGACCGGGTCGAGATCACCCTTCGCTCCCGCGGGCCGGTGATCAGGGCGGAGGCCGCCGCCGCGGACCCCTACGTGGCGCTGGACCTGGCAGCGGGCAAGCTGGAGGCACGGCTGCGCAAGCAGCACGACAAGCGCCACACCCGGCGGGGCAACGGCCGTATCCCGGCGAGCGCCGTGGCCCAGGTGGTGCCCGAGGCGGCCCGGATCAACGGCCACGGCCAGCCGGCCGCGGAGCCGGCCGCCGACGCCGTGCCGACCACCCGGATGGGGCCGCTGGAGGTGCAGGGCGAGGGTCCGCTGGTGGTGCGGGAGAAGACCCACGCGGCCGCCCCGATGTCGCTCGACCAGGCGCTGTACGAGATGGAACTGGTCGGGCACGACTTCTATCTGTTCGTCGAGGCCGAGTCCCAGCGGCCGAGCGTCGTCTACCGGCGTCACGGTTACGACTACGGCGTCATCCATCTGGAGCCGGAGCAGTTCGTCGGCGAGGAGCCCGGCGGCGCCGGGGGGTCGCTCGGCACCTGAGGCGCGCGCCCCCGCATGCGACCGGCGTGCGACGGCTGATTCGAAGGTGCCCCGGGGCGTCCGTGCGCCCCCGGGGCACCGGTGTGCCGCCCGTGGCAGCACCACCGCGCTGTCCAGGCATGAAATCATGGCTGCGAGCGCAACCGGCGCACAGACCGGACCGGTTGACGTCGCACAGCGATGTGCGGACAGCAGGGCCATGGCCTTCAGGGGGAGGAACGATGGCGGACAGCTTCGGGCCCGTTGCCGGTGCGGACGGCGGCCACCGGGCCGGCGCCGGCACGGACGGGAGCGGGTCACGCGCGGAACCGATCAGGGTGCTGGTGGTGGACGACCACGAACTCTTCCGGCGCGGCCTGGAGATCGTCCTGGCCCAGGAGGAGGACATCGAGGTCGTCGGTGAGGCGGGGGACGGGGCGGAGGCCGTGGACAAGGCGGCCGACCTGCTCCCCGACATCGTGCTGATGGATGTGCGCATGCCCCGGCGGGGCGGCATCGAGGCCTGCACCGCGATCAAGGAAGTGGCTCCCAGCGCCAAGATCATCATGCTGACGATCAGTGACGAGGAGGCCGACCTCTACGACGCGATCAAGGCCGGTGCGACGGGGTATCTGCTCAAGGAGATCTCCACCGACGAGGTGTCCGCCGCGATCCGGGCGGTGGCCGACGGCCAGTCGCAGATCAGCCCGTCGATGGCGTCCAAGCTGCTCACCGAGTTCAAGTCGATGATCCAGCGCACCGACGAGCGCCGTCTGGTGCCGGCGCCGCGGCTCACCGACCGGGAGCTGGAGGTGCTGAAGCTGGTGGCCACCGGGATGAACAACCGGGACATCGCCAAGGAGCTGTTCATCAGCGAGAACACCGTGAAGAACCACGTGCGGAACATCCTGGAGAAGCTCCAGCTGCACTCCCGGATGGAAGCGGTGGTCTACGCGATGCGGGAGAAGATCCTGGAGATCCGCTGACGCGCCGGCGCGGACTCGCGCCCCGGCGCCGGACCGGCTCGGAGGCTCCGGCGTCCGGCGCCGGGCCGGCTCGGAGGCTCCGGCGCCCCCGGACCGGACCGGAGTTGCGACGCAGGCGGGGTGTGCCCGCGCCGGCCGGGCCCCGCTGTGGCGCGTGCCCCGTGGGACGGCCGGCGGCCCCGCGACCGGTGGGTGACGGGGCCGCTTCCGGCGGTCAGTCCAGCGCGGCGGTGAGCGCGGCGGCCAGTTCCGGGCGGTCCACGCGTTCGACCCGCACCGCGTCACAGCCCACCCACTCCGCGGCCTCCCGGAGGGCCGCCGCCATCGGCGCCACCGCCCTGGGAGTCTCCAGCGACACCTGCCGCGCCACCAGCGTGCGGCCCTCGCGGGCCGGATCGACCCGGCCCAGCAGCCGGCCGCCGGAGAGCAGCGGCATGGCGAAGTAGCCGTACACCCGCTTCGCCTTCGGCACGTATGCCTCCAGCCGGTGGGTGAACCCGAAGATCCGCTCGGTCCGTGCCCGGTCCCATATGAGGGAGTCGAAGGGCGACAGCAGGGTGGTGCGGTGCCGCCCGCCCTTGGCGGAGACCGCGGCCAGCGCCTCCGGGTCGGCCCAGGCCGGCTTGCCCCAGCCGGCCACCTCGACCGGCACCAGCCCGGTGTCCGCGATCACGCTGTCCACCTGCTCCGCCTTGAGCCGGTGGTAGTCGGCCAGGTCGGCGCGGGTGGCCACCCCCAGCGACCGTCCCGCCAGCCGCACCAGCCGGCGCAGGCACTCGGCGTCGTCCAGCTCGTCGTGGAGCAGCGTGTCCGGCACCGCCCGCTCGGCCAGGTCGTACACCCGCTTCCAGCCGCGCCGCCGGGTGCACACCACCTCGCCGTACATCAGGGCCCGCTCCACGGCGACCTTCGCCTCCGACCAGTCCCACCACGGGCCGCCGTTCTTCGCACCCCCCAGTTCGGTCGCGGTCAGCGGCCCCCGCTCGCGCAGCTGGGCGATCACCGTCTCGTACGCCCCGTCCGCCAGGTCGTGGTACCACTGCGGGCGGGCACGGTAGGCGCGCCGCCGGAACGCGAAGTGCGGCCACTCCTCGATGGGCAGCACACACGCCGCGTGCGACCAGTACTCGAAGCCGGTCGGGCCGCCCCCGGGTCCGTCGCCGACGGACCAGTACGCCTCCTCGACCGCGGTCCGGCCGACCGCGCCCAGCCGTGCGTACGGCACCAGCTCGTGCGAGCGGGCGAGTACGGAGATGGTGTCCAGCTGCACCGCGCCCAGATGGCGCAGCACGCCGCGCACCCCGGCGGCGCGGTCCGGGGCGCCCAGCAGGCCCTGGGCGCGCAGTGCCATACGGCGGGCCTCGTCCGCGGTGAGGGACAGCTCGGGCGCGGGTGCGGGAGGTGTGGCAGGCGTGGCGGGGCTCGTCATGGAGGACACGGTAGAGGCCACCACCGACAACGCGGCCCGCGCGGGGGAGAGATGCGCGCGGTGTGCCCGCCGGGCGTGCGGCGGGCGCCGTGCGGCGTGGGGTGGGGCGGCGGTGCCGTGTGGCGGTCCGGTTACGGCCGCGGGGCGGACGCCCGGACTTGCAGGACTTCCGGGCTCGCCGGACGGCGACCTCGTGGCCGGGCTCGCCGGGCGTCCGGGATGTGGCGGTGGGCCGGCCGGGGTGGGGGTCACTCGTTTCGGGGACCTCCGCCCGGGCCGGAGCGCGGGCCGGAGCGCGGGCCGGGGTGTGTGTCGCGGGCCCGGCGTGCCCGGTGGGCCGGTCTCTTCCCGCGGGGCATGTGCCGTGTGCCCGGCGTGCCGGGCCGGCCGGCGGCTTCATGCCCGGGTGCGTGGCGCATGCCCGGTCGGCGACTCGCGGCGGGGTAGTGCCGCGTGTGCGGCGTGCCCGGTGGGCCGGTGTCTTCGCGTCGGGGACCGAGGCCCGGGCGGGGGCCCGTACCGGTGCCTTCGGCCGGCTGCGCCGATGCCCCGGGGCCCGTGCTGACACCGACGGGGTCCGACCCCGTGTACCGGCACCGGCCTCCGTCGGCGCCCGGCACCGACCCGTACTGGCTTTGAGCCGAGGCCCGGCTGGGTCGGGGCCCTTCCTCGCGGTCGGTCGTTCACAGAGGGGCTGGTGCCCTCCCCGGCCGGTCGGAGCCCGGGCCTGCCCGTACCGGCGCCTCCAGCTGGGCCGCCCCCGCCTCGGGCCGGCACGCACCCGAGGTGTGTCCGCTCTGTCCGATGGGCGGCCGCTCGCGCGGCCGCCGCCGCGACTGTGTGGGCCCGAACCGCCCCTCGGGCGCCGGCCCTGTGGGGGTTCCGCCGGGACGGGGTCGCCCGGCCGTCCGACGTGGTCGGTTCGCCAGTTCCCGGCCGCCTGCCGGTCCGGGTGGGCCGACCGCGGGGACGGAGCCGTCCGCCTCGGGTCTTCGTATGGTCCGGCGGCCGTCCGCCGCGACGGGGTCGTGAGCCGGGCGCCCGGCCGTCCGGCGTGATCGGTCCGCCGGTTCCGGGCCGCCCGCCGGTTCGGCCGACCACTTCGGGCATCGGCTCACCGGTCCGGCCGCGGTGCCGACCGGTCCCGGGTCCGCGCCCCGCCTTCGGGCCTCGGGGCTGCCGGGCTCCGGGGGCCGGCGCGCCGCGGGCCGCCGGGCCGGCCGGGCCGGTCTCGCCCCGGCTACGGGCGGGGCCCCCGGGGTGGCTCAGGCCGTCGCGCCGGCCGGGGCCCCGCCCGGGCCGCCGGGGGTGGCTCAGCCCGTCGTGGCGGGCGGGGCCGGGAGGTAGGGGGGTGGCGGAGGGGAGGCACAGGTCGGAGGGGAGGAGGAGCCGACCCAGCCGTCCCGCCGGCTCCCGCCGTGCAGCAGCCGCGCCCGCAGGGTGCCCTCCATCCGGAAGCCGATCTTCTGCGCGACGGCCCGGGACCCGGCGTTCCCCACCTCCGCGTACCACTCCAGCCGCTCCACGCCCAGCTCGGTGAAGGCCCACCGGGCCAGGGCGCGCCCCGCCTCGGTGGTGTATCCGCGGCCCCGGTGCTCCTTGGCGGTCCAGTAGCCCAGCTCGGCCTGGCGTTCCGGGGCGGCCAGCAGGTTCAGCCGTACCAGACCGACCGCGCCGACCAGCACCCCTTCGTCCCGGGTGGTGACGGCGAAGTCATAGGCGGTGTCGTCGCGCCAGCCCTGCGGGGCGATCCGGCAGACGAAGTCCTCGGCGTGCTCGCGCGTGTACGGAGACGGAACGTTCGTCCAGCGCGGGATGTCCGGGTCCTGACAAGCAGCGTGGACCGCGGGCACGTCGGAGGGCGTGTGCGGGCGCAGGACCAGGCGCTCGGTGGTGAGGGTGACGGGCTCCATGCCGGAAGTGTGGTCCCCGGCGCGCCCGGCGGCGACCTCTTTTCCCCGGTTTCCCCCGGTCACCGGCCTGCGGGCGGTCCGCTCCCCGGACCGCTCGCGGCAGCGGCGGCGTGTCGGCGGCCCCGACCCGCCCGTGGCACCCCTGCCCGGCCCGCGGTGGGCGGTCCCCGGCCGGGGGCGGTCAGGCCCCGCGGCCGGACCTTGATCGGGCACCCTGGGGCCGCCCGGCGCGTTGATACGGGCACAGGCGACACCCGGTCTTCGGACGGGCGGACCTCCCGGCGTGGCGGGGTCCTGTCTTACGATGGCCGTTGCGGCGGGGCCAGCGCCGCTCGATAATGCCGCGCCAGCGCACCCGACCGTGCCACGCCCGACCGGCAAGGAGCCAGCCTAAGTGTCCGTCCTCAACAAGATCATGCGTGCAGGCGAAGGCAAGATCCTGCGTAAGCTGCACCGCATCGCGGACCAGGTCAATTCCATCGAAGAGGAGATCGCGGCCTACTCCGACGCCGGACTGCGCGAACTCACCGAGGAGTACAAGCAGCGGTACGCGGACGGCGAGACCCTCGACGACCTGATGCCCGAGGCGTTCGCCACGGTCCGCGAGGCGGCCAAGCGGGTGCTCGGCCAGCGCCACTACGACGTCCAGCTGATGGGCGGCGCCGCGCTGCACCTGGGATATGTGGCCGAGATGAAGACCGGTGAGGGCAAGACCCTCGTCGGTACCCTCCCCGCCTACCTCAACGCGCTGTCCGGCAAGGGTGTCCACCTGATCACGGTGAACGACTACCTGGCCGAGCGCGACTCCGAGATGATGGGCCGGGTCCACAAGTTCCTCGGTCTCACCGTGGGTTGCATCCTGGCGAACATGACGCCGGCGCAGCGCCGCGAGCAGTACGCCTGCGACATCACCTACGGCACCAACAACGAGTTCGGCTTCGACTACCTGCGTGACAACATGGCGTGGTCGAAGGACGAACTGGTGCAGCGCGGCCACAACTTCGCCATCGTCGACGAGGTGGACTCCATCCTCGTGGACGAGGCGCGTACCCCGCTGATCATCTCCGGTCCCGCGGACCAGGCCACCAAGTGGTACGGCGACTTCGCCAAGCTGGTCACCCGGCTGAAGCGGGGCGAGCCGGCCAACCCGCAGAAGGGCCTGGAGGAGACCGGCGACTACGAGGTGGACGAGAAGAAGCGCACCGTCGCCATCCACGAGGCCGGTGTCGGCAAGGTCGAGGACTGGCTGGGCATCGACAACCTCTACGAGTCGGTCAACACCCCGCTCGTCGGCTACCTGAACAACGCCATCAAGGCGAAGGAACTGTTCAAGAAGGACAAGGACTACGTCGTCATCGACGGCGAGGTCATGATCGTCGACGAGCACACCGGCCGTATCCTCGCCGGCCGCCGCTACAACGAGGGCATGCACCAGGCGATCGAGGCGAAGGAGGGGGTGGACATCAAGGACGAGAACCAGACCCTCGCCACGATCACCCTGCAGAACTTCTTCCGCCTCTACGACAAGCTCTCCGGCATGACCGGTACGGCCATGACCGAGGCGGCCGAGTTCCACCAGATCTACAAGCTCGGCGTGGTGCCCATCCCCACCAACCGGCCGATGATCCGCAAGGACCAGTCCGACCTGATCTACCGGACCGAGGTCGCGAAGTTCGCCGCGGTGGTGGAGGACATCGCCGAGCGGCACGAGAAGGGCCAGCCGGTGCTGGTCGGCACCACCTCGGTGGAGAAGTCCGAGTACCTCTCCCAGCAGCTCACCAAGCGCGGCATCCCGCACGAGGTGCTCAACGCCAAGCACCACGAGCGGGAGGCGCAGATCGTCGCCCAGGCGGGCCGCAAGGGGGCCGTGACGGTCGCCACCAACATGGCCGGCCGTGGTACGGACATCAAGCTCGGCGGCAACCCGGACGAGATCGCCGAGTCCGAGCTGCGGGCCAAGGGCCTGGACCCGGTGGAGCACGTCGAGGAGTGGGCCGCCGCGCTGCCCGCCGCCCTGGAGCGGGCCGAGGCCGCGGTGAAGGCCGAGTTCGAAGAGGTCAAGAAGCTCGGCGGGCTGTACGTGCTGGGCACCGAGCGCCACGAGTCGCGCCGTATCGACAACCAGCTGCGCGGTCGTTCCGGACGTCAGGGCGACCCCGGCGAGTCCCGCTTCTACCTCTCGCTCGGCGACGACCTGATGCGCCTGTTCAAGGCCCAGATGGTCGAGCGGGTGATGGCCATGGCGAACGTGCCGGACGACGTGCCGATCGAGAACAAGATGGTCACCCGGGCCATCGCCTCCGCCCAGTCGCAGGTCGAGCAGCAGAACTTCGAGACCCGTAAGAACGTCCTGAAGTACGACGAGGTGCTCAACCGGCAGCGCGAGGTCATCTACGGCGAGCGCCGGCGGGTGCTGGAGGGCGAGGACCTGCACGAGCAGGTGCGCCACTTCATGGACGACACCATCGACGCCTACATCCAGGCCGAGACGGTGGAGGGCTTCGCCGAGGAGTGGGACCTGGACCGGCTGTGGAGCGCGTTCAAGCAGCTCTACCCGGTGCAGGTCACCGTCGAGGAGCTGGAGGAGGAGGCCGGCGGCCGGGAGGGCATCACCGCCGAGTTCATCGCCGAGTCCATCAAGGAGGACATCCACCGGCAGTACGACGCCCGCGAGGAGCAGCTCGGCTCGGACATCATGCGTGAGCTGGAGCGCCGCGTGGTGCTGTCGGTGCTGGACCGCAAGTGGCGTGAGCACCTCTACGAGATGGACTACCTCCAGGAGGGCATCGGCCTGCGCGCGATGGCCCAGAAGGACCCGCTGGTCGAGTACCAGCGCGAGGGCTTCGACATGTTCACCGCCATGATGGACGGGATCAAGGAGGAGTCCGTCGGCTACCTGTTCAACCTGGAGGTCCAGGTCGAGCAGCAGGTCGAGGAGGTCCCGGTCCAGGAGGGCGCCGAGGCGGCGGCCCCCTCCCTGGAGAAGGCGGAGGGCAAGGCTCCGGTCGCGGCCGGGGCGCCGGCCGGCGGCGCCCGGCCGGAGATCCGCGCCAAGGGCCTGGAGGCCCCGCAGCGTCCGGACCGGCTGCACTTCTCCGCCCCGACCGTGGACGGCGAGGGCGGCGTGGTCGAGGGCGACTTCGCCACCGACCAGCCGCCGGCCCCGCGCGCCTCGGAGTCCGACGGCCTCACCCGCGCCGAGCGCCGCAAGGCGGGCAAGGGCGGCCGGCGCCGCAAGAAGTGACCCGCGCGGAGCGCGGGGCACCGCCCGCGGCGGTGGTGTGAACGACGGGCCGGGGACGGCGGCGGACAGCCGCGGTCCCCGGCCCGCCGGCGTATCGCCTGATGTGCGGGCCCGCGCACCGGGGCGTCATGGCTGGGGCGGCTCCGGGCGGCCTGCCGGGCCGAGGTCCACGGCGGCGCAGCGCCAGCGGTCGTCCCGTCCCCGCTCCAGCCGGAAGGCGAACGCGATCAGCCGGTCGTCGAAGGCCACCCGGGCGAACGCCTCGATCACGCCGTCCCGGGGGCGGGACTCGTCGCAGCGCGCCACGTAGGGCGCCTCGGTGCCGGTCGCCCGGGGCCGCAGCGGGGTGCGGGGTGCCAGCTCCACCAGCCGGTCGTACGCCTCGGGCAGGGCGTGGCCGAGCAGCGTGTGGACCGGGCGCCGTCCGCTGAGAGTGAGCAGCAGCCGGTGGGCGAACCAGTAGCGGGGCTGGGTCTCCTGCGCCTGACGGCGGGCCGCCACGGTGGCCGCCCTGGACACCGGGCGCGGCGGGCCCGACCGCCGGGCGCCACCCCGCCCCGCCGGCCGGCCCGGACCCGGTGACCGGGTGGCGCCCGGCCGGCCGGGCGGCCGGCTCGCGCCGGGGCCCGGACCCGGTGGCCGGGTGGCGGCCGGCGAGGTCCGCCGGCCTTGCGTCGGCACCCGGCCGGGGCCGGGGACACCCCGCCCGGCGGGGCGGGGGACCGGTCGGTGACCGGAGCCGCGCCGCCCGGCTCCGGCGGCAGGTGGCCCGGTACGGGTTCTCGCGCGGGCCCCGGTACGGCTACGCGCGGGCCCGGCACGTCGGCCGGCGTGCCCGGTGCGCTCGGCCCATCCGGTACGCCCGGTCCTCCCGGTGTGTCCGGTGTGTCCGCTGCCGGTGCCTCCGGGGCCGGGGTGCCGGGTGCGCCGGGTGCCGGGGCGTGTCCGCATCCGCACCCGGTACCGCGTGGGGCGGTCGGGCCGGGCACGGCCCCCGAGGCGTGTTCGCTTCCGGGACTGTGCCCGTGCCCCGGACCGGGACCGGTGGCCGGGGTGCCACGCTCGTTACGCCCGTTTCCCGTGGCGTGCCCGCCGCCGGGTCCGTGTCCCCTTCCCGGGCCGTGCCCGGCGCCGGGGTGGCACCCGCACCGGGGGTGGTGCGCGGAGTTCGGGTCGTGCCCGGAGGCCAAGTCGCGTCCGCGTCCCGGCCTGTGCCCGTCCCCCAAGCCGTGCCTGCACCCCTCGTGTCCGCCTCCCGGGCCGTGCCCGGTACTGGGGTGGCACGCGCACCCGGCGTGATGCCCGCGCTCGCTGCCGTGCCCGGAGTTCGGGTGGTGTCCGCTTTCCGGCCGGTTCGCGTCCCCCGGGCCGTGCCCCTCGCGTCCGTACTCCGGGGCGTTTCCGTTTCCCGGCCCGTGTCCGTCCCCCGGCCCGTGCCCGTCCCCCTCTTGCCCGGACCCCGGGCCGTGCCCGGCTTTCCCGCCGTGCCGGCACTCCGTACCGGGGTCGCGGCCGGTGCCGGGCCCGGTGTCCGGGACCGGGCCGGGGTCGGCGCCGATGCCGGTGCTGGTCGTGACTGTGGTTCCGCTCATCCCTACCGCCCCCGCGGAACGAGGCGCGAAGCCCCGCGCGTACTCGTTGGTAACAACCGTGGGGAGTCTTCTACCGGCGGTTTTTCCGCACGGGCAAGGCGGGTGGCCGGGGGCGGCACCGCTCGGTCCGGTTCACCTATCCGGGGCACCGCGGTACCGGCCGTCGACGCGGTGCGCGGCCCTCCGGCGCCGGGTGCCGCGGCCCGCCGGCCGGTCCGCTGCGGCCCCGCTCCGTGCCACCGGGCGGTGCCCCGCGGCCCGTATGCTGGCGGGGTATCCGTCCCGCCCGGCACCCGTCGAAGGGTCCTCACGAAAGCGGCAGCCATGCGCGTCTACGTCCCCCTGACCCTGCCCGGGCTCGCCGAGGCGTACGAGGCGGGCGTACTGGGCCCGGCGCCGCTGGACGCCTACGCGGTGACCCCCGGGCTGCGCGAGTGGTACGTCTCCTCCGACATCGAGGAGCTGGAGTACGCGGCGCTCAGCCGGGCGGCCCAGGCGTCGCTGCGCCGGCTCGCCGCCGACCCGCGGGCCGCCCGGCGCCGGGTGGTCGTCGCCCTCGACGTGGCCGACGGTGCGGCGGTGGCCGACCCGGACCGCAGCCTGGACCACGCCGCGCTGGGGGAGGTCCGCATCGCCACCACCGTGCCGCTGGCCAAGGCCGCCGCCGTGCACATCGACTCGGAGGACGCGGAGGCGGACATCGCCGCGGCGGCCGAGGCGCTCGGCGCGGCCGACCTCGGTGACGACGACGCGCAGTTCGTGGTGGACGGGGCCGAGGACCACGAGCTGATGTGGTACGCGACACAGGAGATCCCCAACCTCATCGGGTGACGACGCCCGGCCCGGTGCCCCCGGAGGCGGCGCGCTGGTGACGACGCCCGGCGGCGTGTTCCGGTGATCGGCGCGCCCGGTACGTCCGCCGCCCGGATCGGGCACGCCGCCCGCCCGGGGGCCGGCCCTCGGGAGACCTCGCGGCCGCCCTTCCCGGTCCCGGACACTCCGCGCGTCCGCGGGGGCGCGCAGTCGGACGGGCCATGTGGGCAGGGCACGTTGACGGTACGTCCGGTGCCGGCGCGGTGTCCCCGCGCGGCGCGCGGCGGTGTCCCGACACGACGTGCGGCGGAGGCCGGTGCGGTGCCCGGTGGCTGCCCGGCGCGGCGCGCGGTGGACGCCCGGATGGCCGGGGCCCGGCGCCCGGCGGACCGGGTGCCTCCGGTGACCCGCCGGTGCGGGGCCGCCGTCCGGAGGGGAAGCCTCTCCCCGAGGCCGTCGGCGCGGCTGTCGGAGCCCGTCGGTACCGTCGTCGGAATGGGGAAGCACGTGGCACACATCGTCTGGGACTGGAACGGCACCCTCCTGCACGACATCGACGCCGTGATGACGGCGACCAACGCGTCGTTCGCGGAGCTGGGACTTGAGCCGCTCACGCTGGAGCGCTACCGGGACCTGTACTGCGTACCGGTCCCGCGCTTCTACGAGCGGCTGATGGGCCGGCTGCCCACGGACGAGGAGTGGGAGGTGATGGACGCGGCGTTCCACCGGCACTACCGGGAGGCGGCGCGGAACGCCGCGCTGGCCGCCGGGGCCCGGGAGCTGCTCGCCGACTGGCACTCCGCGGGACTGACCCAGTCGCTGTGCTCGCTCGCCTCGCACGACCACCTCGTCCCGCTGGTGCGGACGCACGGCATCGACGGCTACTTCGCGCGGGTGGACGGCCGGGTGGACCCCAAGCAGCACGGGAAGGCCGGTCAGATGGTGCGGCACCTGGCGGCGCTGGAGGGGGTCTCCCCGGAGCGGGTGGTGGTGATCGGCGACGCGGTGGACGACGCGTCGGCCGCCGCGGCCGCGGGGGCGCACGCCGTGCTCTACACCGGCGGGTCGCAGTCCCGGGCCTGTCTGGAGGCCGCCGGGGTGCCGGTGGTGGACACCCTCGCGGAGGCGGCCGAGCTGGCCCGGGAGCTGGCCGGCCGGCGGCCGGTGAGCGGCCTGAACTGACGCGGGCGGCGGGCCCGCGGGGCGGGCAGGAGCCGACGCGGACGGCGGGCCGCGGGGCGGGGGCGGGAGCTGACGCGGCGGCGGGCGCGCGGGGGAACGGCCTGAACCGACGCGGGCGGCGGCCCCCGGGGTGGGACAGGCGCCGGGCGGGCCGGAAATCCCGTCCGGCGCCTGCGACCCCATCCCCGGCCGCACCGGCGGCCGGGGACGTCGGGCGGTCACTCCTCGCCGGTCACCGGCGCCACGGCGCGCAGCACCCGCAGGAACTCCCGCATCCAGCCGGGGTTGTCCGGCCAGGCGCGGGCCGAGACCAGCGTGCCGTCGGTCACCACCTCCTGGTCCCGGAAGGTGCCGCCGGCCGCCTGGACGTCGAGCTCCAGGGCCGGGTACGCGGTGACCCGCCGCCCGGTCAGACCGCCGATCGCGGCGGTGAGCAGCGGACCGTGGCAGGTCTGGGCGACGGGCTTGTCCGCGTCGAAGAACGCCTTGAGGATCTTGCGCAGCTCCGGGTCGTTGCGCAGGTACTCCGGGGCGCGCCCGCCGGGGACCACCAGGGCGGCGTACCCGCCGGGGTCCACCTCGGAGAACGCCAGATCGGCGGGCCAGGTGTAACCCGCCTTCTCGGTGTAGGTGTCGTAGCCGTCCTCGAAGTCGTGCACCACGAAGCGGAGCCGCTTCCGGCTCGGTGCCGCGACGTGGACGTCGTAACCCTCTTCGCGCAGCCGCTGGTACGGGTAGAGCACCTCCAGCGACTCGGCCGCGTCACCGGTGACGATCAGAACCTTCGCGGCCATGCCACCCACCTCCGCTCGGTCACGTGGTTTCACGCTACTCGCGGTCCGGTCCGTGGTGCATCCGCGCCGCGCCGCGCCGCCCTCGGTCCGGTGCGGAAAGCCCTGCTCCCGGTGGCCGCCCCTGTGTCCGGTCCGCCGCCGGTGCGCGTCGGGTCCGGCCCGCGTCCGTCGGGTCCGCGTCCGTCGGGTCCGGTCCGCGTCCGGCCCGTCCGACGCCCGGCCGGCCCGGCCCGGCGTCCGGCCGGACGGCGCCCACGCCGTGCCTGTTCGCCTCGCCCCGGTCGAACCGGTTCCACTCCCATCCATCCCTATCTGTATCTGTCTGTCCCTGTTCATTCCTTCCCGTGCCCGTTCGCCCCCGGCCGGAGCGCGCCGCGGGGGCCGGCCGGGGACGGTGGCGTCCGGCATCCGGACAGCCATTCACCGGGCGGGCGCCGGCCGCGGACGCGGATGCCGGCCGCCCGCCGCACACCCCGGCTGCCCGCCCGCCGCACACCCCCGGCCGCCCGCCGGACGCCCCCGCCGCCCGCCGCGCGCCCCCGGCCCGCCCGGCGCGACACGCCCGGCCGGGCCGTGGCCGGCAGGCTCCGCCCCTCGCGACCTCCGGCCCGCCCCCACGGCCCCCGCCGCCCGCCCCGCGGTCCACCCTGCGGCCCCCCGGCCCGGTCGCGCCGCGGCCGGTCGGGCGGTGGGGTCCGGATCGGACGGGTGCGCCGGGTCCGGTCGCGCCGTGCTCGGGTCCGGCCCGGCCGGCGGCGCGGTGTGCGGGTCCGGTGGGACGGGAGCGGTTCCGTGAGGTCACGGGGGGTTCCGGGGGCGTCCCGGTAGCGGTCCGTGGTCCCCGCGGTCCCATGCACCACACGCCTCCCCGTACAGGTGTCCATTCCGTCAAACTTCCGAGCCCGGTTTTGTACACATACGGCTCATGACGGGGCCAGGGGGAAGGGCGATAGCCTTGACGGCGTGATCAGCGCGATATCCGCCAGGGGCGACGAAGCCCCTGCCCCGCGCCCGGCGCCTCCGCGCGACCGGGGCGCCGCTGATCCGTGTCGTCGCCAGGGGTCCTGGTCGCATTCGGCCGATTACGCCCCTGCTCTCCCCCATTCCGGCATACCGTCGTCCCAGGAGTGCGGACAGCCCGCACGGCGACGTTGTGTCACCGCCATCGATGTCACGCAACGGCGCGCGACAGGAGCCAGAGGACATGCAGACCAAGCTGGACGAAGCCAAGGCCGAGCTGCTCGCCCGGGCCGCCCGGGTAGCTGAGAACAGCCCTGCCGGGGGACAGCATCCGGCTCCGGGCCCCGGCCCGGAGGCCCTCACCGCGTATCTCCAGCACTACTACCTGCACACCGCCCCGGAGGACCTGGCGGGCCGCGAGCCCGAGGACGTCCTCGGGGCCGCGCTGTCCCACTTCCGGCTGGCGGAGAACCGGCCGCAGGGCACCGCGAACGTGCGGGTGTACACGCCCACCGTCGAGGAGAACGGCTGGACGTGCACCCACTCGGTGGTCGAGGTGGTCACCGACGACATGCCGTTCCTGGTGGACTCGGTGACCAACGAGCTGTCCCGGCAGGGCCGGGGCATCCACGTGGTGGTCCACCCGCTCGTGGTGGTCCGGCGGGACGTCACCGGCAAGCTGATCGAGGTGCTCTCCCCGGGGGCCGACGGCAAGGCCGCCGAGGACGGCGCGGAACTGCCGCACGACGCCCGCGCCGAGTCCTGGATCCACGTGGAGATCGACCGGGAGACCGACCGGGGCGACCTCAAGCAGATCACCGGCGACCTGCTGCGGGTGCTCTCCGACGTCCGCGAGGCCGTCGAGGACTGGGAGAAGATGCGCGACGCCGCGCTGCGCATCGCCGGGTCGCTGGACACCGAACCCACCGCCGAGGACCTGCGCGAGCACGAGGTGGAGGAGGCCCGTGAGCTGCTGCGCTGGCTCGCCGAGGACCACTTCACGTTCCTGGGCTACCGCGAGTACGAGCTGACCCAGGTGCCCACCGAGTCCGGCGGCGAGGAGGACGTGCTCACCGCGGTGCCCGGCACCGGCCTGGGCATCCTCCGCTCCGACCCGCACCTGCGCGACACCGACGGCGCGCAGCCGGCCACCGCGGCCGGACCGGCGGGCGGCGGCTCGGCGTCCTTCAGCCGGCTGCCCGCCGACGCCCGCGCCAAGGCCCGCGAGCACCGCCTGCTGGTCCTCACCAAGGCCAACAGCCGCGCCACCGTGCACCGCCCCTCCTACCTCGACTACATCGGGGTGAAGAAGTTCGACGCCCAGGGCAACGTGATCGGCGAGCGCCGGTTCCTGGGCCTGTTCTCCTCCGCCGCCTACACCGAGTCGGTGCGCCGGGTGCCGGTGATCCGCCGCAAGGTGCAGGAGGTGCTGGACGGCGCCGGGTTCCCGCCCAACAGCCACGACGGCCGCGACCTGCTCCAGATCCTGGAGACCTACCCGCGCGACGAGCTGTTCCAGACGCCGGTCGACCAGCTGCGCTCGATCGTCACCTCCGTGCTGTACCTCCAGGAGCGCCGCCGGCTGCGGCTGTTCCTGCGCCAGGACGAGTACGGGCGCTACTACTCGGCGCTCGTCTACCTGCCGAGGGACCGTTTCACCACCGATGTGCGGCTGCGGCTGACCGACATCCTGCTGGAGGAACTCAGCGGCCGGCCGCCGGTGGACTTCACCGCCCTGCACACCGAGTCGGTGCTCTCCCGGCTGCACTTCGTGGTCCGGGTGCAGCCCGGCACCGAGCTGCCCGACCTCACCGACGCCGACGTCGAGCGCATCGAGCGCCGGCTGGTGGAGGCCGCCCGCTCCTGGGCCGACGGCTTCGCCGAGGCGCTCGGCGCCGAGGTCGGCGAGGAGCGCGCCGCGGAGCTGATGCGCCGCTACGGCAACGCCTTCCCCGAGGGCTACAAGGCCGACCACTCGCCGCGCAGCGCCGTCGCCGACCTCCAGCACCTGGAGCGGCTCACCGCGGCCGGCGGCGAGCAGGAGTTCGCCCTCAGCCTCTACGAGCCGGTCGGCGCCGCCCCCGGCGAGCGCCGCTTCAAGATCTACCGGGCCGGGACGCAGGTCTCCCTCTCCGAGGTGCTGCCGGTCCTCAGTCGGCTGGGCGTGGACGTGGTGGACGAGCGGCCCTACGAGCTGCGCTGCTCGGACCGCACCTCCGCGTGGATCTACGACTTCGGGCTGCGGCTGCCGGGCAGCGGCGGCGACCCGCTGCCGGACGACGCCCGCGAGCGCTTCCAGAACGCGTTCGCCGCGGTGTGGACCGGCCGGGCCGAGAACGACAACTTCAACCAGCTGGTGCTGGGCGCCGGGCTGGACTGGCGGCAGGCCATGGTGCTCCGCGCCTACGCCAAGTACCTGCGGCAGGCCGGCTCCACCTTCAGCCAGGCGTACATGGAGGACACCCTCCGTACCAACGTCCACACCACCCGGCTGCTGGTGAGCCTGTTCGAGGCCCGGATGTCCCCGGAGCGGCAGCGGGCCGGCACCGAGCTGACCGACGCCCTGCTGGAGGAGCTGGAGGCCGCCCTGGACCAGGTCGCCTCGCTGGACGAGGACCGCATCCTGCGCGCCTTCCTCACCCTCATCAAGGCGACCCTGCGCACCAACCACTTCCAGACCGACAGCGAGGGCAACCCGCACTCCTACCTGTCGATGAAGCTGGACCCGCAGGCCATCCCCGACCTGCCCGCGCCGCGCCCGGCGTACGAGATCTGGGTGTACTCGCCGCGGGTGGAGGGCGTCCACCTGCGGTTCGGCAAGGTCGCCCGCGGCGGTCTGCGCTGGTCGGACCGGCGCGAGGACTTCCGCACCGAGATCCTCGGCCTGGTGAAGGCCCAGATGGTGAAGAACACCGTCATCGTGCCGGTGGGCGCCAAGGGCGGCTTCGTCGGCAAGCGGCTGCCCGACCCGTCGATCGACCGGGACGCCTGGCTGGCCGAGGGCATCGCCTGCTACCGCACCTTCATCTCCGGTCTGCTCGACATCACCGACAACATGGTCGGCGGCGAGGTCGTGCACCCCGAGGGTGTGGTCCGGCACGACGAGGACGACACCTACCTGGTGGTCGCCGCCGACAAGGGCACCGCCACCTTCTCCGACATCGCCAACGAGGTCGCCCAGTCCTACGGCTTCTGGCTCGGCGACGCCTTCGCCTCCGGCGGTTCGGCCGGCTACGACCACAAGGGCATGGGCATCACCGCCCGCGGCGCCTGGGAGTCGGTCAAGCGGCACTTCCGCGAGCTGGGCCACGACACCCAGACCCAGGACTTCACCGTGGTCGGCGTCGGCGACATGTCCGGCGACGTGTTCGGCAACGGCATGCTGCTGAGCGAGCACATCCGGCTGGTCGCGGCCTTCGACCACCGGCACATCTTCCTCGACCCCGACCCGGACGCCGCGGTCTCCTACGCCGAGCGCCGCCGCCTGTTCGAGCTGCCGCGCTCCTCGTGGGCCGACTACAACACCGAGCTGCTCTCCGCGGGCGGCGGCATCCACCCGCGGACCGCGAAGTCCATCACCATCACCCCGCAGGTCCGCGCCGCCCTCGGCATCGAGTCGGGCGTCACCAAGATGACCCCGGCCGAGCTGATGCGCGCCATCCTGCTGGCCCCGGTGGACCTGCTGTGGAACGGCGGCATCGGCACCTACGTCAAGGCGCACACCGAGTCGAACGCCGACGTGGGCGACAAGGCCAACGACGCGATCCGGGTGGACGGCCAGGACCTGCGGGTCAAGGTCGTCGGCGAGGGCGGCAACCTGGGCTGCACCCAGCTCGGCCGGATCGAGTTCGCGATGGCCGGCGGGCGGATCAACACCGACGCCATCGACAACAGCGCCGGCGTGGACACCTCCGACCACGAGGTGAACATCAAGATCCTGCTCAACGCGGTGGTCCGGGACGGCGACATGACCGTCAAGCAGCGCAACAAGCTGCTCGCCGAGATGACCGACGAGGTCGGCTCGCTGGTGCTGCGGAACAACTACGCGCAGAACACCGCGCTGGCCAACGCGGTCGCCCAGGCCCCCAGCCTGCTCCACGCCCACCAGCGCACCATGCGCCGCCTGGTGCGTGACGGGCACCTGGACCGGGCCCTGGAGTTCCTGCCCACCGACCGGCAGATCCGCGAGCGGCTCTCCGCCGGCCGCGGGCTGACCCAGCCGGAGCTGGCGGTGCTGCTCGCCTACACCAAGATCACGGTGGCGGAGGAGCTGATCGGCACCTCGCTGCCGGACGACCCCTACCTCCAGCACCTGCTGCACGCCTACTTCCCCAAGGCGCTGTCCGAGCGGTTCGCCGAGCAGATCGACGCCCACGCGCTGCGCCGCGAGATCATCACCACGGTGCTGGTCAACGACACCGTCAACACCGGTGGTTCGACCTTCCTGCACCGGCTGCGGGAGGAGACCGGCGCCTCCATCGAGGAGATCGTCCGCGCCCAGACCGCGGCCCGGGCCATCTTCGGCCTCGGCGAGGTCTGGGACGAGGTCGAGGCGCTGGACAACATCGTCGCCGCCGACGTGCAGACCCGGATGCGGCTGCACTGCCGCCGGCTGGTCGAGCGCGGCAGCCGCTGGCTGCTCAACAACCGCCCGCAGCCGCTGGAGCTCGCGGAGACCATCGACTTCTTCCAGGAGCGGGTCGCCGCCGTCTGGACGGAGCTGCCCCGGCTGCTGCGCGGCGCCGACCTGGAGTGGTACGAGGGCATCTACGAGGAGCTGACCGCCGCCGGGGTGCCGCAGGCCCTGGCCACCCGGGTCGCCGGCTTCTCCTCCGCCTTCCCGGCGCTGGACGTGGTGGCCACCGCGGACCGCACCGGCAAGGACGCGCTGGCGGTCGCCGAGGTCTACTACGAGCTGGCCGACCGGCTGTCGATCACCCAGCTGATGGACCGGATCATCGAGCTGCCGCGCGCCGACCGGTGGCAGTCCATGGCCCGCGCCTCCATCCGCGAGGACCTCTACGCGGCGCACGCCGCCCTCACCGCCGACGTGCTGTCGGTCGGCGAGGACGAGGCGACGCCGGAGCAGCGGTTCAAGGCGTGGGAGGAGAAGAACGCAGCGATCCTGCACCGCGCCCGCACCACGCTGGAGGAGATCCAGGGCTCGGAGACCTTCGACCTGGCCAACCTGTCGGTGGCGATGCGGACCATGCGGACGCTGCTGCGCTCGCACGCCTGACGGCACACCGTGCCCGACGGCACACCGTGAGGGGCGGTACGGACCGGTGGGGTCCGTACCGCCCCTCACGGGTGTCACCGGCCCGGTTCCGCGGCGGGCCGTGCCGCGGGCGTGGAGCGGACCGCCGCGGAACCGGGCCGGACCGCGGACCACCGGCCGGGGCCGGGCCCGGGGCGCAGGGCCACCCCCAGCCGCACCGACCGGCCGCCGTGGCCGATCGCCAGCTCGGCGGGGACACCGCCCGGGGCGGCGGTGAGCCGGCCGGCGGCCACCCGCAGGACGAGGGCGGCCGCGCCTCCCGGCAGGGGCTCGATCCGGGCGGCGCCGTCCGGCAGGGCCCGCGGCGCCGCCCCGTCCCGTTCCAGCAGCACGGTCACCGGCACCGGCCGGGCGGGCGTGCCGAGCGCCACCGGGATCACCGCCGTGACCAGCCCGCCGGCCTCGGTCACCACGGCACCGGAGAGGTCCCGGACCACCCGGCCCAGCGGGCCGAGGGGGCCGTTCACCGAGACGCTGAGGTTGTCGTGCGGCCGGGTCCAGTAGGGGTTGACGAACAGGGCGGCGGGCCCGGCCGCAGGGGCGACTTCGGCCGTGGGCGCGACGGCCGATGCCGGTCCGGCCGGCCCGTCAGGCGGCGCCGGTGCCGGTTCCGGCGGAGGGTCGTGCGGCGGTGGTGGTGGGGGTTGGTGAGGTGGTGCCGGTGCCGGCGGGGGTTCGTGGGGCGGTGCCGGCGGGCCGGGGCAGAGGGCGGGGAGCAGCTGCCGCGTCACCCGGTCCGCCCGGTCCGCGCCCAGCCGCCGGTTGGACCCCCAGCCGCAGGCGTCCAGCCGTACGAACACGTCCCAGACGCCGTCCAGTGCCAGGCCGTGGTCGGCGGTGGCCGGGTCCAGCGCGAACTCGGCCTCGAACCGCACCCCGTACCGGGCGGGCCGGGCCCCGGTGCCGCCGCCCGCCGGGACACCGGCCGCCGGTTCGCCGGCCGGGGGCTCGCCGGAGGCCGGGACGTCGTGGCGGCGCACGGTGGTGGGAAGCGCCAGCAGCGTGGCCTCGTCACGGTGCCGGATCTGCCCGGTGAGGGTGGCCCGGGCCAGGTCACCGGCGCAGTCGGCGGCCTCCGCGACGCCGGGGACGGCCGCGATCCGCGGCGGCAGGCACAGGCGCCGGCGACCGCCGCCGCGGTCCTCCACCAGCACCGGGGTGGTCCCGCCGCCGGCGGTGGGCCGGACCAGCTCGGTGCCGATGCGCACCCGCAGCACCCCGTCCGCCCAGCGCACGTCCTCCAGGCGCGGCCGGTGGCCGGTGCCGTCCTCCCACCGGGCGTACTCCTCCATCAGCACCCGGTCCCCGTACCGCACCAGCGCCGAGGCGACGCGCTGCTTGGCCGGCAGCAGCCGGTCCACCCGCGGCGGCACGCAGTCCCGGGCCAGCGAGCGGACCGCGCGGAAGACCTGCCACCGGTACCAGACCGGCTTGGCGGTGAACTTCTCGCCCTCCAGCCGGTGCAGCGCCTTGGTGGCGTACCAGTGGGCGATGAACGCGTCCCGGCGCGGCCCCGGTTCCAGGTGGTCGGTGACGATCCGCAGCACGGCGCGGACGCTGCCCAGGTACTTCCGGGGCTCGGCGCGGGTGAAGCTGATGTGGTGCGCCCCCTCGTCGTGGCGCACCCAGTGGTAGCAGGTGTAGTCGTGCACGGTGGCCACCCGCCGCGCGGCGAGGTACGCGCGGAGCATGAACATGTGGTCCTCCAGCCGCACTTTCCCCTCCGGGAAGCGGATGCCGTGCGCGGTGAGCAGCTCGCGGCGGAAGAGCTTGTGCACCGTCATCGAGGTGAGCAGCACCGGGTCCCGGAGGATGTGGCCGTCGGACATCGGCTCGTCGTACAGCACCCGGGACACCCCCCTGCCGTGACCGGCGGTCCGCCCGGCGACGATGTCCGCGCCGGTCTCCACCGCCCGCGCGTACAGCCGCTCCAGGGCCCGCGGGGCGAGGTGGTCGTCGTCGTCCACGAAGAGGACGTACGCGCCGCGCGCCGCGTCGAGGCCCACGTTGCGGGGGCGGCCCGGCCAGCCGGAGCAGGGGGTGCGCAGCAGCCGGACGTTGCCGTCCCCGGCCGTCTCGGCGGCGAGCAGCGCGGGGGTGCCGTCGGTGGAGCCGTCGTCCACGTAGATGACCTCGAACGCCTCGCGCGGCAGGGTCTGGGCGCGGAACGAGGCGAGGCCGGTCAGCACCGTCCGGCCCGTGTTGTGGACCGGGACCACCACGCTGATCCGGGGGCCGGCCGGGTTCGTCGGACTCATCGGGCACTGCTCCCCTCACCCGGGCGGCCGGACCGCCACCGGCGGCGGCGCGGAGCGGTGGGGCCGCTGTTCCGCACCGTAACGGCCGGGCCGGGGCAGCGCCCCCGGTGCGCCGGGCGGCGGGGCCGACCGGGTGACGTGGCGGGCCGGGTGACGTGGCCGGGGGGTGTGACGGCCCGGGGCGGAGCGGGCGCGGTGTGGCCCGGGGGCATGGGGGTGGGGATGGGCGGAGGGGCGCAGGGCACGGGCGCGGGGCCGGGCGGCGGAGTGCGGGCGCGGGCGCGGGTGCGGGACCGTGCGGGGCCGGGGTCAGCCGGTCTCGCCCAGCGGGGAGGGACGGATCACCGCGAAGGGTGCGCCGGCCCCGTCGGTGACGAGTGCCATCCGGCCGGCCACCATGTCGAACGGCGGTTGCAGGACCGTGCCGCCGGTCGCCGCCAGCCGGCGGCAGGTGTCGTCGGGGTCGGTGACGGCGAAGTACACCAGCCAGTGCGGCACGGCCTCCGGCGGCGCGCTGGCGGGCAGCGCCTGCATGCCGCCGACCGGGCGTCCCGCCACGGTGAGCGTGGAGTACCCCTCCGCGCCCGCCACGTCCTCCACGGGGGCGGGCTCGATGCCGAACACCGCGCGGTAGAAGGCGCCGGCGGTGGCCGGATCGGTGGTGTTCAGCTCGTTCCAGATGACGGTGTTGGGCTCGTTGACCAGGCCCGCGCCGACGAACTCGCGGGCCTCCCACACCCCGAAGACGGCCCCGGTCGGGTCGGCCGCCACCAGCATCCGGCCCAGGTCGTGCACCGCCATGACCGGGCTGTGCACGGTGCCGCCGTGCGCGGCGACCGCCGCCGCGGTGGCGTCCGCGTCGTCCGAGGCGAGGTAGGTGGTCCACACCGTCGGCGCGGCCGGCTCGTCGGTCACCGCGTCGTCCATGATCTGTGCGGCCATGATCCCGGCGACCGGCAGTCCGCGGAGCGCGCAGACGCTGTAGCCGCCGGTCTCCGGGGGTCCGATCTCGCCGGACCAGCCGAAGAGCCCGGCGTAGAAGTCGAGGGCGGCCTGCTGGTCGGGGGCCGCCAGGTCGGTCCAGCACGGGGTGCCCGGCGCGTAGCGGGTGGTGACTTCCGGCATCGGTGACGCCTCCAGTTCGGCGAGGTCACCGGGCCGTCCGCAGGCCGGCCGGCCCGGTCGTCCCGTACCACCCTTCCCCGCCGCGGGCCCGCGCGCCACTCGGGCCCCGCGTTACCCGGCCCCTGGCGGGACCGGCCACCGGCGGGACGCAGGAGCGCGCCGCCCCGGGCGCACGTATCCCGGGGCGGCGCGGTCGGCGGCCGGTGCCGGCCCGGCCGGATCAGAAGTCGTCGGCGCCGTTGCGGAGCTGCGGGGTCCAGTAGCCGGTCGCCCAGGCGGACGGGTCGACGGCGATGCCTTCCGCGCCCGGCGCCCGTACGGCCTTGACCTCGTCGCTGCCGTGCAGCGTGACGGAGAACGCCGTGACCGGCTCGGTCTCGTCGTCGACGCCACCGTTGGAGACCCGCACCAGGGCGTACGCGGGGGCGCCCGGGGTGAGCACCACCGGCGCGGCCGGCTTGCTCTTGGCGACCGCGGGCACGTTCTCCCGGTGGCTCTCCAGGAACTGGATCTCCGGGAAGCCGTTCAGCCGGCAGCTGGTGCGGGAGGTGTTCTTCGCGGTCAGCACGATGTGGGTGTAGGGCGGGCCGTCCTGGTGGGCGGCGGTGATGGAGAGGTTCTTCACGGTGCACAGCGGGGTGGTGGCCTTGGCGCCGGCGGCGGGCTTCGCCGGGGCGGTGGCCCCGGTGCCGCCGGTGGTCTTGCGGCCGTCGGACGAGGTGGCGGTACCGGTGGCCTTCGCCGTACCGCTGGTCTTCGCGGTACCGGCGTCCTGGGCGGCCTCACCCTGAGCGGCGTCCGCGCCCTGTGCGGCGTCCGCCTCCGCGGCCGTGCCGGAGTCCTGGGTGGCGCGCTCCGCGGCGGCGACCGGCTGGGTCTTGCCGTCCGTCGTCCCGGCCGACCGGGCGTCCGACCCGCCGTCGCCGCAGGCGGTGAGGGCCAGGGCCAGGACGGCGGTGGAGGCGGCGGCCAGGGCGGTGGTGCGGGTGCGGAAGGTGCGCATTGGGGGTCCCCCGTGATGGTGGTCGGTGGCGCCGCCGGATCGGTGGCGGGCCGTGCCCGCGGTGCGGACGGGTATGACTCTGCCGCCCGCCGCTGATCACCGGCTGCCGTCTCACTAACGCTTGACTGACGCCGCCGGACGGGCCCCGGTACGGGGTGCCGGCGGGGCGCCGGCCGGCGGACCACGGTGGCTTCCCGCACCCGCCGCCCGCGCTGAGCCGCGGACGCTGCTCGGCCATGCCCTGCCCAGGCGTACTGACCACATCCGGAAGGGGCGCGGGCCGCCGTCCATTCCGGACCACCGGACATTCCGGATCGCAGGGTGTGCCGGGGCACGGCCCGTGCCGGGTCGCCGGGCACCGGGCGTTCCGGGGGAGCGCTTGTGCCGGCACCGGGCGTGCCGGGTGCGCCGGGGCACGGCCCGTGCCGGTTGCCGGGTGCGCCGGGCCACCGGACGTTCCGGGGCGGCGCCCGTGCCGGCGACCGCCTGTGGCGGGGTCACCGGGCGTTCTGGGGCACCGTCCGTGCCGGGGCACCGGTTGTCAGGAGCGGCCCGCGTCCACCGGTGGGGCCGGGGGGATGTCCCGCGGCTGCTCCCCGGAGGCGTCCGCCGCCGGGCCCGGGGCGACGTCGGCCGCCGGCGGGGACACCTCCGGCGCGGTGACCGGGGAGGCAGGGGAGGCAGGGGCCGCGTCCGGCTCCCCGGTGGCGCCCTCCGCCGCGGGCCCCTCCGCCGGTGACACGTCCGGGGCGGCCACGTCGGGCGGGGACCCGTCCACCGGAGCCGGCCCGGCCGGGGGCGCCTCCGCCGGAGGGCCGGACGGCTTGGCCGCGTCCCCCGGGATCTCCTCCGCGATCCCCTTCGCGCTCCCCTTCGCCACGGGCCCGTCCGGCGGGGGCGTACCGGCCGGTGACACCGGGGCCCCGGCCTCCCCCTCCGCCTTCCCCCCGGGCTCAGCCGGGGCCGGGGCGGACGTCAGGGTGATCACGCCGCCGGCGGGCGCCGTCTCCGGGGCGCCGGGCGGCGCGTCCGGCACCGGCGGGACGACGGCGCCGGGGGTCTCCGGAGCGGCGGCGGGCGCCGCGTCCTGGCAGGGCATCAGCAGCCGCACCACCCGCTCGGCGGCGTGCCCGTCGTCGAACTGGCAGAAGCGCTCCCGGAAGGCGGCCCGCAGCCGGGTGGACTCCGCGTCCTGCCAGCGGCCCTCCCGGAAGATCGCGATCAGCTCGTCCTCGGTGCGGGCCACCGGCCCGGGGGTGTCGCCCGGCCGGCCGGAGAGCAGGTCGAAGTACACGCCCCGGGTGGCCCGGTAGATCTCCCAGTCGTCGGCGTGGATGACGATCGGGCGGTCGAGGTTGGCGTAGTCGAACATGATGGACGAGTAGTCGGTGACCAGCGCGTCGGCGGCGAGGCAGAGTTCCTCCACCGATCGGTGGCGGGACACGTCGATCACCAGTCCCTCTTCCTGGAGCCGCTGCAGCCCGGGGTCCTGCCCGTACGAGTAGTGGGCCCGGACCAGCAGCACCATCCGCTCGCCCAGCGCGCGCGCCACCCGCTCCAGGTCCAGCCGCGGGGTGAAGCCGCGTTCGTAGTCGCGCAGGGTGGGGGTGTAGAGGATCGCGGTGCGGTCCGGGTCGATCCCCAGCTCGGCCCGGATCCGGGCGATGTCGCCGGGGGTGGCGGTGAAGAACACGTCGTTGCGCGGGTAGCCGGTCTCCAGCAGCTGGTACGAGGAGGGGTAGACCCGCTCCCACACCTCGCTGGAGTGCTGGTTCGAGGAGAGCGCGTAGTCCCACCGGTCCACCCGCTTGAGGAGGTTGGTGAAACTCATGCCGGCCCCGGCCGCCGGGTACCGCTGCTGGTCCAGGCCCATGCACTTGAGCGGGGTGCCGTGCAGCGTCTGCAGGTGCACCGTGCCGGGCCGCTTCACCACGTCGTTGGCGAAGTTGACGTTGTTGATGAGGTACCGGGCCCGGGCCACCGTGCGGTAGTACGCCCGGGTGCCGGGGATCACGTATTCGACCCCCTCGGGCAGCGCCGCCACCTCGGACTTGCGCACCACCCACACCCCGCGCACCTGCGGGGCCAACTCCCGTGCCTTGTGGTAGATGGCCGCCGGGTTGCACAGCACCCCGCGGTTCCAGTACGCGGAGTAGACCGCCAGGTTCTCGTCCACCGGCTGGCCCAGGTGCACCCGGTACAGGGCCCGTTTGGCGCGGGTCGCCACCGGGCGGCGGACGGTGCGCCGCAGGCGGCGGGCGCCGCGCACCCAGTGCCGGGGCAGCTCGTGGGCCCGGTAGCGGGCGAACGAGCCGCGCCGCAGCGCCTCGAAGCGCTCGGCCTTCTCCGGCGGCGGGGTGAACCCGGGCGGCAGGTGCGCGTCGTACCACTGCGCGGCCCGCCGGAACCAGCGGGGCCGGTCGGGGGTGGCCACCCGGGCCGGGTTGTCCAGGCAGAACAGGAAGTGCGAGACCGCCCGCTCGAAGAGCAGCGGGCGCAGCGGGGTCAGCTCCGGCCGGCCGTCCAGGAAGGTGAACAGCCGGGTGTACTGGTCGAAGATGACGAAGTGGGCCGCTCCCGGGCTGCGGGTGCTGGCCCCGCTGCGGCGCTGGCGGTACTCCAGCCCCACCAGGTCGGTGGCGGCGATCCGGCGGGCGGTGAGCATCGTCCGGTAGGACAGCAGCGCGTCCTCGTAGATCCCCTCGCTGAACGCGAAGCCGTGTCCGGTGTAGAAGTCCCGGCGGTAGACCCGGTTGGACGACATCGCGAACAGCCGCAGGAACTGGGGCCGGTCCAGCACCGAGAAGACGTCGGTGCCGGCCGAGGCGAGGAGGTCGCCGTAGAGGCTGCGCTCGCGGCGGCCGTTCCAGTAGGTGCGGACGTGGTCGAAGTAGAGGATGTCCGGGTCGTCGTTGACGGCGAGCCGGTCGGCCAGCCCCTGGAGGGTGCCGGGCGCCAGGGTGTCGTCCCCGTCGAGGAAGAGCAGGTAGTCCCCGGTGGCCTGCTCCGCCCCGGCGTTGCGGGCCCGCCCGGGGCCGGAGTTGACCGGCTGGTGGACGGCGATCACCCGGCCGTCGCGGGCCGCGTACTCGTCGATGATCGCCCCGCAGAAGTCCGGTGAACAGTCGTCCACCGCCACCACCTCGACGTCCCGGAACGACTGGGTCAGCACCGAGTCCAGGCAGGCGCGCAGATAGCCCTGCACGCGGTAGGCGGCGATGACGATGCTGAAACGGGGCATGGCGCTCCTTCTTCGGTCGTCGGGGGTGGCACCCGCCGCGGCGGTGCGGCGCCCGCCGGGCCGGGGCCCGGCGGGTACCGGCCCGGCGGACGTACCGTCCGCCGGGTACGGGCGCGGGGTCAGGGCGTGCCGATCGGCTCGCCGGCGGCGGGCCCACCGGCGGGCGGCACGGCCCGGGGCGGCTCGGCCGGTGCGAGCGGTGCCACCGGCCCCGGCGGACGCGGCCCCGCGCCGGCCGGCGCCGCGGGGCCCCTGCCCGGTGGGCGCCGGCCCCGGCCGGGCGGGAGGCCGGGTCCCGCGGGGCGGGCGCCCGGTCCTGCGGGGCGGGGGGCCGGGTCCTGCAGGGGCGGGGGCCGGGCGGTCCTCCGCGGCGGGGGAGGGGAACGGACGGGTGGCGGCGGCCGGCGACGGGGAGGGCGAGGGCGCCGCGGCCGGTGACGGGGCGGGGGGCCGGGGCGGGCGGTGCCGCCGGGGCCGGACGGTGCTCGTCGGACGGGCCGGGCACCGGCAGCACGTCGCGGAGCGGGACGGCGTCCCGGGCGGGCAGCGGCAGCCCGTCGGGGGCCGGGGCGGGCCGGCGCTCGGACATCGGCACCACCGGCTGCGCCGGCGACCCGGCCTCGCTCAGGAAGATCCGCCGCACCACCCGTTTGGCCACCCGCCCGTCGTCGTACGGGCAGAACCGCTCGCGGAACGCCGCCCGCAGCTCCGCCGCGTGCGCGTCCCGCCACGCGCCGCCGGTGAAGATGTCGATCAGCTCGTCCTCGGTACGGGCCACCGGCCCCGGGGTCTCGCCGAGGCGCCCGGAGAGCAGGTCGAGGTAGACGCCCCGGGTGGCCCGGTGGATCTCCCAGTCGTCGGCGTGCAGCACGATCGGGCGGTCGAGGTTGGCGTAGTCGAACATCAGGGACGAGTAGTCGGTGACCAGCGCGTCGGCGGCGAGGCAGAGGTTCTCGACCCGGGGGTGTGCCGAGACGTCGATGATCCGCGGGTGGTCGGCCGCCTGGGCGCGCAGCGCCTCCGGGTGCCGGGGATGGGCGCGGGCCAGCAGCACGTACCCCGGCCCCAGCGCGTACGCCAGCCGGACCAGGTCCAGCCGGGGCCGCCGGCCGCTCTCGTGGTCCCGGTGGGCGGGCGCGTACAGGACCGCCGTCAGCTCGGGCCGGATGCCCAGGTCGGCGCGGACGCGGGCCACGTCGGCGGCGTCCGCCCGGTGGAAGACGTCGCTGCGCGGGGAGCCGTACTCCAGCGTGATGTGGTCCGCCGGGTACGCGCGCTCCTGGACCAGGCTGGCGTGCGGGTTGGCGGAGAGGCTGAAGTCCCAGCCGTCCACCTGCTCCAGCAGCTTCGCGAAGTCGGTGCCCCGGGCGGCGGCCGGACGCTCCAGGAGGTCCAGGCCGCGGTGTCCCAGCGGGGTGCCGCGGTGGGTCTGGAGCACGATCTGGCCGCGGCGCTTGCGCAGCCCGTCGACGTACTCGGCGTCGGTGACCAGGTAGCGCGCACGGGCCAGCGCGGTCCGGTGCGCCACCGAGTCCGGCTCGATCCGGCGCACCCCGGGCGGCAGGGCCGCCGCGTGGCCGGACGTGGTGACCCAGGCGGTGCGGACGTGCGGGGCCATCTCCCGGACCTTCGCCTCGATGGCGGCCGGGTGGCCGGTGTAGCCCCCGTTCCGGTACGTCACGAAGACGGCGAGCCGGGTGTCGACCGGCAGGCGGCGCTGGAGGCCGTGGTGGAGGCCGAGCAGCGCGGTGCGCAGCGCGCGGCGGACGGCGAGCGCGCGCCGGGCGGCCCGGTGCCACCAGCGGGCCGCGGTGTGCGCCGGCCCGAAGGCGCGGTAGGCGCCCAGGCGCAGCAGCAGCGCTCGCGCCCGGGCGCGCGGCGTGGCGCCGGCGGGCGTGGCGAAGGCGGCCGGACCGGGGTGGTGGCGGCGGTGGAGGGCCCGGGCGCGGCGGTGGAACTCCGCGCGGGCGTCCGGTGGCACCCGGTCCGGCGCGGCGTACAGCGCGGCCAGGTCGGAGGCCATCCGGCGGAACAGCGGGGCGCGCCAGCCGGCGAGGTCGGGCCGGGTGTCGAGGAGGGCGAAGGCCCGGTCGTAGCTGTCGAAGACGTCGAAGAGACCGCCGTGGTCACATCCGGCGGTACCGGGGCCCGCGGTGCCGGGGGCGGCGCCGTGCCGGCGCAGCCGGTGGTGGACGCAGACCCGGTCCAGGAAGGTGACGGCGGGGGCGGCCGGCAGCACCGCGACGGTCCAGGGCACCTCCGCGTACCGGCCGGCCGGGAAGGCGAACTCCCCGCGTTCGACGAACTCCCGGCGGTACGCGGTGTTCCACGGCAGCGTGCGCAGCCGCAGCAGCTCCGGGTGGTCGGCCGGGCGGTACACCTCGGGGCGGCCGGGGACCGGTGCGGGCAGCGCTGCCCCGGGGTCGCGGGTGGTGCGGCCCGACCAGTGCAGCCACGCGTGGCCGTGGACCAGCAGCTCCGGCTCCCCGGTGGCGGCCAGCCGCTCGGCGATCGCCCGCAGCGAGCCGGGGGCGAGGACGTCGGCGCATTCGAGGAAGAGCAGGTAGTCCCCGGTGGCCCGCCGCAGGCCGGCGTTGCGGGCCGGGCCCGGGCCCAGCCGCTCGGGGAGGTGGACGACCCGCACCCGGTGGTCCCGCGCTGCGGCCTCGTCGAAGATGGTGCCGCAGGCGTCGGGTGAGTGGTCGTCAACGGCGATCAGCTCGAAGTCGGGGAAGTCCTGGGTGAGGACGGAGCGCAGGCAGTCGTGCAGGTACGCCTGGTCCTGGTGGGCGGGGACGATGACGCTGAACCGGGGCACGGCGGATCCCAAGGGTCGATTCGACGTGGCAGAAGATTTGTCCCACTATCATCTGAATGATTATGGAATCTTAGAGGCTGCTCCGGCCCGGGTCGGGGAATACGCCCCGTTCGGCGTAACGGCACGCGGCGGGGACGGGGACGGGGGCGGACGGCCGGCGCACGGCACGGGGCCGGCCGGGTGGCGCGGGACGGCGGCCCGGGGTACGGGGGCGACCGGACCGGACCGGGCCAGCGGCACGGCGGCCCGGGGTACAGGGGTCGGCCGGGCGGCACGGGGCACGGCGGCCCGGGGTACGGGAGCGGCGGGCGTACCGGCGCGGCGCGGCGTACCCGGCACCGGAACGCGGCGCGGCGAACCGGCACCGGAACGGCGTGAGGGCCGGGCGGGAACCTTCTCGGCTCCCGCCCGGCCCTCCCGGCCCTCCGGCCCTCCCGGCCCTCCGGTCCGTTTTCCCCTCTTCCGGCCGTCACCCCGTCGGACGTGCCGTCGCGTCACCGGTGCCGGCGGTCGCCCCGCCGGCACCGGGCCGGTGTCACTTCACCGCGCCGGCCATCACGCCCGACACGAACTGCCGCTGGAAGGCGAAGAAGACCGCCAGCGGAACCACCATCGAGATGAAGGCCCCCGGCCCGAGGATGTCGATGTTGTTGCCGAACTGGCGCACCTGCTGCTGGAGCGCCACCGTGATCGGCGGGTTCCCGCTGTCCGCGAAGATCAGCGCCACCAGCATGTCGTTCCACACCCACAGGAACTGGAAGATGCCCAGCGAGGCGATGGCCGGCGCGCCCAGCGGCAGCACCACGCGGAAGAACAGCCGCAGCTCGCCCGCGCCGTCCAGCCGCGCCGCCTCCAGCAGTTCGCGGGGGATCTCCGCGAAGAAGTTCCGCAGCAGGAAGATCGCGAACGGCAGGCCGAAGGCGGTGTGGAAGAGCACCACGCCGGTGGTGGTCTCGAAGATGCCGATCTCGCCGAAGAGCTTGGCCACCGGGATCAGCGCCACCTGCACCGGCACCACCAGCAGCCCCACCACCACCATGAACCACCCGTCGCGCCCGCGGAAGTCCATCCAGGCGAACGCGTAACCGGCCAGCGCGCCGATCAACACCACCAGCACCGTGGACGGCACGGTGATCGCCGCCGTCGTCCACAGCGAATCGGTGATCGCCTCGTTGCTCAGCAGGTCGTCGTAGGAGCTGAAGGTGAGCTGGCCGGGGTCCCCGAAGACCTTCCACCAGCCGGAGACGTCCACCTCGGCCGGATCGCGCAGCGAGGACAGCAGCAGCCCCGCGGTCGGGGTCAGCCACAGCAGCCCGACGGCGACGAGGAAGAACCGCACCGCGCCGCCACCGGCCCGCGCCGCGATCCGCGAGGCCACCGAGGGCTTGGCGGCGGTGGCCCCCTTGGCAGGGGCGCCGGACGTCCCGGAGGCGGAGCCGGCCTTCGAACGAGGGGTCGCGGCCATGGCGGGGCCGGTGGCCGCGGCCGGGTTGGAGTCGGTCATCGGCGGCGCTCCCTGCGGATACGGCGAACGTTGAAATACATCACGGGAAGGACGAGCACCAGCAGGAACACCGAGATCGCGCTGCCGACACCCTGGTTGACGTCGGTCCCGAAGGACGACTGGAAGAGCTGGAGCGCGAGCACGTTGGCGTCGTCCTGGGTGGTGCCCGGCGCGATGATGTAGACCAGGTCGAAGATCTTCAGCACATTGATCATCAACGTGACCACGACCACCGCGAGCACCGGCGCCAGCAGCGGCACCGTCACCCGCCGGAAGACCTGCCACTCGCTGGCGCCGTCCACCCGCGCCGCCTCCAGCAGTTCCCGCGGCACGCTCGCCAGACCGGCCGCGATCAGGACCATCGCGAACCCGGCCCACATCCACACGTACGACCCGATGATCGCCGGGGTCACCAGCGACGGGCCGAGCCAGTCGACCCCGTTGTACGGCTCGTCGAAGTTGGCGGCCGGCAGCCGCAGCTGTGCCCCTTCCGCCTTCCCCGGCAGGGTGTACGTGCCGTCGCCGCGGGTGGTGGCCCGCGCCACCACCTCGCCGTCCCGCACGGCCTCCACCGTCACCCCGGCGAGCGCCTTCTCGCCCGGGTCCAGCGCCCCGTGCCGGCCGCCGCCGCCCCGGGTGAAGTCGAACCAGACGGTACCGGTGACCTTCCCCGCCTCCGGGCGGGCGGCCACCGCCTCCTGGGCGCCGCCGATGTCCTGCCGCTTGGCGCCCACCAGCGGGACCAGCTGGGCGGCGCCCGCGCGGGCCTGTCCCGGCACCGTGTACGAGCCGTCCGGCGACTCGCCCAGCCCGGAACCGTTCCGCGGGTGCGCCCCGGGGAACGGCGGCCGGTCGGCGAAGGTGTCGTGGACCGTCACGGTGATGGCGTTCGCCACGCCCCGGTCCGGGTCCTGCTCGTACACCAGCCGGAAGATGATGCCCGCCGCCAGCATGGAGATCGCCATCGGCATGAAGACGACCAGCTTGAACGCCGTCGCCCAGCGGACCCGCTCGGTGAGCACCGCGAAGATCAGGCCCAGCGCGGTGGCCACCGAGGGCGCCACGATCACCCAGATGACGTTGTTCTTGACGGCGGTGCGGATGGCGTCGTCGGAGAACACCTCGCGGTAGTTGTCGATCCCGACGAACCCGTCGCCCGACGCGTCGAAGAGGCTGCGCCAGACCGAGTAGCCGATCGGGTAGACCACCAGCGCGCCCAGCAGCGCCAGCGCCGGCAGCAGGAACAGCGCCGCCACCCACGGCCGGGTGCCCAGCAGGGACCGCCGGCCGCGCCGCCCGGTCCCGCCGCCCGCCCCTGCCGGGACGCTGCCGCCGCCCGCCCCGGCCGGCCCGGTGCCGCCGGTGCTCCCTTCCGAACTCTTCTCTCGTGCCTTCCCCTGCGCGGGAACACGTCCTTGCGCGGGCGGTGGCGAGCCAGGCACGGCCTCGCCGCCCGGAGTCGCGGTCATGGTGTGGGTCTCCCCCGTCGCGTGATCAGTTCTGGTACGCCTTGGCGGCGTCTGCTTCCAACTGGCGCTGAATGCCCGCCACATCGCGTGGGTTCTTGAGGAAGTCCTGCAGCGCCTTCCACTCGCCCTGCGCCGGCTTGCCGCCGAACGCGGCCGGCGCCTGGTCGGACATGTCGAAGCGGAAGTCGTCGCCCGCCGCGATCAGCGCCGTGGCGATGTCGCGGAACTGGGCGTTGGGGTAGGCCTTGACGTCGAGCGCCTTGTTCGCCGAGACGTAACCGCCCGCCTGCGCCCAGATGTGCGCCGCGTCCGGCGAGGCGAGGAAGGTCAGCAGCGCCTGCGCCGCCTTGCTGTCCCGCAGCGCCACGGCCACGTCCCCGCCGGTGACCACCGGCGCCTTCTCACCGACCGCCGGGAACGGGAAGACCTGCGCCTCCGCGCCCAGCTCCGCGCCCGCGTCGGTGACGTTGGCGGCCACGAAGTCGCCCTCGAACACCATCCCGGCCTCCGGCTCGGCGGCGTTGCCGAACGCCTTGGTGACCGAGTCCGGGAACGCGGTCTGCAGCGCCCCGCTCCGCCCGCCGGCCAGCATCCCCTTGCGGCCCCACAGCTCGGCCAGGGTCTCCAGCGCCCGGGTCACCGACGGATCGGTCCACTTGATCTTGTGCTGGGCGAGCTGGTCGTACTTCTCCGGCCCGGCCTGGGAGAGGTAGACGTTCTCGAACCAGTCGGTGAGCGTCCAGCCGTCCGCGCCGCCGACCGACACCGGGTCGGTCCCGGAGTCGGAGATCAGCTGAGCCTGGTCGAGCAGCTCCCGCCAGGTCTTCGGCTCCTTGGCGCCCGCGTACTCGAACGCGGCGGTGTTGTACCAGATCAGCGACTTGTTGCTGACCTTGAAGTACACCCCGTACCGGGTGCCCTCGTGCGAGCCGAGATCCTGCCAGCCGGGCGAGAAGTTCTTCTCCAGCTGCGCCTTGGCCTCCGGCCCGAGCGGTTTCGCCCAGCCCTTCTCGGCGAACTCCCGCAACACGCCGACCTGGCCCACCAGCGCCACGTCCGGCGGCTGACCACCGGCGATCTTGGAACCCACGAAGGCCGACATGTCGTCACCGCTGGGCACGAACGACACCTCGGCGCCGGTGCGCTTCTCGAACTCGTCCAGCACCTTGGTGAAGTTCGCCTGCTCGGTGCCCGTCCACACCGCCGCCACCTGGAGTTTCTGCCCGCTCAGCCGCGGCAGCTCCACGGTCGTCGGCGGCGCGGAACCGGCCTGCGCACCGTCCTCGGAACCGCAGCCGGCCACCGTCAGCCCGAGCGCGGCCACCGCCGCCCAGACCGTAGCTACCCGCGTTGACCGGCGCGCCGGCCGCGCCCCGGCCACCCGGTCCGTCTCCCCCGGTGGGGGAGCGGACGTCCGCGCGTGGCCCGCCCCTTGCGAGCGCCGCGGAATCCGTGAGCGCTTCGAGCGCTGCGTATGAGGCGGAATGCGCATCCCCGTGTGTCCCTCCCGTACCGGCCTTGTCCAGCCGTCCCCGTAACCCGGCGGCCGGCGGCCGGACGCGCGGTACGCGCCCGGGTCCACGTCCCGGCCGGTTCCCCGCCCGTGCCGGGTGGGGTCCGTCCGCGGTCGCGCCCGGGTCCGGCGTGTGCCCAGGTCCGGCGGCTTCTCGCCCCGTGTCCGGCCGTTCCCGTTCGGACAGTCCTACGCCCGGCCACCGGTCCCCGCAATACCGTTATGGAGATCAACTCCCTGATCGTGACCGGGATGTGATGAAGGGTTAGGCGAGTCGCGGAGGAGTCGGACAGGAGGGAAACGAGGGGCAGGTGAGACACCCCCGGGCACGCCCGGCACCGACGGCGGGTCACCGGGCCGGCTGTCCGCGGCGTCCTCAACGTGGTTCGTGGCGTGCGCCGTTGGGGCGGGGGCGGGGCGGCGCACGCCGGACGCGACGCGTCATGGGTGTCGAACTGAGTGTGCCGCCGGTCTGGTTCGGGCCCGGGCGGTGGGGTTCCGGGTGGTGGGTGGGTACCGGCGAGCCGTACCGGGTCGAGGTGGCCGGCGGACAGGATGGCGGCGGCCCCGCCCGGGCCCGACCCCGGCGGGCCAGGAGCCGGTGGATACGGGTGGGCGGCCGGTGGATGGCCGGTCGGCCGTGGCGACGGTACCGGGGGCGGCGGGCGGCCCGAGGCGGCACTGCGGGCGGCGGGGCTGCTGTCCGATATTCGGTGGCCGGTGGCCGGTGGCCGGTGGCCGGTGGCCGGTGACTGGTGGCCGGTGGCCGGTGACTGGTGCCGGTCGGGTTCCGGGGTCGGTTCGCGGCCGGGTACGGCCGGGCGGGCGCGCGTCCGGGGGCCGGCGTGCCGTCGGGTTCGGGGACGGACGCACGACCCTCGGGGTGGGCGTCCCCGGGCGGGCGTCGGCGGGAGCCGGGCCGGCCGGCCGCCGTGCGACGTCCGGTATCCGATGACCCGCGTCCGGCTGTCCGGTGTCCGGGCCGTGGCGGGGCCCGGGCAGGCGGCGGGCCGGGGCCGTGCCGGCCGCCCGGCGCGCGAGGCCGTACGCCTCCTCGCCCCGTGGAGGCGCCGGGAGCCGGGGGGCGGGTGCCGGAGAGCGGAGGTCCGTCACACCGGAAGGGCGCCCGGCCGTCCCCGCCCGGCCGGGCGGGGACGGCCACGGACCAGGGGCGGCCGGGGACGGCGCGCTCAGCCGAGGGCCGGGGCGGTGGGGGCCTGTGCGGACTGGGCCGCACGCTGCAACGCGCTCGCGAGCAGGGCGAGGTCCGTCGGTCCGTTGCCCAGCTCCCGTACCGGTCGCCGGGTCGGCGGGTCGCCCATCCGGGTCCAGTCCAGCGGCACCACGGTCGGCCGCTGGGTCGCGGTGCGGGGTATCCGCCCGGTGACCCGCCCGGCCTGGAACGGGGTGGCCACCGCGTCGTCCGGCCGGTGCAGCCGCCCGCGGCCCGGCACCGTCGCGCCGCCCGCCCGGTGGTCCGCCGCCCGCCCCGGGCCGTCACCGTGTCCCGGCCCACCGTCGCCGTGTGCCGTCCCGTCGGGGCGGCCGGGTTCCTCGGTCGGGGCCGACGGTTCCAGGGTGATCCGCAGTCCGGCGTGCTCCACGGCCGCGGTCTCCGCGGTGCGGTCCGGGCGGCCGGACGCGGCGACGAGGTGGACGCCGAGCCGGGCGCCGTCCCGGGCCACCGCCTCCAGCGCACGGACGACCGAGCCGGCGGCCGGCCGCCCCGGGCTGCCCAGCGCCGGCGCCACCAGGGCGTCGAAGTCGTCCACCAGGACCACCAGCCGGGGCAGCGCGGTCCGCGCGGTGAGCCGTCCCGCGTCGGCCGCCGCGCCGGACTGCCGGCCGGGGCGGAGCTTCAGCGTGCTGCTGGGCGGCGTCTCCAGGTCACCGCGGTGCCCGTGACCGTGGCCGGTGCCGGACGGCGGCGCGGCGCCGTCCGTCCCCGGCAGGTCCCCGCCGGACCCTTGCGGCGGACCGCCCGCCTCCGGCCGCCGCCCGGCGCCCGGGTCGGTGGCGGACGGACGCCCGGAGGCGGCGAGCGCGGCCGGTACCGAGCGCGTCCCGGGCGCGCCGGCCCGCGGTGCGCCACCGGCGTCCGGTGCCGGCCGGGCGTCCGGCGCGGTCCGGGTGTCGCCGGGGCGGCGCGGCGCGATCACCCGCGGCGCGGTGTCCCGCTGCTGCGCGTGCCAGGTGACGAAGTCCAGCCGGCCCAGGAGTTCGGCGCGCCGCTTCAGCTCCGCCGCCAGGGCCTGGGCGAACTCCCGCATCCGGACCGGGTCGGAGGCGGCCAGATAGGTCGAGACGTGCGGCAGGTCGGTACAGACCCGCAGCCCCTCGCCGCGCTCCGCCCCGCCGCCGTCCACCAGCACCATCGCCAGGCGGTCCGGCCGTTCGGCGGCGGACAGCGAGGCGGCGACCGACCGCAGCAGCTCGGTTTTGCCGGTGCCCGGGCCGCCGTCGATGAGCAGGTGCGGCCCGTCGGCGGCCAGGTCCACCGAGAGCGGCCCGGCAACCCCCGCGCCCAGCACGGCCAGGGTCCGGCCGCCGGTCGGCACCTCGTCCGCGGCGGCCGCCCAGCGGGCCAGCAGGGAGGCGGGCGTGGCCCGGGCCAGCCCCAGTTCGTCCAGGAGCCGGGCGGTGGCCGGCAGCGCGGCGGCGCCACGGCCCGCCCCGGCTCCGTACGCCGCGCCGGACGGGCGCAGTGGGGCCAGCGCCCGCGCGAAGCGCTCGGCCCACGCGGCGGACACCGCGTCCACCGTCGCCACGCCCTCGTACAGCTCGACGCCGCCGGCCGGCTCCCCGGCCCGGGCGGCCGGACCGGTGAACACCGGCGGGACCCGGCCGGCGCCCCCGGCCGGGCCGGGAGCGTGCCCGGCGGGTGCCGGGTCCGGGAACCCGGCGCCCGGTCCGGGGTACGTCCCCCGGGCACCGGCGGCCGGGTCCGGCGACGGGCCACCGGGCTGGTGGTGGCCGGTGCCGCCACCGGTGCCGTACGGGGGGTGCCGGTCGCCGCCGGCCCCGTACGCGGGGCCGGCCGGAGCGGTGCCGGGCGGCCGGCCGGGGCCGTGCGCCGCGTGGCCGGGCCCGCCCGCCGGGTCACCCGGGGCGCCGGGCCACGGCCCGTCGGGGCCGGTGCCGTACGCCCGCGCGTCGGCGCCGTACGCCCCAGGGGCCGGGGGGTGGGGAGTGGCAGGACCGGGACCGCCGGCGGGGTGGCCGTCGTGGCCACGGGGATCGGCGTACGGCGGGTGGGCCGCGGCCGTGGGCCGGGAGGCGTGGTGGCCGCCGCCGTCCGGGACCGCGGCCCGGGCCGTGTCGTGGTGGCCGGCCGCGGGCCCGTCCGCGGCGTCCGGGTGACCGGGCCGGTCCGTGCCCCAGGGCCGGCCGGCCGGCCCCGGCAGGGGGAGTGGCCGGGGCCGGGATGCCACGCCGGGAACGGGGTACGGGGGCGCCGTCGGTGGCGGGTACCGGTCGCGGCCGCTGGCAGGGGTACCGGTCGCCGCCCGTAGCGGTGTGCCGGTCGTCGGCGCCGGCCGGCCCGTGCGCGCCGGGACGCGCGAGGCCATCGGGGTGGGCACACGCGTCCGGCCCGGCCCCGGGCCCGGCGGGGTGGGCGTGCGGGCCGGCCTGCTCGCCGGTCCGGTGGCCCGGACCCGGCGTGGCGGCGGCCGGGCCGGGCGCGCCGGCGTGGCCCTGGTGCGTACCGCCGTAGCCCCCGGGCGCGCCGGCGTGGCCCTGCGGCGTACCGGTTCCGTCGGACGCGCCGGCGGTCCGGCCGTGAGAGGGGAAGCCCTCCTCGGGCGCGGTGGGGCCGTGCCCCTGCTGTCCGGCCGCGGTCTGCTGCCCGGTGGTGTTCCGTTGCCCGGCGGCGGCCTGCCGCCCCGCGGCGTCCGGCTGCCCGTCGGCGGCGTGCTCCGCTGTGGCGTACTGCCCGTGGTGCCCGTGCCCTCCGGTGGCGGCGTGCTGCCCGGTGGCGCCCGGGTGCGGGGCCGCCGCGGGCCAGGCGGAGCTGCCGGAGCCGGCGGCGGTACCGGCGGCGCCCGCCGGGTCCGGCCGGTCGTGGGGTCCGGTGGTGCCGGCGATGTCCGGCCGGCCGCCGGGGAGGCCGGCGCCGGGCGCGGCGCCGCCCGCCGGCGCGGCCGGGCCCGGGGACACCCCGGCGCCGGACCCGCCGACCGCACCGGGCGCGGGGGCGCCACCGGGCGCCGGGACGGCACCACCGGCCGCCCACGGCCCGGGATGGCCCTCCCCGGGAGCGGCGGTGGCACCGGCCGCCGGGGAGGGAGCACCGGCCGTCCACGCGCCCTGCGGGTCGCCGGACGGGCGGTGCGGGCGGGCCGGGCGCATGAGCCGCAGCCCGGTCGCCACGTCCCCGCTGAGCAGGGCGACCGTCCCGCACTCCGCGAAGACCGGGGAGACCGCGCAGGCCCCGGCGTGGCCGGCGGCGACCGGCGCGCCGGCGGGCAGCGCCTCCGTCTCGGCCAGGCAGATCAGGTGGACGCCGCCCGCCGCACCGCCCGCGGCCAGCGCGGCGAGGCTGTCGCGCAGCGCCGGCGAACCGGGGTCACCGTCCACGACCACCACCGCGTACGGGCCCGGGTACGCCCGGGCCGCGGCCTCCACCGCCTCGGGCGGCGCGGTGGCCCAGGCCGGGCCCAGGCCGCTCCCGTCCAGCCGGCGGGTCAGCTCCGCCGCCCGGGCCATGGCCTGCTCCCGGTCGTAGGCGAGCAGCAGCCGGCAGTCCTGGCCGTGCGCCGGGTGCAGCTGCGGGAGCCAGCCCAGCCAGGACCACTCGGCGAGCCGCTCCTGGGCGCCGCGGTTCCGGTCGGTGCTGATGAGCACGATCTCCAGGGCGGCGGGGGAGTGCAGCGCGGCGAGCTGGGCCACCACCGAGCGGGCCAGCCCGGCGAGCCGGGCGCGCGGCCCGGCCAGGCCCAGCGAGCCGGCCCCGCGCAGGTCCACCGTGACCGGGGCCGCCTCGATCACCGCGCCGCCGGCCGTGGTCCGGTCGGCGGTGCCCAGCCGTACGGTCAGCGCGTCGGGGTGCTCCGGGCCGCGCTCCCACAGCCGGTGTCCGGGGGCGAGCGCGGTGAGCAGGATGTCGGCCGGATCGGGCCAGCGGCGCCGCAGCTCCGCCGCCTCGGCCGCGGCCCGGGCGCGCAGCTCCTCGCGGTCCTCCGCCGGCCCCTCGCCGGGGCCGGGCTCGCGCTCCGCCGCCCGGCCGCCGGCCAGTCGCCGTGCCCACGCCCCTATGCCGCGGCGCCGGGGCGGGGCCGCCGGTCCGCCGGCGTCCTCCGGCCCGGCCCCTTCGTCGCCGGGCAGCGGGACCGAGACGGTCCCGGCGGACAGCGCAGTCCGGTGCGCGGACGGCAGTCCGGCGCCGGGAACGGGGGCGCCGCCGGCCGGGCCGGCACCGGCGTGCGGCCGCGCCCCGGACCCGCCGGGCACGCCTCCGGGGCCCGTCCCGGCCGTGCCGCCGGCCCGGTGCCCCGGCCGGCCGCCGTGCGGGCCCTGGCCTGGGTGCGGCGGCCGGTGGTCCACGGTCGCCCCGTGGCCCGGGTACGCCGCCGGGGCCACCCGGAGGTGGCCCTCGCCGTCCGGTGCGACGGGCGGTCCGGCGGGATCCTCCCCGTCGGCGGGGGTGCGCAGCCGCAGCGCGGACTCCCCGATGCGCACCAGGGTGTCCGGGGCCAGCGGGACGGGGGTGGCGCCGACCCGCCGGCCGGCCATCAGCGTGCCGTTGGTCGAGCCCAGGTCGGCCACGGTGATCCGGCCGTCGTCGGCCACCGTCACCGCGCAGTGCAGCCGGGAGACGTCCGGGTCGTCCAGCGGCACGTCGGCCTCCGTGGAACGCCCTATCCGGATCTGCCCGCCGTGCAGCAGGTGGACCCCGCCGGCGTCCGGTCCGGCCACCACGTGCAGCCGTACCCCGGTGGCGGCCTCCGGCACCGGGTCGGCCGACCAGCCGTGCGGGCCGGCCGGGGCGCCGAGGGAGATCACCGCGCCGTCCACCAGCGGCGGCTCGCCGAGCACACAGCGCTGCGGGTCGAGCCGGTCCGCGCCGCTGAACACCGGGGCCCCGGCGCCGCCGGCCTCGGAGCCGGCCGCCGCGACGGCGTCGGCCAGCCCGCTCGCCACCGCGGACAGGGTGGTGCCGGCGGGGGCGGTGACCAGGACGTCCACCGCGACGGTGGCCGGGGGCTGCGGGGCCGGGGAAGGCACCGGCCCGGCGGGTGGCTCCGGCGCGCGGGGGGGCGGGGCGGGGCGCGCGGGCCGCTCGGCCCAGCGGGCCGGGATGGGCACCGCGAGGCCCGAGGACGGTCAGCCGGATCCGCATAGCCGTCTACGGTCCCTTCTGCCCGCCGGAGCGGCCGAGGGTGCCGTGAAGCCCCCCGCCGCCCCCCGGGCGCGTCGGCACGTACAGATAGCACGGCACGGACGCGGCGGCCCCCGCTTCGTACTGTCACCGACTCCGTGCTGCGTGCATCCTCGCACCTGCCGCCGACACTTCGCCCGGCGGCCACCTCGCCATGATCGTGTGCGCCCGGCCGACCGGGCGAAATGGCCTGATCGCGGGTGGGGACGCCGAGTTCGTGGCGGTCGCGTGGCGATGTCCGGGCGGAGGTGACCGGTCACCCGGGAGCGGACGTACCCCGCCCCTGCGGACGTACCCCGCCACCGGATGCGCCGGCCCATCCGGCGCGCCCGCCACCCGCCGCGCCCACCCACCGGACGTACGCCCAGCGGACGCGGCCGCCCCTCCCGGACGGTCTCCGCCAACCCGACGCGCCCTCCCGCCCGGGACCCGCCGCGCCCGCCCACCGGACGTACCCGCCCACCCCGGACCGGTCGAGGCCCACCCACCGAACGTGGCACGGGCGTCCGGCCGAAGGGACACGGCCGCCACGCCGGGCGGGGCGTCGCCGGTCGTCCGGGCGGGGCGTGGCCGTTCACCCGGGCGGGGGCGTCGCCGGTCGTCCGGGCGGGGGCGTGGCCGTTCGCCGGGGGCCGGATGCCCCCGGCCCGTCGGAATGCCCCCGGCCCACCGGGATGCCCGGCGAACCGGACGGGCCGGGAGCAGCCCCGCCGCGTGCGATCCGGCCACCCCCGCCCGGCGGGGGCGCCCGGGGCGCCCGGGGAGCCGCCCGGGAAGTGTCCGGGGGACCGCGGCGGACGTCCGGGGCGCGCCGGCAACCAACTGTCCGGTTTCCGCGTCTTCCTCCCGAGCCGGGGTGCCCCGGCGTGCCCGGGGGCCCGGGGCCGCCGTCCCGGCGATCCATCCGGGGCGGCGGGCGGCGGCACTAGAGTGGGGCGGACGCGTCGCGTCCGGCGGACGGGGAGGGACCGGAACCGTACGGCGGGGGCACCGCTCACCGCACCACAACGGCACCACCCGCACCACCGGCCGACCCGGCACCACCGCGGAACCGGCCGCCCCACCGACCGACCCGAAGAAGCGACAGACCGAAAAGGCCCCGACACACCGGCAGAGGCCGGCCGCCCGTCAGACCGGCGGACCGACCGGCGGACACGGACCGCACACCTCTGCGGCACGGCGCCGCACCAGGCACCACAGCAGACGCGAGACCGACAGAACCGACAGACATGACCACGATCAGGGAGCGCATGACGTGCGGCCGGTAGGCAGCAAGTACCTCTTGGAGGAGCCGCTCGGGCGCGGGGCCACGGGCACCGTCTGGCGAGCCCGGCAGCGGGAGACGGCGGGCGCCGAGGCCGCCGTCCCGGGGCAGCCCGGTGAGACCGTCGCGATCAAGGTCCTCAAGGAGGAGCTCGCGAACGACGCCGAGATCGTGATGCGTTTCCTGCGCGAACGGTCCGTGCTGCTCCGCCTCACCCACCCCAACATCGTCCGCACCCGGGACCTGGTCGTCGAGGGCGACCTGCTCGCCCTGGTCATGGACCTGGTGGACGGCCCCGACCTGCACCGCTATCTGCGGGACAACGGTCCCTTCACCCCGGTGGCCGCGGCGCTGCTCACCGCGCAGGTCGCCGACGCGCTCGCCGCCAGCCACGCCGACGGCGTGGTGCACCGGGACCTCAAGCCCGCCAACGTGCTGCTGGCCGGGGCCGGCGGCGGCGGGCCGATGCACCCGATGCTCACCGACTTCGGCATCGCCCGGCTGGCCGACTCGCCGGGGCTGACCCGCACCCACGAGTTCGTCGGCACCCCCGCCTACGTGGCGCCGGAGTCCGCCGAGGGCCGCCCGCAGACCTCCGCGGTGGACATCTACGGCGCCGGCATCATGCTCTACGAGCTGGTCACCGGGCGGCCCCCGTTCGCGGGCAACACCGCCCTGGAGGTGCTCCACCGCCACCTCAGCGAGGAGCCGCGCCGCCCCACCACCGTCCCCGAACCGCTGTGGACGGTCATCGAGCGCTGCCTGCGCAAGAGTCCCGAGGAGCGGCCCAGCGCCGAGAGCCTGGCCCGTGCGCTGCGGGTGGTCGCCGACGGCATCGGCGTGCACGCCTCGCCCGACCAGGCCGAGGCCGCGCTCGGGGTCGCCGCTCTGCTCGCCCCTGACCCCGCCCCGGCCCCGGTGCCGGACACCTCGCCGGCCGGTGCCGCCGACCCGACCCAGGTGCTGCCCGGCGGCGCCGGGGGTCCCCACGGCGGCGGGCCGGACCACGACCCGGCCGCCGCGACCAGCGTGCTGCCCAGGACCGGCGGCCCCGGTGGCCCCGACGCGGACCCGACGCGGGTGATGCCCGCGGGCTCCGGCCCGTCCGGCGCGGCCGACGCCACGCGCGCCATGCCGCCGGTGGGTCCCGGGCAGAACCCGGACGACCCGCACCCCTGGCAGAACCAGATGCGCGCCGCCCGCGACCGCAACGAGCAGACCCAGTACCTGGATCCCGGCGTGGACCCGCTGCGCCGCCGGCCGCAGCGCCGGCCCGCCCAGCAGCCGCCGCAGCCGTACCAGCAGCAGCGGTCGCCGCAGGCGCCCCCGCAGCAGCGTCAGCAGCAGCCGCCGCCGTACCAGCCGTACCCGCCGCAGCAGGGGCACCCGGCGCCGTACGCGCCGCCGGCACCCGCCCCCGCCCCCGGCGCCCGCGCCCTACACGGCCCCGCCGCCGGCCCCGGCCCCCGCGCCGGCGCCGTACCAGCAGCCGCAGGCGCCCCAGCCCACCCCGCGCCGGGAACCGCGCCGCAGCGCCAACCCGATGCGCATCCCGGGCATGGGCTGCCTCAAGGGCTGCCTGTTCGTGATCGTGCTGCTGATCATCGGCTCCTGGCTGGTGTGGGAGCTGACCCCGCTCAAGGACTGGGTCGCGGACGGCAAGGACTTCTGGGACACCGTCACCGGGCTGGTCGGCGAGCTCCAGGACCTGCTGTCCAAAGTGAAGGTCTGACGCCGGGGCTCCGGCGGTACGTCGCGGCTCCGGCGGTGCGCCGGGGTGACGGTACGCCCGAGTGGCCGAGTGGCCGAGTGGCCGAGTGGCGGAGTGGCGGCGTGACGGCTGCCGGAGCGTGACGGCTGTCGTGTGACGGGACGACCGGGGCCGGGGCGGATGTCGCCCCGGCCCCGTCGCCGTCCGTGGCCCGCCCGGTGCCGCGTCCCGCACCGCGGCCCCGCGCGTCCCGGCGTTCACCGCGGCCCCGCGCGTCCCGCACCGCGTGCCGGGGTTGCGTGCCGGGTCGCGCCGCCGGACCCCGGACCGGCACCCACCTTCTCGCCGCCCACGCCCCCTGCCGTACGCCGGAAGCGCGGCAGCGCGCCCCCGGCCCGCCGCCTGCCGGTCCCCGACCGCCGGGCGGGCGCGTCGCCGGCCCTGGGGCCCGCCCGCCGGCCGGTCGTCACACCCCGCAACCCACCTCCCCGCCGGGGGCCCACCGCCGGCACACCCCGGCCTGCCCCGGTCCCCCTGCCCGGGAGGCCCCACAGGCCACAGGCCACCGGCACGCTCCCCGCCGGGGGCCCGCCCCGGGCCGCCCGCTTTCCGCCGGGGGCGCGGCCCCGGGAGCGCCGCGCGTCGTCCCGCCCGCGCCGCCGGCCGCCCGGACAGGAGGGAGGCCGCTCCCGGACCGAACCGTCGACCCTCCACCCACCGCCTATCGCGGCGCCGGCCCCGTCCGCACCCCCGCACCGACGGCACCCGTCGCCGTCGTCCCCGCCCGCACCGGTGGCCGCCCCCGGCGCTGCCGCGCCGTCGCGGGGGCCGTTGCCGGGTCCTCCGGCTCCCTCCCCGGCACCCCGTCGGCTCCCGTACCACCGGATTTGGTGATTTGTCGACATCTGAAGGGTGCTTTCCGGCGCAGAAGCGACCGTTCGCCCGGACTGCTGCTCCGAACGGGGCAGCGGGCGCGTAGCTTTGTCGCCAACGTGCCCCAGTCGGAGGATTCGGAGCAGTCTTGTCACGGAAGATCGGCAGCCGGTACACCGCAAACCAGATCCTGGGCCGTGGCAGCGCCGGCACGGTGTGGCTGGGTGAGGGCCCCGACGGCCCGGTGGCCATCAAGCTCCTGCGCGAGGACCTCGCCTCCGACCAGGAGCTGGTCGGCCGGTTCGTCCAGGAGCGCGCGGCCCTGCTCGGCCTGGACCACCCGCACGTGGTGGGCGTGCGCGATCTCGTGGTGGACGGCAACGACCTCGCTCTCGTCATGGACCTGGTGCGCGGCACCGACCTGCGCAGCCGGCTGGACCGGGACCGCCGGCTCGCCCCCGAGGCGGCGGTGGCGATCGTCGCGGACGTCGCCGAGGCGCTGGCCGCCGCGCACGCCGCCGGGATCGTGCACCGCGACGTCAAGCCGGAGAACGTCCTGCTGGACATGGAGCGCCCGCTCGGGCCCGGCGGCTCCCACCCCGCGCTCCTCACCGACTTCGGCATCGCCCGGCTGGTGGACTCGCCCGGCCGGCCCCGGGGGCGGCCGCGCCGCCCGGGTGATCGGCACCCCCGACTACCTCGCCCCGGAGATCATCGAGGGGCTGCCGCCGCGCGCCAGCGTGGACGTATACGCCCTGGCGACCGTGCTGTACGAGCTGCTGGCCGGGTTCACCCCGTTCGGCGGCGGCCACCCCGGCGCGGTGCTCCGCCGGCACGTCACCGAGACCGTCGCCCCGCTCCCGGGCATCCCCGACGAGCTGTGGCAGCTGCTGGTGCAGTGCCTGGCCAAGGCACCCGCCTCCCGGCTGCGCGCCTCCGAGCTGGCCAGCCGGCTGCGCGAGCTGCTGCCCGCGCTCGCCGGATACCCGCCGCTGGACATCGACGAGCCGGAGGAGGACGCGCCCAGGGCCGACCCCGAGTACGACGGGCCGTACGCCGCCGACCCCCGGGGCGCCCGGCTCGCCGACGGCGGCGCGGCGCCCCGGCGCGGCGCGGTGCCGCTGGTCCCGGGCGCGGCCCCGGACTCCACCCGGGACACCCACATCAGCATGCGGGTGCCGGAGCCCGACGAGCTGGCCGGCGGGGCCCACGGCACCGCCCGCGCCCCCCGGGCGGCCGGGCAGCGGCGGGCCGGTTCGGCGCGGAACCGGGCTGCCTCCGGCGCGGTGCGCCGCCGCCGGATCGGCCTCGGGGTGGCCGCGGCGGTGGTGGTCGCGGCGGGCCTCGGCGGCTGGCTCGCGTTCGGCCAGGACGACGGGGAGGACGCGCCGGGCGGCGGTACCGAGCACTCCGCCCCGGAGGAACCCGGCACCCCCTGAGCCCCGGCACGCCCGGACCCCCGGCAGCCTCCGGCCCGGCCCCCCGGCCCGCCGTGTCCGCCCGGCCCGGCCTCTCGGCAGCCTCCGCCCGTACGAGCCCCCGGCCCCGGCGGATCCGGCCCGGACCCGCCTCCGGGGCCCGACCCGACCTGGCTCCCGGAACAGCCGGGCCCGCCAGCGGCCGCCGTGCCCACCCGGCCCGCGCCCCACCCGGCCCGCGCCGTGGCCACCCGACCCCGCGCGACCCGCGCCGGTCCCGTCCGCCCCGCCGGGCCCCGTCGGCACCCCAGGCTCGGCCCGCCCCCGGCCCCCGTGGGACGGGCCGGGGCGGGTTTCCTCCGTCAGCCGTTACGCTGGTCCCGTGGCAGTCGTCGATGTATCCGAAGAGCTGAAGTCCCTCTCCTCCACCATGGGGTCGATCGAGGCGGTCCTCGACCTGGACCGGATGAGGGCCGATATCGCCGTGCTTGAGGAGCAGGCGGCGGCGCCGTCCCTGTGGGACGACCCGGAGAACGCGCAGAAGGTCACCAGCCGGCTCTCCTACCTCCAGGGGCAGCTGCGCCGGGTGGAGGAGCTGCGCGGCCGCATCGACGACCTTGAGGTCCTCTTCGAGCTGGCCGACGCCGAGGACGACGCGGACGCCCGCGGCGAGGCCGAGGCCGAGCTGGCCTCGGTGCGCAAGGCGCTCGACGAGATGGAGGTCCGCACCCTCCTGTCCGGCGAGTACGACGCCCGTGAGGCGCTGGTGAACATCCGCGCCGAGGCCGGTGGCGTGGACGCCGCCGACTTCGCCGAGAAGCTCCAGCGGATGTACCTGCGCTGGGCGGAGCGGCACGGCTACAAGACCGAGGTGTACGAGACCTCCTACGCGGAGGAGGCCGGCATCAAGTCGACCACCTTCGCGGTGCAGTCCCCCTACGCCTACGGCACGCTCTCGGTGGAGCAGGGCACGCACCGCCTGGTCCGGATCTCGCCGTTCGACAACCAGGGCCGCCGTCAGACCTCCTTCGCGGGCGTCGAGGTGCTGCCCGTGGTCGAGCAGAGCGACCACGTGGAGATCGACGAGTCCGACCTGCGGATCGACGTCTACCGCTCCTCCGGCCCGGGCGGCCAGGGCGTGAACACCACCGACTCGGCGGTGCGCATCACCCACCTCCCGACCGGCATCGTGGTCTCCTGCCAGAACGAGCGCTCGCAGATCCAGAACAAGGCGACCGCCATGAACGTCCTCCAGGCCAAGCTCCTCGAACGCCGCCGCCAGGAGGAGCAGGCGAAGATGGACGCGCTCAAGGGCGACGGCGGCAACTCCTGGGGCAACCAGATGCGTTCGTACGTCCTGCACCCGTACCAGATGGTCAAGGACCTGCGGACCGAGCACGAGGTCGGCAACCCCCAGGCCGTGCTCGACGGTGAGATCGACGGCTTCCTGGAGGCCGGGATCCGCTGGCGCAAGCAGCAGGAGAAGTAACCCCCCGCGGGGCGGTCGCCCCGCGGGTTAACCGTGCTACGGGGCGCGGGGGATTGACCTGGTGCGCCCCTTTCACCGTCTGCTTCGTCACAGTCACGTAAGGGTGTCCCCGGCAAGTAGCTGCATACCGGACATCGCGTGCGCAATGACCTTGACGCCCCTGGGGAATGGCGGAAAGCTGACGCGCGGCATGCGTATGAACCGGGGCGCTTGCGAGGGGGGCGAGCGGACCGCCCAACGGCCGGGTCCGCGACTCGGTATCCCCCCGGCCACGGCCCCGACGCTGCTCCACGAACGAGCTCAGCTACTGGGGGTAGCAGCAGATGACGAAGAAGACGCGGTTGCGCGTCGCTCGGATCGCGGCCGGTGCGGTGATCGCGGCCGGTGCGTCGCTCACCGCCGCCGGTGCCGCTTCCGCCATGGACCTCAAGGTGGCGGGGATCAACGGCTCCGCCGGCACGGACAGCGGCATCGAGACGAAGGTCGGCGCTCCGGACGACCCGGACCCCGACCCGACGACCATCCCGACGGACGGTCCGACGACCACTCCGCCCACCACTCCGCCGACGGACGACCCGACGGTTCCGCCGACGACTCCGCCGACGGACGACCCGACGGTTCCGCCGGTGCAGCAGGCCCCACCGACCACCCCGCCGACGACTCCGCCGACCACCCCCGCCGACGACTCCGCCGACCACCCCGCCGACGACTCCGCCGACCACGCCGCCGACGGACGACCCGACGGACCCGCCGGGTAACGGCAACGGTGGGAACGGCAACGGTGGCGGCAACGGCAACGGCGGCCACAACGGTGGCGGCAACGGTGGCAACGGCGGCGCCGACAACGGTGGCGGCACCGGTGGCGACGGCGGGGCCGACAACGGTGGCGCCGGCAACGGTGGCGCCGGCAACGGTGGTGGCACCGGCGGTACCGGCGGCCAGACCGGCGGCACCGGCGGTGACAACACCGACACCGACAGCGTGAGCAGCCAGCCGGTGCAGCAGGGCGAGGCCAAGGAGCAGCTGGCCGAGACCGGCACCTCCGGCACCGCCTTCCTGCTGATCGGCTCGGCCACCATGATCGCCGGTGGCGTCGGGTTCCGGCTCATGCCGCGGCTGATCAACCGCGCCGCCGCCGCCTGACCCGTTCGGCGGACCGCGACCTGCGTACCGCGGGTCCGCCGGCCGGCGGACCCGCGGTACGGGACCGACGGCGAGGGGCCCGGAGCGCATCCGCTCCGGGCCCCTTCTCCGTGTCTGCTGCCGATCTCCGTGCCTGCTGCCGACGGACCTGATCATGCTGCCTGCCCCGTGCCGCGCCGGCCGTGCGCGGCCTGCCGCGCCGCGCCTGCCCCGGACCGAGGCGGTACCCGCCGCACCGAGGCGGTGCCCGTGGGGGGGCGGGTGTTCGCCGCCGGGATCCCGGGCGGTGCCGCACGGCCGTCCACGGCCGTCCGCGGGCGTCCGTGGGCGCTCGGCGCCTACCCGTACCGTCCGGGAGGCCCGTACCGGGAGAACCCCGGGGCGCGGCGGGGTCCGGGCCCGGCCGGGCCCGGGGCGGTCAGGCCGTCGTGAGTCCGTGGGCCATCAGGGCCACCGCGACCAGCGCCAGCAGCAGGGCCGCCAGCGTCGCCAGCGGCAGGCCGCCGAGCGGCCCGTCCTGCTGCATCCGCTGCCTGCTCGCCCGGCAGACCGGGCACCGGCCCTCACTGACCGGGCTCGCGCAGTTGGCGCAGACGAGCCTGTCGTACGTCATGCGCACTCCTTTCCCGCGCGGCCGGGCCACTGCCGCTGCTTCGCAGGTGTCAACGCCCGCGGGCCCTGATTCGTTCCCCTCTGGGGTCGTTGCCCTGGATTCGGGCCGTACTCCCCTCCACTGTGCCAGCTTCCCACCGGTTCGGCGCGTCCCGTGCGGTCCCGTGGCCGGTTCGTACCGTGGTCGTGGCATTCGTTCGCGTGGCCGTCCGGGCAGGTGACTGCGGGCCCCCGGCCGGCCCGGGCACGGCGTCGTGGCGCCCTGCCGGGGAGCTGTCCGCGATGTGGTGGGATATACCGGGCCGCGGTCGTGAGGAAGGGCACCAACCCGGAGTGACGACTGCGCGGTCGCACGCGGTTCGCGTATGGTCACGCACACCGACGGGAGCCGTGTCAGCGGCAGCCCGTACCCTCTGTCCAGGTCCATCGTGGTGCTCAAGTGATCCGATTCGACAACGTCTCGAAGACCTACCCCAAGCAGACCCGCCCCGCGCTCCGCGATGTCTCGCTGGAGGTCGGCAAAGGCGAGTTCGTCTTCCTCGTGGGTTCCTCGGGGTCCGGAAAGTCCACCTTTCTCCGCCTGCTCCTGCGCGAGGAGCGGGCCACCCACGGCGCCGTGCATGTGCTGGGGAAGGATCTGGCGCGACTGTCCAACTGGAAGGTGCCACAGATGCGCCGCCAGCTGGGCACGGTGTTCCAGGACTTCCGGCTGCTGCCGAACAAGACGGTGGGGGAGAACGTCGCCTTCGCCCTCGAAGTGATCGGCAAACCGCGCGCCGCCATCCGCAAGACCGTGCCGGAAGTGCTGGAGCTGGTCGGGCTGGGCGGCAAGGAGGACCGGATGCCCGGTGAGCTGTCCGGTGGTGAGCAGCAGCGGGTGGCCATCGCCCGCGCGTTCGTCAACCGGCCGCTGCTGCTCATCGCGGACGAGCCGACCGGCAACCTCGACCCGCAGACCTCGGTCGGGATCATGAAGCTGCTGGACCGGATCAACCGGACCGGTACCACCGTGATCATGGCCACCCACGACCAGCAGATCGTGGACCAGATGCGCAAGCGCGTGATCGAACTTGAACAGGGCCGTCTCGTTCGCGACCAGTCCCGCGGCGTCTACGGCTACCAGCACTGAAAGGACGCCATGCGCGCCCAGTTCGTCCTGTCGGAGATCGGCGTCGGTCTCCGCCGCAATCTCACGATGACCTTCGCGGTGATCGTCTCGGTGGCCCTCTCGCTCGCCCTGTTCGGTGCCTCGCTGCTCATGCGCGAACAGGTCAGCAGCATGAAGAGCTACTGGTACGACAAGGTCAACGTCTCGATCTTCCTCTGCAACAAGAACGACAAGGAGACCTCGGAGAACTGCGAGAAGGGCGCGGTCACCGACGCGCAGAAGGAGGAGATCCGCGCCGAGCTGGAGCGGATGAACATCGTCGAGAGCATCGAGTTCGAGACGAGCAAACAGGCGTACGACCGGTACAAGGAGGAGTTCAGCGACTCCCCGCTGGCCAACACGCTGACCCCGGACCAGATGCAGGAGTCGTTCCGCATCAAGCTGAAGGACCCCGAGCAGTACCGGGTGATCTCCAGCGCCTTCGCCGCGCGCCCCGGTGTCCAGGAGGTGACCGACCAACGGGACACCGTGGACAACCTGTTCAACCTGCTCAACGGCATGAACTACGCGGCGCTGGGGGTGATGGCGCTGATGCTGGTCGTCGCCCTGCTGCTGATCGTCAACACGGTGCGGGTGTCGGCGTTCAGCCGGCGCCGGGAGACCGGGATCATGCGGCTGGTCGGCGCGTCCAGCTTCTACATCCAGATGCCGTTCATCATGGAGGCGGCCATCTCCGGGCTGCTGGGCGCGGTGTTCGCCTGCGTGCTCCTGCTGGGCGGCCAGCAGTTCCTGGTCGAGGGCTGGCTGACCGACCACATAGAGGTCATCGACTTCATCGGCTGGAACGCGGTCTTCGCCAAACTCCCCTGGGTGCTGGTGATCGGGCTGATGATGCCGGCGATCGCGGCGTCGCTGGCGCTGCGCAAGTACCTCAAGGTCTGAGCCGGCCGGTTCCTCGCGCACGCCGCACGCCACGCGCCGCACGCGCCACCGGCCCGGCCGGTCGCGGCCGTGCGGCCCGGCGGGTCACCGGCCCGGCACCCCGCCGGTCACGGCCCGTCACCCACCGGCCGTGGGCCCCGCCGGCCACGGCCAAGCCTCGCCGCCACCGGCCGTGGGCCCCCGCCCCCCGCCGGTCACCGGACGCCGGCCCCGCCCGGTGCGGGCCTCGGGCGCACGCCGGTACCGTCCCGACGGCCCGTCAGAGTCGGGGGGCCGGCCCGGCACGGCTTTCCCCGCACCCCATCTGGCGCCCCGTCGGACGACCCGCCGCACCGGCCCGGCGGGGCGCGGCCGGGCGGTCCGCGGCGGGGGCCGTCCGCCGGGGCGCGGTACGCCCCGCCGGCGCGGAAGTCCTCCCGCCGGTGTGAGATTCACCCCCGGGCGCCGTACGGTCAACCTCCCGTACGGCGCCCGTCGGTGTCTTAGACTCACCGGCATGTCAGGCCCGTGTCCGCCGTCCCGGCCCAGCTCCTCCGCCGCCGTCCCGCAGCACCCGGGCCCCCGGCGCACCGCGCCCACCCTCCGTCGCGGCGCCGCCCTGACCCTGGTCTTCGCGGGCGCCCTGGCCACCGGCGCCGCCACCGGCTCCTGGGGCGACTCCCCGCGCCGCCTGGAGGGATCGGCCGCGGCCGCCCGGGTACCGGCGCAGCGCGGCACCGCCCCGGACGGCCTGCGGATCGCGGCCGAGGCGGAGGACGCGGCCGCCGGCGCCGCCGCGGAGGGCGGATCCGGCTCCGCTGCCGCCCGCGAGGTGGTCAGCCGCAGCGGGGACCGCTGGGGCGCGGTGTACAGCGCCCGTGAGTACGAGGGCTTCCGGCAGCAGCTCGACGGCAGCTACGTGGGGGTGGGGCTCTCCGTCCGGCGCGCCCCGGACGGCCGGATCGAGGTGGACCGGGTGGAGCCCGGTTCCCCCGCCGCCCGGGCCGGCGTCCGGCCCGGGGCCGGGCTGAGCTCCGTGGACGGCCACGCCACCACCGGCCGCCCGGTCACCGAGGTGGTCGCCTGGCTGCGCGGTGACCGGACCGGCGCCGGGGCCGGCACGCCGGTGGTGCTGGGCCTGCGCGACGGGGACCGCGGCTGGCAGCGGACCGTGCGCCGGGCCCGGCTGAGCACCGACCCGGTCACCGTGGACCGGCTGACCGGCGACGGGCCGGGCGCCCGTACCCGGGGCACCGGTCCGGCCCCCGACGGCCGGCAGGGGGCCGCCGACGCCACCCGGGTGAGGGTCGAGGCGTTCACCAAGGGCACCGGGGAGCAGGTGCGGCGCGCGGTGCGCGAGGCGCCCGAGGGCGACGGCATCGTGCTGGACCTGCGCGGGAACTCCGGCGGCCTGGTCACCGAGGCGGTCGCCGCGGCCTCCGCCTTCCTCGACGGGGGGCTGGTGGCCACCTACGACGACCACGGCCGGCAGCGGGTGCTGGACGCCGCGCCGGGCGGCGACACCGGCACCCCGGTGGTGGTGCTGGTGGACGGCGGCACCATGAGCGCCGCCGAACTCCTGGCCGGCGCGCTCCAGGACCGGGGCCGGGCGGTGGTGGTCGGCTCCCGGACCTTCGGCAAGGGATCGGTGCAGGTCCCCCGCGAGCTGCCCGACGGCTCGGTCGCCAATCTCACGGTGGGGCAGTACCGGACCCCGTCGGGGCGCTCCCTGGAGGGCACCGGGATCGCGCCGGACCTGGACACCGCGGGCGAGGGCGAACTGGCGGCGGAGCAACGGGCCCGAACGGTATTGAGTGGCCTCGGTGAGGGGTCCTAGTGCGAGAATGGCCGCGCTATGGCTAAAGAGACGGGTCGCAAACTGATCGCGCAGAACAAGAAGGCGCGGCACGACTACCACATCCTCGACACCTACGAGTGCGGGATGGTGCTGACCGGCACCGAGGTGAAGTCCCTCCGCCAGGGGCGGGCCTCGCTGGTGGACGGCTTCGTGCAGATCGACGGGCACGAGGCGTGGCTGCACAACGTCCACGTCCCGGAGTACAGCCAGGGGACCTGGACCAACCACAGCGCGCGCCGGAAGCGGAAGCTGCTGCTGCACCGGGCCGAGATCGACAAGCTGGAGGTGAAGTCGCAGGAGACCGGGCACACCATCGTGCCGCTGGCCCTGTACTTCAAGGACGGCCGGGCCAAGGTCGAGATCGCGCTGGCCAAGGGCAAGAAGGAGTACGACAAGCGGCAGACGCTCCGCGAGAAGCAGGACCGCCGCGAGGCGGAGCGGGCGATCTCCGCGGCCCGGCGGCGCGGACGCGGCTGACGGCGCCGGCCGGCCGTCCCCCGGGGCGGTGGCGCCGGCTTCCTGTCCCCGCCGGCCGCCCGTCTCCTGGCGCGCACCCGGCCCCGCCGGCGGGAACCGACGCCCGCCCGTCGGCGTTCCCGCCGTACGCGGGCCGTACGCGGGCCGTACGCGGGCCGTACGCGGGCCGTACGCGGGCCGTACGCGGGCCGTACGCGGGCCGTACGCGAGGACCTGCGGGACAGGGCCGGACCGTCGCCGGCTCGCGGGCCGGGGAACGCCGGGCGAACCCCGCGCGGCCGGGGGAATACGCTGGCAAGGCTCCGTGTTGATCCCGTACGATGGGACGTGCGCCCCGACGAGGGCGCAGGCACCACCTTGAAAACACCACATGGGGATGATCGGTTTCGACAGCGGCTGTCGAAGCAGGGGAAGCGAGCCGAGGAAGCGGCAATGATCTCGTAAACCATATGCCGAAACCAATAATCGCCAACACCAAGCGCGATTCCTTCGCCCTCGCTGCCTAAGTAGCGACTTGCGAAGTGTCAGCCCGGGGCTGTTCCCGACCCGGATCCTGGCATCAGCTAGGGAACTCAACCACTAGGCCCGGCCACGGGGCGTAGTGGGAAAGCACACAGTGGCTGGGCCCGTCGGAGACTTGTCCGCGTGATCTCCGGGGCCGAGAAAAGCACAGCGGACTGCGCTCGGAGAAGCCCTGATTCCACACCGTTGGACGCGGGTTCGATTCCCGCCATCTCCACTCATCCCCCTCTCCGTACGGAGGGTGCCGCCGGCGGCAGCCGGAGGTTCCGGCCGGAGGGGTCCCCATCGGCAAGGCCCTGCTGTCCAGGCGACAGCGGGGCCTTCGTCGTTTTCGGCGACAGCGGGCCGTTCGCCGTTGTGGGGCCGCGCACCATAGCCGGGCCGGTGGCCCGGTCCTACCGTCCGTCGGCATGACCCTGACATACAGCTCGGTGCCGCGTCCGGCGGCGGCCCGTCCGCCCCGGCCACCCGTCCTCCGTGCCCTGCTCTCCGTCCTGACCGCTCTGGCGGCCCTGTCCGCCCTGCTGCTGTCCGCGCCCGGCACCCTCGCCGCCCCGGCGGCAGCGGACGACCGCGCCGCCGGCCCCGGGGCGGGCGCCGGCGCCATCCCGTACGCCGGGACGATCGAGCAGGTCAGCGGCTTCGGGACGAACCCGGGCGCGCTCACCATGTACCGCTACACCCCGCCCGGCCTGCCGTCCGGCCGCCCGGTCGTCGTGGTGCTGCACGGCTGCACCCAGACCGCCCCCGACTACGGCACCCGCAGCGGCTGGCTCCAGCTGGCGGACCGCTGGGGCTTCTCCGTGGTGCTGCCCGGCCAGACCACGCTGAACAACCTCAACCGCTGCTTCAACTGGTTCCTGACCGGCGACATCACCCGCGGCCGGGGCGAGGCCGAGTCCATCCGGCAGATGGCCGACCGGCAGCTCGCCGACACCGGCGGCGACCGCTCCCGGGTGTACGTCACCGGGCTCTCCGCGGGCGGGGGCATGACGGCCGTGATGACCGCCGCGTACCCGGACCGGTTCGCCGGCGGCGGCGTGGTGGCCGGGCTGCCGTACGGCTGCGCGCAGGCGGCCGGGTCCCCGTACGTGTGCATGTACGTGGGCGCGACCCAGACCCCCGACCAGTGGGGCGACCGGGTGCGCGCCGCCGCCCCCGCCGGGTACACCGGCCCCTGGCCCCGGATGACGGTGGTGCAGGGCACCGCCGACACCACCGTGCGGCCGGTGAACATGACCGACCTCGTCGCCCAGTGGACCGATGTGCACGGCACCGACCGGACCCCGGACGCCACCGACACGGTCGCCGGCCAGCCGCACCACGTCTACCGGAACGCGGGCGGCACCACCGTGGTGGACACATACACCATCAACGGCATGGGCCACGGCCAGCCGGTCGCCCCGGGCACCGGGCCCCAGCAGTGCGGGAGCACCGGCCCGTACCTGCTGGACGTGGGGCTGTGCGCGGCCCACTGGATCGGCACCGGCTGGGGCCTGGACCGCGCCTGAGGCGGTGACCGGCCCTCGGTGACCGGGGCCGGGAGCCCGTGCCGGTGCTCTGCCGGTGCCGATCTTCTGCCGGTGCCTGGCCGGTTAGGGGGCCCGTGCCCGTGCCTGGCCGGTGCGGGTGCCGGTGCTTGGCCGGATCGGGTGCGGTGCCGGTGTCCGGGGCCGCACGGGGTCCGGCCGCTCCGGGCGCGAGGGAGGGCCGGACGAGCCCGGTGCCGGGTGGGCGGATCGGTGCGCGTGGGGGGCGGGCGGGTCGGTCGGACGGGGTGCCGGACGGCGGGGCGCTGTGCACGCTCAGCTCAGGTCGCCCGCCGCACTGGGGACGACATCTCGATATGTCGATACAAGGGGGATGGGGACGGGCCGGTGGGCGCCGGCGCCCCGGCGACCGCCACCAGGGGCCCACGGCCCACCCGGGCCCACGGCCCACCGCGACCGCGCCCGTCCGCGACCGCCGCCCACCCTGAGCCCACGGCCCGTCCGCGACCGTCGCCCACCCGGACCCACCGCCCGCCCGTGACCGTCGCTCACCCGCGCGCGCGACCGGCCCGCGGGGCGGTCCGCCGGGCCCCGCCGACGGCGGCGGCCAGGGCGAGCGCCCCCGCCACCGCCGGCGCGGCGTAACCGGCGTCCGCCCCGAGGTGCTCGACCGTCCATCCGCCGGCCGCCGCACCGGCCGAGATGCCGACCAGCAGCCCGGTGTAGACGGTGGTGATGCCCTCGTTGAGCCGGGCCGGCGGCAGCACCCGCTGCACCAGCGACATCCCGGTGATCATCGTGGGGGCGGTCGCCATGCCGGCGAGCAGCAGCAGCACCGCCAGGACGGGCAGGTTGCCGGCGAGCAGCAGCGGCGGGACCGCGACCGCCATCGCCGCGGCCCCCGTCACGAACCGCGCGGTGGCCGAGCCGCGCACCGGGAGCGTGCCGAACACCAGCCCCGCCACGCAGGAGCCGGCGGCCTGGAGCGCCAGCACCGCGCTGCTCGCCGTCCCGCTCCCGTACGACTCCACGGTGGCGACCGTGGCGACCTCCATGGAACCGAAGAGCGCACCGGTCGCCAGGAAGGTCACCAGCACCATCCGCAGTTCGGGGATGCGCAGCGGGGCGCCGGCACCGGCGGCGGTACCGTCCGCGGCGGTCGTGCGCGGGTGCGGCGGCGGTTCGGTGGTCCGCTGGGCGGCGAACGCCAGCGTCCCGGCGACCATCAGCGTCGCCCCGGTCAGTAGCCCGGCCTCCGGGAACACGGTGGTGCACAGCACCATCGCCAGCGCCGGGCCGACCATGAAGCACAGTTCGTCCACGACCTGCTCGAAGGAGTTGGCGGTGTGCCGGGCCGCCGCGTCGTCCCGGTACAGCTCGGTCCACCGGGCGCGGGTCATCGCCCCCACCCCGGGCACCGCCGACGAGCTCACCGCGCACACGAAGAGCGTCCACGCCGGGGCGTCATGGTGGACGCACAGCAGCATGGCCGCCATCCCGGCCGCGAACACCAGGACGGCGGGCACCGCCACCCGAGACTGCCCGTACCGGTCCACCAGTCGCCCCAGCAGCGGCGAACAGACCGCGGTGGCCGCCACGCCGGTGGCCGACACCGCCCCGGCGAGCGCGTACGAGTCCCGGGTGAGCGCCACCATCAGCACGATGCTCACGCCCAGCATCGACCCGGGCAGGCGGGCGACGAGGGCGGTGAGGGTGAAGGCGAGCGAGCCGGGGGCGGCGAAGAGCCGCCGGTACGGGGCGAGGAACGAGCCCCGGCGGGGGCCTGCCGCCCCGTCCCGGCCCCCCGATACCCCGTCCCGGCCGTCGGGCGCCCCGTCCCGGTCACCGGCAGCCGTGCCTTGCCCCCGGGCGCCCCTGTCACCGCCGTCCCCGCCCTGCGCCGGTACGGTCCGGGAGCCGCGGCCCCCACCGGAACCGGCCCCCGCGGCCGACGCCCCGGCGGTACCGGTCGCCGCGGCGGCGGAAGCCCCGGCAGTACGGACCGCGGCAGTACCGGGTCCCGCGGCGGCACGGGCCGCCACCCGGGCGGCACGGGTGGGCACGACAGGACGGGAGGCGAGGAAGAGGATCACCCCACCACGGTGGCGGCGCGGCACCGCCCGGGTCCAACACCTTCCTGACGTCCATTCACACACTGGCGTTGTGAATGCCCGAGGGGGAAGGATGGGCGGGTGCCCCAGGACATAGAGCCGCGGCTGCTGCGGTCCTTCACCGCCGTAGCCGACGAACTGCACTTCACCCGCGCCGCCGCCCGGCTGTTCGTCGCCCAGCAGGCCCTCAGCCGTGACATCCGGCGGCTGGAGGTGCAGTTGGGCGCCGACCTCTTCGTCCGCACCACCCGGCAGGTCACCCTCACCCCGGCCGGGGAACGCCTGCTGCCGCACGCCCGCCGGGTGCTCGCCGCCCACGACCAGCTGACCGCGGCGTTCGTCCGCACCGAACGGCCGCTGCTGGTGGACGTCGGCGCCAAGGTCGGCACCGCGTACCAGGTCCTCACCCGCACCCGTGCGGCCGTCCCCGACCTGGAACTGATCGCCCGTTTCCACAGCGGCCTCACCGGCGCCGCCGCCGAGATCCTGGCGGGGCGCCTGGACGTCTCCTTCGGGCGGGTGGCGGGGCTGCCGCCGGCGGCGCTGGCGGGTCTGGAGCACCGGCCGGTCCGCCACGAGCCGATGACCGTACTGCTGCCCGAGGACCACCCGCTCGCCGGCCGCCGGGAGATCCCGCTCGCCGCGCTGGCCGGCGAGACGCTCTACGCCGCCGCCGGCAACACCGCCACCGCCGAGTGGACCGACCTGGCCGAGCGGCTCTTCGCCGGCCGCGGCATCCACATCGCCGAACCGTTCCCGGAGATCGACGGCGAGGAGGAGTTCATCCGCGTCGTCCGCAGACGCCGCTGGTCGGTGCTGGCCAGCGTGGAGTTCATCGAACTGCCCGGCATGGTGCTGCGGCCCATCGTGGACCCGGTGCCGCTCTCACCGATCTCCATGGTCTGGCGCCGCGGCCTGCGCCACCCGGGCCTCGACGCCCTCCACCGCACCGTCAGTGACCTCGCCACCCGCCACCACTGGCTCCACCGCCCGCCGGACTCCTGGCTCCCCGCCCCGGACGCCCGCCTGACCGGGGCCGGCTGAGTCCGGTATTCGTCCCGGGCGGCCCCGGGCCATGCGGAGCGCGTCATGCGGTTCCGCGCAGCGGCCCGAAATGGGAAGGTGCGCGATGGTCCCCGTTGTCCTCATGCCACGAGAAATTCGCAGCCTGCACGTATCCTTCCCCTCCGTTGAGGAGAAAGAGCGAGCCGTGGTCGCAGGCGGGTGTACTCGGGGGCAGAACATCCGCCATCTCCTGAGAGGCGGCCCGCTCGACTCTCAGCGATTCATAACTAGGCTGGAGATGCATCAACGCCACGGCGGAGAACAGAACATCGATCCGAGTAGCGTATTTCTGCGGGTGAAAGCTCCGCAGAAGCAGGGTCGAGTGGGTGACGGAGTACTGCCAAACCTGAAACTTACGGATCCAGTGAGCCACTTCGTCCACGGTTGTCTCCTCGGGATGGATCGGACCGTCGGGTTACAAGACGTGGGACGGCTGCTGCGGCCCCCCGGACGGCGCGTTCCGCTTCGCCATGACTGCCTCCACAAACTCTTCGGGTGGTAGGTACTTGTGGTCAATGACGTAGTGCAGCACAAGGTCCGGGGCGACCAGCCACGCTCCGTCAGGCGTGACCACTCGCACCTCCGCACTCCCCAGGACAATCGTTCGGCCTCCTGCCTCCATGGTGATCGGGTAGGGCGGTGGCGAGGACGCATGCACGAGGTTGCACACGTGCCAACCGCGCGTCTTCGCGTGGCTGCTCTGCGCGCAAAGGTCGGCCAGCGCGCCGATGAATTCGTCCGGTGCCTCGCCGCTGTGAAATGCGTTCTCCCCGTCCAGCCATCCCACATTGAAGGCTGCAACGGTCGAAGGGACCGTATTCGGTAGGTAGCTGTAAGGTGATAGATCGGTAAAGTATGTCATGTGGAGATATTCCTTGGTTACTGCATTGCAGATCTGCATGCCGGCCAATGAATTAATCCCATGTTGGGCTGCAGTAGCTGCGATAGGTAAACTGGCGCGCTAACCGTCAACTTCCGCGGGACTCCCTCTCGGTTGCGAACCCAGCCGTCATCCTGCTCGCCCCTCACTGGTTCCCTGAGCTCGACACCGCCTGACCGGAGCGGGGCTTCCTCGACCCTGGTGGATACGCCTGACAGGCCCGGCCCTCAGGGACGGGGTGGTTCCGGACTCCCGGTGAATTCCAGAACGCTCGCCGACCATCTTTGTTCCGCACGCGGGACAGTGCTACCGGTAGGTGTGTGCCCGTACGCGGTCCAGGCCGTCCGGGAAGAGGGGGACGGCCGGGGCGGGTGTGATCAATCGATGTAAACGGGCCAGGTCAGCTAAGGTTGCTTCACTCAGTGCCACGCAAGGGGCCGAATCGCGATGGAGAATGAGGGCCACCCTCATCTTCATGCCATCGGCAATGGGATGCGTGGACGTATCCCTGCCCGTCGTTTACCAGAAAAACCGAACCGTGATTCGGGTCGTGCGAATCGGGCAGCAATTCCCTGGCCTCGGCCAAGGTTAGCCTGTCGATCGAGAGCCTTTCCATGTCAGGTTCAAGATGGATGAGTTCGACGTTGCTGAAAAGGACATCAATTCGCGTGTCGTACCGCGTGACATCTACACTTCTCAGGAGAAGTTGGGAATAACTGGCCGTGTAATGCCATAGGTGAAAATTCCGATGCATCTCAATGATGCGTTCCATGGCTTCAAGCTCCTGGGAAGTTAGAGTGGGCAGAGATGTCCTGGTAACGGAGTCGCCGACTACTGCCATTTCCCTCTCGGTTGCGAACCAGTCGCCATCCTGCTCACCTCGCTGGCTCCCCGAGCCCGACGCCCGCCTGACCCGGGGTGGGGACACCTCGGCCCTGGCGGATACGCCTGACGGGCCCGATCCTCAGGAACGGGGTGGTTCCGGGCTCCCGACGAATTCGAGAACGCTCGCCGACCATCTTGTTCCGCACGCGGGGCAGTGCTGCCGGTAGGTGTGTGGCCGTCCTCGGTTCAGGTCGTCCAGGAAGAGGGGGACGGCCGTAGCGGTGCGATCGCTCGATGTCTTTTCTGTCTGCTCTGCAATGCACCGTGGTCATCTACAGTGGGCGAGATCACTGGGACTCGTTGTGCTGAGTGAGGCGAGCTTGCCAGGCCATCCAGTGAAGAATTTGATCCCTGGTCCGTCGTTTTGCTGAAGGTAGGTCCTTGATGTCCTTCTTGGAGATGTCGAGGCGACCGAAGTGGAATTTTGGCCGAATTCCGTTATCCAATTGCATGCCGTGTTGAAATTCGATAACCAAGCACATCCAGCTCGGTATGGGAGTGGGTTCCGGGGCGTAGGGGATAATGGCGAATGTGTGCCCCTTTTGTGGATTCAGCCCCTTCCCTTTTCTGCTGAAGCCGCTCTCGGAGGCAGTTTTGATCAGGGCGCTCATCTTCTCAGGGGTGGCCATCATGACTGCGGATTGTACGGGCCAGCCCAGCGCTGACTGGACGGTTCGCGACTCTCTGCGGAGCTTCCTGAGCATGCATATTTCCTTTGCTTGTCATCGTATGATCCAGATCTCGGTGTCGGTTTTTATTGTCGGGTGACGGTCGCTCCTCATTCTTTCGAGCGCCTCGTGTATTCTGTGGTTTCCTTGGCTTATTTCGCCGTTGCTGACGATAATGTAAGCGCCCAGATCGTCGGGATTGTTGATGGCGTCGAGTAGGCGGTCATCGCTCATGCCGCTCATGTCTCGAATTTTTCCCGCATCGCCATAGTCGGGCAGAGTGTACGCCTCCATTTCTTCAAGTCTCACCGGGACCCTACGGTTACGCAAATCCATGTCGGATCGTTCGGCTTTAGCTCGATCGCTTTCTCCGAACACCTTGGAAAGAAGCGATCTTACGCGCGAGGGACGCCTTCCCTCTGGGCACGGGGCGAGCCCGAGGGGATCGGTCCATGCGTGCGGGTTGTCCACATACGTCGCCGGGTTCGGGGCCGGGTCGAGTCCCAGCGGGTCCGGGGACAGGTAGCGCGCCGTCGCCGGGTCGTAGTAGCGGAAGACGTTGTAGTGGAGGCCCGTCTCGGGGTCGAAGTACTGGCCGGGGAAGCGCAGGGGCGTGTACGCGGTGCTGTCGGTGGCCCAGGTGGTGGTTCCCCAGAGGGTGCTGCGGGTGCGCCAGGCGATGGTGCCGGTCTCGTCCACGAGTTCGGTGGGCGTGCCGACCAGGTCGGTGACGATGGCGAAGAAGCGGGAGTCGATCTCCCGCTGGGTGGTGGCGTCGGTGATGCGTTCGGTCTGGGCGACCGGGCGCAGGCCCGCGTGGTCCCAGGTGAGGGTGACCGGGTGGCGGAGAGCGGGGGCCGTGGTGGTCTGCTCGACGAGGGTGGGGCCGTCCCAGGTGAAGGTGGTCTCTTCGGCGATCTCGCCGTCGGCGTCCATGCGCTGTTTGGCGATGCGGCGGCCGAAGGGGTCGTAGCGGTAGCGCCAGGTGGTGCCGTCCGGGGTGATGACGGCGCGCAGGCGGTCCTCGGCGTCCCACTCGTAGCGCCAGATGTCGGGCTTCTTGGAAAGCCGGGTCTTCCGGCGGACGGTGAGGCGGCCGGCCTCGTCGTGCTCGTAGCGGTGGTCGCCCGCGCGGGTGAGGCGGGTGCCGGTGTAGGCGCGGGTGCCGGCGGCCTCCTGGGAAGGATGCTCCGCGGGCCAGGCGGCCCGGGTCAGGTTGCCCGCCTCGTCGTAGGCGTAGTTCTCGGTCCAGGCACGGGCGTGGACGGCGGTGACCCGGCCCGCCGGATCCAGGTCGAAGGAGCGCGGGCCGTTGAGGTGGTCGTCTAGACCGACGAGGTGGCCGTCGGCGCGGTAGGTGTAGGCCCGGTGCTGGACCAGTGCGCCGTCGGCGCCGGTGAGTGACTGGCCGGTGAGGCGGCCGAGCGGGTCGAAGGTGTGGGCGAGGGTGAGCGTGTCCCCGATGCGGCGCGTGGTCTCGCGTCCGGCGGCGTCGTGGACCGAGTCGAGGGTGTGGCCGGCGATGGTGAGGGAGGTGCGGTTGCCCGCCGCGTCGTAGGAGTAGTGGGTGGTGGCACCGGTGGGGCTGGTGCGGCGGGTGCGGCGACCGACCGGGTCGTAGGTGTGGGTGAGGACCCGCCCGGCGACCATCTCCGACTTGACCCGGCCGAGCCGGTCGCGCTGGTAGACGACTTCGGCGTCCGGGCCGGCCGCGGAGAGCAGCCGGCCGGCGGGGTCGTAGGTGTAGGTGGTGATCCGGCCGTCGGCGTCCTTGCGGACGGTCCGCCCCGCCACGTCCCGCTCGTACGTCACCGTCTGGCCGAGCGGGTTGGTGCGGCTACGGAGCCGGCCCGCCGCGTCGTGGGTGTAGGAGAGGCGGCGGCCGTCGAAGTCCTTCTCGGAGACCAGCCGGCCCGCCGGGTCGTAGGTGTAGGTCCAGGTCAGGCCCTGGGGGTTGATGACCTCGGTCAGGCGCAGGGCGGTGTCGTAACGGAAGGTGTGGCGGACGCCGTCGGGGCCGGTGCGCGCGGCGAGCAGGTCGAAGTGCGTGTACTCGTAGGTGGTGGTGCCGCCGGCCGGGTCGGTGTGGCTGAGGCAGTTGCCCTCGCCGTCGTAGGTCCAGGTGGAGGTGGAGCCGTCGGGATCGGTACGGCGGGCGAGCCTGCCCTCGACGGTCCAGGACAGGTGGGTGGTGCCGCCCGTCGGATCGATGACGGTGATGGGGCGACCGAAGGCGTCGCGGTGGTGGACGGTGGTGCCGCCGAGCGGGTCGGTGATCTCCAGCGGCAGACCGGCGGCGTCGCAGCGGACGCGCGTGGTGGCGCCCGTGGCGTCGGTCACGGCGGCGAGGTGGCCGTGCTCGTCGTAGGCGTACGAGGTGGTGTGTCCGGCCGGATCGGTGACCGAGGTGCGGCGCCCCGCCTCGTCGTAGGTCTGCCGCCAGGTGCCGTCGGGGCCGGTGAGCGCGGTGGGCAGACCGAGGTCGTCGTAGACGACGGTGGAGCGGGTGCCGTCCGGCCCGGTGACCCCGGTGGGACGGCCGGCGTCGTCGTAGGTGTAGGTGGTGGTGGAGCCCAGCGCGTCGGTGCGGGTGAGGACGTGGCCGTACCGGTCGTATCTGGTGCGGGTGGTGTGGCCGAGCGGATCGGTGACCGCGACCACCTGGCTCAGGTCGTTGACGAGGTAGCGGCTGGTGTGTCCCTCGGCGGTGGTGACGGTGGTGACCCGGTGGCCGGTTGCGGCATCGGTCCCGTCGTAGGAGATCCGCAGGGACAGGTGGCCGGCCTCGCCGCCCTCCGCGATGCAGCGGTCCTGGTTGTCGTAGACGTAGTCGTAGCGGCTGCCGTTGGTGTCGGTCCACGCGATGACGCGGTGCTCGTCGTCGTAGGTGAAGCGCAGCGGGATCCCGGAGGAGCCGGTGACCTCGGTCAGGTCACCGTCGGTGTAGCCGTAGCGGACCACCTCCTGGTCGCCGCCGTCCGGCGCCGCCCCGACCAGATGCAGCGCGGTGATCCGTCCCCCGGCGGTGGTGAGCCGCAGTTCGTGGCCGGCGCTGTGGGTGATGTGCGTCGGGGCGCCGTCGCGGTCGTAGGCGAAGGAGATCCGGTGGCCGCCGCGGTCGGACAGCGACGTCAGGAGCGCGGTGCCGTCCCCGCCCGGGGCGCCGGCTTCCGGCGGGCCGGCGAAGTGGCGGGTGTGGCCGGTGAGCGGGTCGGTGAGCGTGTAGTCCCCGTGGACGTCCCGCTCCAGCGGCCACCGGGGGCCCGCGTGGGGCAGGGTGGGGACACCCGGTGCGGGGTGCGGATAGGCGAGCAGCAGCCCGTCCTCGCCGACGAGCACCACGCCCTCGGCGTCGATCTCCAGCCGCTGGTCCACGGTGCTCGCCCAGGACGGCCCGAACCACTGCCCCGACCGGTAGCCCGACTGCACCTGCCGGGTGAACACCAGCGGCAGCTCCCCGTGGAGAACGATGTCGGTCTGCGGCAGGTACATCGTCCCGGTGGCCAGGTCGATGGGGTCGGTGGGGCCGTTGCAGCGCTGCCGCGAAGGGGTGGTGTTCCGGTGCGGGTCACGGGCCAGCTGCTCCCGAGGGGCACCTCGGGGCGGCCGCACGTGCGAGGCGGTCCGGGCCGCGTTGACGCCGCTTCGCACACCGCCGAGCCCGCGGGTGCCGAGCACCTCCGGGATCATCCGGCCGAAGCCCTCGTAGGGGTCCTCCTTGAAGCCGGCGAGCATGCGCTGCCCGGCTCCGACGGGATCGTTCGCCAGCGACACCAGGCCCGCGGCGGTGTTGTTCAGACTCGTGAGGTACTCGGCGGGGTGGGTGATGTTGTACGGATCGATCGGGTTGACGCTGCGCACGAAGCCGATGACCCCGGAGCCGCCCTTGAGCACCCCGCCGACGACGTGCTCCGCGTCCAGTGCCAGCTGGACGTTCCCGTCGGCGACCTGCTCGCCGTAGGAGGGTTTCGGCGGCGCCGCGTCACGGGCGGTGCGGACCGCGGTCCGGGCGATGCCGGCCGCCTCGTCCCGCTGCCGCCGGGCCTCGTCCAGGATGGCCTGGGCGGCCTTGACCCCGGCCGGTCCGGGGTCCTCGAACTCCGCGGGCCTGACCGGCTCGGGCCCCGGATCGTCGCCCTTCCAGAGGGCCTTGGCCCATTCGGTCGCCGCGGAGTCGTACGCCGCGACCTTGTTGTTGTACGCCGTCCGTGCCGCCTCGGAGTTCTTTTTGGCCTGCTGGTAGGCGTCGATGGCCAGCTGCGCCTGCCCCTGGGCCCACTCGACGGTCGAGGCGAAGTCCTCCAGGGCCGTGGCGGCCGCCTCGCAGGCGTCCGCGGCCTTGAACCACTTCTTCGGTTCCACGGCCACTTCCGCCCGGAAGGCGTCGGCCGCCTCTCCCTTCCAGTGCGCTGAGTCCAGCCTCTTCAGGCCGTCGCCCACGTTGGTGAAGGCGGTCTGGAAGTCCCTCAGGTGGGAGACGGTGGTCCTGAGTTTCGACGCGCTGCCGTAGACGAGCTTCTTGGGGTCGTCCGTCTCGTCCAGACCCATCTCGGAGACGTCCGCCCCCAAGTGGTTCGCCACGGATTTGCCCTTGTCGCGGACCCAGTCGGCGGCTCCGTCCGCCCCGACCTTGTCCAGCCCGTCGGCCGCCTTGCCGCTGAGGTACTCGGTGCCCTCCCCGACCACTTCCAGACCGTCCTCGACGGCGTCCTCGATGACGTCGGGGGTGTAGTCGTCGAGCCAGCCCATCAGCGGTCACCCTCCGCGGGGTCCGGTGCCGTCGCGGGGGCGGCGTCCGCGAGGCCCGATCTGTTGGAGTCCGCGACGGCCTGCCACGTCTGCTTGCTCTCGTCCCAGGCCTGCTGGAAGGACTCTCCGCTGTAGTCGGCGCGGTAGGTCTCCCGGGAGAACAGCTCGTCCCAGTCCTTCCCCTGCACCTCTTCCTCGCTCAGGTGCGGGTTTCCGGCGACATTGTTCGCCACGACCTTGAACGTGCCGTTGATGTACTGCTCGTTCTCGTAGTAGAGGCCGGCGGCGATGCCGGTCCTGCGGGCCAGGGCGTTGGCGTCCTGCACGAGCGCCCGGACCCCCCACTCCCAGCTCTCGCAGAAGTCCTCGAAGTCCTTGGCCAGTCCGTTGTGCCCGGCCTCCATGGAGGTGAGCGCCAGCTCCGAGAACCCGGCCCCGATCAACGAGCCGCTCTTGCCGCCGCCGATGCCCTCCAGCTCGGAGATCGCGGCCCGCAGCCCCTCGGTGATCCCCTTCAACGCCTCGTCGTCGATCTTGAGGTCTTCGCCCTCGCCACCGCTCACCGGTGTCCCTCCCCGCGCGTCGTCGTCACCGGCGACAAGCCCCCCAGGTACGCCGCCGGCGGGGGCGTACCCGGCACGGTTCCGGCCGTCGACGGGGCCGCACGGAGTACGGTCGGGTCCAGCGCGGCCGCATCCGGCACGATGCCCCGGGCCGGGGGCAGCAGCATCGATCCGTCCTCGTCGGCGATGTCCAGCGCGACCCCCGCGGGCTCCTCCAGGGCCGGGACCACCACGTCCAGCAGACGGGCGCCGAGAATGCGCCGGTACCCCCATTCCCGGCCGGCGGCGTCCGGGTCGCGGGCCGTCAGGAAGCGGGCCAGGGACGGCTCACCGGTGAAGGCGTAGATCCAGCGGATGCCGCCCAGCCGGCCGCTCATCGGGGCGCCGCCGACGAGCGGAACCAGCACCGCGGTACGCCGGAACTCCCCGACCATGGTCTCCGGTTGTCCGGCCCCCGCCCGGACCGCCGCTATCTCCCCCACCAGATCCATATCCGGCCCCCCTCCCCGGCCACCGTGCCCCCGGTCGCCTCACGGCACCGGTCATCACGTAGAACACCGCGTCACCGCATGTTGACGCAGGGTGCGCTGCCGGTGGTTCCGGGGGCGGGTGGTGCGGGTGGTCCGGGGCCGTGGGCGGCGGGGCGCTCACCGTGGGGGCGCACACCGGTGAGCGCACGGTTTCTTGCACGTCACCTCGCGCCATCGGCCGGTAACACGGCCTCCCTAACGTCGGTCGGCGTACCCCCACAGGAGCACCGTTCATGCCCGCTGGAGGCGCGATGACACCCCCGACCGCCGACGCCGTTCCGAACAGGGGACGCTGGATCGAGGAGTGGGATCCCGAGGACGAGGTGTTCTGGAGGGAGAAGGGGAAACGCGTAGCCACCCGGAACCTGGTCTTCTCCGTCCTCTGCGAGCACGCCGGGTTCGCCGTGTGGAGCCTGTGGTCGGTGATGGTGCTCTTCATGGGACCGGAGTACGGCGTGGACCCGGCCGGGAAGTTCTTCCTGGTGGCCGTGCCGACCCTGGTGGGCGCGGTGCTGCGGGTGCCCTACACCTTCGCGGTGGCCCGGTTCGGGGGCCGCAACTGGACCGTCATCAGCGCCGTGGCGCTGCTGGTGCCGACCACGGCGACGGCGGTGGTGATGGAGCCGGGCACCTCCTACGGGACGTTCCTGCTGGTCGCCGCGCTCACCGGGATCGGCGGCGGGAGCTTCGCCTCCTCCACCATGAACATCAACTCCTTCTACCCGCTGCGCGAGAAGGGCTGGGCGCTGGGGCTCAACGCGGGCGGGGGCAACCTCGGGGTGCCCGCGGTCCAGCTCGTCGGGCTGCTGGTGATCGGCACCGCCGGGACCGCCCACCCGAGGCTGGTGCTCGCGGTGTACATCCCGCTCGTCGTGGTCGCCGCGGTGCTCGCCGCCCGGCACATGGACAACCTGGCACCGGTCCGGAACGACACCGGCGCCGCCCGGGAGGCCGCGCGCGACCCGCACACCTGGCTCATGGCGCTGCTGTACACCGGTACCTTCGGCTCGTTCATCGGCTACAGCTTCGCGTTCGGGCTGGTGCTGCAGAGCCAGTTCCACCGCGCCCCGGTCCAGGCCGCATCGGTCACCTTCGTCGGCCCGCTGCTGGGTTCGCTCCTCCGCCCGGTCGGCGGCCGGCTGGCCGACCGGTACGGCGGGGCCCCGGTCACCTTCGGGGCCTTCGCCGCGATGGCGGCGGCCACCGGGGTGGTCGTGGCGGCTTCGGCGGAACACTCCCTCGCCCTCTTCCTCCCCGGGTTCCTCGCCCTGTTCATCGTCACCGGGCTGGGCAACGGCTCCACGTACAAGATGATCCCGGGGGTCTTCCGGAGCAGGGCGGAGGCGCGGGGTCTGGCGGGTGAGGAGGCCGCGGCGTACGGGCGGCGGCTGTCCGGCGCGGCGATGGGGCTGATCGGGGCGGTCGGCGCGCTCGGCGGACTCGGCGTCAACCTCGCCTTCCGGGAGGCGTTCCGCGCCGCGCACAGCGGCACCCCCGCCTTCGTCGGATTCCTCGGCTACTACGCGTTGTGCCTGCTGGTCACCCGGGCCGTCTACCTGCGTGCGGCGCCGGCCGCCGGCCGGACGGGACCGGCCCGGGGCGGTGGTGCCGGTGGGACCGCCGGGGTCCTGGGTGCCGGTGGGCCGTGTGAGGCTGCCGGCGGTCGTGGCACGTCCGGATCCGGTGTGGGTGGGACCTCACATGCCTGTGAGATGCCCGGTGCCGGTGGGGTGAACGGGTCCGCCGGTGGGGGGTGGTGCGGAGGGGCGGCCGCGACCGGCCCGGGTGGAGGTGTGACCGGCGCCGGGCGCGGGCCCTCCCGGGGTGCGTACGGACGAGCGGCCCGTAGGGGGACACGTACGGGAGCGGACGGCCCGTAAGGGAGGGGAGGCCGTAGGGGGGAGGGGACGCCCGTACGGGGAGGGGGACCCGTAGGGGGCCCGTACAGGGGCGGGGCGGGGCCCCGACGGGGGGCGTCCCGTACGGGCAGGGGAACCCGTAGGGGCGGGAGAGGGGACCCGCGCGGGGCCGGAACCTGTACGGACGGGGGGCCCGTCAGGGCGGGTGGGGGAGGGGGCCCGCGCGGGGACGGGACCCGTACGGGTGCGGCGGGGGGCACCTTCGGGAGGGGGCGGTGACGAGGGGCCGGACCGGGTCCGTAACACTCGGGACATCCGGCCGAACCGTGCCCGCCATGGGCCGTTGGCAGGATGACAGGCGCCCTCAGCGGGGTGCGGACCGCCACGGCGCGCAGACGGACAGTGGATCGGGGCGATGACCATGCAGGAACGGAACGAAGGACAACGCGGGGAACCACGCGACGGAGAACAGGAGGGGTCGGACGCCGGACCCGTCGGGGGGCCGCGCGGTGCGGAACCGCGTGGCCCGGAACAGCAGCGACCGGGGACGGCCGTACCGGAGTCCGACCGACCGGGGACGGCCGTACCGGAGCCGTACGGGCCGGGCGCGGGGGTACCGGCCGGTCCGCCCGGCGCGGAGGGGGCGGACGCGGAAGCGCCCGCCCCCTCCGCCGCTTCCGGCCCGCCGCGCGTGCCGCACGACGCGCCGCCCGCCCCCACGGGGCGGCGAACGCACGGCACTGCGCCCGACCCGGGCGGCGGCGAGCGGGCCGGTACGGGGGCAGGGGCCGGTCCGCTCACCGGCTTCACGGTCGGGGTGACCGCCGCCCGCCGCGCGGACGAGCTGATCGCCCTGCTGCGCCGGCGCGGCGCCGAGGTGCTGCACGCGCCGGCCCTGCGGATCGTGCCGCTTCCCGACGACGCCGAACTGCTGGCGGCCACCGAGCGGCTCATCGCCCGCGCGCCCGACGTGGTGGTCGCCACCACCGCGATCGGCTTCCGCGGCTGGATCGAGGCCGCCGACGGCTGGGGGCTGGGCGAGGCGCTGCGGGACCGGCTCGGCGCGGGACGGCTGCTGGCCCGAGGGCCGAAGGTACGCGGCGCGATCCGGGCCGCCGGGCTGACCGAGGAGTGGTCACCGGCCTCCGAATCCATGGCCGAAGTGCTCGACCGGCTCCTGGCGGAGAACGTCACGGGCCGGCTGATCGCCGTCCAGCTGCACGGCGAACCGCTGCCCGGCTTCGTGGAGTCGCTGCGCGCCGCGGGCGCGGAGGTGGTCGGGGTGCCGGTCTACCGCTGGCTGCCGCCGGTGGACCTCGCGCCGGTGGACCGGCTGCTGGACGCGATGGTGCACCGGGGCGTGGACGCCGTCACCTTCACCAGCGCACCGGCGGTCGCCGGCCTGCTGGACCGGGCCCGGGAACGGTCGGTGCTCGACGAGGTGCTGGACGCGCTGCGGCACGACGTCCTCGCCGCCTGCGTCGGCCCGGTCACCGCACTGCCGCTCCAGGCCCACGACGTGCCCGTCAGCCGGCCCGAACGGTTCCGGCTGGGGCCGCTGGTCCAGCTGCTCGCCACCGAACTGCCCGCGCGGACCACGCCGTTACCGGTCGCCGGCCGACGGATGGAGATCCGTGGCCACGCGGTGCTCGTCGACGGCGAGCCCCGCCAGGTCCCGCCGGCCGGGATGGCGCTGCTCCGGGCGCTCGCCCGCCGCCCCGGCTGGGTGGTCGCCCGCGCCGAGCTGCTGCGCGCGCTGCCCGGAGCCGGACGGGACGAACACGCCGTGGAGACCGCGATGGCCCGGCTGCGCGGCGCGCTCGGCTCGCCCCGTCTGATCCAGACCGTCGTCAAACGCGGCTACCGGCTGGCGCTGGACGTCCCGGTGGAGCGGAAGTACGGGGTGCGGCACCGGGAGGGCGGCACCCCGGCCCGGTGAGGCCGGGCCCGGTGAGGGCGGTACCCCGGGCGGGTGGCGCACGGAGTCGGGTGGGCGGCACCCCGGGCGGGTGGCGGCCGGCCCGCGGCGCGCTGCCGGCCGGCCGCCCGGCGCCGGTGCGGTGCCCGCCGCCCGCACCGGCGCCCGCACGCGGCGGCGGGTGGGTCCCGGCGGCGGCCCGTAGCCCGCTGCCGTGCCCCGCGCCCCCGCCGCCGAGGTGGCCCAGGGCCTCGCGCCCGGCACGCACCGGGCTCGGGTGCGGTGCCGCCCCCGGCTCCCGCCGGGTCTGCGTTCGGCATCCGCCGGGGTTCCCGGCGCCCGGCACCCGCCCGTACCCACCAGCTCCCGCCGCCCGGTTTCCGCCTCCGGCACCCGGGCCGCCCCCCGCCGGTACGCCGGGGCAGGCGGGGGAGAGCCCGGCTCCGGACACGGGGTGTCCGGAGGGTGGAGCACGGAGCGGTGCGGGGTGCGTGGCAGCCTCCACCCGGTCGGCCGGGCACGCCGAGCGCCTCGCCGGTGGGCGGTACGCCGGCCGTGCCCCCTCCCGGATCCCGGACCCCGCACCCAGCACACCGGACGGACCCCGGCCCCCGCACGCCGGCCCCCGGAGACGCCGGCCTCCGCAGACGCCGGCCTCCGCAGACGCCGGGCGGCCGCAGACGGACGGCAGTGGCCCGGGCCTCGCGCCCGGTCTCCGTGCCCCGCCCGGGCTCCCACGCCAGCCGGCCGGCCGCCGGCTCCCGGGCCACGCCGTGTGCCGGGCCCGCCGCGCCCGTACCCCCCCGGCCTCCGGCCGCCGGGCGGGACCGCGCGTCCGGACAGGTGCGCACTTGCCCCGGTTCGCGTACGGTTGACGGCTGCCTCACGCACAGGAGAAGGGGGCCTGGTGGCCGCGCACAACGCCACGCACACCGCACCGGCGGTGGAAGCCCGGGACGGGGACGGAATCCGGGACCGGGAGATCCGGATGGAGCAGGAGCACCTGGACCGGGTGTACCAGCGCCTTGAGGAGAAGATCCACGAGGCCGAGTTCCTGATGGACGACGCCGCCAAGCGCGGTCAGGTCGGGACCCCGGGCGCGCTCGCCGAGCGCGACGCCCAGGTGTTCCGCGCCGGGGTCCACCTCAACCGGCTCAACAGCGAGTTCGAGGACTTCCTGTTCGGCCGGATCGACCTGCTCCTCGGCAAGGACGGTGAGCGCGGACCGGACGGCGCGTACACCTCCGTGGAGCCCGCCGACGACGCGGTGCGCAGTGACGAGGGCGGTGCCCCGAGCGCCGAGATCGCCGAGACGCTGCACATCGGCCGCCTCGGGGTGCTGGACGCCGACTACTCCCCGCTCGTCATCGACTGGCGGGCGCCCGCCGCGGCCCCCTTCTACCGTTCCACCCCGGTCGCGCCCGGCCGGGTGGTACGCCGCCGGGTCATCCGCAGCAAGGGCCGGCGGGTGCTGGGGGTGGAGGACGACCTGCTGCGCCCGGAGCTGACCGCGACGCTGGACGGCACGACGCTGCCGGTGGTCGGTGACGGCGCCCTGATGGCCGCGCTCGGCCGGGCACGCAGCCACACCATGCGCGACATCGTCGCCTCCATCCAGGCCGAGCAGGACATGGTGATCCGGGCGCCCGCCGCCTCCGTCACCGAGGTCGAGGGCGGGCCCGGCACCGGCAAGACCGCCGTCGCGCTGCACCGCGCCGCCTACCTGCTCTACCAGGACCGGCGGCGGTACGCGGGCGGCATCCTCGTGGTCAGCCCCACCCCGCTGCTGGTCGCCTACACCGAGGGCGTACTGCCGTCGCTGGGCGAGGAGGGCCAGGTCGCCATCCGCGCCCTGGGCTCGCTGGTCGAGGGGGAGGAGGCCGCGGACTGGGGCGGGCCGAAGGCGCCCGCCGAGGGAGCGGACGGCGAGCCGGGCGGCCCGGTCGGCGGCGACGGCCGGGTCTACGACGAACCCGCCGTGGCCCGGATCAAGGGGTCGGCCCGGATGACCAAGGTGCTGCGGCGGGCGGCGCGCGGCGCGCTGGAACGCCCGGCCCCCGCCGCGCCCGGCCGCCGGGGCGGTGCCCGGCGCCGCGACGGCGCCCCGCAGGTCCGGGGCGCCGCCGGGGACGCCGCGCAGCTGTCGTTCGAGGTGGCGGGCGCGCCCGCCGACCCGGCACCCGGGCGGACCCCGGCGGCCGAGCCACTCCCGGCTCCCGGCCGGCCCGCGGCCGGCCCGGCGGCCGAGACGGCCGTGTCCGGCCCCGGCGGTGGCGGGGCCGGGCCGGTCACCCCCGACCGGTTGCGGGTCGTCGCCTTCGGCCGCCGGGTGGAACTCGACGAGCAGGAGCTGCGCCGTATCCGGCAGACCGCGCTCGGCGGCACCGCGCCGGTCAACCTGCTCCGGCCGCGTGCCCGACGGCTGCTGCTGGACGCGCTGTGGGGCCGGTCCGGCGCCGGGCAGCGGTACACCGACCCGGAGCTGGCCGCCGAGGCGCGGCAGGCGTTCGACGAGGACATCACCTCCGAGCCGGAGTTCCTGGAGTTCCTCGACGCCTGGTGGCCGGAGCTGACGCCGCGCGCGGTGCTCGCCGCGATGGCCGACGAGAAGCGGCTGGGCCGGTGGGCCCGCCGCATCCTCACCCCGCGCGAGGTACGGCTGCTGGCCCGGTCCCTCAAGCGGCTCGGCCCGGACGGGCGGGGCCCGCTGTCGGTGCACGACGTGGCGCTCCTGGACGAGCTGAACAGCGTGCTCGGCGCCCCGGCCCGGCCCCGCCGCCGCGAGGTCGATCCGCTGGACCAGCTCACCGGGCTGGAGGAGCTGACCACCTACGCCGACCGGATGTCCGGTGGCCGGGCCCGTGACGAGCGGCTGCGGGAGGAGGCCCGTACCGACTACGCGCACGTGATCGTGGACGAGGCGCAGGACCTGACCCCGATGCAGTGGCGCATGGTCGGACGGCGCGGCCGGCACGCGACCTGGACCGTGGTCGGCGACCCGGCGCAGAGCTCCTGGTCGGACCCGGACGAGGCGGCCGAGGCCCGTGACGAGGCGCTGGGCAACCGCCCCCGCCGCCGGTTCACCCTCACCGTGAACTACCGGAACCCGGCGGAGATCGCCGAGCTGGCCGCCAAGGTGCTGGCGCTGGCGATGCCCGGCATGCCCGCCCCGGAGGCGGTGCGGTCCACCGGCGTGGTGCCCCGCTTCGTGGTGGCCGGCACGCCCGACGGGGACCGCGTGCCCGGCGGGGGCCGCGGGGCGGTCGGGAACGGTGCGCCGGACGGCGCGGGCGCGGCGGACCTGGGCGCCTGTGTCCGGCGGGAGGCGAGCCGCCTGCTGGCCGAGGTGGACGGCACGGTCGGCGTGGTCGTCGCCATGGGCCGCCGCGCCGAGGCCCGTGCATGGCTGGCCGGACTCGGCGGACGGGTGGTGGCGCTGGGCAGCCTGGAGGCGAAGGGCCTGGAGTACGACGCCACCGTCGTCGTCTCGCCCGCAGAGATCGCCGACGAGTCGCCGGCCGGACTGCGGGTGCTGTACGTGGCGCTGACCCGGGCGACCCAGCGGCTGAGCGTCGTGTCGGGAGAGCGGGACATGCCGGACGAGGCAGGCGTACCGGACCTGCTGCGGGACTGAGCCGGTCCCACGGCCGGTCCCGGGGACCCGCGGTCCCACGGCTGGCCCCTGGGGCCCGCAGCCCCGCCGGCCCCGGGGCCGCCCCGCCGGCCGGCCTCGCGGCCCGCGCCCCCGAGCGGTTCCGGGCCCGAGGCCGGTCACCCGGGCGCTCGGCCCCCGGCCGGTCCCGGGCCGCTCGGCGCCGGGCAACCGGCCGCCGCTGCCCAGTGGCCCTGTCCCCGTACCGCCCCCGGCCGCCGAGGCCGGGGCGGTACGGGGGACGGGGCGGGGCTGGGCGCGTATGTCGTCCGGAGTGGTCACGGGTGCGAGCGCCGAGCGCGTTCGCCGTACGAGGTGACCGCCGGCCGTGGCCCACCGGTGGTCCGACGCCCCTCGGTGGTCTCCCGGCGCGGTGGATCGACGCCCCTCGGTGGTCTCCCCGGCGCGGTGAGCGAAGGGCCGTACATGGGCCCTCCTGACCGGTGCGGTGGAAGAGGGCGGCGGGGGGCGTACGGGGGTGAGGCCGGGGCGGCACGGGGTGACTCGCCGGGGGGCGGGGTGACGGAACCGCATCCATCGGGCCGGTGCGACGGGAATCGGTTCCGGCGATCCTTTGTTAGCCTGGAGGTGGCACCGGCTCGATCCAAGCCCCCGGGCCCAACCATAGTCGCTTCGAGCGACCACTTGCCGCGAGGCGAGCATGGCGGGTCGGTGCCACCCTTACTTCCCCGGCGCCTTGGCGCCGGAGCCCGCCGCCGGTCCCACGACCGGCGGCGGTTCTGTTTCCGGCGGCGGCCCCTTCGGGCGCCTGCCGGGTTCGTGACGGACACCGCCGCCGCGTCGCTCCGGGCCTCTGCGGGTCTCTGCGGGTCTCTCAGGGGAAATCCCCACCGCATTTTCCGGGGGTGGTACCGCCCGCCCCCTCCTTGCCGTGCCGCTGTCGCCGGGGGCGTACCGGTACCGGGGCGGCCCGCGCGGGAACCGGTCGGGCCGCCGCCGCGTCAACGTCGGCGGAAGCTTCGGCGGAGCCCGGGAAGGGTCGTGGCGCTGCACCCCGGCGCCACGGGTACGGGTACCCCGCAGCCCCGCCGGCCGGGCCGGGAACTGGTTGCCCGCACCCCCTACCGATCTCTCGCAATGCGGAATAATATTTCCGAAAGCTGCCCCGAGTTACCTCGTACTCGCTGGTAGGTGCGACGATTCGAGGGCGCGGCCCGGGTCGGTCCGGTACGCCGCGACTGCCCGGTACAGCGGCAAACGCGACTCAGCGACAACGTGACATCAGGAAAAGCAGAGGAAGTCCGCCATGGCAACGGCGCCCAGCGTCTCCTACTCGATGACGATTCGGCTGGAGGTGCCTGCCAGCGGGACCGCGGTCTCGCAGCTCACCACGGCCGTGGAGTCCTCCGGTGGCTCGGTCACCGGTCTCGACGTGACGGCATCCGGCCACGAGAAGCTCCGTATCGACGTGACCATCGCCGCGACCTCCACCGCCCACGCCGACGAGATCGTCGAGAAGCTGCGCGGGATCGAGGGCGTCACCCTGGGCAAGGTCTCGGACCGTACCTTCCTGATGCACCTCGGCGGCAAGATCGAGATGGCCTCCAAGCACCCGATCCGCAACCGTGACGACCTGTCGATGGTGTACACCCCGGGGGTCGCCCGGGTCTGCCAGGCCATCGCCGACAACCCCGAGGACGCCCGCCGCCTCACCATCAAGCGGAACAGTGTGGCGGTCGTCACCGACGGCTCGGCGGTGCTGGGCCTGGGCAACATCGGGCCCAAGGCCGCGCTGCCGGTGATGGAGGGCAAGGCGGCCCTCTTCAAGCGGTTCGCCGGCATCGACGCCTGGCCGCTGTGCCTGGACACCCAGGACCCGGACGCCATCGTGGAGATCGTCAAGGCCATCGCGCCGGGCTTCGCCGGGATCAACCTGGAGGACATCTCCGCGCCCCGCTGCTTCGAGATCGAGGCCAGGCTCCGCGAGGCCCTGGACATCCCGGTCTTCCACGACGACCAGCACGGCACCGCCATCGTGGTGCTCGCCGCGCTCACCAACGCGCTGCGCGTGGTCGGCAAGAGCATCGGCGACGTGCGGGTGGTGATGTCGGGTGCGGGCGCCGCCGGTACCGCGATCCTCAAGCTGCTGATCGCCGCCGGGGTGAAGCACGCGGTGGTGGCCGACATCCACGGCGTGGTGCACGCGGGCCGTACCGACCTGGTCTCCGCCGACCCCGACTCCGCCCTGCGCTGGATCGCCGACAACACCAACCCGGAGGGCGTGACCGGCACCCTCAAGGACGCGGTGCGCGGCGCCGACGTCTTCATCGGGGTCTCCGCGCCCAACGTGCTGAGCGGCGAGGACGTGGCCGCGATGGCCGAGGGCGCGATCGTCTTCGCGCTCGCCAACCCGGACCCGGAGGTGGACCCGGCGGTCGCCCGGCAGACCGCCGCGGTGGTCGCCACCGGACGCTCCGACTTCCCCAACCAGATCAACAACGTGCTGGTCTTCCCGGGCGTCTTCCGCGGCCTGCTGGACGCCCAGTCGCGCACCGTGGACACCGGCATGATGCTGGCCGCCGCCGGCGCCCTCGCCGACGTGGTGCACGACGACGAGCTGAACGCGAACTACATCATCCCGAGCGTCTTCAACGACAAGGTCGCCGGCGCGGTCGCCGGAGCGGTCCGCGAGGCCGCCAAGGCGGTCACCGCGGACCCGGTCTGACCGCGCCGCGCGCCGGTGCCGCACTCCGTGGCGCCTCGTGCGCGCGGGGTGAGCGTCGTGATCGCGCCGGAGGCGGTGGTGTCCGGCACGGACCGATCGCCGTACGGTTCACGTCCGCTCCGGATGCGTTCCGTGCCCGTTCCGGACCGCTCGGTGGCCGCCCAGGGCGCGGCCCGGGCCGGGCCCGGGACCGGCCCGAAGGGAGCCGGTGACCCCGGCCCGGCCGGCACGGCGCGTCGCGGGGTGCGGGGCTGTAACCCTCCCCATAGGGTGACGGGCATAAATACGGCCGTCACGGCGCTCTTCGTGTGATCTCGCAGGGCGCCGGATTGGCTTTCCCGCCACAGGTGGAGGCAGGATGCCCCCCGAGGACTCCGTCCAGGGGGGACCCCCAGGGCGCGGAAAGATCAAACGGTCAGACCCGGGTCCGGGGACTGTCCGAGGGCCCTGGCAGCATCGGCTTCGATCTCACGCCTCATTGGCAAGAAGAACACGGGAGTACAACATGAACCGCAGTGAGTTGGTGGCCGCGCTGGCCGACCGCGCCGAGGTGACCCGCAAGGACGCCGACGCCGTCCTGGCCGCCTTCGCCGAGGTGACGGGTGAGGTCGTCGCCAAGGGCGAGGAGAAGGTCACCATCCCCGGCTTCCTCACCTTCGAGCGCACCCACCGTGCCGCCCGCACCGCTCGCAACCCGCAGACCGGCGACCCCATCGAGATCCCGGCCGGTTACAGCGTGAAGGTCTCCGCGGGCTCCAAGCTCAAGGAAGCCGCCAAGGGCAAGTAAGTCCCTCACAGGGCGCGCACGGCCCCAGGGGCGGGCGAGACCCGAAGCGCGAGGGCGGCCACCACGGACAGGGTGGCCGCCCTTTGGCATACCCGGGCGGCACGGGACGCCCCGGACGCGGGATGGCGTGGCGGGCGCGGGGTGACGCTCCGGACGCGGGATGACGTGCCCGACGGGGGTGACGCTCCGGACGCAAGGTGACGTGCCGGGCACGGGGTGACGCGCGGTGGTGCGGGGCCCGGCGCGGGTGGCGGCGAGGTTACGTCGGCATGTGCGCCTGGCATATGGCGACGAACATCCGCCGTACGGGCCGTGGCGGGCCCGTGGAGCCCCTCGCGGCGGTGGCCTGGGGAATCCCGGCCCTGTACGGCTGCAAAGCCGCTCTATGCGCCTTACCTGCCCGCGAGGCCGGGCACCCTCGCGTCCGGGGCCTTGCGATGGGCCGTGCAGGCCAAGGCGCCGGCCGCCCGAAGACGCAGGCCGGCGGGCCCGGAAAACGCCACCGGGCGGGCCGGATCGGATCCGGCCCGCCCGGAGCGGGGTACTGACGGTCGCGCCGGCGGCCCCCGGCGGCACCGGCGACGGCGACACCCGCGGCACCGCGGCACACCGACGACAGCGGTCTCGCCGCGGCGCGTCACCCGAGGCCCCGGCGTCACCGCGGCCTCGACATGACCTGCGGCCCCGACGGCACCACGGCCCCGACGGCACCGGGGCGGCACCGCGGCACCGGCGCGGTGGCGGCTCAGCCGCCGTTCGGCAGCTCCACCGCGGCGCCCAGGTCCACCAGCTTGGACATGAAGTTCTCGTAGCCGCGGTTGATCAGGTCGATGCCGTGCACCCGCGACGTGCCCTGTGCGGCGAGCGCCGCGATGAGGTACGAGAAGCCGCCGCGCAGGTCCGGGATGACCAGGTCGGCGCCCTGCAGCTTGGTCGGGCCGGAGACCACGGCCGAGTGCAGGAAGTTCCGCTGGCCGAAGCGGCAGGCCGAACCGCCCAGGCACTCCCGGTAGAGCTGGATGTGCGCGCCCATCTGGTTGAGCGCCTCGGTGAAGCCCAGCCGCGACTCGTACACCGTCTCGTGCACGATCGACAGCCCGGACGCCTGGGTGAGGGCGACCACCAGCGGCTGCTGCCAGTCGGTCTGGAAACCGGGGTGCACATCGGTCTCCAGGGCGATCGCGTTGAGCGGACCGCCCGGGTGGTAGAAGCGGATGCCCTCGTCGTCGATCTCGAACGCGCCACCCACCTTGCGGTAGGTGTTGAGGAAGGTCATCATCTCGCGCTGGCTGGCGCCGCGGACGTAGATGCTGCCCTCGGTGGCCAGCGCCGCGCTCGCCCAGGAGGCCGCCTCCAGCCGGTCCGGCAGGGCCCGGTGGGTGTAGCCGCCCAGCTTCTCCACACCGGTGATCCGGATGGTCCGGTCGGTGTCCATGGAGATGATCGCGCCCATCTTCTGCAGGACGCAGATCAGGTCCTCGATCTCCGGCTCCACGGCCGCGTTGGAGAGTTCCGTCACACCCTCTGCGAGCACCGCCGTCAGCAGCACCTGCTCGGTGGAACCGACCGACGGGTAGGGCAGGCGGATCTTGCAGCCGCGCAGCCGCTGCGGCGCCTCCAGGTACTGGCCGTCGGCCCGCTTCTCGATCGTCGCGCCGAACTGCCGCAGCACGTCGAAGTGGAAGTCGATCGGCCGGCCGCCGATGTCACAGCCGCCCAGGCCGGGGATGAAGGCGTGGCCCAGCCGGTGCAGCAGCGGGCCGCAGAAGAGGATCGGGATGCGCGAGGACCCCGCGTGCGCGTCGATGTCGGCGACGTTCGCCCGTTCCACGCGCGTAGGGTCCATCACCAGCTCACCGGGCTCGTCACCGGGACGCACCGTCACGCCGTGCAGCTGCAGCAGTCCCCGCACCACGCGCACGTCTCTGATGTCGGGCACATTGCGCAGCCGGCTCGGCTCACTGCCGAGCAGCGCGGCGACCATGGCCTTCGGCACGAGGTTCTTCGCGCCGCGGACACGGATCTCGCCCTGGAGCGGGGTACCGCCGTGGACGAGGAGTACATCATCGATGCCGGTCATCTGGTCTCGCGTTCCTGGGATGGGCAGGGGCAAGAGAAAAGGGTAATGGCCGCCGGGACCCCCTCCGCATGGCTCAGGGGGGCACCGGGACGTCATGGGTTCGTCACAGCACGCTTGGTGCCCGCGCATGCGCGGTGGGTGATGTGCGCCGCCGCTGCTGTCGTACGCCCCGCCCTGCTCTCGGCCGGACCGTTCCCCACTCCCCGAAGCGGCCGATATGCGGGATCATGTGGCCATGACCGAGGTGTCCTCCCTCACCGGGCGGCTGCTTGTCGCGACACCCGCGCTCGCCGACCCGAACTTCGACCGTGCCGTGGTGCTCCTCCTCGACCATGACGAGGAGGGCTCGCTCGGCGTCGTCCTCAACCGGCCGACCCCGGTCGGAGTGAGCGACATCCTCGAATCCTGGGCCGCGCTGACCGGGGAGCCGAGAGTGGTCTTCCAGGGCGGCCCGGTGTCGCTGGACTCCGCCCTGGGGGTGGCGGTGGTCCCGGGCGAGGCCGAGCGGGCCGAACGCGCCCGGCGGGCCGAGCGGGCCGAACGGCTGGAACGGACCGACCGGCCCGGGGGCGGCCCGGCCTCCCCGGCGGGCGGACCCCGCGGCCCGGGCTTCCGGGCCGGCGCCGGCGACCCCGTCGGCTGGCGGCGGGTGCACGGCGCGATCGGGCTGGTGGACCTGGAGGCGCCGCCGGAGCTGCTGGCCACCGCCGTCGGCAGCCTGCGGATCTTCGCCGGGTATGCCGGGTGGGGCCCGGGCCAGCTGGAGGACGAGCTGTCCGAGGGCGCCTGGTACGTGGTCGAGTCGGAGCCGGGGGACGTCTCCTCGCCGGACCCGGCACGGCTGTGGCGCTCGGTGCTCCGGCGCCAGCGCAGCGAGCTGGCGATGGTGGCCACCTACCCGGACGACCCGTCGCTCAACTGAACCCGTGCGGTCCGGCGGCCGGTGGCGCGCACGGCCGTACGGTCCGGCTGCCGGGGTGCGGCGGGCCGTGCGGACCGGTGACGCCGGCCGTGTCCGGCGCCCGGGGGAACGGCGCCCCGCACCGGTGGTGCCTGAGTACCCTTGGTCCGTATGAGCACTCTTGAGCCCGAGCGCGGGGCAGGTACGGGGACCCTCGTCGAGCCGACACCGCAGGTGTCGCACGGTGACGGAGACCACGAGCGCTTCGCCCATTACGTCCAGAAGGACAAGATCATGGAGAGCGCGCTCTCCGGATCGCCGGTGGTCGCCCTCTGCGGCAAGGTCTGGGTCCCGGGACGCGACCCGAAGAAGTACCCGGTGTGTCCCATGTGCAAGGAGATCTACGAGGGGATGGGCATCGGCGGCGGCGACGACAAGGGCGGTAAGGGCGGCAAGAAGTAGCCCACCCGGCCACCCGGCCCCGTGCCCACCCGTTCCGCCGTTCCGCTCCGCGTGAGACCCGGGCCCCCGGCGGTCCGGTGACGACGACTTCCGGGCTCCTCGGCCCGTCCCGGACACCGCCGCCGGTTCGGGCGGCTCCCGCGACGCCGGGCTCCACGATCCGCTGTGGTCGGGGAGCCCGGCGTCGTCGTGTGTGTGTCGTGTCGTGTCGTGTCGCGGCGCGGGCGCGGATGCGCGACCGGGTGCCGGCGTGGTGCTCGGGCGGGGTGCTCCGGTGCGGGCGCGGCGCCGGGGTGGGGCCGGGTGCTCGGTGCGTGTGCGGGCGGCGTGGTTCGGCAGCGGGCGGCGTGTGGGCGCGGATACGGGCGGGGCGGTACCCCGTTCGGCGGGTGCGCGTGGCGTGGGCCGGCGGGTGCGTGTGGCGTGGGCGGGCGGAGGCGGCGGCCGACCGGCCGGAAGGTGAAGGTCGCGCTCCGCACAGGGCGGACCACCATGCGTGCTGTGCGGGGGGCCGTGACGGCAGTAGGGTCGGCGCATGAGCCAGGACACCGTGGGGGGCCCGGTCACCCGGGCGAGTTACCTGGTCTTCGGGGCGCGCGAGGTGGACGAGTCCGATGACCGGATCACGACCTACTGCCAGTTCGAGAAGGACTGGGAGGCCCAGTTGGAGCGATGCGCCCGGCTGGCGGCCGAGCGCGGGTACCGGCCGGTCGGCAGCAGTGTCTTCTCGGCCGCCCAGCCGACCCTGGACCGGGTGCTGGAGTGGGCCGGTGAGCCGGGCTGCGAGGTGGTGATCGTCGGCAGCGACCGCGTCCTGCGGCGCTTCCGGGACACCTGGCCGGACTGGGACCGGGTGGTGGCCCGGTTACGCGCGGCCGGCGCGGAGGTCGAGGCGGCCCCCTATCCCGAACCGTGTTACCGGGGCGAGGAGTTGGCCGACGAGCCGTCCGGTGGGCCGCCCGCCGGCCGCCGGGTCCCCGGACCGGCGGCCCCCGGCGGCTGAGACCGGCCGCTCCCGGCGGCCCGACGCACGGTCGGACGGCGGCGGTGCGGTGCGGGTGGAACGGGAGAGCGGGGTGCCGGGCCGGTTCTGGGCCCGCCGGCGCGGCGGGGTGAGCGGGCCAGGCCCGGCGGGGCGATCGGACCCCATGGCGCCGGGGGCGAGGGGCGCGGGGCGCCCGGAGGGGGCCACCCCTATGCCGGACCGCCCTCCGGGTCCGCCAGCACCGACCGGATCACAAACCGGGCGTTGGCCGCCATCGCCGGGTTGCGGTCCCGGTGGTACGGCAGGGAGATCAGCGCCTGCGAGAGGGTCCGCGCCCGGCCGCGCGCCCAGGTGGCGTCGTCCACCCCGAGGGTCTTGCGGAAGACCTCGCGACCGTCGGCGGGCAGCAGATTCCAGGCGGGGAAGAGGTCGCAGGCCGGGTCGCCCCTCCCCATGCATCCGAAGTCGATCACCGAGGTCAGCCGGCCGGCGGCGTCCACCAGCAGGTTTCCCGGCATCAGATCGGCGTGCAGCCACACCGGCGGGCCGTCCCAGGCGGGGAGCCGGAGCGCGTCCTGCCACACGGTGGCCACCGCGTCGCAGTCCACGCCCTCCTCCGGAATCCCGCGCAGCGCCTCGATCGCCGCCCGGGTGGCGGCATCGAGCGAGGCGAGCGGCCCGCCGCGGTAGGCGGCCGGTGCCCCGGGCAGGGCCACCCGGCGCATCGCCGCCACGAAGCGGGCCAACTCCTCGGCGAGCGCCCCCGGCTCGGACAGTGCCCCCGCCTCGGGGTTCCGCCCCGGCAGCCACCGGTACACCGACCACGGCCACGGGTACCCCTCGGCGGGGCGCCCGGCGCCCAGCACCTCGGGGACCGGAGCGGGCAGCAGCGGCGCGAGGCGGGGCAGCCACTCCTGTTCCAGCGCCACGTCCTCGGCCCCACCGGCCGTCAGCGGCAGCCGTACGACCATGTCGTCACCCAGCCGGAACATGGCGTTCACGGTGCCGCCGGACGGGACGCGCGCCACCGCCGCCCCGGCCCAGCGGGGGAACTGCCCGGCGATCAGCCGACGGACCAGCTCCTCGCCGACCGGTGGCGCGGAGGCGATCTGACCAGTACTCATGAGGGGACATCCGACCGCCGGGGACGACGGGCGTCAACCGTTTTTGCGGCGGCGGCGCGGCTGCCGCCGGGGGTGACCGGGCACGTGGCCGCCGCCGGGGTGGCCGGGGACGGGGGCGGCCGCAGGCGTGGCTGCCGAAGACACGGGCGTCGCGCAGGATGTGGGCGTCGCGCAGGATCAGGATATGGGTGTCGCGCAGGACATGGGCGGGGGGCGACCGCGTCCCCGCCCCCGCGGCCCGGGCACCGCGCCACCCGGAGACCCCCGGAGCCAGGAACACCACCCCGGAGCCAGGAAACCGACCCCCCGAGGCCAACCCCCGAGGCCGACCCCCGAGGCCGACCCCGGAGACCCCCAGAGCCAGGAAAAAGCGGCCCTGAGGCCCGGGTAACGCGCCACCCGGAAACCCCCAAGCCAGGAGGGGCCCCCCGGCGACCGGCTCCCGCAGCCCCCCGGGACCCCCGCCCCGTCGGCCACCCCGCCACCACCGGCGCACCCGGCCCGGAGGCGCGACCCCGGGTGCGCCGGGGTGCGCCGGGCGTGCGGTCTTCGGGGACGTGCGGTCTTCGGGGGCGTGCGGGGGTTACCCGCGGCCGGTACGCACGGCAGCATGGTCCTCATGAATGGTCTGGACCTGATTCCCGCGCCGACGCGCGCGGTCCCGCACCCCGGCGAGGGGTTCGTCCTCGACGAGACCACCCGGCTGACCGCCGGACCCGGCACCGGCAGCGCCGGGCCCTGGCTGCGCGCGGTGCTCGGCGCGGCCACCGGCCTGCCGCTCGGGCCCGGTGAGCCGGGCCCGGACGACCGGGCCGCGGCCGGTTCCGTCGAACTCCGGCTCGACCCCGCGCTGCCCGCCGAGGGCTACCGCCTGACCGTCCGCCAGGACGGCGCGCTGCTCCTGGGCGGCGGGCCGGCCGGGGTGTTCTGGGGCGCCCAGACGCTCCGCCAGCTGCTCGGTTCGGACGCCTTCCGCCGGGCCCCGCTGCGGCGCGGGCCGTGGACGCTGCCGGCGGTGGAGATCGAGGACGCCCCGCGGTTCGGCTGGCGGGGGATGATGCTCGACGTCGCCCGCCACTTCATGCCCAAGGAGGGGGTGCTGCGCTACCTCGACCTGCTCGCGGCGCACAAGCTCAACGTGCTCCACCTCCACCTCACCGACGACCAGGGCTGGCGCATCGACATCCGGCGGTACCCGAAGCTGACCGAGGTCGGCGCCTGGCGGTCCCGCACCCGGTACGGGCACCGCGCCTCGCCGCTGTGGGACGAGCGCCCGCACGGCGGCTACTACACCCAGGACGACCTGCGGGAGATCGTCGCGTACGCGGCCGACCGGCACATCACCGTGGTCCCGGAGATCGACATCCCCGGGCACTCCCAGGCCGCCATCGCCGCCTACCCCGAGCTCGGCAACACCGACGTGGTGGACACCTCCGCGCTCACCGTCTGGGACGACTGGGGCGTCAGCCCGCACGTCCTCGCCCCCACCGACGCCGTGCTCCGCTTCTACGAGCACGTGCTGGAGGAGGTCCTGGAGCTGTTCCCCGGGCAGTTCGTGCACATCGGCGGCGACGAGTGCCCCAAGGACCAGTGGCGCGCCTCGGCCACCGCCCAGGCGCGGATCAAGGAGCTGGGCCTGGCCGGCGAGGACGAGCTGCAGAGCTGGTTCATCCGCCACTTCGACCGCTGGCTGGCGGACCGCGGCCGCCGGCTCATCGGCTGGGACGAGATCCTGGAGGGCGGCCTGGCGGACGGCGCCGCGGTGTCCTCCTGGCGCGGCTACGCCGGGGGCGTCTCGGCCGCGCTCGCCGGCCACGACGTGGTGATGTGCCCCGAGCAGCAGGTGTACCTCGACCACCGCCAGGCACCCGGCGACCAGGAGCCGATGCCGATCGGCTTCGTCCGCACGCTGGAGGACGTCTACCGCTTCGAACCGGTGCCGCCGCAGCTGACCGGCGGGCACGCCGAGCGGGTGCTGGGCGCCCAGGCCAACGTCTGGACCGAGGTGATGGAGAGCGCCCAGCGGGTGGACTACCAGGTCTTCCCCCGGCTGGCCGCCTTCTGCGAGGTCGTCTGGTCCCGGGGGCTGTCCGCCCCCGCCGAACGCGACCTGGCCGGTTTCCAGGGGCGCATGACGGCGCACTACGGCCGGCTCGACGCGCTGGGCGTCGCCTACCGGCCCGCGGACGGCCCCCTGCCCTGGCAGCGGCGCCCGGTCCCGGAGCACATGACCACCGGCCAGCTCGGACGCCCGATCGACGGACCGCCCCCGATCGTGTGAGGCGGGCCGGAAGCGGCGCCACGCCCCCGGCCCCGGCTGGGAGCGTGGTGCCGCCCGGCGCCGCACGCAGCACGTCACCCAAGGATCCCTGAAACGTGGCAATCGGTACTCGACGGAGACATCCGCACAACACCGACCATCTACCTGGTCAGGGACCAATCGCTGCTTCACGGACCCTCGCAACGCCCCCCTCCCCGGATGTGCCAGAGTTGCCACGTCCAGGCCGTCACGACGTACCGTACGGCGGAACAGCCGGGACATCGGGGAAGGGGCAGCGGTTGACCACGCACGCACCGCAGGCGGCGCACACGGTGACGTTGCCGGGCTCGCTGGACGAGGCCGTGGCGGCCCTCACCGCCATGCCCGCCGCGGTGCCCGTGGCGGGCGGCACCGATCTGATGGCCGCGGTCAACGCCGGTCTGCTGCGACCCGCGGGCCTGGTCGGCCTCGGCCGGATCAGCGAGATCCGCGGCTGGCAGTACCAGGACCGCCACGCGCTGCTCGGCGCCGGACTCACCCACGCCCGCATGGGCCGCCCCGACTTCGCCGCGCTGATCCCGGCGCTGGCCGCCGCCGCCCGGGCCGCCGGACCGCCGCAGATCCGCAACGCGGGCACCCTCGGCGGCAACATCGTCAGCGCCGCCCCCACCGGCGACTCGCTGCCGGTGCTGGCCGCCCTGGACGCGGTGCTGGTGGTCATCGGGCCCGGCGGGTCCGGCGGCACCGCCTCCCGGGAGATCCCGGTCGGCCACTTCCTGGCCGGCGTCGAGATGCTGCGCCCCGGTGAACTCGTCGGCTTCGTACGGGTACCGCTGCTCCACGCCCCCCAGGCGTTTCTGAAGGCGACGGTGCGCACCGGCCCCGGCCGGGCCACCGCGTCCGTCGCCGTGGTGCTGGACCCGGCCCGCCGCCAGGTGCGGTGCGCGGTCGGCGCGGTCGCGCCGATGCCGCTGCGCCCCCTGGACGCCGAGGCGTGGGTCGCCTCGCTCATCGACTGGGACGGCGACCGGGGGCTCGACCCCGAGGTGCGCCGGGCGTTCGGTGACTACGTCGCCGCCGCCTGCATCCCCGACCAGATGCCGCAGCCCGGCGAGGGCGGGGAACCGGTCCCCCTGCCGCCGGCCGCGCTCCATCTGAGGCGTACCGTGGCGGTCCTGGCCCGCCGAGCACTGGGGAGGGCACTCGCGTGAGTGACGAACAGCAGCCGCAGCAGCCCGGGAACGCCGGGGTGCCGCCGGCGGAGCGGGGGACCGGCGCGCCGGCGCCCGAGCACGGGGGCGGCTGGCAGCCGATGCCGCACGGCCCCGAGTACGACGCGGAGGGCACCGCCTTCGTGCAGCTGCCCCCCGAACTCACCGAGCCCTCCGCCGCGTCCGCGCACTGGGACCCGCTGGCCGCGCCCGGTACCGGCTACACCCCGCCGCCGGTTCCCGGCGCGCCCGCCGCCGGCCACCCGGGGCCGTCCGCGCCCTCCCAGGGCGGCCGGTGGCAGCCGTTCGGCGAGAGCCCGCTGCACGGGTCCCCGCCGCACCACGCCCATCAGGACCCGCACCACCACCCCGGCCACCCGGCCGGCCCGTACGCCCCGGCGGGGGACCCGCACGCCACCGGGCACTGGCCCGCGCCCGGCGACACCTCCGGCGGCTGGCCGGCCGCCGGGACCGGGGAGCCGGGCGCCCACCCGGCGGCCGGGCAGCCCGGCCAGGACGCGGGCGCGGGCTGGCCGTCGCCCGCGGAGCACTCGGTGCGCACCGGCCAGTGGGCCGTCCCCGGCGCCGAACCGGGCGCGGACGAGGGCAACGGCGAGTTCGTGACCGGCGGCGCGCCGGTCACCGGACCGGACGGTGCCGCCCCGTGGCCGGCCGCCCCGGAGGTCCCCGGCGGCGCGGGAGCGCACACACCTGGCGGCGGGCACGGCGAACCGGCCCTCGGTGACCGGCTCACCGCCCGCGGCCGCGGCCGGAACCGTACGGCCGGACCCGGCGCGCCCGACACGGCCCCGGACGCCGACGGCGGTGCGGAGGTCGACCCGCACGCCACCGCGCAGTGGACGATGCCGTTCGGCTCGGCGCCGGGCGGCGCGGCCGGGCAGACCGGCCAGTGGTCCATCCCGGTGGCCGAGGAGGGCGTGGACGAGACCGGCGAGTACTCGGTCGGCGACCACCCCGGCCCGGCCGCCCCGCCGCAGGGCCGGTGGCGTCCCGGCGCCCCGGCGGCGGACGGCGGTGTCCCGGGCGGCGCGCCCGGCATGGACACCGGCCACGCCGGCGGCCCGCTCGCCGGGGAACACCCGGGCGGCGCACCCGACGTCACCGCCCACGGCGGCGGCCCGGTCCCCGGCGGCACCCCGCCCCACGGGACCCCCGCCCACGGGACCCCGGCGTACGACACCCCGGTGGACGGCACGCCGGTGTACGGGGGCACGCCGGCGCATGGCACGCCGGTGTACGACACCCCGGTGCACGGGACGCCGGTGTACGACACCCCGGTGCAGGGCACCCCGGTGTACGACACGCCGGTGCAGGGGACGCCGGTGTACGACGGCCCGGCCCACGGCACGCCCGCGGGGGGCACGCCGGTGCCGGGCGGCACGCCGGGGCAGGGCACCCCCGCGCACGGCACCCCCGTGCAGGGGGGTGCGGGCCGGCCGGCCGCGAACACCGCGGACCAGGGACAGCGGTACTTCGCGGGCCCGCCCACCCCGGAGGAGCCGGCCACCGACGCGGACACCGGCGGCGGAGGACGTCCGTCGGCCGAGAACGCCCAGGGCGGTTCCGGGGCCCGGGAGGGCGCCCGGCAGCCGGAACGTAACGGCCGCCGCCGTCAGCAGGGCCGCCGGCCGGGCGGGGCCCAGCAGTCCGGCCCGGAGGGGCACGGGGACCCCGGCCACCCGGGTGACCACGACGGCACCCGCCCCGGCACCCCCGGACAGCCCGCCCCGGGCCCGGACGCCTACCAGGGACCCGGCGTGCCCGGCGCGGACGGGTACGGACAGGACGCGGTGTCCGGCGTGCCCGCCGGGCACCCCGGCGTCGACCCGCTCGCCCACCCGGGCCCGGGTGCCCCCGTGGACGGTCCGCCGCACCCCGGAGACCCTTCCGGGTACCCGGAAGGGGAGGGCCAGGGGCTCCCGCGGACCGCTCCCGACCCCTACGGACAGCCCGGCGACCCGGTGCCCGGGCCCGTGGCCGGTGGTTACGAGGGTTATCCGGCGCACGAGCCGTACCCCGCCGGGTACGACCGCTACCGGGCGTACCCCGGTGACCCGGCCGGCGCCGTCCCGGAGGGCGTGGCCACCGGTCACGCGGCCCCGGACGGCGGTCCGCACCCGGCGGGACAGGCGGCCGACGCGGACGCCGGGTACCCCGGTGCGGAGGGCGGTCATCCCGGCGCGGTGGACGGCGGGTACCCCGGTGCCCCCGGGGCGCCGGTCCCGCACCCCGGCGATCCGGCCGCGACGGACACCCCCGCCGGCCCGGAGGCCCTCCCGTACGGGGACGCCGCAGACCCGGAGGCCGTCCCGTACGGGGACGCGCCCGCGGGCCCGGAGGCCGACGCGTACCCGGACGCGGGCGGCGACGCCCCGCACCCGGGCGCGCCCGCCGACGCCGCGTACGGCGACCCGCACGGCGGGGTGCCGCACGGGGACGCGCCCGGCGTGCCACCCACCGGCGTCGCGCACCACGACCTGCCGGCGGCCCCCGGCCACCCGGGCCACCCCGGGAACGCGGGACGGCCGGGCGGCCACCCCGGCCACCCGGAGGGCCCGGACGGCGGCCCGGTCCCGGGCGAAGCGGCCCACGGCGGTCCGCAGGGCGGGCCGGCGGGTCCGGCCGTGCCCGGCGACGAGCACCGGCACCACCCCGGCGCGGCGGGGCGGCGTCCGCTGGCCGGCGCTCCGGCCCGGCCGGACGGCCCGCACCAGCCGGCGGGCGCCGGACAGCCCGCGGGCGGCCGTCCCGGCGCCGGGGGCCGCCGGCCCGTGGGGCCCGGCGGAGCCGCCGTGGCGCAGGGCACCGAGGGGTACCCCGGTGCGCACGGTCCGCGGCACCCGGCCGCCGGCCCGCAGGGGACCGGCCGCCGACCGGTGGGGCAGGGCCCGGAGGCGCCCGGCCGGGGGCGGTACGCCGACCCCGCGGACGCAACCTGGCGAACCGGCGCCCCGGCCGGCCGGCGGCCGGACACCGTGGTGTCCGGCGGCCCCGGCGAGCGGGTACGGCCGGGCGTTCCCGGCGCGGCCCCGCACGGCGGCGCTCCGGGGGCACCGGCCCAGGGCGGCGCCCCGCAGGCGCCCGGTACCGGTGGTCCCGGTCCGGACGCGGCGGCAGCCGGCCCCGAGGGGTACGCCGAGGCACCCGGCGGCGCGCCCGCCGGGCACGTTCCGCCGGCCCAGCACCCCACCGGGCAGGCCCCGGTGGCCGGACACCACCCCACCGGGTACGTCCCGGCGGCCGGTGACGCCCCGGCGACCGCTGACGTCCCGGTTCCCGACGGCGCGGCCGCCGGGCACGCCGCCGGCCGTCCGGAGGACGCCGGTTATCCGGGGTACGACGGGACGGGCGCCGGTGAGCCGCCCGCCGTGGGCGGCCCCGCCGGCCACGACCCGGACCGGGAGGAGGCCGCCGAGGGGTACGAACCCGCCGGGGGATACGAGCCGGTGGAGCCGTACGACCCGGCCGAGGGCCACGGTCCGGACGAGGGTTACCGGCCCGGCGGGGCCCACGACCCGGCCGGACCGGCCGACGGGTACGAGCCGGCGCCCGGCGACCGGCCGGGCGCGGCACCCGCCGGCGTGGCCGCGGGTCCGGCCGGCCCCGGGGTGACCGGTGCCCCGGACGCCACCGGCGGGCCCGGCGACGGCACCGCCACGACCACGGCTCCGGCCGGGGACGCCCCCGGCCCGGAGGCACCGGACGCCACCCCGGCCGGCGGCCACCCGTCCGCCGGCGCGGCGGACGGGCTCGACGGCGTGCCCGGTGACGTGCCGGAACCGGCCGCCGGACCGCCGGCCGGCCCGGCCGGTGCGGGCCACCCCGACGCCTCCGCCGAGGGGCACCCGTCCGGGGAGGCGCACCCCGCGCCGGACGCGGCACCCGACGCCGGCCCGGGCACCTCCCCGGACGGCACCGCCGGCACCGGTTCGGACGCGGCCGGGGAGGCCGGCGCGCCCGGCACCGGGCCGGTCACCGGCGCCCCCGGCGACCCGTCCGGAGCGCCCGACGACCCGGCCGCCGCACCCGGCGACGCCGTACTTGGCGACCACTCCGGCACGACGGCCCCGAACGCCACGACCGCCACGGCCGGCGGGTCCGGCCCGGACGGGGCCACCGACGGTCCCGCCCCGGACCCCGCCGACGGCGCGGCCCCGGGCGCCGGGGACGAGCCCGGCGCGGCCCCCGGCGACGCGGACGGCGACGACGGCGCGGACGGCGGTGCGGCGGATCCCGCCGACGGGACGTCCGCGCCCGAGGCCGCCGCGGAGCCCGCCGACGGAGGGTCCGAGGCCGCGACGGAGCCCCCCGGCGAGCCGGAGCCGCCGCACACCGAGCACCCCAGCGCCTCGTACGTGCTGCGGGTCAACGGCACCGACCGACCGGTCACCGACGCCTGGATCGGCGAGTCGCTCCTGTACGTGCTGCGCGAACGCCTCGGCCTCGCCGGCGCCAAGGACGGCTGCTCGCAGGGCGAGTGCGGAGCCTGCTCGGTGCAGGTGGACGGGCGGCTGGTGAACTCCTGTCTGGTGCCCGCCGCGACCACCGCGGGGTCGGAGATCCGTACCGTCGAAGGGCTCGCCACCGACGGGCGGCTGTCGGACGTGCAGCGCGCGCTCACCGAGTCCGGCGCCGTGCAGTGCGGGTTCTGCGTGCCCGGTCTGGCGATGACCGTGCACGACCTGCTGGAAGGCAACCACGCACCGAACGAGCTGCAGACCCGGCAGGCCATCTGCGGCAACCTGTGCCGCTGTTCGGGCTACCGGGGCGTACTGGAAGCGGTCCGCGAGGTCATCACGGGCCGGGAGGCGGCCGCCGCGGCGGAGAACGGCGCGCCGGGTCAGGTCCGCATCCCGCACCAGAGCGGCCCGCACGACGGCCACGGGGGCGGCAACGGCAGTGGAGGGGCGAACGCATGACGGGACTCGCAGAAGGCGCCGGAGCCGCCACGGCCACCACCGCCACCGCCTCGGTCACACCGCCTGCGGCACCGCCCGGCCCGCACGGCCTGGGCACCACCATGCCGAGCCCCGACGCGGCGGCGAAGGCGTCCGGGACCTTCCCGTACGCCGCCGACCTGTGGGCCGAGGGGCTGCTGTGGGCCGCGGTGCTGCGCTCCCCGCACCCGCACGCCCGGATCCTGTCGGTGGACACCGCCCCGGCCGCCGCGATGCCCGGCGTACGGGCCGTGGTGACCCACGCCGACGTGCCCGGCGACCCCTCGCACGGACGGCGGGTGGCCGACCGTCCGGTGTTCGCCGGTGACGTGGTCCGCCACCACGGCGAGCCGATCGCCGCGGTCGCCGCCGACCACCCCGACACCGCCCGGCTGGCCGCCGCCGCCATCGCGGTGGAGTACGAGGTGCTGGAACCGGTCACCGACCCGGAACAGGCGTTCTCCGCCGAGCCGCTGCACCCGGACGGCAACCTGATCCGGCACATCCCGCTGCGCTTCGGCGACCCGGAGGTCACCGGCGACGTCATCGTCGAGGGCGTGTACCGCATCGGCCGCCAGGACCCGGCACCCATCGGCGCCGAGGCCGGCCTGGCCGTGCCCCGCCCGGACGGCGGGGTGGAGATCTACACCGCCTCCACCGACCCGCACGGCGACCGGGACATGGCCGCCGCCTGCCTGGGCCTGGAGCCGGAGCGCGTCAAGGTGGTGGTCACCGGCGTCCCCGGCGCGATGGGCGAGCGCGAGGACCACGGCACCCAGCTGCCGCTGGGGCTGCTGGCCCTGAAGACCGGGCGGCCGGTGAAACTCGCCGCCACCCGTGAGGAGTCGTTCCTCGGCCACGCCCACCGCCACCCCACGCTGCTCCGCTACCGGCACCACGCCGACACCGAGGGCCGGCTGGTGAAGGTGGAGGCGCAGATCCTGCTGGACGGCGGCGCCTACGCCGACTCCTCCGGGGACGCGCTGGCCGCCGCGGTCTCCTTCGCCTGCGGCCCCTACGTGGTCCCGCACGCCTTCATCGAGGGCTGGGCGGTGCGCACCAACAACCCGCCCTCCGGCCATGTGCGCGGCGAGGGCGCGATGCAGGTGTGCGCCGCGTACGAGGGGCAGATGGACAAGCTCGCCGCCAAGCTGGGCATGGACCCGGCCGAGCTCCGGATGCGCAACGTGATGGCCACCGGGGACCTGCTGCCCACCGGGCAGACCGTCACCTGCCCGGCGCCGGTCGCCGAACTCCTCCAGGCGGTGCGCGACGAGCCGCTGCCCCCGCTGCCCCAGGACGGCGAGGACGCCGCCGACTGGCTGCTGCCCGGCGGCCCGGAGGGCGCCGGCGACCCGGAGGCGGTGCGGCGCGGCGTGGGCTACGCCCTGGGCATGGTGCACATGCTCGGCGCGGAGGGCGCGGACGAGGTGGCCACCGCCACGGTCAAGGTGAGCGGTTCGGTGGCCACCGTCATCTGCGCCGCGGTGGAGACCGGGCAGGGCTTCACCACCCTGGCCCGGCAGATCGTGCAGGAGATCCTCGGCATCGAGGAGGTGCACGTCGCGCCGGTGGACACCGACCAGCCGCCGGCCGGGCCCGGCGCCCGGGGACGGCACACCTGGGTCTCCGGCGGCGCGGTGGAGCGGGCCGCCAAGATGGTCCGCACCCAGCTGCTCCAGCCGCTGGCGCACAAGTTCGGCATGTCCACCGAGCTGCTGAGCATCGCCGACGGCAAGATCACCAGCTATGACGGGGTGCTCTCCACCTCGGTCCACGAGGCGCTGGCGGGCAAGGAGCTGTGGGCGACCGCGCAGTGCCGCCCGCACCCCACCGAGCCGCTGGACGAGTCCGGGCAGGGCGACGCCTTCGTGGGCATGGCGTTCTGCGCGGTACGCGCCGTGGTGGACGTGGACGTGGAACTCGGCCTGGTCCGGGTGGTGGACATGACGGTGGCCCAGGACGTCGGCCGGGCCCTCAACCCCGGCCAGGTCAAGGCCCGCATCGAGGCCGGGGTCACCCAGGGCATCGGCGCCGCGCTCACCGAGAACCTGCGCACCTCACGCGGCGTGGTGCGCCGCCCCGACCTGACCAGCTACGCCCTGCCGACCGCCCTGGACGTGCCGCCGGTCCGGGTGGTCAAACTCGTCGAGGAGCGGGACGTGGTGGCCCCGTTCGGTGCCAAGGCGGTGAGCGCGGTACCGGTGGTGACGTCCCCGGCCGCGGTCGCCGCCGCCGTCCGCGCCGCCACCGGCCGCCCGGTCAACCGCCTCCCCATCCGCCCCCAGTCGGCGGTCGGCGCGGAACTGCGCGGCTGAGGCGCGCCGACGCCGGGGCGCTGCCCGGGGGTTGCCGGTCCGGCCGGGCCCAGCGCTTCGGGGCGCCTGTGCCCGGAAGGCCGGGCCCGGGGTCGTCCGGACCGGCGCGATCGGGGGTTCCTGCCGGGGCCGGGTGACCGGGTGCTCCCGCGCCCGCGCCCGGGGCCGGGGTGCCGCCCGGTGGTGACGGTACGGCCGGGGCTCGTGTGCTTCGAGGGCCCGTGAACGGGTGCGGGCCCGGCGCGCTGCCGCGGGGGTTGGCGGTACGGCCGGGGCTCGTGTGCTGGGGCGCCTGTGCCCGGAAGGCCGGGCCCGGGGCCGTCCGGGCGGGTCGTGTGTCCGGTGTCCCTGGGCGCTTTGCTCCGGACCGTTGTCCGGAGGTGCTCACCGGGTGAGGATCGGCCGTATGAGCCGTGCCCATGACGACGAGAACCTGGCCGGTGCCTACGAGCGCGGCAACGCGATGCCCGACGGGTCGCTGCGGGCCTGGGTCGAGCTGGTCGCTTCCCATGTCCGGCGGCCGGCGCCGTCCATCCTGGAGATCGGATCGGGGACGGGTGTCTTCTCCGCCGGGATGGCCCGCTGGATCGCCGGGAGCGAGGTGGTTGCCGTCGATGCCTCCGAGGCGATGCTCACCGAGGCCCGGCGCCACCATCCGCACCCCGCTGTGCGGTACCTGCGCGGCGAGGCCGAGGCGGTGCCCGCCGCCGCGGACTCCTTCGACCTGGCGCTGCTGTCCCGCGTGATCCACCACATCCCCGACCGCGCGGCAGCGGCCCGGGAACTCGCCCGGGTGCTGCGGACCGGCGGGAGGGTGGTCGTCCGCACCACCTTCCGGGAGCGGCTGGACGCGGTGGTCTACGACCACTGGCCGCGGCTCCGGACGATCGACGAACGGCGTTTCCCGGGCGAGGCGGAGGTCGTCGCCGACTTCCTCTCCGCCGGATTCGCCCTGGAGGAGGTCACCTCCTTCGCCCAGCCGGTCACGGCGAGCCTGGCCGAGTACCACGCCCGGCTGACCGGCCGGCCGCAGTCGAAGTTCACCCACCTCACCGACGAGGAGTTCCACCAGGGCCTGGCCCGTCTGGAGGCCGCGGCCCGCACGGAGGCACCGGACGGGCCCCGGCCGGTCCTCGAACGCTACGACGTGGCCGTGTTCTCCCTCGGGTGACGGCCGCCGCGGCGACCGGGGCACGGGAGAAGACGCCCGGCCCCGGCGCCGTGGGACGCCGGGGCCGGAAGAAAGGCTTCCGCCCGGGGGCGGATGGAGGCCGCGACTGGAATCGAACCAGCGTAACTCGCTTTGCAGGCGAGCCCCTGACCACTCGGGCACGCGGCCGTGCGCCGTTCCGGACCGGTGGGAGCCGGGCCGGTTCTCGCGCTGTCGTGCGTGCACCACGTTAGGGCGGGGCCGGGCGGGCGGACAACGGGTCGGGGCCCGCCGACACATGACTGGCATAACCCGTTCACCAACGGCATCGCCCCGGCCCGCGACGCCCCCGGCCGGCCTCAGCCGCCGAGGAACTCCTCCACCACCGTGCGGAACTCCGCCGGCCGGTCCACCCACGGGTAGTGGCCGGCGCCCGGCAGGGTGTGGTGGCGGCCGTCCGGGACGGAGGCGGCGACCAGTTCGCCGGCCCGGACGCCGGCCACCGCGTCGCGGTCACCGGAGACCACCAGCACGGGCCCGGGCAGTTCGGCCAGCCGCGCCAGCACCGCCCGCCGGGCCGCCTCGTCCACGCCCTGCCAGAAGCCGGCCCGGGGGACCGGGTGCGACTGGCCGGCCTCGTCCGCCGCGTGGGCCCGCTGCGGCTCCTCCCAGCGGTCGTACGCCGCCGGGGCGGTCGCGGCGAGCAGCGCCCGCACCTCCTCCGGCTCGTGGCGCTCCGCCAGCCGCCGTGCCGCGCGGTCCGCCTCCGGCCACCAGGGCTCGTCCGCCCGGGACCGGAAGATCTCCCAGGCGTCCCCGGTCCGTTCGCCCTGGAGCCGGGCGTCGGGGCAGACCAGGACCAGCCGGGCGGTGCGCTCCGGGTGCGCGGCGGCGTACGCCTGCGCGGTGGTGGCCGCCGCCCCGTGGGCCAGCAGCACCAGGCGCTCCAGCTCCAGGTGGGCGCGGAGCGCCTCCAGGTCCTCGGCGAGCCGGGGGAAGGCGTAGTGCTGCGGATCGGCGGTGGGCGAGTCCCCGGTGCCCCGGCTGTCCGGGGCGATCAGGTCGCGGTGGGCGTCCAGCCCGCCGAGGTCGCCGAGGTACGCGGCGTCCCGCCCCGGCCCGCCGGCCAGGCAGACCAGCGGTGGGCGGGAGCGTCCGTCCCCGTCCCGGGCGGGCAGTACGCGGAAGGACAGCCGGGCGGCGTCGTACGAGGTGTAGTACGGCATCCCCCCAGCTTGCCGGATCGGCCCGGCGGGCCGCGGTGCGCCGGGGCCGGCGGCCCGCCGTGCTGATGGGGTGCCGGGCGCGGTGCCGGGGTGGCGGTACGTGCGGGGGGACTGGGGGACCGGACGGTGGCGGAGGCGCGGGCGGCCGGTGGGGAACGGCCGGGGGCACCGGGCCGTCGGGGCCGGCGGAGGGCCGGGCCGGGCGTGATCCAAAAGCTGGAGCGGGGGAGCTGTGCCGCAACCCCAAATTCTGCTTATGATTGCGCGCGTGTTCGATTCCCGGCACATCAAGACCTTTCACGAAGTGGTGCGTGCCGGCTCCTACTCGGCCGCCGCCCGCGCCCTGGGCTACACCCAGCCCGCGATCACCCAGCAGATGAAGGCGCTGGAACGGTCCGTGGGCACCCCGCTGTTCACCCGGGTCGGCCGCCGGTTGCGGCTCACCGAGGCGGGGGAGGCCCTGGCCCGGCACGCGGACACCATCCTCGACAGCATCTCCGCCGCCCAGGCGCAGATGAACGCCATCACCCGGCTGCGCTCCGGCCGGGTCCGGGTCTGCGCCTTCCCCAGCGCCAACGCCACGCTGATCCCGGAGGCCATGGCCCGGCTCGCCGCCGGGCACCCCGGGGTGCGGGTGGAGCTGCTGGAGGGGGAGCCGCCGGAGTCACTGGGCCGCCTGGTGCGCGGCGAGTGCGACATCACGCTGGCCTTCACCTACCCCGGGCTGCACGAGGAGGTGCCGGAGGAGGTGGTGGAGGTCCGACTGCTGGAGGACCAGCTCACGGTGCTGATGCCCACCGGCCATCCGCTGGCCCGCCGGCGGGCGGTGAAACTCGCCGACCTGGCGGAGGAGCGCTGGATCGCCGGCTGCCTGCGCTGCCGCGCCAACTTCCTGCACGAGTGCGCGGAACAGGGATTCGCCCCGGACATCGCCTTCACCACCGACGACAACCTGGTCGTGCAGAGCCTGGTCGCCGAGGGGCTGGGGGTGGCGATGATGCCCGGCCTGGTGCTCTCCTTCCTCTGCCACCGCAAGGTGACCGGCCGCGCCCTGGACCCGGCCTCCCGCCGCCAGGTGTCCGCCTACGTGCTCCGCGAGCACCTGCGGATACCGGCGACCGCGCTGGTGCTCGACGAGCTGAGGGCGGTGGCGGCCAACCGCGTCGGCTGCTGACCCGGGCTTCGCCCCGGGTGCCTCCCGCCCCGCGGTCACCCCTGTGGGGCGGCCATCCCTGTGGAGCCGCGCCGGCCGGTGGCCTGCGGTCCGGCCGCGCCCCGTCCCGCCCGGCCGCCGATCCATTCGCCGGTCGGGCTCGCGCCCGTCCGGCCGCAGGTCGCCGCCCCCGTCCCCCCGCCCGCGACCACCGGTGCCCCGCCCGGTGTACCGGGCGGGCCTCGCCGCCGGGCTCCGGTGCCGGGGTCCGCCGCGTGGCGGGCGGGGGCGCGATCCATAAGCGGATGTTGGGTTCCGGTGAAGAAACCGTCGTTGGACGTGATGGATGGTCCGGCCCGACGCTGCCGTCATGACCACTTCGACCGCATTCCGAGCCGCCCGTACCACCGCCCGGCTCGACGCGCTGGTGCGCGAGGTGCGTGAGGCCGTCGATCGGGGGCTGCCGCCCGACCTGACGGCGTACCTGGTCGGTGAACGGCTGGCGCCGCACCTGGGCGAGCCCGACCTGCTCACCGAGGAGCAGCGGGAGGGCGACCCCGAGCGCTACCGCCAGCACATCCTCCACGCCGAGCAGGACGGCAGCTTCTCGATCGTCGCCCTGGTCTGGCTGCCCGGCCAGCGGACCGCCATCCACGACCACGTCTCGTGGTGCGTCGCCGGTGTCCACCAGGGGCAGGAGAGCGAGGACCGGTACCGCCTGGTCTCCGACGGCACCCGGTCGCGCCTGGTCCCCACCGAGCAGGTGGTGAACCCGCAGGGCTCGGTGTGCGGCTTCGCGCCGCCCGGCGACATCCACCGGGTGTACAACGCCTGCGAGGGCAAGGCGATCTCGATCCACATCTACGGCGCGGACATCGCCCGGCTGGGTTCCAGCGTCCGGCGGGTCTACGAGTGCCCGGCCGGCGAACGGTGACCCGCCCGGTCCCGGCGCCGCTCGGCCAGGCTCCGGCCCGGGTGGCGTCCCGTCCGGTCCCGTCCCGCCCGGCGGCCTCCCGGTGGAGGCGGACATGGCGCTGATCGGGGACCGGGCCGGCCGGCGCACCCTCCCCGCTACCAGCCCAGGTGCCGGCGGCGGCACCGGTACCGGCGGCGCCGGCACGGGGCGGGGCCCGGCCCCCGGCCCCGCCTCCCGGGCCCGCAAGCCGCCCCGGGAGGCGGCCGGGCTCGCGCTCGCCGCGCTCGGGGTGGGGGTGGCCTGGGCGGTCCACCGGCTGCTGCCCGACGTACCGATGCTCACCCTCGCCGTGGTGCTGGGCATCACCGCGGCCCATCTGCCCGGTGTCCGCCCGCTGGTGCGGGGCGAGGCCCGGGCCGGCCTGAGCTACGCGGGCAAGCGGCTGATGCGCCTGGGCATCGTGCTGCTCGGCCTGAAGCTCAGCCTCGACGACGTGCTGGGGCTCGGCTGGGCCACCGTGGCGATGGTCCTCGGCGTGGTGGCCGCCACCTTCGCCGGCACCTGGTGGCTGGGACGCCGGATGGGCCTGCCCGGCGATCAGCCGGTGCTGATCGCCACCGGGTACGCGATCTGCGGGGCCTCGGCCATCGGCGCGGTCGGCGAGGTGCGCGACAGCGACGAGCGGGACGCGGCGACCTCGGTGGCGCTGGTGACCCTCTGCGGCACACTCGCCATCGCGGTGCTCCCGCTGCTCCAGCAGCCGCTGGGGCTGGACGACGCGGGGTTCGGCCGCTGGGTCGGGGCGAGCGTGCACGACGTGGGCCAGGTGGTGGCCACCGCGCAGACCGCCGGACCGGACGCCCTCACCGACGCCGTGCTGGTGAAGCTGATGCGGGTGGCCCTGCTGGCCCCGCTGGTCGCGGCGGTCGCGATCTCGGTACGGGCCCGCCGCCGGGCGGTGGCGGAACCGGCCGACGGGGTCGGCGCGGCCCGGCGTCCGCCGCTGGTCCCGCTGTTCGTCCTCGGGTTCCTGGCGATGGTCGCCCTGCGCAGCACCGACCGGCTGCCGGCCGGGGTGCTGGACGCGGCGCACACCGGTCAGGAACTGCTGCTCGCCGCGGCGCTCTTCGGGCTGGGCAGCGCGGTGCACCTGCCGTCCCTGGCCCGGACCGGCGGCCGGGTGGCCGCGCTGGGGCTCTGCGCCTGGTTGGTGGTGGCCGGGGCCGGCTACGGCGGCGTACTCCTCACCACCTGAGTCCAACGCCGCGTGCCCCCGCCGTGCGATTTCGCGGCGCGGCGGGTGGTCCGGCCCGGGACCGGCGTGCCGTCGTCCTGCCCGGTGCCCGGAGCCGGTACCGGACGGGCCGGCATCGGACCGCCCGTTCCGCCACCGCTCGCCGCGCCGGACCGGCGGGTCCGCCGCCCACGGTCGGCCACGATCACCCGCCCGCGATCACCCGCCGTGCGTTTCCGCCCTGCGGCGGGCGGTCCGGTCCGGTTCCGGCGGTGTCGTCGTTCCGCTCCACGGCCGGCGGTCCGGCGCCCGGCCTCCGGTGGCCCGGGCCCGGCCCCGGTCCGCCCGCCCGGCACCCGCTCGGCCGCCGTCCGCCGCGCCGGCCCGTCCCTCCGGCCGCCCACGCTCGGCCATGCCACCCGCCCGCGCGACCGGACCCGCGCGGGCGGGCGGCGTGGCGGGACCGCCCACGGCCCGCCCCCGACCGCGCGCGGTGCGCCGGGCGCCGGTGCGCCGTGTGGCGCGCAGGAAGCCGGCGCCGGTCCGCCGGGGCGCAGGGTGTGCGCCGGTGGAGCGTCCGGCTCGTCCTAGGGCCGGCGGATGAGACAAGCTCCGCCCACCGCCAGGTCCCACCCCGGAAAACGCCCCTTACGCTGGCGCAATGACCGCTCTCGACCCCCTCGACGCCGACCCCGCGGACGCCACCGGGCCCCGTGCCCGGCTGGTGACCGCCACCGAGCCCTCCGCGCGCCCGGAGCCCCTGGAGACCCCGGACACCCCGGACGCCGACGACGCCGCGGGCGAGACCGTCCTCGGCCGCCGCTTCCGCGCGCTGACCCTGGGCATCATCTCCGTCGTCTCCCTGATCGCCTTCGAGGCGAGCGCCGTCAACACCGCCATGCCGGTGGCCGCCCATGCCCTGGACGGGGTGGAGCTGTACGCGTACGCGTTCTCCGCCTACTTCACCGCCAGCCTGTTCGCGATGACGCTCTCCGGCGAGTGGTGCGACCGCAAGGGCCCGCTCGCGCCGCTGTTCGCCGGCATCGCCACGTTCGGCGCCGGCCTGGTGCTCTCCGGCTCCGCGCAGCAGATGTGGGCCTTCGTGGCCGGCCGCGGGGTGCAGGGCATCGGCGGCGGGCTGGTCATCGTCGCGCTGTACGTGGTCGTGGGCCGCGCGTACCCGGAGCGGCTGCGGCCCGCCGTGCTCGCCGCGTTCTCCGCAGCCTGGGTGCTGCCGGTCATCGTCGGCCCGCTGGCCGCCGGCACCGTCACCGAGCACCTGAGCTGGCGCTGGGTCTTCCTCGCGATACCGGTGCTGGTACTGCTGCCGCTCTCGGTGATGCTGCCCGCGCTCCGGAAGCTGCCGGCCGGTGACCGCACCCCGGCCATGAACCGCGGCCGGATCCTCCTCGCGCTCGCGGTCGCCGCGGGCGCCGGGCTGCTCCAGTACGCCGCCCAGGACATCGGCTGGCTCTCCCTGGTCCCGGCCGCCCTCGGCCTGGCGCTGCTGGTGCCGTGCATCCTGCGGCTGCTGCCCCGGGGCACCTTCCGGGCCGCCCGGGGGCTGCCCTCGGTCGTCCTGCTGCGCGGCGTCGCGGCCGGCGCGTTCCTCGGCGCGGAGAGCTTCGTCCCGCTGATGCTCGTCACCGAACGGGGACTGTCCGCCACCCTGGCCGGCCTCTCCCTCACCGGCGGCGGCCTGACCTGGGCACTCGGCTCGTTCACCCAGAGCCGGCCCAGGCTGGAGCCGTACCGGGAGCGGCTGATGGGCGCCGGCATGCTGCTGATCGCGGCCTCCATCGCGATGCTCCCGCTGGCGCTGCTGGACGGCGTGCCGGCGTGGATCGTCGCCGTCGCCTGGATCATCGGCGGCTACGGCATGGGGCTGGCCATCTCCAGCGGCAGCGTGCTGCTGCTCAAGCTCTCCCGGCCGGAGGACGCCGGTACCAACTCCGCGTCCCTCCAGGTCTCCGACGCACTGGGCAACATCACCCTGGTCGGGCTGAGCGGCGTGCTCTTCGTCGCCTTCGGCGGCGGCTCGGTGTCGCACGGCACCGAGGACGTCCTGGAGGCGGGCAACGCGGGCGGGCACCCGGCCGCCTTCACCGCGGTCTTCCTGGCGATGACGGCGGCGGCCCTGGTGGGGGCATTCGTGACGACCCGGCTGCGGCCGGCGAGGGCGCAGCAGTCCGTGGTACCAGACTGACCCCACGGACGCTACTGTTCCGGTATGGCGATGAACCTGCGGCTCCGTGACGACCAGACCGACGCCCTCAAGCGCCGCGCCGAGCAGGAGGGGGTCAGCATGCACGCCATAGTGCTGAAGGCGGTGGACGACTACCTGGCCCGCACCGCCCAGCAGGCCATGGTGCGCAAGACGGCCAAGGAGCAGACGGCGAAGTGGGCGGAGCTGCTGGAGCGGCTCAAGTGACCTTCGTCTATCTGACCTCCGAAGACGGCCTGACCATCGCCGGGATCGCCTGTTCGGACATGGAGGTGGTGGTCCGCGACGCCGGACTGCTGGAGTCCGCCGTCCACCGCCCCGCAGCGGCGATGTTCGGCCAGGAGGCGTACTCGGACCTGCTGGACAAAGCCGCGGCGCTGCTGCAGTCCCTCGCGATCAACCACCCGTTCTTCGACGGGAACAAGCGCACCGCCTGGATCTCGTGCGTCTCCTTCCTCGCGATGAACGGTGTCCAGCTCCGGCCCGACATCGACGCGGCGGAGCGACTGGTGATCGCCGTCGCGACCGGGGCGATGGCCGAGGTCAAGGAGATCTCCGACGGACTGCGCGCCCTGGTGGACCCCGGCGATGTGAGCTGAGTCCCACCCCGCCCCGGACCCGGCCGGATCGCCCCGGACGGGTCCGGCGGCACCGGTAGGCTGACGCGGTTGCCGATCCCGAGTGCCGAGCCTGACCGACGGAGACCGTGACTACCACCGCATCGACCAGCCATCATCTGTCGCCCGCCTTCCCCGGCAGGGCCCCCTGGGGTACCGCGAACAAGCTGCGCGCCTGGCAGCAGGGCGCGATGGAGAAGTACATCCAGACCCAGCCCCGCGACTTCCTCGCGGTGGCCACCCCCGGCGCCGGTAAGACCACGTTCGCCCTCACCCTCGCCTCCTGGCTGCTGCACCACCACGTGGTCCAGCAGGTCACCGTGGTGGCGCCGACCGAGCACCTGAAGAAGCAGTGGGCGGAGGCGGCGGCCCGGGTGGGCATCAAGCTGGACCCCGAGTACAGCGCCGGCCCGCTGGGCCGCGACTACCACGGGGTCGCCGTCACCTACGCCGGTGTCGGCGTCCGCCCCATGCTCCACCGCAACCGCTGCGAGCAGCGCAAGACGCTGGTCATCCTGGACGAGATCCACCACGCCGGTGACTCCAAGTCCTGGGGCGAGGCGTGTCTGGAGGCGTTCGAACCGGCCACCCGGCGGCTCGCCCTCACCGGTACGCCGTTCCGCTCCGACACCAACCCGATCCCCTTCGTCACCTACGAGGAGGGGAACGACGGCATCCGCCGCTCGGCCGCCGACTACACCTACGGTTACGGCAACGCCCTCGCCGACGGTGTCGTCCGCCCGGTGATCTTCATGAGCTACAGCGGCAACATGCGCTGGCGCACCAAGGCCGGTGACGAGATCGCGGCGCGGCTGGGCGAGCCGATGACCAAGGACGCCATCTCCCAGGCGTGGCGCACCGCGCTCGACCCGCGCGGCGACTGGATGCCGAACGTGCTGCGCGCCGCCGACCAGCGGCTCACCGAGGTCCGCAAGTCCATCCCGGACGCCGGCGCGCTGGTCATCGCCACCGACCAGGACTCCGCCCGGGCGTACGCCAAGCTGCTCCGCGAGATCACCGGCAGCAAGGCCACCGTGGTCCTCTCCGACGACTCCGGCGCCTCGCAGCGGATCGAGGACTTCAGCCACAACGACGACCGGTGGATGGTCGCGGTCCGCATGGTGTCCGAGGGCGTGGACGTCCCCCGGCTGGCGGTGGGCGTGTACGCCACCACCATCTCCACCCCGCTGTTCTTCGCCCAGGCCGTGGGCCGCTTCGTACGGTCCCGCCGGCGCGGCGAGACCGCCTCCGTCTTCCTCCCGACGATCCCCACGCTGCTGGGGTTCGCGGGCGAGATGGAGGCCGAGCGCGACCACGTCCTGGACAAGCCGAAGAAGGACGGCGAGGAGGACCCGTACGCCGAGGAGGAGAAGCTCCTCGCCGAGGCGGAGAAGCAGCAGGACGAGGACACCGGTGAGCAGGACATGCTGCCCTTCGAGGCGCTGGAGTCCGACGCGGTCTTCGACCGGGTGCTCTTCGACGGCGCCGAGTTCGGCATGCAGGCCCACCCCGGCAGCGAGGAGGAGCAGGACTACCTCGGCATCCCCGGGCTCCTCGAACCCGACCAGGTGCAGTTGCTGCTCCAGAAGCGGCAGGCCCGGCAGATCGCGCACAGCCGCAGGAAGCCGGACTCCGAGGCCGACCTGCTGGAGCTGCCCGCCGAGCGGCGCCCGGTGGTCAGCCACAAGGAGCTGATGGAGCTGCGCAAGGAGCTGAACTCCCTGGTGGGCGCGTACGTCCACCAGACCGGCAAGCCGCACGGCGTGATCCACACCGAGTTGCGCCGGGCCTGCGGCGGACCCCCCAGCGCCGAGGCCACCCCGGGCCAGATCCGCGAACGGATCAAGAAGGTCCGGGAGTGGGCCACCCGTATGCGGTGAGGGCGCGGCCGGGCCGGGAGCCCGGCGCGGCTCGGTGCGCCCGGCGGTTCCGGGGCCCGATGCTTCGGCCGGCCCGATGCTCCGGCCGGTCCGGCGGTCCGGGTTCCGGTCGGGCCGGCGGTCCGGGCGGCCGCGCCGGTTCCGGCCGGCCCGGGGCCGCGGGCGGGTGGTCCCGGGGACTCGCGCTCCGGGCCGGGCCGGCCGCGGTCCGTCCCCCTCGGCCTCCGGCGTCCGGCCCGCCGCCCCGCACCTCCGGCCCGCGGTCTCCGGGGCCCGGTGCCCTGGCTTCCCCCGGACGTCCGCGCGACCGGCGCCGGACCCGGGTGCCGGGCGCCGGCCGGCTCTCCGTCGGCCGGTCCAAGCGTCGGGTCCCCGTCGTCGGCCCCCCGCCGGCCCCCCGCCGGCTCTCCGTCCGCCGATCCATCGGCCGGGTCCCCGTCGCCGCCCGGCAGCCGGGTTTCCCTCGCCGGCCGACCGTCATTCGGTACGTCCCGTCCCGGATGGCGGCCAACCCGCCGCGGACCGGGGCGCGGACGTAACCCGGTGGCTCGGGGTCCGCAAGTCGTTTCACCGCTCTTCATCAAGCTGCCATGAACGGCGGCATCCAGGTGCCCCGAAACGGGGCGATCCCCCGCGTACCGGGCGGTCCCCGCTGACACCCGGTGTCACCTCCGCTCGGATTCTGGACGAACCCTTCCGCTGAGCGGACCGGCTCGCTAGGTTGCCGCTACGCACACGCCCCGTGGCAGCGCCGCCGCGGAGCGCAGCCGGTGCGTTCACCCGCGACCGGCGGCCTCTTCCGCGCGCCGTCGCCGGGACCGAGACGCATCCGCGTGAAGGAGCCGTCACCCACACCGAGGAGGGGGCGTCGTGACCGCGGAGACCTCCCAGACGCTCGACCGAGGGCTGCGCGTCCTCAAGCTGCTGGCCGACACCGACCACGGGCTGACCGTCACCGAGCTGTCCAACAAGCTCGGCGTCAACCGCACCGTGGTGTACCGCCTGCTGGCCACGCTGGAACAGCACGCGCTGGTCCGCCGGGACATCGGCGGACGTGCCCGGGTCGGGCTCGGGGTACTGCAACTGGGCCGTCAGGTCCATCCGTTGGTGCGGGAGGCGGCGCTCCCCGCGCTGCGCTCGCTCGCCGAGGACATCGGGGCGACCGCACACCTGACCCTGGTGGACGGCACCGAGGCCCTCGCGGTCGCGGTCGTCGAGCCCACCTGGACCGACTACCACGTGGCCTACCGGGCCGGATTCCGCCACCCGCTGGACCGGGGAGCCGCGGGCCGGGCGATTCTCGCCGCCCGTTCCGGCAGCGCCGACTACATCCTCACCCACGGCGAGCTGGAGGCCGGGGCGAGCGGCGCCGCCGCCCCGCTGCTCGGGGTCACCGGGATAGAGGGCAGCGTCGGCGTGGTGATGCTCTCCGACTCGGTGCCGGAGCGGGTGGGGCCCCGGGTGCTGGACGCGGCCCGCGAGGTCGCGGACGCCCTGCGCTGACGGACCGGACGCGCCGCACCCGGCCGGACGGGGGTGCGCCGGACGGCGCCCGTGCGGTGCCCGGCGGGCCTGCGGTCACGGGCGGCGAGCGGGCGGGCGTCGGCCGGGCGTGCTGTGCCGGCCGGGGGCCGTGCGTGTGCCGGCCCGGTGTCCGGTGCCGTACCGGTGCCCGCGGGCCGGTCCGGTCCGCGGCGGCCGGGCCCCGGCCGCCGGACCGCCCCCGCCACGGGTGGCGGACGGTGGACGGGCGGCCGGTGCCCCGCGACGGCGGCACCACCCGGCGGCGCCGGGTGGTGCCGGAGTGAACTAGATTCCTCCCATGCCCGCCGAATTCCGCGTCTCCCGCCGCGCCTGGACCCTCGCGGTCTGCGGCGTGATCGTCGCCGCGCTGCTCGCGGTCGCCGCGCTCGTCCCGCTGCCGTTCTCGATCGCCGTGCCGGGCGGCACGGTCAACGTGCTCGGGAACGACCGGGGCAAGCCGGTGATCTCCATCTCCGGGACCGCCACCCGGAAGACCACCGGCCAGCTGCGGATGACCACCATCGTGGCGACCGGGCCGGACGCCACGATCCGGCTGGGCGACGTCCTCGACGGCTGGTTCGACGAGGAGCGGGCCGTGCTGCCGCGCGACTCGGTCTACCCGGTCGGCGACAGCGTCGAGGAGATCGAGCGGCACAACCTCGCGGACATGCGCGAGTCCCAGGACGACGCGACCGCCGCCGCCCTGCGCTACCTCAACCGGTCGGACGACGACATCGACGTCCGGCTGCGGCTGGCCCACGTGGGCGGCCCCAGTGCCGGACTGCTGTTCTCCCTCGGGATCATCAACAAGCTCGACGGCGACGGCCGCGGCGGCGACCTCACCGGCGGCCGGACGATCGCCGGCACCGGCACCATCGCGCCGGACGGCACCGTCGGCCCGGTCGGCGGGGTGGAGCTGAAGACCCTGGCCGCCCGGCGGGACGGCGCCACCGTCTTCCTGGTGCCGAAGGACGAGTGCTCGGAGGCGAAGGCCAACCGTCCCGAGGGCCTGAAACTGGTACCGGTCACCGAGCTGAAGGACGCGGTGTCCTCCCTGCGGGCGCTGTCCACCGGCAAGGGCGAGGTCCCCAGCTGCTGAGCCGGCCGGCCCGTCCGGGTCCGGTGTCCCGGCCGGCCCCGGACGGGCAACGCCGTACCACCCGCTGCCGCCCGGCCGTGCCGAAACCTTCCGCCCCGGCCCGCCCCCGGCCCCACCCGCCCGGCCGTCAGCGCCGGCCGGGCCCGGCCTCCTCCGGACTGCCCTCCGGCGAGGGCGCCGCCGGGCCCTGGGCCGCCGCCTGCCGCACCAGCGGGATGATCCGCAGCGGCACCGGGTTCTCCATCACGATCGCGGTGGAGGCGCGCATGATCCCCTCGAACCCCACCACCAGGTCGATCACCCGTTGCAGGTCCGCGTTGGAGCGGGCCACCAGCCGGCACAGCATGTCCCCGTGGCCGGTGATGGTGTGCAGCTCCAGCACCTCCGGGACGGTGGTCAGGTGCGCCCGGACGTCCGAGCCCTGGCCCTGCTTGATCTCCAGGGTGGCGAACGCGGTGACCGGGTAGCCGAGGGCCGCCGGGTCCACGTCCGGGCCGAAGCCCCGGACCACCCCCTTGGCCTGGAGACGGTCCAGCCGGGCCTGCGCGGTTCCCCGGGCCACCCCGAGGCGGCGGGACGCCTCCAGCACGCCGATGCGGGGTTCCTCCGCGAGCAGTTCGATCAGCCGTCCGTCCAGTCGGTCGATTCCCATGGGTATCCCCTTCCACCGCCACTGATGCTGGTCATCCTGTACAGAACGTCCGACCAAACGCCGGTAACACTAGGCAGAATGTGCAGTGAAATCCACAACTATTGCGCACCTTGCGGAACAGCGGGAACCTGCGGCCATGACTGAGACCATCGATCAGGCCCCCCACACCGCCCGGCAGGCCGACCCCTTCCCGGTGAAGGGTATGGACGCGGTCGTCTTCGCCGTCGGCAACGCCAAGCAGGCCGCCCACTACTACTCCACGGCCTTCGGCATGAAGCTGGTCGCGTACTCCGGACCGGAGAACGGCAGCCGTGAGACGGCCAGCTACGTCCTCGTCTCGGGCAACGCCCGGTTCGTGTTCACCTCCGTCATCAAGGCCACCACCGACCGCGGACGCTTCCTGGAGGAGCACGTCGCCGCGCACGGTGACGGCGTCGTCGACCTGGCCATCGAGGTGCCGGACGCGCGGGCCGCGTACGCCTACGCGGTCGAGCACGGCGCCACCGGCCTGGAGGAGCCGTACGAGGTCAAGGACGAGCACGGCACCGTGGTCCTCGCCGCCATCGCCACCTACGGCAAGACCCGGCACACCCTGGTGGAGCGCAGCGGCTACGACGGCCCCTACCTGCCCGGCTTCGTGGCCGCCGCCCCCATCGTCGCGCCGCCGGAGAAGCGTTTCTTCCAGGCCATCGACCACTGCGTGGGCAACGTCGAGCTCGGCAAGATGGACGAGTGGGTCGGCTTCTACAACAAGGTCATGGGCTTCACCAACATGAAGGAGTTCGTGGGCGACGACATCGCCACCGAGTACTCCGCGCTCATGTCCAAGGTGGTCGCCGACGGCACCCGGAAGGTGAAGTTCCCGCTCAACGAGCCGGCCATCGCCAAGAAGAAGTCGCAGATCGACGAGTACCTGGAGTTCTACGGCGGCCCCGGCGTCCAGCACATCGCGCTGGCCACCAACGACATCGTCGCCACCGTGCGGGCGATGCGCGCGGCCGGTGTGCAGTTCCTGGACACCCCCGACTCGTATTACGACACCCTCGGCGAGTGGGTCGGTGAGACCCGGGTGCCGATCGACACCCTCCGCGAGCTGAAGATCCTCGCCGACCGCGACGAGGACGGCTACCTGCTGCAGATCTTCACCAAGCCGGTGCAGGACCGGCCGACGGTCTTCTTCGAGATGATCGAGCGGCACGGCTCGATGGGCTTCGGCAAGGGCAACTTCAAGGCGCTCTTCGAGGCGATCGAGCGCGAGCAGGAGAAGCGCGGCAACCTCTGACCGCCCGCCTCCGGCGGCCCGTCACCGACCGGAGGCGCGTCCACCGGCCGGTGGCCGGCACCGACCGGCAGCCCGGCGCCGACCGGCGGCCCGCCCACCGACCGGCAGCCCGTCCGGGCCCGGCACCCGCGCACCGCGCGGCGTGCCGGGCCCGCGGCGTGTCCCGGCCCGCGGCGTGTCCCGGCCCGCGGCGTGTCCCGGCCCGCGGCGTGTCCCGGCCCGCGGCGTGCCGGGCCCGCCCGGACCGCGGACCGGACCACCGGCCGGAGCGGCGGCCGGGACGGGCCAGACGGGACGCCGCGCCTGCGCGCCGGGACGCCGTGCCTCCGGACCCCGGCCGGGCCGGCTCCCCCGGGGGCGCGGTGTGCCGGGTGGCGTACCGGCCCGGCGTGCCTCCCGTCGCCGGCCTTCCCCGCCGGTCCCGGGGGTGCGAGGCTGGTCCCATGGCCGACCTGATCGCATCGCTCCGCGCCGGTCTCCCCGCCGGGGCCGTCCTCACCGATCCCGACGTCACCGTCTCCTACGCCCGGGACATGGCGAGTTTCTGCGCGGCCGGCCGGCCCGCCGCCGTGGTGCTGCCGCGCACCGTCGAACAGGTCCAGCACGTCATGCGGACCGCGACCGAGCTGCGCGTCCCGGTGGTCCCGCAGGGCGCGCGCACCGGGCTGTCCGGCGCCGCCAACGCCTCCGACGGCTGCATCGTGCTGTCGCTGGTGAAGATGGACCGGGTGCTGGAGATCAACGCGGTGGACCGGATCGCGGTGGTGGAGCCGGGCGTCGTCAACGCCACGCTCTCCCGGGCGGTGCTGGAGCAGGGCCTGTACTACCCGCCGGACCCGTCCAGCTGGGAGCAGTGCACCATCGGCGGCAACATCGGCACCGCCTCCGGGGGGCTGTGCTGCGTGAAGTACGGCGTCACCGCGGAGTACGTCCTGGGGCTGGACGTGGTGCTCGCCGACGGACGGCTGCTGAGCACCGGCCGCCGGACCGCCAAGGGGGTCGCCGGTTACGACCTCACCCGGCTCTTCGTCGGTTCCGAGGGCAGCCTCGGCGTGGTGGTGAAGGCCGTGCTGGCGCTGCGGCCCGCACCCCCCGAACAGCTGGTGCTCGCCGCCGAGTTCCCGTCCTCGGCCGCCGCCTGCGAGGCGATCTGCCGCATCATGGAGCGCGGCCACGCGCCCGCCCTGCTGGAGCTGATGGACCGCACCTGCGTGCGGGCCGTCAACGACCTGACCGGGATGGGGCTGCCGGAGTCCACCGAGGCGCTGCTGCTCGCCGCCTTCGACACCCCCGACCCGGCCGCCGACCTGGCCGCCGTGGCCACCGTGTGCACCGAGGCAGGCGCCACCGAGGTGGTCCCGGCCGACGACGCCGCCGAGTCCGAGATGCTGCTCAAGGCGCGCCGGACGACCCTCACCGCGCTGGAGGCCCTCTCCTCCGCGACGATGATCGACGACGTGTGCGTACCGCGCTCCCGGCTCGCCGAGATGATCGACGGCACCGCGGCCATCGCCGACAAGTACCGGCTGACCATCGGGGTCGTCGCGCACGCCGGGGACGGCAACACCCACCCCACGGTCTGCTTCGACGCCGCCGACCCGGACGAGTCCCGCCGGGCCCGCGAGTCGTTCGACGAGATCATGGCCCTGGGGCTGGAGCTGGGCGGCACCATCACCGGGGAGCACGGGGTGGGGGTGCTGAAGAAGGAGTGGCTGGCCCGGGAGCTGGGCCCGGTCGCCCTGGAGCTGCAACGCGGCATCAAGCAGGTCTTCGACCCGCTGGGCCTGCTCAACCCGGGCAAGGTGTTCTGACACCACCGGCCGGCCCGCGTACGGCCCGAACGCTCCGGACCGTGCGACCGGACCGGGTCCGGCGGCACCCCGGCCCGGACCACCCCCGTGCGACTCCCGACCCGTACGGCCCCCGCCCCCGGCACCGGAGGTCCGGTGCCGGGGGCGGGGATGCGCCGGGGCGGGGCGGGCGCCGGCCGGGAGGTACCGGTCCGGGCGCCCGCCGGCGGGCGTCAGCCGTCAGCCGTCGGGCCGGTCAGCCGTTGGCGCAGTACTGGGACTCCTTGCCGATGGCCCGGTACATGCAGTCGCTGTACTCCAGAAGCTGCAGCACCGCCTCCCGGTTGCGGGCGGTCTCCCGCTCGATGACCTCGTCGGGCGGGTAGAAGCCGCCGCCGCCGGCCGAGCCCGGGTACATCTCGAAGGTGTAGGCGAAGATCTTCTGGTTGCCCCACAGCCAGTCGTCGATGGAGCCGTCGGTGACGTACAGGTCACTGGACTGCTCGGGGGTGTAGCCGTTGGTCGCCGCCATCTTGCGGCCGATGGTGGAGAACACGTTGTGGTCGTCCTGGGTCAGCCCCGGGGCGGTGTCCGCGGTGGTGTAGCCGTACGGCCAGAGCACCAGCTCGGAGTAGGTGTGGAAGTCGATCGCCGACCGGATCTGCTGCTTGCCGCCGACCACCCGGCTGCGCACGAAGTCGGCGACCACCTTCACCTCGGGGGCGGACTCGGCCGAGGCGCCCCGGTAGGTCTCGGAGCTGGTGGAGCCGGAGGAGCCGCCGCAGCAGGCCCACTTGTAGTTCCAGTTGCGGTTCAGGTCGGTGCCCACGTACGACGAGCCGGAGTTGGGCTGCCGGTTCTTCCGCCAGCTGCGGTAGGAGCCGGAGGCGATGTCGTACTCCCCGCCGTCCGGGTTGACGTCCGGCACGATCCAGATCTCCCGGCCGTTGACGGCGTTGGTGACGCGGGAGTCGGACCCGTAGTCCTGGGTGAACTCCCGGATCAGGTACAGCGCCATCTCGACGGTCAGGTGCTCGCGGGCGTGCTGATGGTGGGTGAAGAGCACCTCGGGCTCGGCCTCGTCGGTGGCCACGTTGTCGCTGATCTTGACCGCGATGATGTCCCGACCCTGGTACGACTTGCCGATCACCCGCTTGCTGATGATGTTCGGGTACTGCGCGATCGCCGCGTTGATCTCGGCGTTCATCTCCGCGTAGTTGTGGTAGCGGGAGTCGGCCGACGGGAAGTCGTACGGGGTCACGCTCCGGCCGCCGCTGCGGTCCGGCGGGCCGGCCAGCGCGGTCAGCTCGTACCCGAGGGCGCGCAGCGACCGCGCCTGCCGGGTGTCGGCGGTGACCACCAGGGACCGGTCGTGCACCTCGTCGATGGACACGCCGGTGGCCGCGATGGTGCCGCGCTGGGCGACGGTGGTGCGGCCGGCCACCTCGTACTGGCGGGGGATCTCCTCGGCGGCGGTGGTGGCCGGGGCGGCGCGCCCGGATCCGCCGGAGTCGTCGGCCTGGGCGGCGATCGGCACGGCCAGGGCGAGGGAGAGGAGGGCGGCAAGGGCGGTCACGCCTCTGCCGCGGATGCGAAGACGCATGGACTTCTCCTGGGGGGTGAAGTGCTCCTGGGGGGTGAGGTGCGTAGCGACAGCCCAGTGTTCGGCCATGCCCATGACACGGTCAAGGGGGCCCGTTGGTCGGAATCCGCCAACTTCCGTCCGCCTTCCGGGCGCCGCCGGGCCGGCCCGGGGACCGGGACCGCCCGTGCGGCCCGGCACCGGTGCGGGGGAGGGGGGAAGTGCGGTACCCGTGGGGCATCAAAGCCGACCACTTCTCCCCATTGGAGGCGGCAGATGACGCGGACCGGACCGGACAGCGGGCGGCACGGCACGGCGGCAGCGGCGGACGGTGCCCCGCCGCCCGTCCGGCGCGGCGGCTGGCGGCACATCGGCCCCGGCATCGTGGTGGCGGCGACCGGGGTCGGTGCCGGTGACCTGGTGGCGACCCTGGTCGCCGGGAGCGAGTACGGCTACACCCTGATGTGGGCGGCGGTGCTGGGGTGCCTGGTGAAGATCTCCCTCGCGGAGGCCGCCGGCCGCTGGCACCTGGCCACCGGGCGCACCCTGTTCGAGGGCTGGCGCAGCCTCGGCGCCTGGACCACCGGGTACTTCGCGGTCTACGTGGTGGTGTGGGGGTTCGTCTACGGCGCGGCGGCGATGTCCTCCAGCGCGCTGCCGCTGGCGGCGCTCTTCCCCGGTGTCATGGACCTCAAGGTGTGGGCGGTGCTCACCGGGCTGACCGGGCTGGTGTTCGTCTGGTTCAACCGGTACGCGGTCTTCGAGAAGGTCATGACGGTGCTGGTGGGCGTGATGTTCACGGTCACCGTCTACCTCGCGGTACGCGTCGGGCCGCGGCTGGACGAGGCGTTCGCGGGGCTGGCCCCGGCGCTGCCGGACGGCTCGCTGCTGTACACCCTGGGTCTGGTCGGCGGGGTGGGCGGCACCATCACCCTGGCCGCGTACGGGTACTGGGTGAACGCCAAGGGCTGGACCGACAGCGGCTGGATGCGGGTGATGCGGCTGGACAACCGGGTCGCCTACCTCACCACCGGGGTCTTCGTGGTGGCGATGCTGGTCGTCGGCGCGGAGCTGCTGCACTCCTCCTCGGTCGCGCTCGCCTCGGGCGACAAGGGGCTGCTCGACCTGGGTGAGGTGCTCGCCGCGCGCTACGGGGAGGCCACCGCGGACCTCTTCCTGGTCGGCTTCTTCGCCACCTCCTTCACCTCGCTGATCGGGGTGTGGCACGGGGTGAGCCTGATGGTCGCCGACTTCGTGGCCCACTACCGCGGCGGCGGGTCCGGGCGCGGCGCGGCAGACGCGGGCGCGGGGGCCGGCGGCCCGGAGGGCGAGCACCGGACGGAGGACGGGGCCGCGGGGGCCGCGGCGGCCGCGGGCTCCGGGGACGTGAGCCCCGAGAGCGCGGGCCGGGCGCCCGGTGGGGGCGACGGGGGTCCGGAGCCCGTCGCGGGCGACGGGCGCGCCGCACGGGGGGCGCGGGCGGTCGCGGCGCGCGAGCGGTCCCGGCCGTTCCGGCTCTACCTGCTCTGGCTGACCTTCCCGCCCATCTCGCTGCTCTTCCTCGACCAGCCGTTCGCCCTGGTCATCGGGTACGGGGTGCTCGGCGCGTTCTTCATGCCGTTCCTCGCCGTCACCCTGCTGTGGCTGCTGAACACCGACCGCACCCCGCGCGCCTGGCGCAACGGCCCGGTGAGCAACGTGATGCTCGCGGCGGCCGGGCTGCTGTTCCTGGTGCTCTGCGTGCAGCGGGTGCGGGACCTGCCCTGGTGACGCCGGACGGCGCCGGCGCGGCCCGCCGGCCGGGGCCGTGCAGCAGGCCCGGAACGCGGAAACCGCCCGTGCCGTCCGTGCGCCGGAGCCGCCAGGAACGGCCGAACCGCCGGCACCGGGGGACGAGGAAGCCGGTGCCGGCGGTGGTCCGAGGGGGCCGGGCGGTGGCGGACGCGGCCGGCGCGCGGTGCTGCCGTCCGCGGATCGGCGGTCGCCGCCCGCGGGCCCGCGGTGACGGGCCCGCCGGACACGGCGGTGGTGCCGCCCCACCGGGGCGGCACCACTCACCGGGCCGGGGTGCCCGAGGGGTTTACGGCAGGTTGCGGACGTGCGGGCCGACCACGTTCGACCAGGCGTTGCCGCTCAGCGCGTCCCAGTTGGTGGACCAGGTCATCGCGCCGCGGATCGACGGGTAGGTCTTGGCCGGCTTGAAGGTGCCGCAGTTGGTGCCCCGGGCCAGGCAGTCCAGGGCGTTGTTCACCACGGTGGGGGAGACGTACCCGCCGCCCGCGCCGCGGGTGGAGGCGGGCAGGCCCAGCCCGACCTGCGAGGGGTCCAGGCCGCCTTCGAGCTGGATGCAGGCGAGCGCGGTGAGGAAGTCCACCGTGCCCTGCGAGTACACCTTGCCGTCACAGCCCAGCATCGAGCCGCTGTTGTAGTACTGCATGTTGACGACGGTGAGGATGTCCTTGATGTTCAGCGCCGTCTTGAAGTACTCGTTCGAGGTGGACTGCATGTCGATGGTCTGCGGCGCCATGGTGATCACCAGGCCCGGAGCCTTCTGCGACAGGGAGCGCAGCGCCTGCGTCATGTAGGTGGAGTTCAGCCCGTTCTCCAGGTCGATGTCCACCCCGTCGAAGCCGTACTCCTGCATCAGCGCGTGGATGCTGTTGGCGAAGGCGTTGGCGGCGGCGGAGCTGTTCACCGCCACGCTGCCCTTCTCGCCGCCGACCGAGATGATGACCGACTTGCCGGCCGCCTGCTTGGCCTTGATGTCGGCCTTGAACTGGTCGACGGTGTAGCCGTTCAGCCCGGCCGTGTCCAGGTTGAAGGTGACGGCGCCGGGCGTGCCGGTGGCGTCGGCGAAGGCGACCGCGATGATGTCGTAGTTCGACGGCACGTCGCTGATCTTCTGCACCGTGGCGCCGTTGTTGAAGTTCTGCCAGTAACCGGTGACCGCGTGCTTGGGCACCGGGTGCGGCTGGCCGCCGCCCGGCCCCTCGGCGGTGCGGCCGGTGACCGCCGCCGACTTGGGCGACTCACCGGCGGAGTTCACCGCGGAGACCTGGAACTGGTACGAGGTCGCCGGGGTCAGCCCGGTGACCGTCGCGGAGGCCCCGGAGACGGACTGCACCCGGGTCCCGTCGCGGTAGACGTGGTAGCCGGTCGCACCGGTGACCGGGCTCCACGACAGGTCGATGGAGGTGGACGTGGCGGTGCCGGTCCGCAGGCCGGAGGGGGTGGCCGGCACCGGCAGCTGGGGCCCGCCCGGTCCGGTCAGCGAGATGTCGTCGGCGTGGTAGGCCGGCTGGCCGTACCAGCCGTGCGTGTAGACCGTCACCGAGGTGGTGTTCGGGCCGGTGCGGAACTGGGTGGTCAGCTGCCGCCAGTCGTTCGCGGAGGAGGTCCAGGTGGAGACGTCGGTGGTCCCGGTGCCCTTGGCGCCGAGGTAGATGTAGGAGCCCTGCACCCAGCCGCTGAGCTTGTAGTCCGAGTTCGGCTGGACGGAGACGGTCTGCGAGCACAGCGCCTGGTCGGTGCCGGCCGGGGTGGCCTTCAGGGCCGACGTGCCGCTGTGCACCGGGCTGCTGACGGTGGTGCCGCTGCCGCCGGAACACGTCCAGCCGTCCAGGCCGGTCTCGAAGCCGGGGTTGCGGGCCAGGTTGGTGTCGGCCGCGGCGGCCGACCCGCCCAGGGCCACCAGGCCGGTCGTCGCCAGGGCCGCCGAGACGGCCGCGGACGCCGCGCGGGACAGGGAGCGCCCGCGCCGGCGGCGGCCGGCGCCCAGGGCGCGTGGTGCACGGTGCATGTCTGCCTCCGTGGGGAAGTGGGGTGGGAGTGAAGCGGTGCGTGGGGAGGGGTGCCGGGGAGCGGGGGAGTCCGGTGTCCGGGGAGGAGCCCGGGCCGGCGGACGGGGGGGCGGGGGCGTGGGGCGGGGCGGGACGTGGGTGGGGCGGGGACGGGGTGCCCGGGGAAATCCGGGCAGGGGACGGCCGTGGAGGTGCGGGGAAGTGCCGGCGGGCACGGTGAAGTACGGGCAGGTGCGGGGAAGTTCAGACAGGTGCGGGAGGTGCGTGGGGAGTGTTCCGCCGGCGGTGGCCGTCTGGGCGTACAAGGTGGTCCAGACCAATGCCGTTGTCAAGACGTCGCGCACACACGCTCCGTGACGGGAGGGGAACTGTTCTCTCGCGCGGCATTGGTGGATAAGGTGCTGAACCACCGGGGGAACCGCCCGGCCGCGCCCGCGGAACCCCCGGGAGGCGGCCGAGGGACACCGGGGCGGAAGAGAAGACCTGCGGTCGCCGAGCCGCCCGGCGCCGAAGTGAACGGGGTAGCCGAGTGCCCACCGCGATAGCCGTCACCAGCCGCGAGCTGGTCCTCCCGCCGACCGACGGGCAGACCCCGCCGGCCGTGGTGCTCCCGCCCCCGGACGAGCAGCCCCTGGAGACCGCGCTCGCCGAGACCGCCGCCCTGCTGGACCGGCAGGGTCACCTCGTGGTGCTCCACCCCGCCGCCGACCCGCCCGCCGTCGCGCAGCGCCTGCACACCGTTCGCGCGCTGCTGGAGAGCGACCGGATCGCCCTGCTGCCGCTGGAACTGCCGCCGCTCGCCGTCGCGGTGCTCGCCCGTCAGCTGCGCCGACTGACGGTGTGCGACCTCAGCCCCGGCGTACTGGCCTGCGCCGCACGGCTGCTGACGCACTATCTGCACGCCGGGGCCCGGCTGAACAGCGTCGCGCGGCTGGACCGGGTGCCGGTCGGGCTCACCTCGCACGTCTCGTCGTGGCTGCCCGGTGCCCAGTTCGGCGTGCTCGCCCACCCCACCCCGAAGCTGGTCCGGATCGGCGGCGGGGAGGACACCCTGCCCGCCCCCGGCTACCCCACCGAACTCACCGTCGCGCACAGCCACCCCGACCAGCACCCCCGCGGCACCGACTGGGTCACCGGAACCCTCGCCGCCCAGTGGCGGACCAGCGGCGTCCAGGAGGTCCCGCTGCCCGCGCAATCGGCGCGCTGGTGGGGCACCGGCCGGCTGACCGAGTTCACCGCCGCGATCGGCGACCTGTCCGTGCTCTACCAGCTGGTCACCTCGGTACGCCGGACCGGGTGCCACTGGTGCGGGCAGGACCTGCTCGGCGACCGCTGCGCGTTCTGCTCCGCCCCGGTGCCGCGGGACGGCGGCGGCCCGCTCGGCGCCCTCCCCGCCACCGCCCGCCCCGCCCTGACCCGCCGCCCCTGAGTCCCGCCCTTCGAACGAGGTTCTCCGTCCCATGAATGTTCGCCAGCGACGCGGCGTCATCCTGCTGATCCTGTCCGGCCTGTGCGCCCTCGGCGCGTTCGCCGGGGTGCTCGCGGTCATCGACGACGTGGAGTCCAAGGTCGGCCCGGAGACCACCGCGTACAAGCTCAAGGCGGACATACCCGCGTACCGGGCGCTCGGCGAGGGCGAGTTCGAGAAGGTCTCGATGCCGGAGCGGTGGCTCCCGGAGACCGCGGTCACCGACCTCGCCGGCATCCGCGGCAAGATCGCCGTCACCCCGCTGCGCAAGGGCTCGCTGCTCCAGACCGACATGATCGTGGACCGGCCGGCCCTGCGGCCCGGGGAGCAGGAGATCGCCATCATGATCGACGCCGCCACCGGGGTGGCCGGCAAGATCACCCCGGGGGCCGCCGTCAACATCTACGCCACCTTCGAGGGCACCCGGGAGGGTGAACCCGCGGTCTCCCAGCTGATCGTGGCCGGCGCCCGCGTCATCGACGTCGGCAGGCTCACCGCCCTGGAACCGGACGCCGACGACGACCGGCGGCCCGGTGAGGCGGTGCCCATCACCTTCGCCCTGACCACCCCGGACGCCCAGCGCGTCGCCTACGCCGAGTCCTTCGCGACCCATGTGCGGCTCGCACTGGTCGCCCCCGGCGGGGACACCGCCGTCGCCCCGGACGAGCGTACGTACACCCTCGACGGCGACACCCAGGAGGCGGACCGGTGACGATCAGGGTCCTCGCGGCCGTCGGCGACCCGGAGGCGGCGCGGGTGCTGGACGGGCTGCTCGGCCGGCTCCCGGACGCCGAACCCCTGCCCCGGGCCGGCGACTCGGCCCGGCTGCTGGACACCCTCGGCGGGCTGCCGGCCGCGGACCTGCCGGAGGTGGTGCTGGTCCACGAGGACATCGGGCCCACCCCCGCCCTGGAACTCATCCGCGAGGTGGCGCTCCGCTTCCCCGCGGTCGGCGTGGTGCTGCTGACCGCCGACGCCGGACCCGCCCTGTACGCGGCGGCGATGGACTCCGGCGCCCGCGGCGTCGCCGGGCTGCCGCCGGCCGGCGACGAACTGGCCGCCCGGGTGCGCGCCGCCGCCCGGTGGGCCACCGGCGTGCGCCGCCACCTCGGCGGCGGGCAGGCCCCGCCGCCCGGGCCCGGCGGCACCCTGGTCGCGGTCACCGGCGCCAAGGGCGGGGTGGGGACCACCGTCACGGCGGTGCAGCTGGCCCTCGCCGCGGCGGCCGCCGGGCGCGAGGTGGCCCTGGTGGACCTCGACCTGCAGTCCGGTGACGTCGCCTCCTACCTCGACGTGCAGTTCCGGCGCTCCATCGCCGACCTGGCGCAGATCACCGACATCACCCCGCGGGTGCTCCAGGAGGCGGTGTTCACCCACCGCACCGGGCTCGGCCTGCTGCTGGCCCCCGCCGACGGGGAGCGCGGCGAGGAGGTCACCGACACCGCCGCCCGGCACATCCTGAGCGCCCTGCGGTCCCGCTTCGAGGTCGTGGTGGTGGACTGCGGCACCCACCTCACCTCCGCCGGCGCCGCGGCCGTCGAGGCCGCCGACACCGCCCTGCTGGTCACCACCCCGGACGTGGTCGCGGTACGGGCCGCCAAGCGCGTGGTGCGGCTGTGGGACCGGCTCCGCGTCCGCAAGGCCGAGGACACCCTCACCGTGGTCAACCGGCACACCCGCGCCGCCGAGATCCAGCCCCGGCTGGTGGCACGGGCCACCGGCACCCGTGCCGCCCGGACCACCGTCCCGGCGGGCTACAAGGAACTGCAGCCGGCCGTGGACTCCGGCCGGATGCACGAACTGGACCCCCGGTCCGCGGTGCGCCGCGCGCTGTGGGCGCTGGCCGGGGAGCTGGGCCTGGTCACCGTCGCCGCGGACGGCGGGGAGCACCGCGGCGGCGGGACCTCCGCCCGCGCCCTGCCCGGCCTGCGCCGCCGCCGTGCCATAACGGCCGGTCCGGCGGAGTCCGGCGGCGACGGCACCCCACCGCCCGGCCCGGACGGCACCGGCCCGGGGGCCCTCACCCGGGTGCCCTCCGGCCGCTTCGGCCGCCGCCGCGGCGAGCGCGGCCCGCGCGGTGACGGGGGCGCCCGCGACGACCGGGGACAGGTGACCGTGGAGTTCCTCGGCGTGCTGCCGATGGTGCTCGGGGTGCTGGTGGTGCTCTGGCAGTGCGTCCTGACCGGCTACACCTACTCCCTGGCCGGCGACTCGGCGGACCGGGGGGCGCGGGCCGGCGCGGCGGCCCGCGGCGGCGGGGGTGCCGCGGCCTGCGCGGCGGCGGCGCTGGAGGAACTGCCCGCGGCCTGGCGGGAGAACACCACCGTGGACTGCGGCCGGGACGGCGCGCTGTGGCGGGCCACGGTCCGGGTCCGGGTGCCGGCGGTCTTCCCCGGCGCGGCCCACCTCCCCTGGACGGTGACCGGCACCGCGGGCGCGGCGGCGGAGGAGACCTGAGATGAGCACCGGACACCACCCGCCGGCCCCGGGCCCGGACCGCCGTGACCGGGCGCTGTGCGACCGCGTGCTGTGGCGCCGGGCGCCGGGCGGCCACCGGCTGTGCGGCCCCGTGCCGCGGGGCGGCGTGGCAGGACGCCGGACGCCGTGCGGGCGCGTCCCGCGCGGCCGGGCGCGCTGCGACCGGGGGCGCCGCCGGGACCGGGGCATGGCGTCGATCGAGTTCCTCGGGTTCCTGCCGCTGCTGCTGGCCGTCGCGCTCGGCGCGATCCAGCTGGGCATCGGCGCGTACACCGCGCAGCAGGCCGGCACCGCCGCGCGCGCCGCGGCCCGGACCGCCGCCCTGGACGACCCGGTGGCCGGCCCGGCGCAGGCCGGGCGGGCGGCGGTCAGCGGCTGGCTCGCCGACGGGACCACCATCTCCGTCAGCGACACCGGCGGCGAGGTCCGGGCCACCGCGCGGATCGAGATCCCCTCGGTCATCCCCGGGGTGAGCTTCGGCACCGCCGAGCGCACCGCCACCATGCCGCGCACCCGGGACACCCCCGTCACCCCCCTGCCGCCCCCGGTCCCCGGGCGGCCCGGCCCGGTCCGCGGCCGCGGCCGGGAGCGGAGGTGCCCGATGAGCCTGCGTTCCCGGCTGGCCGCCGCCGGCACCCCCGACGACCGGCGCGGCGAGGACGGCCACCTGGTCACCGTCTACCGGACCCGGCTCCTGGAGGAGATCGACCTCGCGGAGATGTCCTCGCTCACCGCCGCGGAGCGCCGGTCGCGCCTGGAGCGGGTGCTCGGCCACATCATCAGCCGCGAGGGACCGGTGCTCTCCACCGCCGAACGGGACCGGCTCATCCGCCGGGTGGTGGACGAGGCGCTGGGCCTGGGCGTCCTGGAACCCCTGCTGGAGGACGCCTCCATCACCGAGATCATGGTCAACGGCCCGGACCAGATCTTCGTGGAGCGCGCCGGCCGGGTGGAGCCGGTGCCGGTGCGGTTCGCCTCCGAGGAACAGCTGATGCAGACCATCGAACGCATCGTCTCCACCGTCAACCGCCGCGTGGACGAGTCCCATCCGATGGTGGACGCCCGGCTGCCCAGCGGCGAACGCGTCAACGTCATCATCCCGCCGCTCGCCCTCACCGGCCCCACCCTCACCATCCGCCGCTTCCCCCGCGTCTACACCCTCCGCGAACTGATCGGCATGGGCACCCTGGACGAGCACATGCTGCTGCTGCTCGCCGCGCTGGTGCGGGCGAAGTTCAACGTGGTGGTGTCCGGACCCACCGGCTCCGGCAAGACCACGCTGCTCAACGCGCTCTCCGGGCTCATCCCGGACGGCGAGCGCATCATCACCGTCGAGGACGCCGCGGAACTCCAGCTCCAGCAGTCCCACGTGATCCGGCTGGAGTCCCGGCCGCCCAACGTCGAGGGCAAGGGCCGGATCACCATCCGCGACCTGGTCCGCAACTCGCTGCGGATGCGCCCCGACCGGATCATCGTCGGCGAGGTGCGCGGCGGCGAGACCCTGGACATGCTCCAGGCCATGTCCACCGGCCACGACGGGTCGCTGGCCACGGTGCACGCCAACAGCGCCGAGGACGCCCTGATGCGGCTGCAGACGCTGGCGTCCATGTCGGAGGTGGCCATCCCGTACGAGGCGCTGCGCGACCAGATCAACAGCGCCGTGGACTGCATCGTCCAGCTCGCCCGGTACGCCGACGGCTCGCGCCGGGTCAGCGAGATCGCACTGCTGGACAGCCACGGCCACGAGGAGTACCGGATCACCACCGTCTGCCGCTTCGACGCCCTGCCGATGGGTGCCGACCGGGTGGTGCGCGGCCGGTTCGCCCACTTCCCGCTGCCCGGCCGGGCCACCGAACGGCTCCGGCTGGCCGACGAACCGGTGCCGGCGGCCTTCGGGACGGCGGCCCCCGGGACCACTGCCCCCGGGGCGTACGGCGGTACGGGCGGCGCGGGGCCGGCCGGGGGCGTACGGCGGGGGCGGGCGGCGCCCCGGGGGAGCGGTACGGCGGTGCCGGCCGGGCCACCGGAGGCCACCATGGCTGACCTCGCCCTGCTCACCCTGGGCGGCACCGTGCTGTGCGGCGCGCTCGCCGTGGCCGGGGCGCACACCTACCTCTCCGGCCGTGCCCGGCACCGGGCGCTGGTGGACCGGCTCGCCGACGACGGCCCGCCGCCCCCGGGCGGCCGCCCGCGCCGCTTCACCGCCCTCGACCGCGCGATCCGGGCCACCGGCGCCGGCCGCCGGCTGGAGCGGCGGCTGGCCGCCACCGGTCTCGACCTCACCCCGGCCGAGTTCACCGTCCGCACCGCGGGGGTGGCGGCCGTGCTGTGGGTGGTCGCCGCCACCTCCCTCGCCGCCTTCTTCGGCCCGATCGCCGCGCTGGTCGCCGTCTGGTCCGCCTTCGCCCACCTCGACTGGCAGCGTCAGAAGCGCATCGAGAAGTTCATCAACCAGCTCCCGGAGCTGTCCCGCATCCTGGCCAACGCCACCCAGGCCGGACTGGCGCTGCGGACCGCGCTGGGCATGGCGGCCGACGAGATGGAGGCGCCGGCCGGGGAGGAACTCGCCAAGGTCGCCGCCCGGCTCGCCGTCGGGCACTCCGTCGACGACGCCCTGGGGGAGCTGGCCGAACGGCTGCCGTCGCGGGAGCTGGTCGTCCTGGTCACCACGCTGGTGCTCGCCAACCGGGCCGGCGGCACCGTCGTCACCTCGCTGCGCAACCTCACCCAGACGCTGGAGGAGCGGAAGGAGACCCGGCGGGAGATCCGCACCCAGCTGTCCCAGGTCACCGTCACCGCCTATGTGGTGCCGCTGATGGGCGTGGGCACCCTGCTGCTGGTGGACAAGATCGCGGCCGGCTCGGTCGAGCGGATGACGGCGACCTTCTGGGGGCAGGCCGCGGTCGTCGTCGCCTTCGGCCTCTACGGGCTCGGGTTCTTCCTCATCCGCCGGCTGTCGAAGATCGACGTATGACCGGGCCCGCGCCGCGGGACGGCACCGAAGACGAGGGACACGCCAGGTCCGCGGGCGGCCTGCCCGGCGGCACCCGGCACCTCGATCAGCGGGTCCCGTGGGCAGGACGGGGCGGCACCACGGGCAGGACGGCACCACGGGGGAGAGGACACCGGGGATGCGAGGGGCACCGGGGGGGGGGAAGGGGCACCGGGGATGAGAGGGGATGAGAGGGGACCGAGGATGAGGAGGGCCGGCGCCCGATGAGCGGACCGGGACTGCTGCTCGCCCTCGCCATGGGCCTGTCCGTGGCGGGCATCGCCTACGGCATCGCGCTCTGCCGCAGCGAGGCGAAACTCCCGCCCGACCTGGCGGTCGCCCTGGAGGTGGGCGCCACCCGCACCACCGCGGTGGGCTCCGCAGTGGACCGGCTCGGCATGCGCTGGGCGCCGCTGGTGCTGCGGCTGATGGGCGACAAGCGGGTCGCCCGGGTGCGCCGCCGGATCGACCTGGCGGGCAACCCGGGCGGTCTGACCGTGGACCGCTACGCCGCCCGCCGCGCGGTCTACGGCATCCTCGGCTTCGGCGGCGCGCTGGTGATGCTCGCCAAGGGCCAGCTGGTGGCGGCGGTGCTGCTGGTCGCGTTCGGCGTGTTCTGGATCGAGGTCGGCATCTGGGCGGCGGTACGGGAGCGGAAGGACGCCATCGAGCGGACCCTGCCGGACTTCCTCGACGTGCTGGCGGTGGTGGTCAGCGCCGGGCTCGGCTTCCGGCAGGCACTGGACCGCGTCGCGGACAAGTACCAGGGGCCGTGGGCCGACGAACTGCGCATCACCCTGCGGCAGATGGACATGGGCGTCAGCCGCCGGCAGGCGTTCGAGGAACTGCGCAGGCGCAACGACTCCGAGCAGGTCGCCCAGTTCGTCACCGCCCTCCAGCAGGGCGAGGAGCTGGGCGCCCCGATCGTGGACACACTGATCGCCATCGCGAACGACATGCGCCGCACCGACGCCCAGAACGCCCGCCGCCGGGCCGCCCGGGCGGTCCCCAAGGCCACGATGGTGATCACCACCTTCATGGTCCCGGGCACCATGATCCTCCTCATCGCCGGGTTCTTCCTCGGCTCCGGCACCGACTTCGGTACCGTCACCGGCGACTGACGCCCCGTCGGCCGGCCACCCCGGCGTGGGCCCGCGGCGCCCGGGGCGGACGGTATCGAAACGGTTGCCGTTGCCCGCAAAACCTTCGCGGCTGCAACGCGTTATGGAAGAGTCGGTACCCGGCCGCCCGAACCGCCAGGCCCGGCCGGTCCGGGCGGCCGTACCGGCGCGGACCCCGGCCCCGCGCGGTACCCGGGTGGCTCGGCGGGAGGGGGTGGCAGGCGATGGGCCACGGTGGCGCGCCCGCACGCCCGCCGTCCGCCGGTGGCGCCCCCGTCCGCCCTTCGGCTCCCGGCGGCGCCCCCGTACGCCCGCCGGCTCCCGGTGGCGCGCCCGCGCCCGCGCCGTACCCCGGCGGTGCACCCGCGCACCGGCCGCCCCGCGGGGGTGAACCCGCGCACGCCGCGGGCGGATCGCGCCCGGTGCCCTGTTCCGGGGCCGGTTCCCCGGCGTACGTTTCTTCTGCCGCGTCGTCTGTCGCGGGCGGCAGCACGGGGGTCGGATCGCCGGACCAGCAGGGGACGGCAGCCCATGAAGGGGAACACGATGGGAAAGCGCGTTGTGCGGAACAACGTGACGGGCGACCGGGGGCAGACCTCGATCGAGTACCTGGGCATCATCGCCGTGGTGGTCGCCATCGCCCTGGTGCTGATGACCACGGACTTCGGCAGCATGATCGCGGGGGCCATCTCGGACGAGATCGCCAAGATCACCGGCTGACCCGAGGGCTTACCGGTCGGATGTCCGCACCGAACACCGGACCCCGCGCCCCGTCCCGCCCCCGCCCGCCCGGCACACCGCCGGACCGGGCGCCGCACCGCCGCCCTCCGGGCCGTGCTCCGGCCCCGCCCTCGGGGCCCCTGCTCCGGGCCGCGCTGCGTTCCGCGCGCCGCCGGGGTGACGCGGGCCAGGCGTTCCCCTCTACCTCACCGCCGTCGCCGGGCTGCTCTTCCTCGCGCTCGCCTACTTCGCCGTGGGCCGGGCCGGCGCCATCCGCAACGAGGGGCAGACCGCCGCCGACGCCGCGGCCCTCGCCGCCGCGCAGGCCCACCGCGACCAGTTGCGCACCGCGCTGCTCCGCTCCGTCCTCGACGGCGGCGACTGGGCCGACCTGCTCCAGGGGCGCGGCCCGGGAGCCCCGGCCGCGTGCGCGGAGGCGGCCCGGTTCGCGGACCGGAACGGCGCGGACCTGACCGGCGCCGGCTGCCTGCCCGGCCATCTGCCGACCTCCTTCACGGTGACGGTCAGGACCCGGGACACCGTGGGCCGGTCGGTCATCCCGGGCACCGAGGACCGGCACGCCAGGGCGACGGCCCGGGCGGTCGTGGAACCGCGCTGCGTCCCCGACCCGGTGGCCGTCCCGCCCTCCCCGGGCCCCCGTACCGGACCCCACCGCGTCCCGCCCCTGGCGCACCCGGCGGCCGGGACGGCACCGCCGGGGACGGGGACGAGGACGAGGCCCGGGAGGGGGGCCGCAGGGGGACGAGGACGAGGGCGGGGACGAGGCCAGGGACGGGTCCGCCGGGGACGAGGGGGAGGACGGAGCGCGTGGGAACCGCGGCGGGAAACCGCCACTGGGGCTCGACTGCGACGGGGAGCCCCTGGTGATCGACCCCGGGCACCCCGAGCTCTTCCCCGAGGCGAAGGACCTGTTCTCGGTGCGCCTCGCCGACCGATGAAGGACGCACGAGCGACGAGCGAAGGGCTTCCCTGATGAGGATGCGGCCAACGACCCGGCGCCGGTGGCGCCTGCTCCCCGTGGTGTTCGCCTCGGCCTGCGCCCTGGTGCTCACCGGCTGCGGCGGCGGGGACGGGGGCGGTGACGACGACGGAACGGCGGCCCCCACCCGCACCGCGCCACGGGCCACCGGCGACCCCGGGCCGGCCCCCGCCGCCCGGCCGACCGAGGTCATCGGGGAGGCCAGGGGCCCGGCCGGGGTGGTGGTCACGCTCCACTCGGCGGTCCGCGACGAGGGGGGCTTCGTCACCGTCCAGGGCACCGTCACCAACCGCGGGTCCAAGTCGTTCAACGCGCTGACCTGGCGGTCGAAGGAGACCGAACTGCACTCGCAGTCCTCCCTCTCCGGCGCCTCCCTGGTCGACCAGGCCGGACGGAAGCGGTACCTGATCCTCCGTGACACCGACGGCGAGTGCCTGTGCACCACCGGGCTGGTCGGCATCAAGGTGGGGGAGAGCCGGCCGGTCTTCGCCCAGTTCCCGGCGCCGCCGAAGGACGTCACCGAGGTGGACTTCCACCTCCCCGCGATGCCGCCGATCCGCGTCGAGCTCACCGGGTGAACCGGCCATGACGACGACCGCACCCGCCCCGCCTCCCGGCACCCGCCGCCCGGCCGCCGCCCGCCCCGGGCCGAAGCGGGGTGCGGCCCGCCGCGGCGCCCTGGTCGCGGCGGTGGCCGCCGCGCTCCTGGCCGGCCCGGCCGTCCCCGCTGGCGCCGACCTGCGGTCCCGCCCCGCCGTCCCCGCCGGCGCGGACCGCCCGGCCGGGCCGGCCGCCCCCCTCGGGCCGGCCGTCGCCGCCGCGCCCGCTGTCCCGGCGGCCGCTCCCGTGCGGTCCTCCGCATTCACCGGCCCCGGCCTCCCCGCGGGTGCGGCCGTCCTCACGGGTGCGGCCCGGCCGCCCGGGGGCGGGGGCCTGCCGGACCGTCACCGGGCCGTCGCGCACCGGACCGACGAGGGCCCCGGCGCCCCGGTGGAGACCACGCCCCCGGTACCGATCGACCCCGACGACCCCGACCTCCGGCTGCCCGGCGGGGCGCGGCTGGCGCCGGGCCGGGTGCTCGACATCAAGTCCGTGGTGGAGACGGACGACGGGGAGGAGCGGCGCGAGGACACCAACGAGAAGGTGACGTTCGCCCTCCAGGCCGAGGTGCTCTTCGGCAAGAACAGCGCCCGGCTCGGCAAGGAGGCCACCGCCCGCATCCGCACCATCGCGGGGGAGATCGAGCGGAGCGGTGCCACCACCGTGCGGGTGTTCGGCTTCACCGACAGCCTGGGGTCCTCCGCACACGGCGACCGGCTCTCCAAGGAGCGCGCCAACTCCGTCCAGCGGGAGCTCACCAAGTACCTCGGCCCCTCGGTGCGTTACGAGATCCGCGGCTACGGCGAGCAGTACCCGATCGCGGACAACGCGACCGAGGAGGGCCGCCGGAAGAACCGGCGGGTGGAGGTGAGCTTCCCGCGCGGGGTCTGACCCGGGCTCCCGGACGCGCGCGGCGCACGCAGGAGTTCGGAGCGCGCGGCCGGCGCCTGCCACCGCCCGCGCCGCCCCGCGCGCCCGGTGTACGGGCCGGAGCACGGCCGGCCGGGCCGCCCCCCCTGACGCGGACCGGTTTCGGGGCGGCTCGGCCGGGCCCGGGGGCGCGGAGGGCCGGCGCTGTGTGGTCGGACGGTGTGCGGGACCGGCCTGTGAGGCGGCGGTCGGACGGTGCGGGGACGGCCGGCCGTGGGCCCGGGGGCGCGCAGGGCCGGCGAGAGGCGGTCGGACGGGGCGTGGGGGACCGGCCGGGGGACGACCGGACGGTGTGCGGGACCGTGCCGCGGGACGATCGGACGGCGCGTGGGACCGGCCGGAGGACGGTCAGACGGCGTGCGGGGCGGGGCGTATGTCCAGCCGGACCCCCCGGCGCACCCCCCAGCGCTCCATCGCCCCCCGCCTCCGCCTCCAGGACGTGGCGGGCCCGGAGCCTCGGCAGTCCGAGACGGCCGGGCCGCATGGTGCGGACCGCCAGCACCGTCAGCCTGCGGTCGAGGTAGGCCACATCGATGGCGAAGCGCATCCGCACGGTGTGCACCCCGGCGGCGGGCGTCAGCAGCAGCCCCCCGTCGATCCCGTCCCGCCCCAGCAGCCCCCCGGCTGCGGGCCCGGTAGGAGGCGGCGATCTCCACCGGCACCAGGACCACCCCGCCCGTCCCCGCCGCCTCACGTGCCCCCCGTCGCCCCGTCCGCGTCCGCCGTCCCGTGCGTCTCTGCCTCCGCCGCCCCGGCCGCCGGACGGCTCGTGTCCGTCACCCCGTGCGCGCCCGCGAGTCCGTCCGCCCTCGCACGACCCGCGCTCCCCGCCGTGCCCTCCGCACCCGGTCCGGGGTCCCCGGGGTCCGCGGCGCCCTCCGCCGGGCGGCCCGGCACCACGAGCAGCGCCGCGCCGTCCGTCCGCCACCGGACCATGGCCGTCACCCTTCCGCCGTCGCCGTCGCCGCTGTCACCGTCACCGTCCCCGTCCCGCAGGTTCCTGCCCCGTTCCCCGGGGCCCGGCGCCGGTGGTCCGGGCGCCGCCCCGCGAGTGTTCCACCGTTCGGCGGCTTCCGTAGGCTCGGTCCGTGCATCTGGTGCTGATCGTCGCCGCCGCCGCGTACGGAGCCGTCGCCGGCCTCCTGGTGCCCCGCCCCCGCTACCGGCTGGCGGTCGCCCCCGAGGAGCCGTGGCGGTACCGCTGCCCGCAGGGGCATCCGCTCACCGGCCCGGCCGGGGGCTGGCTCGGCCCCGCCCGCTGCCCGGCCTGCCCGGTGGAGCGGCGCCGCTTCTCGGTCCGCGCGGCGCCCGTCGCGGTGGCGCTCGCGGTGTTCTGCGGCGGGCTGGCGGCGGCGACGGGGGCGCGTCCGGAGCTGGCGGTGTGGCTGCTGCTGGCCCCGTTCGGCGCGCTGCTGGCGGGGGTGGACCGGGCGGTGAGCCGCCTCCCGGACGTGCTGACCCTGCCGATGGCAGCCGGGGCCGTTTCCTTACTCGGAGTAATCACACTGCTGCCGCGCGGCGCCGGCTCCTGGACCCGGGCGCTGCTCGGCGGGGCGGTGCTGGGCGGCGGGTATCTGCTGCTGTTCGTGATCAGTCCGACCGGCATCGGTTTCGGGGACGTCAAGCTCGCGCCGACGCTCGGTGTCGCCCTGGGGTGGTACGGCTGGGACGTGCTCTTCCTCGGTGCTTTCGCCGGTCCGCTGCTGGGCGCGGTGCACGGTGGCTGGCTGGTGCTGACCCGGCGGGCGGGGCGGAAGACCGCCCTGCCGTTCGGCCCCTTCATGCTCGCCGGAGCGGGCGCGGGGGTGGTCCTGGGGGCCCTCGGAACCGCCTGAGACCCCCGGCGCGAGCCACGCCGGGCGCGCCGGTGCTCCCATCACCCCTCACGAAGGGTTATGGTGGAAGCCCCCCCTCGGGCCGGTCCGTATCCCCCCACGGACCGGCCCGCTCCTTTCCACCGTCCCGCCACCCCCGCCGGCGCTGGCGCGTCCCGCCGCCCTTCCCCGCCGGCCCTGGCGCGCCCTCCGCCGGCCGTCCCCGCCGGCCTGCCCGGGCCGGGACCGCCCGCTCCCGGCCCGGCCGGCGCGGCGCTGACCCGGGGGCCCGGGGGCGGGGGCCGACTGCGGACCCGGGGCCCGGGGGCGGGGGCCGTCACGCAGCGGGCGGGGCTCCCTGGCCGGGCGGGGGACCGACCGGCGAGAATGCCGTCCATGGACGAGCGGCTCGACGACACCTCCCGCGCCGCCCCGGCGCCCCCGGCGGCGGACCGGATCACCACCCCCCTCACCATGGAGCTGCTGCGCGGTGCCGTGGAGCTGGAGGACACCGGTCGGGGACTGCTGCCGCACCGGCTGCCCGCCCGGGCCCGGGCGCAGGGCGCCGACGGGCAGCTGGCCATGGCCGAGGCCCAGCCCTCCGGCGTACGGCTGGCGTTCCGCACCCGGGCCACCACCGTCGAACTGGACGTGCTGCCGGTCCGGAACGCCTACCAGGGCGCTCCGCCGCGTCCCCCGGGCGTCTACGACCTGTTCGTGGACGGCCGGATGGCCGGGCAGGCCGGTGCCACCGGCGGCGACGTGGTGACGGTCGACATGGCCACCGGGGCGACACAGCTGCGGCCCGGCCCGGTCGGTTCCGTCCGGTTCGCCGGCCTCCCCGACCGGGTGAAGGACGTGGTGGTCTGGCTGCCGCACAACGAGGTCACCCAGCTCGTCGCGCTGCACACCGACGCCCCGGTGGAACCGCTGCCGGACGACGGCCGCCGGACGTGGGTGCACCACGGCAGTTCGATCAGCCACGGCTCCGACGCCGCGAGCCCCAGCGCCACCTGGCCCGCGGTGGCCGCCTCGCTGGGCGGCGTGGAGCTGACGAACCTGGGCCTGAGCGGCAGCGCCCTGCTCGACCCGTTCACCGCCCGCACCCTGCGCGACCTCCCCGCGGACCTGATCAGCGTCAAGATCGGCATCAACCTCGTCAACACCGACCTGATGCGGCTGCGCGCCTTCGGCCCCGCCGTGCACGGCTTCCTCGACACCATCCGCGAGGGCCACCCCGCCACCCCGCTGCTGGTCGTCTCGCCGCTGTACTGCCCCATCCACGAGGACACCCCCGGCCCCACCGCCACCGACCTCGGCGACCTGGCCGCGGGGCGGCTCACCTTCCACGCCGCAGGTGACCCCGAGGAGCGTGCCGCGGGCAAGCTGACCCTCAACGTCATCCGGGAGGAACTGGCCCGTATCGTGGCGCAACGGGCGGCCGACGACCCGCGGCTGAGCTATCTGGACGGCCGGGACCTCTACGGCGCGGCCGACTTCGCCGAACTGCCGCTGCCCGACCGGCTCCACCCGGACGCCGCGACCCACCGCCGGGTCGGCGAGCGCTTCGCCGGCCTGGTCTTCGGCCCCGGCGGGCCGTTCGCCCCCGAAGCCGCCTGAGCGGGCCGGTCCCGCCCGCCGTCCGGCGCGCGGGACCGTCGGCCGGGCCGGCCGACGCCCCGGTCACACTGCCCCGGCCGACGCCACCCCCGGGCGTATCGGCTCGTCCCCGGGCGTACGGCCCGGCCGCCGGCGGACCGCTCGTCCGCCGGCGGACCGCTCAGCCGCGGGAGGCCCAGATGTTCACGCCCTCGGTCGTCACGGCGAACGAGTCGATCTCGGCCAGTTCCTCGTCGGTGAGCGGAGCGGCCCCCAGTGCCGCCACGTTCGCCTCCAGCTGGGCCACGCCGGAGGCCCCGATCAGCGCCGAGGTCATCCGCTCGTCGCGCAGCACCCAGCCCAGGGCGAGCTGGGCGAGGGACTGGCCGCGCCGCCGCGCGATCTCGTTCAGGCCGCGCAGCCGCCGTACGTTCTCCTCGGTGAGCAGCCCCGGGTCCAGCGACTTGCCCTGGGAGGCCCGAGAACCGGCCGGGATGCCGTCCAGGTACCGGTCGGTCAGCAGCCCCTGCGCCAGCGGCGCGAAGGCGATGCACCCCATGCCCTGGGCCTGGAGGGTGTCCAGCAGCCCGTCGTCCTCGATCCAGCGGTTGATCATGGAGTACGAGGGCTGGTGGATCAGCGCCGGCACGCCCATCTCCCGCAGCAGCCGGGCCGCCTCCCGGGTCTGGCTCGCCGTGTAGGAGGAGACGCCCGCGTACAGCGCCTTGCCCTGCTGCACCGCGGACGCCAGCGCGCCCATGGTCTCCTCCAGCGGGGTGGCGGGGTCGAAGCGGTGCGAGTAGAAGATGTCCACGTACTCCACCCCCATCCGGCGCAACGAGGCGTCCAGGGACGACAGCAGGTACTTCCGCGAGCCCCACTCGCCGTACGGGCCGGGGTGCATCCAGTACCCGGCCTTGGTGGACAGGACCAGTTCGTCCCGGTACGGACGGAAGTCCTGCGCGAAGATCTTCCCGAAGTTCAACTCCGCGGAGCCGGGCGGCGGACCGTAGTTGTTCGCCAGGTCGAAGTGGGTGACCCCCAGGTCGAACGCGCGGCGCAGAATGGCGCGCTGGGAGTCGAGGGTGCGGTCGTCGCCGAAGTTGTGCCACAGGCCGAGGGAGACGGCGGGCAGCTTGAGACCGCTGCGACCACTGCGGCGGTACTCCATGGAGTCGTAGCGGGTGGCGGCGGCCCGGTAGGGGGACGTGGTGTCGTTCACAGCGGCATCCTGTTCCGGTGGCGGGTCCTCGCCAGGACGCTACAACGCCCGGACGTCTCCGGTTCGCCATGGCCCCGCCACCGCAGTAGGGTGACGAAACTGGGGGCGGACGCCACGGCAAGGCATGGAGGGGCTGGAACGTGAAGCTGCGCGACCTGGTGTACGGGCTCTACGCACGCCGGGTGGAAGGCCGCCTCGACCACGCCCAGGTGCCCAAGCACATCGGTGTCATCCTCGACGGCAACCGCCGCTGGGCCAGGGCCGACGGCCTCACCTACGAGCAGGGCCACCGGGCCGGCGCCAACAAGATCCACGACCTGCTGGGCTGGTGCGCCGAGACCGACGTCGAGGTGGTCACCCTCTGGCTGCTCTCCACGGACAACCTCAGCCGTCCGGAGGAACAGCTCACCCCGCTGCTCGGCATCATCGAGGACACGGTGCGCAACCTGGCCGCCGACGGCCGCTGGCGGGTCCACCACGTCGGCACCATGGACCTGCTCCCGGCCCGCACCCAGACGGTGCTCAAGGAAGCCGAGCAGGCCACCGACCACATCAGGGGGATACTCGTCAACGTCGCCGTCGGGTACGGCGGCCGGCAGGAGATCGCGGACGCGGTCCGCTCGCTGCTGCTGGACCACGCGGACCGGGGCACCTCGATGGAGGAGCTGGCCGAGACGGTGGACATCGACATGATCTCCGAGCACCTCTACACCCGGGGCCAGCCCGACCCCGACCTGGTGATCCGCACCAGCGGTGAGCAGCGGCTGTCCGGTTTCATGCTCTGGCAGAGCGCGCACTCGGAGTACTACTTCTGCGAGGTCTTCTGGCCCGCCTTCCGCAAGGTGGACTTCCTGCGGGCGCTGCGGGACTACGCGGCGCGCCACCGCCGGTACGGCAGCTGACCCCACCCTGCCGCCGCCGGGGCCCGCCCGGCCCCCCGCGAGCCCGTCCGGGCTCCGGCCCCCGCCTTCGTGCCGCCCTCAGGGCCCTGACGGGAGGCGGCTCGTCCGGCACCCGGCCCTCCACGCTCCGGCGCCCGCGGGGGCCCGGCATCCGCGTGACGTCCCGCCACCGGGCCCGCGGGCCGCCCCGTCGCTCCGGACATCGCCCGCCGCTCCCGCCGGCACACTCCCGCCGGCACCGCTCCGGCCGCGCCCGCGGCGCCGCACCCGCCCCCCGGCCGAGGACGGCCTCCGTACCGCCTCCCGTCCGCCCGGCCGCCGGGCCGGTGGCGCGCCCCGCTCCGCCGCCGCTCCGTCACTCCTCCGCCGGTGTCCGGCCGGCGCTCCGCCCGCCGCGGCCGACCGCGTCCGGTGGCGGGAAACCCGACGTCAGCGGCGCCGTACCGGGGGCCGCGCCGCCCGCCCGGGGGCCCGGCGCGGCGCCCCACCGGGCCCGATACATGAATGTTCACCCACGTGTTGCATATGCCAAGGCATGTGGATCCGGCTGCAGGGGAATATCCCTACAAGTCGACGCCCGCCCACGGGCGTCCGGCACCAGCGGGCGGCATTGGGGCCGCCCGCCCGGGAGGCCCTTTGCGTGACGACGATGTGCGGATCGTGCGCAGGCGCGAGGGCCGGTGCGCTCGGCCCCGCCCAGGGCCCCGCCCGGTCCGTCCCCCCGCTTGCGACGGGGACACCCCACTCCCGCGACGCAGTCGCACCCGACCTCTCCCGAGGGGGTTCGTCCACCCGTGGTGACCAGCACAAAGCGCCGCCAGCACGACCGGCGCACCTATGTCCTCGACACCAGCGTCCTGCTGGCCGACCCGAACGCCATGGCCCGCTTCGACGAGCACGAAGTCGTGCTGCCGGTCGTGGTGGTCACGGAGCTGGAGGCCAAGAGGCACCACCCGGAGCTGGGTTACTTCGCCCGGCAGGCACTGCGCCTGCTGGACGAGTACCGCATCCGCTACGGCCGCCTCGACGCCCCCATCCCGATCGGCGACCTGGGCGGCACGCTGCGCGTCGAGCTCAACCACTCCGACCCGGGTGTCCTGCCCGCCGCCTTCCTCACCCACGGCGGCCGGACCGGCGACAACGACTCGCGGATCCTGGCGGTGGCCAGGAACCTGCAGGCCGAGGGGTACGACGTCACGGTCGTCTCCAAGGACCTGCCGTTGCGCATCAAGGCGTCCTCGGTCGGACTGCTGGCCGAGGAGTACCGTGCCGAGCTGGCCATCACCGACTCCGGGTGGACCGGAATGACGGAACTGTCGGTGAGCGCGGAGCAGATCGACGACCTGTTCACCACCGAGACGGCGTACCTGCCGGAGGCCGCCGGGCTGCCGGTCCACACCGGACTGGTGCTCCAGTCCGAGCGCGGCAAGGCGCTGGGCCGGGTGGCCGCGGACGGACGGGTCCGGCTGGTGCGCGGCGACCGGGAGGCGTTCGGCATCCACGGCCGCAGCGCCGAGCAGCGGATCGCGCTCGACCTGCTCCTCGACCCCGAGGTGGGCATCGTCTCGATGGGCGGCCGGGCGGGCACCGGCAAGTCGGCGCTGGCGCTGTGCGCGGGGCTGGAGGCGGTGCTGGAGCGCCGGCAGCACCGGAAGGTGATGATCTTCCGTCCGCTGTACGCGGTCGGCGGCCAGGAGCTGGGCTACCTGCCGGGCACCGAGGCCGAGAAGATGAACCCGTGGGCCCAGGCGGTCTTCGACACCCTCTCCGCGGTGACCACGGCGGACGTGATCGAGGAGGTCGTCTCGCGCGGCATGCTGGAGGTGCTGCCGCTCACCCACATCCGGGGGCGTTCGCTGCACGACGCCTTCGTCATCGTGGACGAGGCGCAGTCACTGGAGCGGAACGTCCTGCTCACGGTGTTGTCGCGGATCGGTGCCAACTCCCGCGTGGTGCTCACCCACGACGTCGCGCAGCGGGACAACCTCCGGGTCGGCCGGTACGACGGCATCGTCGCGGTGGTGGAGAAGCTGAAGGGTCACCCGCTCTTCGCACACGTCACCCTCACCCGCTCGGAGCGCTCGCCCATCGCGGCACTGGTGACCGAAATGCTGGAGGACGTACATATCTGAACGGAGATTCGGGAGTTAGCCGGATTTTCGCGATTCAGGAAGGGTGTCGTCATTCGTCGGTGTGAACGATGACGGACACTTCACCTCATAGGGTGTATGCGGTGCAGGCGCCGCACGGAAAGCGAAGTAGCTTAGCCGTGCGGCGCCTTGCTGTGTCAGTGGTTCCGGGAAGACGCGGGCGCCGTGGCGGTGTGAGCTTTCCCACGCAACGTGGAATTGCTTCGGGGCGTCGCGATCCGGCAGGGTGTGGTTCCTGTCAGGCCCCGCATACGGCACATCCGTACCTTCACGGGTGCGGAACCACAGCAGCACCAGAACTGAACAGAGTTCGTCGTATGCCGCCCGAGCACCAT